>CAJNCF010000001.1 GCA_905221195.1 bacterium
CGAACACAGAAGTTAAGCCCTAGAACGCCGGAAGTAGTTGGGGGTTGCCCCCTGTGAGATATGGAAGTCGCTTAGCTCTAGGGAGTTTAGCTCAGCTGGGAGAGCATCTGCCTTACAAGCAGAGGGTCAGCGGTTCGATCCCGTTAACTCCCATAGGTCCCGTAGTGTAGCGGTTATCACGTCGCCCTGTCACGGCGAAGATCGCGGGTTCGATTCCCGTCGGGACCGTTAGAATAACGGAAGTTATTTTAGACTCGTTAGCTCAGTTGGTAGAGCAATTGACTTTTAATCAATGGGTCACTGGTTCGAGCCCAGTACGGGTCATATATGCGGGTTTGGCGGAATTGGCAGACGCACCAGATTTAGGATCTGGCGCTTAACGGCGTGGGGGTTCAAGTCCCTTAACCCGCATTAAGATATAATAAATGAGCCGGCTTAGCTCAGTTGGTAGAGCATCTGATTTGTAATCAGAGGGTCGCGTGTTCAAGTCATGTAGCCGGCATTTTTAGATAGAAGAAAACAGTGCGAACGTAGTTCAGTGGTAGAACACCACCTTGCCAAGGTGGGGGTCGCGGGTTCGAATCCCGTCGTTCGCTTAGAGAGGCCGGGGTGGCGGAACTGGCAGACGCACAGGACTTAAAATCCTGCGATTGGTAACGATCGTACCGGTTCGATTCCGGTCCTCGGCATAAAATAATGAGCACCCTTAGCTCAACTGGATAGAGTACCTGACTACGAATCAGGCGGTTAGAGGTTCGACTCCTCTAGGGTGCATTTTTCTATTTAACTCGGGAAGTAGCTCAGCTTGGTAGAGTACTTGGTTTGGGACCAAGGTGTCGCAGGTTCGAATCCTGTCTTCCCGATTCATGGCGGTGTAGCTCAGCTGGCTAGAGCGTCCGGTTCATACCCGGGAGGTCGGGGGTTCGATCCCCTTCGCCGCTATAAAGATCTTGTTGGACCTTTAGCTCAGCTGGTTAGAGCTCTCGGCTCATAACCGAGTGGTCGTAGGTTCAAGTCCTACAAGGTCCATTTGAATAGTACGGAGGATTACCCAAGTCCGGCTGAAGGGAACGGTCTTGAAAACCGTCAGGCGTGTAAAAGCGTGCGTGGGTTCGAATCCCACATCCTCCTTTTTCATTAACGCGGGATGGAGCAGCTCGGTAGCTCGTCGGGCTCATAACCCGAAGGTCGTAGGTTCAAATCCTGCTCCCGCAATAAGGCTCGGTAGCTCAGTTGGTAGAGCAATGGATTGAAGCTCCATGTGTCGGCGGTTCGATTCCGTCTCGCGCCATTTTTACTTATAGTATGTATGCGGGTGTAGTTTAGTGGTAAAACTACAGCCTTCCAAGCTGTTGTCGCGAGTTCGATTCTCGTCACCCGCTTTGAACTTTGTTCAAATTACCAAGTTTTTAACTTGGGCGCGTAGCTCAGGTGGTTAGAGCGCACGCCTGATAAGCGTGAGGTCGGTGGTTCGAGTCCACTCGTGCCCATTAATTGGAGAATTACTCAAGAGGCTGAAGAGGACGGTTTGCTAAATCGTTAGGTCGGGTAACTGGCGCAAGGGTTCGAATCCCTTATTCTCCGTTTTAATGAGAGTTTGTAACTCTCTTTTTTATTTTTAGAGACAATAAAACTTCAGATCTGTAAAACTTAATTGAATTACTAATCTGAAGTTATTTTTATATCGTTTATATTATAATTGTGCTATTTCACTTCCAACTATTGAGAGAAATTTCTCCGCTATTTAGCCAGATTTCTTTTCCGTTATCACATTGAACTAAAAGTTTACCACTTTCAGAGATGTCTTTAGCAAGCCCCTTGTAGTCTTTTTGATCTAGTGTAAAAGTAACTTCTTTTCTTAGGACGAATGACTGTTTTTTGTATAGGTATAATAGCTCTTCTGCTGGTGTTTCGAAGAAAGCACGCCATATTTCGATAATTAATTCATTTCTTGTTATAGGTGCTGGTGTTTTAAATAAACTAGCAGCTTTTTCTTTTAATTCCTGAGGGAAGTCTTTAATAGTGAAATTGATACCTACTCCAATAATGATATCTGTGACTAAGCCAGTTTCTATAGAGGTCATTGCCTCAGTAAGGATTCCTCCGATTTTATGATTGTTTAGGTAGATATCATTGACCCATTTTATGTCGACATCTATTAAAGTTAGGTTCTTAATGGCTTTGTAGACAGCTCCAGCTACAAGTAGTGTGTAGGATGGTAATTTGTCATAGGCAAGATTTGGTTTAAGATGGAGTGTCATATAAATACCACCTTGTGGTGAGTAGAAGGAACGTTGAAAACGGCCTCGCCCTGCTGTTTGATAGGAAGCTATATAAAGGGTGTTTGCTTCATTCCCTAAATCAATTGCTTCTTTTGCATCCAGTTGTGTTGATTTAGTCTCAGTTTTAAAGCTAACTTTAATCGGAAGATTTTGTTCTAGAAGTTCTGGAAGAATAAGGTCACCGTTCATCAGTTTATAGCCTTTGTTTTTGATACTATCAATTTCAATACCTTCTTGTTCTAATCGCTTGATGGCTTTCCAAATTGATGTTCGGCTTAGGGATAGTTCTTCTGCAATTTTTTCTCCGCTGATATAATCGGTTTCTTTTGCTAGAATTTGGTAGACGGCTTGGTAGGATTTCATAGTGTTGCCTTTCTTTAAGAATAGTATATGATTTGAATCTAGTTTGGATGGTTGCGCCTAATCTATATTTTATTACTACTATTTTAACATATGCCTACTATTTACGGCATGATTTTCTTAGAGAAAATACAATCATTAAGATTGAGTTTTGAAATCTTAGTATTTTTGCTCCCTTTTTTACCTAGGGAAACGTTTCCTTTGTTTTCAAATTGCTAAAAAAGTGGTACAATAAAGGGTAGCTTACTATTA
Source organism: bacterium (assembly GCA_905221195.1). GTDB lineage: Bacteria > Bacillota > Bacilli > Lactobacillales > Streptococcaceae > Streptococcus. The sequence continues at coordinate 2,895 of CAJNCF010000001.1, forward strand.
TCTGAATCAGTTGATTTGGAGAGAAAGGATTCATTTTGAAATCAATAGGCTTTATTGAAAAGCTGAAAGGGTTGTCTAGCAAAGAGTTAATTTTATTGGGAATTATCCTGAGTATCTTTTTACCCTTTTATCTTTTTGTAGTTGTATTCTGTTTATATATTATCAGTTTGATTTTTACAGGAGACATGAAAAGTATTCTTCAGAAAATGGGGGAGCATCCGATGCTGCTTCTTTTTCTTGGCTATAGTACTGTTATATCCGTTTTTGCACAAAATTGGATGGGTCTTGTAGCTTCAGTAGGAATGTTTCTATTTACTGTTTTCTTTTTGCACTATCAGTCGATTTTATCACATAAATTCTTTCGCTTGATTTTACAGCTTGTCTTGTTTGGTAGTGTCTTGTCAGCTGCTTTTGCGAGTTTAGAACATTTCCAAATTGTGAAGAAATTTAACTATGCTTTTCTTTCCCCCAATATGCAGGTGTGGCATCAGAATCGTGCAGAAGTGACCTTCTTTAACCCTAATTATTATGGAATTATTTGTTGTTTCTGTATCATGATTGCCTTCTATCTGTTTACAACGACCAAGTTGAATTGGTTGAAAGTATTCTGTGTGATTGCAGGCTTTGTGAATCTCTTTGGTTTGAACTTTACGCAGAATCGAACTGCCTTTCCTGCTATTATCGCTGGAGCAATCATCTATCTCTTTACGACCATTAAAAACTGGAAGGCCTTTTGGCTTAGTATTGGAGTCTTTGCGATTGGCTTGAGTTTCCTCTTTTCTAGTGATTTGGGAGTTCGGATGGGGACTTTAGACTCTTCTATGGAAGAACGCATTTCTATCTGGGATGCTGGGATGGCCTTGTTTAAGCAAAATCCTTTTTGGGGTGAAGGGCCATTGACCTATATGCACTCTTATCCTCGGATACATGCTCCTTATCATGAACATGCTCACAGTCTTTATATTGATACGATTCTGAGTTACGGAATTGTGGGGACTATTTTATTAGTTTTGTCTTCTGTTGCTCCTGTTCGCTTGATGATGGATATGAGTCAGGAGTCGGGGAAACGTCCGATTATCGGTCTTTATCTCTCTTTCCTTACAGTGGTTGCTGTGCACGGAATCTTTGATTTGGCCCTCTTCTGGATTCAGTCAGGTTTTATTTTCTTGCTAGTTATGTGCAGTATTCCGTTGGAGCATCGAACTTTGGTATCGGATATGACGGATTAAATTTATAAGATTAAAAAATTCTTCTACCTTGGGTGGGAGATTTTTTTACTGGGGAAAATTATTTCTAAGTCGAAATAGTTGACAGTTGGAATGATGAGTGTTACAATTACTTTATTCGTTTCGATATAGAAATAAATTGGAGGTGTCATGAAAGATAGTCATTTGCTAGCCCATCATATTCGTTTGTTGAATGGGCGGATTTTTCAAAAGTTACTGAGCCAAGATCCTGAAGCTCTTTATCGTAGTGAACAGGGCAAGATTTTAGCGGTTTTATGGAATAGTGAAACTGGCTGTGCAACTGCGACAGATATTGCTTTGGCGACTGGACTTGCTAATAATACACTGACGACTATGATTAAAAAGCTAGAGGAACAAAATCTTGTAACCGTTAGTCCATGTGGAGAAGATAAGCGTAAGAAGTATTTGGTTTTAACAGAGTTGGGGCAGTCTCAGAAAGAAGTAGGGCATCGTGTCAGTCAGAAATTGGATACGATCTTTTACAAAGGATTTTCAGAGGAAGAAATTCGTCAGTTTGAAGCCTTTCAAGAAAGAATTTTGGCTAATCTGAAAGAGGAGGAAAATGAGGTTTAAAATGGAGCAAATTAGCTGTTTATAAGTAAAGGTCACTTTCGACTTTGTTTTCCAACTCTTAGGACAAGGAAACTAAGTGGTTAGCTATGGTCGGACTCAGATTGACGGCCTTGCCTATGCCCAGTACGCTATCTTCCGTCTAGAAAACGGGAAAATTGTGGAGCATTGGGATAATAAGGAAGTCATGCCTAAGGTAGAAGACTTGACCAACCGAGGCAAGTTTTAAATTGAGGATACAGAATGATTGAATACAAAAATGTAGCTTTACGTTACACAGAAAAAGATGTCTTGAGAGATGTTAATTTACGGATTGAGAATGGCGAGTTTATGGTTTTAGTTGGGCCATCTGGCTCAGGTAAGACGACCATGATTAAGATGGTCAACCGCCTCTTGGAACCGACTGATGGAAATATTTATATGGATGGCAAGCGCATCAAAGACTATGATGAGCGTGAACTTCGTCTTTCTACTGGTTATGTTTTACAGGCCATTGCTCTCTTTCCCAATCTAACGGTTTCGGAAAATATTGCCCTGATTCCTGAAATGAAGGGATGGACTAAGGAAGAAATTGCTAAGAAAACTGAAGAGCTTTTGGCTAAGGTTGGCTTGCCAGTAGCTGAGTATGGGCATCGTTTGCCTAGTGAATTATCTGGTGGAGAACAGCAACGGGTCGGTATTGTTCGTGCTATGATTGGTCAGCCTAAGATTCTCCTCATGGATGAACCTTTTTCAGCCTTGGATGCTATTTCTCGCAAACAGTTGCAGGTTCTGACGAAAGAATTGCATAAAGAGTTTGGGATGACAACGATTTTTGTGACCCATGATACGGATGAAGCTCTGAAATTGGCGGACCGTATTGCTGTCTTGCAGGATGGAGAAATTCGCCAGGTAGCGAATCCCGAGACAATTTTAAAAGCGCCTGCAACAGACTTTGTAGCAGACTTGTTTGGAGGTAGTGTTCATGACTAATTTAATTGCAACTTTTCAGGATCGTTTTAGTGATTGGTTGACAGCTCTATCTCAACATTTGCAGTTGTCACTTTTGACCCTGTTACTAGCTATTTTTATCGCGATTCCCTTGGCTGTTTCTCTTCGCTATCATGAGAAGTTGGCGGACTGGGTCTTGCAGATTACAGGGATTTTCCAGACTATCCCGTCTTTGGCCTTGTTGGGGCTCTTTATCCCTTTGATGGGAATTGGAACCTTGCCAGCTTTGACAGCTCTAGTGATTTATGCGATTTTTCCGATCTTACAAAATACCATCACTGGGCTAAAGGGAATTGATCCAAGTCTGCAAGAGGCTGGGATTGCCTTTGGGATGACTCGATGGGAGCGCCTCAAGAAGTTTGAAATTCCACTTGCCATGCCTGTCATTATGTCTGGGATTCGGACGGCAGCTGTCCTGATTATCGGTACGGCAACCTTGGCGGCCTTGATTGGGGCAGGTGGACTGGGTTCCTTTATCCTTTTGGGAATTGACCGTAATAATGCCAGTCTGATTTTGATCGGGGCCCTTTCTTCTGCAGTGCTGGCTATTGCCTTTAACTTCCTACTAAAAGTGATGGAAAAAGCAAAATTACGGACGATTTTCTCTGGTTTTGCCTTGGTGACAATATTGCTCGGTCTGTCTTATAGTCCAGCCCTCTTTGTTCAAAAAGAGAAAGAAAACTTGGTCATTGCTGGGAAATTGGGTCCAGAACCAGAAATTTTGGCCAATATGTATAAGTTGCTGATTGAAGAAAATACCAGTATGACTGCGACTGTTAAACCAAATTTTGGGAAAACAAGCTTCCTCTATGAAGCTCTGAAAAAAGGCGATATTGACATCTATCCTGAATTTACTGGTACGGTGACTGAAAGCCTGCTTCAACCATCACCGAAAGTGAGTCATGAGCCTGAGCAGGTTTATGATGTAGCGCGTGATGGTATTGCCAAACAGGATCATCTAGCCTATCTCAAACCCATGTCTTATCAAAATACCTATGCTGTAGCTGTTCCGAAAAAGATTGCTCAAGAATATGGCTTGAAGACTATTTCGGACTTGAAAAAAGTAGAAGGACAGTTGAAGGCAGGCTTTACTCTAGAGTTTAATGACCGTGAAGATGGCAATAAGGGCTTGCAATCAATGTATGGTCTCAATCTCAATGTAGCGACCATGGAGCCAGCCCTTCGCTATCAGGCAATTCAGTCAGGCGATATTCAAATCACGGATGCCTATTCAACTGATGCGGAATTGGCGCGTTATGATTTGCAGGTCTTGGAAGATGACAAGCAACTCTTCCCACCTTATCAAGGGGCGCCACTCATGAAAGAAGCTTTGCTTAAGAAGCATCCTGAGTTGGAGAAAGTTCTCAATAAATTGGCTGGTAAAATCACGGAAAGCCAGATGAGCCAGCTCAACTACCAAGTCGGTGTTGAAGGCAAGTCAGCAGAACAAGTAGCCAAGGAGTTTCTACAAGAACAAGGTTTGTTGAAGAAATAGCTTGAAAAGCTAAACTCAACTTGGTTAAATGACCATAGAAAAGAATGCTCAGACAATGTCGTCTGGGCTTTTTTGATATTAGAGTTACTGAATGTCTTTCAAAGTGGAAAATAAGAGGAAATTTTTAGGATTTTCTAAAATTTTACTGTAAATACACTTGACTATTCATAAAATAGGTGTATAATGTGTTGTGAACTACTTAACAAATAAAGATTTCCAGCTCATGTCGACTAAGGATGGAAATCTTGTGTATAGACAGTTCAGTAGATATATAATAGAGCGTTGCGTCCGAAAGTCTATCCAGACACGGCTCTTTAAAAACAAAAGGAGAAGATTATGAAAACAGAACCGATTCATCGTACCAGTATGTGGAAATTTAAGTTAAGTGCTGCCACCATGACTTTGATTCCCGCTGCCGTGGGGATTAACTATGTTGCCAAAGCCTTGGCGGAGGGGTTAAAGTTGCCCGTTTGGCTGGGGTCTTTGGGAACCTTTCTTACCAGCATGTTGGCTGGGCCGGTTGCCGGTGCCATTAGTGGTTTCATCAACAACGTGATCTATGGGCTGACCTTATCGCCAATTTCAACCGTGTATGCGATTACCAGCATCGGAATTGGGATTGCTGTCGGAGTTTTGCACGCCAATGGGTGGTTCTCGTCAGCGCGACGAGTATTTGTTTCTGCTATTATTATTGCCATCGTTTCAGCTGTCATTTCAACGCCCCTCAACGTCATCTTTTGGGGTGGTCAGACCGGTATCGCTTGGGGTGACTCATTGTTTGCGGTAATGGTCGCCAATCATGTACCAGTGTGGCTGGCCTCATTTACCGATGAGTTTGTCTTGGATATTTTGGATAAAGTCTGCGTGGCCTACCTGGCATTCTTCATCTATCGTCAGCTGCCGAAGCGGATGGTGCACTTCTTTAGCGATGATAAATGATGACTGATAAAACATTGATTTCTGGAGCGCCACGGGTCAAGCTCAAGTGGTACCAGGTGATTGATCCGATTACTAAGCTCTTGTTCATCTTGGACATGACGTTGTTGAGCTTTGCCAGTATGAATTTATTGCTTCAGGCCGGATTAATTCTTGTCGCAACACTGCTATTGTTATTTTCCAAATTGAGTTCTACCACCTTTAAGGCACTGGGATTCAGCCTGTTTCTGATTTGCACCATGCTGATCATCCAAGGATTATTTTACAGTCGGAATCAAACTGTGCTGTTTTCTGTGCTTGGGGTGTCGTTCTACAAAGAAGGCCTGATTTACGCCACCACTCTGGGTTGTCGAGTATTGGTGATTATTTTGACCAGTGGCTTTTTTATGGTGACCACGAGTATTTCAGAAAACGCGGCCTATTTGGAACTGTCCGGATTGTCTTATAAAACCGTCTACGTTCTGATGTCGGTGTGTTATATTTTGCCGGAAATGATGCGCAATATGCGGAAAATCCAGCAGGCACAAAAAGTTCGCGGAACCAATCCGCAAAAAACGTTGATTCAGAAATTAAAGTCAGTCCTGCCGGTTCTAATTCCATTGGTGATTAAGACCTTGGATCAATCGATGACGCGGTCGATTTCTCTCCAACTGAGAGGTTTTGATAATCTCAACCGGACTGTCAGAACCTCCCAGCGCGTGTATCGCCTGTCTCGGACGCTGCACATTGGTCTGACTGGATTGGTAATTTTATTGATTGGGTGGAAGATATGGACGAAGATAAACGGATTGTAATTGAAAATTTGACCACCCGTTATCCGGGTACTGAGCAACCACAACTGCGTCAGATTAACGCGGAGGTTCATACCGGCCAGGTGGTTGGGATTATCGGGAATAGCCACTCCGGCAAATCGACTTTGTGCCGTGTGCTGGCAGGGGTCATTCCCAAAATTGTGTCTGCTGAGATTGAGGGCGATTGGCATATGTTTGGCCAGCGAGTGTCCGACAATTGGCCCGTTTATAATGCCATGAATGGAGTTGTACTGCAAAATCCAGCTGGCCAACTAAGCGGGTTGGCAGACACGGTTGCCGATGAAATCGCCTTTGACTTGATTAATCAGGGAATGGCTGAAGGACTGATTCAAAAACGGGTTGAAGAAGTTGCCACGCAAATGGGGCTGATTGAACAGCTGAATTTGCGTCCCGAGAGCCTTTCCGGTGGTCAGATCCAGCGGTTGGCAATTGCCACGGCGATTGTGGCTAATCCGGCTGTTTTGATTATGGATGATCCGACCAGTGAGATGGATCCCCTTGGCCGCCGGCAATTTTTCCAATGGCTGGCCCAAGTCAAAGAGACGACTGTCTTCATTGTCACCAGTGAAATTGACGATTTGTGCGAAGTCGCCGACGTTGTGTGGGTGCTGCACGAGGGTCAAATGGTAGCCCAGGGCAGACCGGGTGAGGTGTTTAATCATTTGGCAGCTGACTGGCAGATTCCAGCCCCGACAATCCAGCAACTTGCTCAAAAAATGGATTGGCACTTGGCTGATGGCCGGTATCCGGTGAATTACGCTGATCTGAAGGAGGTTCGTTATGTCCACAATTGAACTGAGCCACCTGACGTTCACTTATCCGGAACGGTCCTTTAGCTTGGATGTTGAAGACCAACACTTCGCCGATCCGATGGTGGCGATTGTCGGCCAAAATGGTGCCGGCAAATCAACGCTCTTCAAATTGTTGACGGGTTTGCTGACACCACAAACCGGTGTGATTAAGATCGATGGAGAAAATTTTAATGATTTTAAACCAGTCGAAAAGTTACTGAAGGTTGGGATTACTTTTCAGAATCCTGACGATCAGCTTTTCAACCCGACCGTTCAACGAGAGGTGGAGTGGAATGTCGCGCAGGTCATGGATGACCACGACACGATTACGAGGCGGGCTTTAGCGGCTCTAAAAAGAGTTGGCTTGGATGATAAAACAGCTGAAAGTCCATATGACCTGTCATTGTCGGAACGCAAGCTGTTGAGTGTTGCCACAGTTTTGGCAGTGGATCCGGCGATTTATTTATTTGATGAGCCGATGATGTCGCTTGATTGGGAAAGCCGGCGCAAGTTGACCGCAATTTTCCATCAGTTGGCTGATTCGGGCCACCAAGTTGTGACCATCACCCATGACATGGATTGGGTCGCCGCCGAGTTTGAGTCTGTGTATGTTATGGAACACGGGAAGTTTGGCTTCGCCGGCAGTCCACGGGAATTGTTCAGCAATCACGAACTTGTCCAGCGAGTGGGATTACTACCACCGCGGATTATGGACATAGCGGAGTCGCTGGGTGATTCACAGACATATTTATCGGTTAATGATTATTGCCAGAAAAATCGAGATGTATAGAAAAAGTCACCTCTGTGGGTTTTCCAGGTTGAAGGATTAACTTCAGCTTCTGGCAAGAACTCACATGGGTGACTTTTGTGTTTAATAACGTTTCATGATCATCGGGTGCTTCCTCAGATCAATCGGTTTGATTTTACTTTGTTTCATGGTCATAATCATATACCATTTCTTTTGGATTTTTTGTTTGACTAATACAAAATAGGTCTTCATAGGTCTTCGCACTTTTAGCGCCCATTAGGATCATCAGTATAATTTTCTGAATTAGGAAACTGTCCCATCACTATTCGAACTTCGTCTCCCAACTTACGCTGTTCCCATTCATCCGTGAATCCTTTAAATCGCAATTCTGGAACTTTCTTTTTAACTGAATCATCTATTTTCGCCATAGTCCCCACCATTTTATTGGTTTTTCTTGTTTTTCTATCCTTTTTTGATCTTTGATTTGTTCCTGTAAATTTTCCAACTTCTCTTTAAGAGCGTTCACTTCATCTTTATATTGATTGTCTAAGTGTTTGAATTCTGTTTCCTGTGAGGGCATTTTGAGGGCTTTTAAGTTATCATTTTCCGCCTTGTATTCTTCTAGCAACTTTTTATCTTGCAAGGCTAATCGTTGTTACTGGTCTAACAAATTAGCTAGTTTTTCTATTTGTTGGTCTTTGGTATTTGATTTGTTGGTCTTTGGTATTTGATTTGCTACTACTTTCTACTTTACCTAAAATTATTTTTTCTGCTTTAGAATTTATTAGATTAGACCCGTTGGAACTTTTAAGCTGTAATTCTTTTGGTAACCTTTGGTAGTGAAATTGAATATTTTGTTTTGTAACACTCAACTCATCCGCCAGCTCTTTGATCGTTTTTAAGTCTTCACTCATGGTTTAAGTCCTGCCTTTTAACCGTTGGTAGATATTGTTCAATGGCTTTTTTGAGGTAGCGTGCGATATTATGCTTAGAATATTCTTCACGTCTGCTGGCAACATAAGACAAGTGGTCTTTAACACTATTTAGCCCTCTTAATTCTTTCAGTTCGTCATAGAGGGGGTAAACATGGACTTGCAATCCTGCCATGATTTTTGTATCTTGCATTTCAAACGGACTTAGCAACATATTTTCTAGCAATAGCGTGGTGTACTTGCTTTTCATTGCTTCAATAGCTAGCTTATCTTCGGTTTCTGATTTGCGTGCTTAATCTTCTTGATAGGCGGTATCTTCTAACTTATAGCTGTTATCGTCTGCTCAACGTTTCTTTCGTAACCAGATATCCAATGTTAAACCGTCCGCATCAATCGCTCGATATAGATAATGCCAACGCCCCTTAATTTTGATATAGGTTTCATCCATTTTCCACGAATAGAAGGACTGTTTATTTTTCTTTTTCCAGAGATGATAGAGGATTTTACTGTATTCTTGAACCCACCGATAAATCGTAGTGTGATAAACATTTATTCCACGGTCATAAAGCAATTCCTGAACTTCACGATAGCTCAGATTGTAACGTAGGTAATAACCAACAGCGACAATGATGACGTCTTGTTGGAATTGTTTGCCTTTAAAATGATTCATCTCTCAAGCCTTACTAACCTTTTTTCTGCTCTTTGAGAAGCTGAAGGTCGTGCTAGTAACTACCTATTTGGTTTGATTAATTCCATCATTTATCTGGTGCTTGCCCTTCAAAAAGGCTTTTATGGTGAGGTTTTAACAACTCTCTATTTTACAATTATGCAGCCAATTGGTCTCTTGGTTTTGATTTATCAAGCCCAGTTTAAGAAAGAACAACAAGAGTTTGTTGCGCGTAAACTAGATAGCAAGGGTTGGACAAAGTATCTTTCTATTAGTGTTCTTTGGTGGTTGGCCTTTGGGTTTATTTATCAGTCTATTGGTGCCAATCGTCCCTATCGTGATTCCATCATTGATGCGACCAATGGGGTTGGGCAAATCCTTATGACAGCTGTTTACCGTGAACAATGGATATTCTGGGCAGCTACTAATGTCTTTTCAATCTATCTCTGGTGGGGAGAAAGCCTGCAAATCCAAGGGAAATACTTGATTTATCTCATTAACAGTCTAGTTGGTTGGTACCAGTGGAGCAAGGCAACTAAGCAGAATACGGATTTACCTAACTAGGAAAAGATGTTGTAGGTTTTGGGATAAAACAGATAGAGTTGATAATAAAGGATTTTATATGATGAAAAAGAGGATTGGCGGATCCTCTTTTGTTGTTGAAAATATAAAAAACTCAGTAGTATAGGCATAAGGCAACTGAGCTCTACTCTGTATTCAATTTTTAGGAATGAGAAGGTCTAGATAAAACTGGACAACTTCCTGTTCTGTGAAGTCTTGCCCTTTTTTTAACCACCAGGTCAATGTCTCGATAAAGTTGGTTACAACTAAGTGTTGGAGATAAGAATCAGGCAGACTTGGGTGAGCTTTTTTCAAATCATCAGCCAGCATGGGATAGACGTGGTGCTCCAGCTCTCTCTGGAGTTGACGGAGGAAGTAGTCATTTTTGGAGAATAGTAAACTGGTGATATGATCTTGGTTTTTCTGAAAATGCAGAAAGAGGTGGGCGAGGTAATCTTTGGTTGAAATGGCTTGCTCTCTTTCAAAGAGATGATGGAAGAGGTAGCGACAGAGCTCATCCAGAAGTAGCTCCTTGCTCTCATAGTGACAGTAAAAGGTAGAACGTCCCACATCTGCGAGATCAATGATATCCTGAACAGTAGTAGCCTCGTAGCCCTTAGCATTCAAAAGTTGTAGAAAAGCTTGATAGATAGCTTTTTTTGTTTTACTGATACGGCGGTCAATCTTAGTCATATGGACACTTGAGGCAAATTGTTCAGAACTGAATAAAGCTGACCTTTTGCTTCTATCCTTTCTTTGAGTTTTAGTAGATAATGATAATGAACAAGATGTTCATGAATCTATTATAACAAAGGAATGAGAAATATGAAGGCAAAATATGCTGTTTGGGTGGCTTTTTTCTTAAATTTAAGCTATGCGATTGTTGAGTTTATCGCAGGAGGAATCTTTGGTTCGAGTGCAGTTCTTGCTGATTCTGTTCATGACCTGGGGGATGCTATAGCCATTGGTATATCAGCCCTTCTAGAAACAATTTCAAACCGTGAAGAAGATAGACAGTACACCTTGGGTTACAAACGTTTTAGCCTTTTAGGGGCCATGCTAACGGCTGTGATTCTTATGATAGGGTCTGTCCTAGTGATCTTGGAAAATATCACAAAGATCGTTCACCCGCAACCCGTTAATGAAAATGGTATCCTCTGGCTGGGAATCATTGCAGTGGCTATTAATGTGCTAGCTAGTCTAGTAGTCCGTAAAGGAAAGACAAAGAACGAGTCAATTCTTAGCTTGCATTTTTTGGAAGACACTCTTGGTTGGTTGGCTGTCATCCTAATGGCGATTATCCTCCGATTTACAGATTGGTATATCCTTGATCCGCTTTTATCGCTGGTTATTTCTATCTTTATTCTGTCGAAAGCCATTCCTCGCTTTTGGAGCGCACTGAAAATTTTCCTAGATTCTGTGCCAGAAGGGGTCGAGACATATGATTTGGAGAAGGATTTAGAGGCTCTACCCAATGTCAAAAGTGTCAATCAACTTAGCATTTGGTCCATGGACGGTTTAGAGAACAATGCTATTGTCCACATCTGTATCGAGGACTGGGAGCAGATGATGGAGACCAAAGAAGTGGTGCGTCAATTTTTAGAAGAAAGAGGCGTGCAGAATATCACTATTGAAGTGGATAGCAGTAAAAGCAATCATACGCAACATAGGCGGAGGGTAACAGCCTTAGAGCAGAAGCACGGGCATCATCATTAGAAAAACGATCTCGCTAGAGGTCGTTTTGTTATCCTATTCATTCCTTGTACTCTCTCTCAGAGTCAGTCTGGTTCCCAGCATGGTCAGGCTAGGAATTTTGCGACCGTGGAGTACTTCCTTATTAAGAATATCCATGCCTGCTCGGCCCATTTCCTCAGTATAGACCGTGATGCTGGAAAGGGGAGGGTAGACTTGCTTGGTCAGACTAGTGTCGTTAAAGGAAATAAGGCTGACGCGGTCTGGCAGGCTAATCCCAGCTTCTTGCAGGGCTCTGAGGGCACCGATGGCAAGGCTATCGCTGGCAGCAAAAAATGCTGGTGGGAGTTGGTCTCCTAAGTTCTGAATGGCCTCTTTCATCAAGTCATAGCCAGACTGGGCAGTAAAGCTTCCTTGAAAGACCAGTTCATCATGATAGATTCCCTTTGCTTGACTGTAGTTTTTAAAATTCTCCAGCCGTTTATCCTCAATGATTTCTTCTTGGTCTGTTGTTTCCTCAAGGCCTGTTAGAATCCCGATACGATCAAGTCCTTGGCTGAGGAAATAATCGACAACCTGTTTCATGGCAGTGTAAAAGTCCGTAATAATGCAGGTATGTCCTAGTGAAAGAGTATCGCTATCTAGAAATACAAGAGGCTTTTGGTATTCTTCAAAGGCAGAAATCTGTGCACGGCTAAATTTTCCGATGCAGAGAATCCCAATCACTTCCTCGCTTAGAGTAAAAGGATGGTCATTAAAATAGCGCAAGATATCATAGTCCAGTTCTTGGGCTCTTTTTTCTATTCCTAGGCGAATCTGGTAGTAGTAGAGGTCGTCTAGTTCCCCTTGTTCGCTGACCCATTGGATAATGGCAATCTTTTGCTTGGGTTTGTGGGATTCGCCTGTCTTGAGGTGCTTAGTATAGCCGAGCTCTTCAGCGACAGTTAAAATACGGTGTCTGGTTTCTTCTGTAACAGATAGACTCTGGTCGCGATTGAGGACACGAGATACGGTCGCGATAGAGACAGAGGCTAGCTGTGCAATGTCTTTTAATGTAGCCATAAATCCTCCTCCTTTTAGGTTAGTATATCATATTTTTCTACTTTTTACTGATAATTTAGTAAAATTTTAGTAAAAAGGATTGACCTTGGGAAATCCCTTGGATACAATAGAAGAAAACGATTACACGTTAAGGTAACTTAATGGACAGTAAAAGGAGAAATCATATGACACAACATCTTACTGCTGAAGCTCTTCGTAAAGACTTTCTTGCTGTTTTTGGTCAAGAAGCAGACCAAACTTTCTTTTCACCAGGCCGTATCAATCTGATTGGTGAACACACAGACTATAATGGTGGACATGTATTTCCAGCAGCCATTTCCTTGGGAACTTACGGTGCAGCTCGCAAGCGTGAGGACCAAGTCTTGCGTTTCTACTCAGCTAACTTTGAGGACAAGGGCATTATCGAAGTGCCTCTCGCCGACCTCAAGTTTGAAAAAGAGCACAACTGGACCAACTATCCAAAAGGTGTCCTTCATTTCTTGCAAGAAGCTGGGCACGTGATTGACAAAGGTTTTGATTTTTATGTTTATGGTAATATCCCAAATGGTGCCGGCTTGTCCTCTTCAGCGTCCTTGGAACTATTGACAGGGGTCGTGGCAGAGCATCTCTTTGATTTAAAACTAGACCGTTTGGATTTGGTTAAAATCGGAAAACAAACAGAAAATAACTTTATCGGAGTCAACTCTGGTATCATGGACCAGTTTGCTATCGGTATGGGGGCAGACCAACGTGCCATTTACCTAGATACAAATACCTTGGAGTACGACTTGGTGCCGCTTGATTTGAAAGACAATGTTGTTGTTATCATGAACACCAACAAGCGTCGTGAACTAGCAGACTCTAAGTACAATGAGCGCCGTGCTGAGTGTGAAAAAGCAGTAGAAGAATTGCAAGTTGCCTTGGATATTCAGACCTTGGGTGAGTTGGACGAGTGGGCCTTTGATCAATATAGCTACCTGATTAAAGATGAAAATCGTTTGAAACGTGCTCGCCATGCTGTGCTTGAAAACCAACGTACCCTCAAAGCTCAAGTAGCCCTTCAAGCAGGAGATTTGAAAACATTTGGTCGTTTGATGAATGCGTCACACGTTTCCCTAGAGCATGATTATGAAGTAACTGGTTTGGAATTGGATACTCTTGTTCATACAGCTTGGGCACAAGAAGGAGTTCTCGGTGCTCGTATGACAGGGGCAGGTTTTGGTGGATGTGCTATTGCTTTGGTGCAAAAAGATGCTGTTGAGGCCTTTAAGGAAGCTGTAGGCAAACACTACGAGGAAGTCGTTGGATACGCTCCAAGCTTCTATATCGCTGAAGTTGCAGGTGGCACTCGCGTTTTAGACTAGGAGAGAAGTATATGGAAGCTGTAATATTTGATTTAGACGGCTTATTAGCTGATACTGAGATCATTTCTCTAAAAGTTTATCAAGAATTACTTGAAGATTTTGGAATTCCTTTCACAGAAGAAACATATTCTAGAGAATACAGTGGACATAGGGAAGAGGAGAATGTTCAACGATTTTTGGATACCTATGATTTACCTTGGAACTTTGACCAAACCTTGGAAAAAGTTTATGAACTGGAAGCTCAAATTTTAGCCAAAGGTGTAAATTTAAAAAAAGGTGCTAAAAATTTGCTTGCTTTTTTGCAAAGAGAAGGTATTTCAATCGCTTTAGCAACTTCAAGTGTTGAATCTAGAGCTAGAATGATTTTGGATAGTAATGGTATACTGTCACTATTTGACCATCTAGTTTTTGCAAAAGATGTAAAGCGAAGCAAACCTTACCCCGATATATTTTTAAAGGCCTGCAGTGATTTGAATGTTTTACCAGAGAATTGCTTAGTATTAGAGGATAGTGAAGCAGGGATTGAAGCAGCCTATAGAGCTGGGATACCAGTTATTTGTATTCCAGACTTAAAAATGCCAGCACAGTCTTTCTTAAATAAAACAGAACAAGTTTTTCAGGATTTAGATGCTGTCAGAGACTATTTAGAAAGTAGGAAGGAGAATCAATGAGTCAGGGAATTCTAGATGCATTTATCACGGAAGTCATTTCAGAAAGTACCTTTGAGGAAATGGATCGAATCTACCTGACCAATCGTGTTTTGGCACGAGTGGGAGATGGTGTTTTGGAAGTTGAGACGGATCTGGATAAATTGATTGACCTCAAGGACCAGCTTGTCGAGGAGGCGGTTCGATTAGAGACGATTGAGGATAGTCAGACTGCGCGTGAAATCCTCGGTGCTGAACTGATGGACTGGGTAACTCCTTGTCCGAGTCAGGTCAATCGTGACTTTTGGGCAACCTATGCCCAATCTCCTGAGCAGGCAATAGCAGATTTTTACCAGCTCAGCCAGAAAAATGACTACATCAAGCTCAAGGCCATTGCTAAAAATATCGCTTATCGTGTTCCATCTGATTATGGAGAACTGGAAATTACCATCAATCTCTCTAAGCCTGAAAAGGATCCGAAAGAGATTGCGGCGGCCAAGTTGGTGCAAGCTAGCAATTATCCTCAGTGTCAGCTTTGTCTAGAGAATGAAGGCTACCATGGTCGAGTCAACCATCCAGCTCGCAGCAATCACCGCATTATCCGTTTCGAAATGGCGGATCAGGAGTGGGGCTTCCAGTATTCGCCCTATGCTTACTTTAATGAGCACTGTATCTTTTTAGATGGTCAACATCGTCCCATGGCTATTAGTCGTCAGAGTTTTGAGCGTCTGCTGGCTATCGTAGAGCAGTTTCCGGGCTATTTTGCGGGTTCAAATGCGGACTTACCAATTGTGGGGGGGTCTATTCTAACTCATGATCACTATCAGGGAGGCCGTCACGTATTTCCTATGGAATTGGCTTCTCTACACAAGACTTTCCGATTTGCTGGTTTTGAGCAGGTCAAGGCAGGGATTGTTAAGTGGGCTATGTCAGTGTTGCGTTTGACTTCGGATTCCAAAGAAGATTTGATTCATTTGGCTGATAAGATTTTGCAGGAATGGCGTCAGTATTCGGATCCAAGTGTGCAGGTCTTGGCAGAAAGTAATGGAACACCACACCATACTATTACACCGATTGCCCGTAGACGCGATGGACAGTTTGAGTTGGACTTGGTCTTGCGAGACAATCAGACATCTGCAGAACATCCTGATGGCATCTATCATCCCCATAAGGATGTTCAACATATCAAGAAAGAAAATATTGGCTTGATTGAGGTTATGGGCTTGGCTATTTTGCCACCACGTTTGAAATCAGAAGTGGAGCAAGTTGCTAGCTATCTTGTGGGAGAAGGGAATACAGTTGCCTCTTATCATCAGGAATGGGCAGACCAACTTAGAGCCCAATATCCAGACATAACAGATAAAGAAAAAGCCCTTGAAATCGTCAAGGACTCTGTTGGTGCTATCTTTGAGCGTGTACTTGAGGACGCAGGAGTCTACAAGCAGACAGAGCAAGGACAGGCAGCCTTTATGCGCTTTGTGGAGCAGGTCGGAATTTTACCAGGCTAGGAGCTTTCTCCTTGCACAGTCCTATAAAAAGTAGTATCATAGTGTCGTTTGAACTATCAGGAGGAAACGATGAAAGACTTTCATTTTGATGCTATATCTGCCTTTGAAAATTACGAAATTGAACAAATGAGAGATGGTCACGTTGTGGTGACGACCAAAGTAGTGGACTCGTCGCTCAACTACTATGGCAATGCCCATGGTGGTTATCTCTTTACCCTTTGCGACCAGATCAGCGGTTTGGTGGTTATCTCGCTGGGACTAGACGGAGTGACTCTCCAATCCTCTATCAACTACCTCAAGGCAGGAAAACTCGATGATGTGCTGACCATTAAAGGAGAATGCGTCCATCAAGGTCGCACAACCTGTGTAGTGGATGTGGATATCACCAATCAAGAAGGCAGAAACGTCTGCAAAGCAACATTCACCATGTTTGTCACAGGACAAAGGTCAGAAGACAGACAGGTGAGGATATAGAAAAAAGAGGTCTACACCTCTTTTTTAGTTTCAGATAAATCAATCAATTTCTTTAATAAACTTAGCAATTTCTTTTACAATCTCAGTAACCAAAGCATTTCCCATAAAAAACATTCTCATTTTATCAGATACTTCTACAATAGAACCATCAGATAATTTCTTTTTAGCTGTCCAATCATCTGGGAAATCTTGAAGGCGTTCAGCTTCAATGGGTGTAATTAATCTATATTTATTGTTTACAAATAATAAATGTGTAGAACGATTAACAGTTCCTTCGGATGTAAGCATTGTTCGTCCAGGAAGGTTTAAATCATCATAAGGTGACATTCCTCCTTCTGAATAGATGTATTGATGTCCGTCAGAGGATGTTCGCTCAATTTTTTTAGGTCCTCTAAGATATTGAAATTTTTCCAATTTTGACGAATCAGTTAAAAAATATTTTTCAGGTACTTTAGATTCATCTTGAAGAATTTCTCCTAGAGTAATCGGATTACCATTGTAGTTAGGTTCTGTATCAATAGAATAGTATTTTCCATGTCTCATAATTCCTGTATTCCAAACAGTACCAGTAAAAGTATCTGAAACTTCAACTATATCATTTGGTAACTCATAAAATACATGACGATTTTTAACTGCTATAGGTTTAATAGGAAATTGTTTCGCAAATAGACCTTGATTGAAAATATAGTCATCATACCTATTATCTTCAAAGGTTTCTTCATTTTTTTCGTAAAGATTGTCAATTTTTTGAGCAAAAACTGTATCATTTCGATATACGAAAAAGAATACACGACGTCTTCGTTGGCTTCTTCCATACTCAGCAGCATTAATAACTCTCCACTCTACAGAATATCCAAGATTATTAAAAGCTGTGAGCATGATTGCAAAATCACGTCCTCTCTGTTTTGAGGGCGCTTTTAAAAGCCTATCCACATTTTCCAGAATTAAGTATTTGGGTTTAATGATTTCCGTTGCTCTAATGATTTCCCAAAATAAAACTCCTTTTTTTCCTTCAATACCTTTCTCATTTTTCTTGCTACGAGCAACAGAGTAATCTTGGCAAGGAAAACCACCGACAATCATATCGGCATCCATTTTGGAAAATTGTTCGTCTGTTATATCAGAGATACTAATATTGATGTTTTCGCTATTGGGGAAGTGATAATCATAGACCTCAAATGCGTCTTGAGATTTACGAGATGGTTCCCATTGGTTTGCCCATTTTGTTTTAAAGAGTTGCTTATCGGCATTTTCTAATCCTATCCGAAAACCGCCAACTCCAGCAAATAGTTCGAGAACTTTCATCTTTTCTCCTTCATTTTTTTACAGTTTAATCCATTATATACTATTTTCAATGATTGATCAAGTATTAATGTTTGCTTTAGTTTAATTTGATATAATATAAAAGATAGGAGAAGAAAATGAATCAAAACTTATTTAACTATAACGATGAAGATATCGATAGTGTTATTGAATATTCTCACAAATTATTAAATAGAAAATTTTCCGATGTTATGGAAGAGTATAATCGTTCTCTTTATAAATCATATGACGATTATAATGATAGAGTAGTCTCTGAGGTACAAGATAAAGCAATTAGTATGAAGTCAAAAGGGCAGTATGGAAATTATATTGAAAAATATTTCTATGGTTATCAGCCAAATAGTGACTCGGAAGCTGACTTTGAAAAAATAGGTGTAGAATTAAAAGTTACTCCTTTTAAGATAAACAAAAATGGGACACTTAGTGCCAAAGAACGACTTGTATTAACAATACTAAACTATATGGAGGAAAATTTAGAGGATTTTTACTCCACTCATTTATGGAAAAAATGTGCAAAGATTTTGTTATTGTTTTACAATGGCTTAATTCCTAATCAAACAATGAAGGACTATGTCATTGAAAAAATATTTTTATATGAATGGTTTGAGGAGGATATGGCAGTCATCCTTGAAGACTATCAGAAGATTACAGATAAAATCAAAAACGGAAGGGCACATGAATTATCAGAATCAGATGGAAACTATTTATCAACTTGTACAAAAGGTGCAGGTAAAGGAAAGGATTTAAGACAGCAACCATTTAGTCATGAATTAGCAAAACAAAGAGCTTGGGAATTAAAATCAAGTTATATGACCTATCTGATTAATCATAAAATCTTTAACCAATCAGATCAAGAAAGTGTTCTGGCTAATTTTAGGGGTGAGAAAAAATCATTTACAGAGGTTATTGCAGAGAAGATTCTTTCCTATAAAGGTTTCTCTGAACAAGAGTTATATGATAGATTTGAAGTGAATCCCAAAGCAAAAGGTAAGAATAGTACTCTGATTAGAAAAATTTTAGGCTTAACAGGGGATTTAGATAAGACTAAAGAATTTCAGAAAGCAAACATGAATTTGAGAGTTATTCGAGTAGATAAGAATAATTTACCTAAGGAAGACTCTCCATTTAAAACTTATTGTTTTAAAGAATTAGCAGAAACAGATAGTTGGGAATTATCACATGTTTATAATGAAATTTATAATAAACGATTCCTCTTCGTTATTTTTAAGGAAATTGAACCTAAGCTATTTGTATTAGATTCTATCAAGTTTTGGGGATTTCAGGATAGACAATTAGAAGAAATACAAAGAGTATGGCAGGAAACTAGACAAATTATTTCTGACGGAGTTAAATTAACTCAAAATGGTAATAAAGTTTCAACTAATTTTCCTCAAAGTAAGATAAACAGAATCCTATTTACGAAATTACATGCTACTAATACTTATTATGAAATTGAAAAAGGAAAATTTGTTGGAAAAGGTTCATTATCTGATACGGATGAACTTCCAAATGGGCGTAGGATTACAAAACACTCCTTTTGGATGCCTAAAAAGTTTATAAAAGAAATATTAGATGGGAATTGGGATTGATAGTATTTACAATCAATTTGGGATAAACAAAAAAAGAGGCGCACACCTCTTTTTCTTATTTCTTTTTATGATTTAATACGGCATTGAGTACTATGGCGAGTAGGCTGGCTACGACGATTCCGTTTGAGAAGAACATTTGGAAGGCTGTTGGCATGCTGACAAAGAGATTACTGTTGTTGAGTCCGACACCTGCAGAGATTGAAACTGCTGCGATAAGGAAGTTATGTTCATTGTTAGCAAAGTCAACACGGGCGAGGATTTGCATCCCTTGAATCGATACAAAACCAAACATCACTAGCATGGCACCACCGAGGACAGGGCTCGGAATGATTTGGGCAAGGGCACCAAACTTAGGAAGAAGTCCAAGGAGAATTAGGAAACCAGCTGCGTAGTAGATTGGCAGACGAGTCTTGATACCTGACAGTTTAACCAAGCCAACGTTTTGTGAGAATCCTGTGTAAGGGAAGGTATTAAAGATACCACCGAGAAGAACGGCCAGACCTTCTGCACGATAACCGTTACGAAGACGTGTGCTGTTGATTGGATCATTAGTGATATCTGAAAGAGCTAGGTAAACACCGGTAGACTCAACCATAGAAACGGTTGCGATGATACACATCATCACGATTGATGAAATTTCAAAGGTTGGTGTTCCAAAGTAGAGAGGTGTAGGAATATGTACGATAGGAGCTGCAGCGACAGGTGAGAAATCAACCAAGCCCATAGAGGCAGCAATAGCAGTTCCAACTACTAGACCAATCAAAATAGAGATAGATTTGATAAATCCTTTTGTAAAGATATTGATCAAGAGGATGATCACAACGGTAATAGCTGCTAAGAGTAAGCTTTGTCCTGTTGGTTCAGGGACGTTATTTCCCATGTTCCCAATAGCTACAGGAATTAAGGTCAAACCGATTGTAGTGATGACAGATCCTGTTACGATAGAAGGAAAGAGATCGGCTATTTTTGCGAAGACTCCTGAGACAAGAACTACGTAAATACCTGATGCAATTAAAGCACCAAACATAGCGCCACTACCATGACTTTGTCCAATCATAATCAGAGGAGCAACTGATTGGAAGGCAACTCCAAGAACGATAGGAAGCCCGATACCAAAGTGCTTGTTGAGTTGAAGTTGGAGGAAGGTAGCTACTCCACACATGAAGATATCTGTTGAAATTAAGTAGGTCAACTGTTCAGTTGAGTATCCCAGAGATGTTGCAATGATAATAGGTACAAGGATAGAACCTGAGTACATTGCGAGGAGATGTTGAAGCCCTAAAATGGCGGCTTGCGAATGTTTTTCTTGAGTTTGCATTAGAGATCTGCCTCCTTAAAAATAACTTGACCATTTTCAAAACGATCCAAACGAGCGAGTGATAGGACAGGATAGCCTGCTTTTTCAAGCAAATCACGGCCATCTTGGAAAGATTTTTCAATCACAATACCGATAGCTTCGACTGTTGCTCCAGCCTGTTCGATGATTTGAATCAAGCCTTTAGCAGCTTGGCCGTTAGCAAGGAAATCGTCGATAATCAAGACCTTGTCCTCTGGTGAGAGGAATTTTCCAGCGATAGAAACGGTGCTGGTCACTTGCTTGGTAAAGGAGTAAACTTGGGCAGTTAAGATGCCTTCGTTCATAGTGATGTTCTTAGCTTTTTTGGCAAAAATCATGGGAACGCTTAAGGCTTCAGCTGTAAAAATAGCTGGGGCAATACCTGACGCTTCAATGGTCACGACCTTGGTAATACCAGCAGAAGCAAATTTTTCCGCAAAAACCTTACCGACTTCTCGCATCAGGCTAAAGTCAACTTGGTGGGTTAAAAAGGAATCTACCTTGAGAATGTTGTCACCCAAGATGTGCCCATCCTTGAGGATGCGCTCTTCTAATAATTTCATAAGACCTCCTAAAGTCTAAAAGATGCTTCAATTGCTTGTTTAGAGTTTCTAGTAAGAAATTGAAAAAAGACCTACTTAATCTCTAAGTAAGTCCCTAAATAGGCATGGCAAAAACGACCATACCTCCAAGCTAACTTACTTATTGTTAGGTGTTCCGGCACCTTGTAGAAACGTCGTGCCAATTCACGACATAAACAAGTAAAACGATATTCAATTTTAAATAGTCTTGTGCCAATGTTTTTATTTTACACTAAAAAACTTTAGAAATCAAATATTTTGTTTGTTTTTTTGATTAAAAAACGAACAAATAGAAGAGAAATGGGCTAAAAACTCAGTTATTAGCAAACGTTTAGAAGTTTTTTATCATAAAAGGCATATTATCAAGATTTTTCAAGACCTGACAATATGCCTTTTTCTGATTTGAAAGATTTTTTCTATTCGCTAAATCTTAAAAAATAGCCATCTGGATCCAAAACTGCAAATTCATGGGGATATATAAAGCTATCTCCTACTCGAAATTCTCTTTTTGTCAGGGGACGATGGATAGGATAGTCAGCTTCCAGTAGTTTTTGGTGGAGCTGAGGAACATCTGCAATGCCAAAGGAAATATTGACACCGCGCCCGAAAGGATAGGTCAGCTGAGCTAATTCTTCTGCGCTGCCTTCTTCTAGCATCAGTTGGCAGTCTTCAAGCGAGAGAAAGAGAAATTTCTCCTCTGGACGCTCGTATTCGACAGAGAATCCTAGCAGGTCGCAGTAGAAGTGGCGTGATTTTTCGATGTCAGATACTACAAATTCAGGAATGACAGCTTGATAGTCCATTCGCTTTCTCCTTAGAGTTCAATCTCCATGACAATGGGTGTATGGTCTTGGCGCGCACCGGAGTCAATCATGTCAGACTTGGTCACATTGTCAGCCACGCGGTTGCTTGTCAGCCAGTAGTCGATTCTCCAGCCTGTATTGTTGATTTTAGAAGTTTTGCTACGTTGTGCCCACCAAGTGTAACGTTCTGGAACATCGCCATGAACATGACGGAAGGTGTCTGTAAATCCAGTTGCTAAAAGGTTGGTAAATCCAGCACGTTCCTCGTCAGTAAATCCAGGTGAACGGCGGTTGCTAGCAGGATTTGCAAGGTCGATTTCATTGTGGGCTACGTTATAGTCACCGGTCGCAAGGACTGGTTTTTCTTTGTCTAGTTCAGCCAAATACTCCGCATATTTGACATCCCAGACTTGACGTTCTTCCAAGCGTTTGAGGCCGTCGCCAGCGTTTGGAGTGTAAACTTGGGTCACGAAAAATTTATCAAATTCTAGAGTGATGATACGACCTTCCAAGTCCATGGTAGAAGGAGCACCGATTTCTGGGAAAGTGACAGTGGGTGTAAGTTCTTTCTTATAAAGGAACATGGTTCCAGCATAGCCTTTGCGGGCAGGCTCTTGGGAAGAGCGCCACGTATTTTCGTAGCTTGGGAAGAGTTCCTCTAAAATTTCCAAGTGTTTCTTTGTAGGACCCTTGGCAGAAAGCTTGGTTTCTTGGATAGCGATAATATCAGCATTTTCAGCGACCAAGGTTTGTAGGACTTCTTGGGACAATTTCGCGCGTGCTGAGTCACTAGTTAGGGCTGCGTTGAGGGAATCAATATTCCATGAGATGAGTTTCATAAAGTTACCTTTTTCATTCAGATTATAGATTTTATTATACCAAAAAAAGGTTTATTTCCCCAACGTATGGTTTGAAAAATTACTCTTTAGACTTTATCCTGAGAAAATAAAAATTCCCTAAACTATTTAGAAAAAATTCTAAATAGTTCTTGTGTTTAGAATAGAAAGGTGTATAATGTTATTTAGAAAAACATCTAAATAGAAAGTGAAGTTACATATATGTCAAATAAGATAACAATCCTTCTTTTTGTGGTCTTGGATTATGCCCTTGCTTGGATAATATGGTTGGCACTATGGTTAAGTGGTGTTGGTCTAAATTCTTCATGGAGTCAACTTGCTAGTATTGTAGCCATGTGGATGCCTGCACTTGCAGTCTTTATTTTAGGGAAAATCACGAATCAGCCTAGTGGAATCAAATCTAAATTAGTCGTGAATCTCAAGAGCAACTGGCGCTTTTACTTACTAGCTATCTGGTTACCAGCAGTCATCAGTTTTTTAGGAGCGGGACTTTATTTTCTTGTATTCCCTAGTAATTTCAGCCTTGGTTTTGAATCTATTCAAGCTATTTTACAAGAAAAAGGAGTCCTTCAATCACCGATTCCCTTATCTTTCTTGGCTTTGATTCAAATCCTAGCTAGTTTGACCTACGCTCCTTTTCTTAATAGTTTCTTTGCATTGGGAGAGGAAATTGGTTGGCGGGGCTATCTTTATCCAGTGCTAAGAAAACGCTTTTCACTAGTCCAGACTCATGTCTTACTTGCTCTCATTTGGAGTCTATGGCATTTACCAATCAATTTGCAAGGATATAATTATGGCCTTACTTATTTTGCTTATCCCGTTTTGGGAGTTGTTGCCATGTTTCTATTTTGTTTTAGCCTAGGAATATTGTTGAGCTGGTTGTTGGAAAAGACTGCTTCTATCTGGGCTTCTGCCCTATTTCATGGGGCAATCAATGCAACTGCAGGTATTGGGTTACTCTTTCAATTACCAGGAGAAAAAGTTTCAAGCCTCTTGATTTTAGGCCCATCACCGACTGGAATGCTATCAGTTCTACCTTGCTTATTCTTATCCCTACTAATATTACAAAGGGCAAGGAGGCATTATGAGTTTTGCAAATAGCTTTAAAGCCTTATCTCATCCAGTTAGGAGAGAGATTTTAAATTTACTCAAAGCAGGTAGATTATCTGCAGGAGAAATTGCCAGTCAATTCGAGTT
Organism: bacterium; assembly: GCA_905221195.1. GTDB lineage: Bacteria > Bacillota > Bacilli > Lactobacillales > Streptococcaceae > Streptococcus. The sequence continues at coordinate 27,056 of CAJNCF010000001.1, forward strand.
GACTAATGCAACTATTTCACACCATCTCACGATTTTGAAAGCAGCGGATTTGATTCATGAAATGAAAGAAAAAAACTTTATTTATTATGAGTTAAATACATCGGTTTTAGAGGATATAATGGTTTGGTTAGCAGATCTGAAAGGAGATCATTTTGATGAAGATAAAAATCAATAAGAAATTGCTATTATTTACGAGCATTCTCATCCTACTACCTTCTCTTGTAGGTTGTGTTTTCTGGAATCAATTACCAGAGGAGATACCCACTCATTTTAATCTACTGGGTCAAGCAGATGGCTACAATCATAAAGTGTTTGCTATCTTTGGCTTACCGACTCTTATGCTTTTGATGCATTGGTTGCTTCCATTTATAATGATTAAGGATCCTAAATCTAGCAATATCAGTTCAAAAATACAACTTTTGATTTACTGGATTATTCCTTTTGTATCTTGTCTATTAATGATTTCTATCTTCGGAGAATCTTTGGGTTATTCCATGATGAGTGGGCTACTAGCTCAGATTTTTATGGGAGTCGTGATGATCGTAATTGGAAATTATCTACCAAAAACACACCGAAATTATATAATCGGTATTCGACTACCGTGGACCTTGGAGAATGATGAAAACTGGAGAAAAACGCATCGCCTAGCTGGAAAAATTTGGGTGTTAGGAGGATTGTTATTGTTTCTAAATTCCTTTGTTCAAATATATGTTTACTGGGTGTTTTTCTTGACACTTCTACTTGTGGTGTTGATGCCTGGTGTTTATTCTTATCAATTATCAAAATCAGAATCTTGAAATAGCTACTGGAGTCATTAGTTTGAGAAGTTGGTCTGATATGTCTATTTCCCCAATGTATGGTTTGAAAAATCACCCTCTTTCGTTTATAATGAAGAATGATTTTATGAAAGGGAGTGAAAATAAATGAAATTTTACTCATATGACTATGTCCTTAGCCAAATCAGTCAGCAAAATGGCATCATGATTGGTTTTGGGATTGTGCTCCTAGCTATCACAGGATTTTTTGCTTTTAAGGCTTATCGTGATAAAAAGGGGACTAAGTTTCGGGAATTGGTCATGATTTTGGCCTTGACTTTGGTAGCCATGCTTTTGGTGACAATTTCAAAATACCAGACCAATCAAGCCTCTAACAATCAATTTCAAACTTCACTTCATTTCATAGAGGTTGTTTCCAAAGACTTGGGAGTGGATAAATCAGAAGTTTATGTCAATACTTCTGCAACCACTGATGGAGCGCTTGTCAAGGTAGGTTCAGATGTCTACCGTGCCATGAACGGGAGCGAACCAGACAAGTATCTTTTAGAGAAATTAGAATTGCACCAAACAGACGCTATTGAATTGGTGGAGGTAAACAAATGACACTCAACTATATGGAAATTTTAATCAAACTAGCCTTGGGTCTCTTTTCGCTTGTTTTTGTTATCAATGTGACAGGAAAGGGGAACCTGGCACCTAACTCTGCGACAGACCAAATTCAGAACTATGTTCTTGGTGGTATCATCGGTGGGGTGATTTACAATAGTTCAATCAGCATTCTCCAGTACGCAGTGATTTTGATGATGTGGACGATTTTGGTCTTGACCCTCAAGTGGCTCAATAACAATGTTCGTTTTGTGAAACGCTTGATTGATGGGAAACCAACTCTTCTTATCAAAAATGGGAAGATTGATCCAGAAGCCTGTCGTTCAGTTGGTTTGTCTGCATCGGATGTAGCCCTCAAACTTCGTAGTCAAGGGATTTTCCAGATGAAACAAGTCAAACGAGCTGTGCAGGAGCAAAATGGCCAACTCATCGTGGTCCAAATGGGAGATGAAAATCCTAAGTATCCAGTTGTGACTGACGGTGTGATCCAAGTGGACGTCTTGGAATCGATTGGTCTTAGCGAAGAATGGCTGCTTGATAACCTCAGCAAGCAAGGGCATGACAATGTGGCCAATATCTTTATCGCTGAGTATGACAAGGGTGTCGTCTCAGTCGTAACTTATGAATAAGAAAAACCTGGGGTCTTGTACTCTTCGAAAATCTCTTCAAACCGCGTCAATGTCGCCTTGCCGTATGTATGGTTACTGACTTCGTCAGTTCTATCTACAACCTCAAAGCAGTGCTTTGAGCAACCTGCGGCTAGTTTCCTAGTTTGCTTTTTGATTTTCATTGAGTCTTGGCCTCAGGTTTCCATTTGCAATCAGAAAGGGATTTTATGTCCATTATTCAAAAACTTTGGTGGTTTTTCAAGTTAGAAAAACGCCGTTATCTAGTCGGGATCGTGGCCTTGGTCTTGGTTTCTGTCCTCAATCTCATTCCTCCCATGGTCATGGGGCGGGTCATTGATGCTATTACATCGGGGCAATTAACCCAGCAGGCCCTCCTTCTTGACCTATTTTATTTGCTCCTTGCGGCCTTTGGAATGTACTATCTGCGCTATGTTTGGCGTATGTATATTCTAGGGACTTCCTACCGTCTGGGACAGATTATGCGGTCTCGCTTGTTTGAGCATTTCACAAAAATGTCTCCAGCCTTTTATCAGGCCTATCGTACAGGGGACCTGATGGCACACGCAACCAATGATATCAATGCCCTAACGCGTCTGGCAGGGGGTGGTGTCATGTCTGCGGTGGATGCCTCTATCACGGCGCTGGTGACTTTGTTGACCATGCTTTTTAGCATTTCTTGGCAGATGACCTTGGTTGCCATTCTTCCCCTGCCTTTCATGGCTTATGCGACTAGTCGTCTAGGGAGAAAGACCCACAAGGCTTTTGGCGAATCGCAGGCCGCTTTCTCTGAACTCAATAACAAGGTACAGGAGTCTGTATCAGGTATCAAAGTAACCAAGTCTTTCGGTTATCAGGCGGACGAGTTGAAGTCCTTTCAGGCAGTCAATGAATTGACTTTTCAAAAGAACCTCCAAACCATGAAATACGATAGTCTCTTTGACCCTATGGTTCTCTTATTTGTTGGTTCTTCCTATGTTTTAACCCTCTTGGTCGGTTCCTTGATGGTTCAGAAAGGGCAAATCACGGTTGGAAATCTGGTCACCTTTATCAGCTACTTGGATATGCTAGTTTGGCCTCTTATGGCCATCGGCTTCCTCTTTAATATTACTCAGCGAGGCAAGGTTTCTTACCAGCGGATTGAGGAACTTTTGTCTCAGGAATCACCTGTACAAGACCCTGAGATTCCTTTAGATGGCATTGAAAACGGGCGCTTAGAGTATGCTGTTGAAAGATTTGCTTTTGAAAATGAGGAAACACTGACGGATATTCACTTTAGTTTGGAAAAAGGGCAAACACTGGGCTTGGTCGGGCAGACAGGTTCTGGAAAAACGTCCCTGATCAAGCTCCTCTTACGTGAGTACGATGTGAATAAGGGTGCCATTTACCTAAACGATCACGATATTCGGGACTATTGTCTGACAGACCTTCGTAGTCTTATGGGATATGCTCCTCAGGACCAGTTTCTCTTTGCGACTTCGATTTTAGACAATATCCGCTTTGGCAATCCTGATTTACCACTTTCAGCGGTCGAGGAAGCGACTAAGCTAGCCCAAGCTTACCAAGACATTGTAGCCATGCCTCAGGGATTTGATACGCTGATTGGCGAAAAAGGGGTTAGTCTCTCAGGTGGTCAAAAGCAGCGTCTGGCCATGAGTAGGGCGATGATTTTAGATCCTGATATCTTGATTTTGGATGATTCTTTGTCGGCCGTGGATGCCAAGACGGAGTATGCGATTATTGACAATCTAAAGGAAACGCGTAAGGACAAGACAACCATTATTACGGCTCATCGCCTCAGTGCAGTTGTCCATGCAGATTTGATTTTAGTCCTGCAAAATGGTCAAATCATCGAACGAGGCAGGCACGAAGACCTGCTAGCTTTGGATGGCTGGTATGCCCAAACCTACCAGTCTCAGCAGTTGGAAATGAAGGGAGAAGAAGATGCAGAATAAACAAGAACAATGGACTGTATTGAAGCGCTTGATGTCTTATCTCAAACCTTATGGACTCCTGACCTTTTTGGCACTCAGTTTTCTACTAGCGACGACGGTTATCAAAAGTGTCATTCCCCTTGTGGCTTCTCACTTTATCGACCAGTATCTCAGCAATCTCAACCAACTCGCTTTGACCGTTTTGCTGGCCTACTATGGTCTCTATATATTGCAAACTCTGGTTCAGTATGTCGGAAATCTTCTCTTTGCACGGGTGTCCTACAGTATTGTCAGAGATATTCGTCGGGATGCCTTTGCTAATATGGAAAAACTAGGCATGTCTTATTTTGACAAGACGCCAGCAGGTTCTATCGTCTCTCGTTTGACAAATGATACCGAGACTATCAGTGATATGTTTTCGGGGATTTTATCCAGCTTTATCTCAGCAGTTTTTATCTTTCTGACAACCCTTTATACCATGTTGGTTTTGGATTTTCGTTTGACTGCTTTAGTCTTGCTCTTTCTCCCCTTGATTTTCCTTTTGGTCAATCTCTATCGGAAAAAATCAGTGAAAATCATTGAGAAAACCAGAAGTCTCTTGTCAGATATCAATAGCAAGCTAGCAGAAAGTATCGAGGGAATCAGAATAATCCAGGCCTTTAATCAAGAGAATCGCCTACAGTCAGAGTTTGATGAAATCAACCAAGAACACTTGGTCTATGCCAACCGTTCTGTAGCCTTGGATGCCCTCTTTTTGAGACCTGCCATGAGTTTGCTGAAACTTCTAGGATATGCAGTTTTAATGGCCTACTTTGGCTACCGTGGGCTTTATTTGGGAATAACAGCAGGAACCATGTATGCCTTTATCCAGTACATCAATCGTCTCTTTGACCCTTTAATTGAGGTGACGCAAAACTTTTCAACCCTGCAAACGTCTATGGTTTCTGCAGGCCGTGTCTTTGCTCTGATTGACGAGAGGGCCTATGAGCCTCTTCAAGAAAATGGCCAGGACGAGATCAAAGAAGGCAATATCCGTTTTGAACATGTGTGTTTCTCGTATGATGGCAAGCACCAGATTCTGGATGATATTTCCTTTTCGGTTAAGAAGGGTGAAACCATAGCTTTTGTAGGGCATACAGGTTCTGGGAAATCGTCTATTATCAATGTCCTCATGCGCTTTTATGAATTTCAGTCAGGGCGAGTTCTCTTGGATGATGTGGATATCAGGAACTACAGTCAGGAAGAGTTGAGAAAAAACATCGGTCTGGTCTTGCAGGATCCCTTCCTCTATCATGGGACTATTAAGTCCAATATTGCCATGTACCAAGATATCAGTGATGAGCAGGTCCAGGCTACAGCTAGCTTCGTGGATGCAGATTCCTTTATTCAAGAACTTCCTCAGGGTTATGATTCCCCTGTTTCCGAGCGTGGTTCGAGTTTTTCAACTGGTCAGCGCCAGCTTCTAGCCTTTGCTAGAACAGTCGCCAGTCAGCCTAAAATCCTGATTTTGGATGAAGCGACAGCCAATATTGACTCTGAAACAGAAAGTTTGGTTCAAGCTTCTCTGGCTAAGATGAGACAGGGACGGACAACCATTGCCATCGCTCACCGTCTTTCTACTATCCAAGACGCCAACTGTATTTATGTTTTGGATAAGGGGCGCATTATCGAGAGCGGAACCCATGATGAACTCTTGGCTCTAGGAGAAACCTATCACAAGATGTATAGTTTGCAGGCAGGGGCCATGGCCTAATATTCGTTGATTTTCATTGAGCATAAGAAGGAAATCCTTCAAATTACAGATTTCTTTCACCGCCTTTTCCATTTTGTGGTATAATGAAAAATGTTGACAAATAGTATAATAAAAACAAAGGAGAAACAGCATGCTGAAATGGGAAGACTTGCCCGTGGAAATGAAATCAAGCGAGGTTGAGTCTTACTACCAGCTTGTCTCTAAAAGGAAGGGTTCGCTGATTTTCAAGCGTTGCTTGGACTGGGTTCTGGCCTTGGTCTTGCTAATTTTGACTTCCCCAGTCTTTCTCATCTTGAGCATTTGGATCAAGTTGGATAGCAAGGGGCCTGTTATTTACAAGCAAGAGCGCGTGACCCAGTACAACCGTCGGTTCAAGATTTGGAAGTTTCGTACTATGGTGACGGATGCGGATAAAAAAGGCAGTTTGGTGACTTCTGCTAACGATAGCCGCATTACCAAGGTTGGAAATTTCATCCGTCGTGTGCGTTTGGACGAACTGCCTCAGCTGGTCAATGTCCTTAAAGGTGAGATGTCCTTTGTAGGGACGCGTCCTGAAGTGCCACGTTACACAGAGCAGTACAGCCCTGAAATGATGGCGACCTTGCTTTTACCAGCAGGGATTACCTCTCTAGCCAGCATCAACTACAAGGATGAGGACACCATCATCAGTCAAATGACGGAGAAAGGTCTGTCAGTTGACCAAGCCTATGTAGAGCATGTTCTTCCTGAAAAGATGCGCTATAACCTCACTTATCTCCGAGAGTTTAGTTTCTTTGGGGACATCAAAATCATGTTTCAAACCGTGTTTGAAGTACTAAAATAAAGTAGTCATGAGAAAATGAGTACAGATAAAAGGAGCAAATCAATGCCAAATTACAATATTCCATTTTCACCACCCGATATTACGGAAGCAGAAATTGCTGAAGTAGCGGATACCCTGCGTTCTGGTTGGATTACAACAGGTCCTAAGACAAAAGAACTGGAGCGCCGCTTGTCCCAATACACACAGACGCCCAAGACTGTCTGTCTTAACTCTGCGACTGCCGCTCTTGAGTTGATTTTACGCGTTTTGGAAGTGGGACCTGGTGATGAAGTCATTGTTCCAGCCATGACCTATACAGCTTCATGTAGTGTTATCACTCACGTAGGAGCAACACCTGTCATGGTAGATATCCAAGCAGATACTTTTGAGATGGACTATGACCTACTGGAGCAAGTCATTACTGAAAAGACTAAGGTGATTATTCCTGTTGAGCTTGCAGGGATTGTTTGCGACTATAATCGTTTGCTCCAAGTCGTGGAGAAAAAACGTGACCTCTTTACTGCTGCAAGCAAGTGGCAAAAAGCCTTTAACCGTATTGTGATTGTCTCTGATAGTGCCCATGCTTTGGGATCAACTTATAAAGGGAAACCAGCTGGTTCTATCGCTGACTTTACTTCCTTCTCATTCCACGCCGTTAAAAACTTTACAACTGCGGAGGGTGGAAGTGCGACTTGGAAGGCCAATCCAGCGATTGATGACGAAGAGATGTACAAGGAATTCCAAATCCTTTCCCTTCATGGTCAAACTAAGGATGCCCTTGCTAAGATGCAATTGGGTTCATGGGAGTACGATATCGTCACACCAGCCTACAAGTGCAATATGACTGATATCATGGCGTCACTTGGTTTGGTACAATTGAACCGTTATCCTGGTTTACTAGAACGTCGTAAGGACATTGTGGACCGCTATGATCGTGGTTTTGTAGGTTCTCGCATTCGTCCATTGGCACACAAGACTGATAGTGTCGAATCTTCACGCCATCTCTACATCACCCATGTAGAAGGAGCAAGCTTAGAAGAACGCAATCTCATCATCCAAGAATTGGCTAAAGCAGGAATTGCAAGTAACGTACACTACAAACCGCTTCCTCTCTTGACAGCCTATAAGAACCTTGGCTTTGATATGGCAGATTATCCTAAGGCTTATGCCTTCTTTGAAAATGAAATTACCCTCCCTCTTCATACTAAACTAAGCGATGAAGAAGTAGACTATATCATTGAGACTTTCAAAACAGTTTCTGAAAAAGTGATAACTTTATCAAAAAAATCGTAAAAAAGTCTTGACAAAGAAAAAACAAAGTATTAAAATAAGTTCAACAAATCAGAAAAGTAACTATTTTTGATCTTCAGGGAGCCTGTGGTGATTGTGAACAGGTGGTTGGGAGTAGTGAAAGTGGGCTGATTTTAAAAATGAATTTGAAACAATGAAAATTCGGTGCGCACACCTTACAGTGCAACTTGTTGTTAGACAAGGTAGAGATGTAAAGGGGAATAGTTCCTTTATAATTGAGGTGGCACCGCGTTACTAACGCCCTCACACAGAATCCAATCTGTGTGTGGGCTTTTTTCATATCTTGAAATCAATACTGAAAGAGGAAAATTTTATGACAACTAAAGGTTATTTTGGACAATTTGGTGGTAGTTTTGTACCGGAGCCGATTCAGGCTTTGTTGGATGAGTTAGAAGTGACTTTTGACAAGTACAAGGATGATCCAGAGTTTTTGGCAGAGTTTCGCCATTACTTAAAAGACTATTCAGGTCGCGAAACACCGCTTTATTTTGCAGAAAGTCTGACAGACCACCTGGGTGGAGCTAAGATTTATCTCAAGCGCGAAGACCTTAACCACCTGGGTTCTCACAAGCTCAACAACGTTTTAGGACAAATTCTTCTTGCCAAACGTATGGGCAAAAAACGAGTGATTGCGGAAACAGGAGCTGGTCAACACGGTGTTGCGACAGCAGCGGCTGCAGCTAAGTTTGGTATGGCCTGTGATGTCTATATGGGGGCAGAGGATGTGGAACGTCAACGTCTCAATGTCTTCCGAATGGAGATGATGGGAGCAACTGTTCACGCAGTTGAAACTGGAACTCGTACCCTTAAGGATGCAGTTGATGCAGCCTTTGGAGCATGGATGAATGACCTTGAAGCCTTCTACGTTTTGGGATCTGCCGTAGGCCCTCATCCTTATCCTACAATTGTTCATGAGTTCCAAAAGATCATCAGTGAAGAATCTCGTCATCAAATCTTAGAAAAAGAAGGACGATTGCCAGATTACGTCATTGCCTGTGTAGGTGGTGGTTCCAATGCTATTGGTGCTTTTTCACAGTATGTGGCTGATGAAGAAGTCAAATTGGTTGGGGTCGAAGCTGCTGGTCATGGACTTGACACAGACAAGCACGCAGCTACTATGACAAAAGGTAGTATCGGAATTGTTGACGGCATGAAGACCTATGCAGTCTTTAAGGAAGACGGAGAGCTGGCTCCAGTTTACTCTATCTCAGCTGGTTTGGACTATCCAGGGGTTGGCCCAGAACACGCCTACTTCAAAGATTCAGGTCGCGTGGAATATGTGGCTGCGACGGATGAAGAAGCTGTTCAAGCCCTCCTCCTTCTCAGCAAGACAGAAGGGATTATCCCAGCGATTGAAAGTTCGCACGCCATCGCAGAAGCGGTTAAACGTGCACCAAAACTAAGTAAAGACGACATTATCATCATCAATGTCTCTGGTCGTGGAGACAAGGATGTAGCTGCGATTGCAGACTACCTAGAAGCTAAAAAATAATAGATGGAAAAATTACAGTCTTTTCTCTCACAGAGAGCTTGTGGTTGCTGGAAACAAGCAGAGAAAGCTGTAAGGTTGGGTCCATCTGAAACAAGAGAAGAAAACATAATTCTCAAGGGAGTGCCCTTTATCGCACGGCCTGTTACAGGATGTATCTGAGACAGGAATGAGAGATAGGAGAAATCCTATAATTGAGGTGGCACCGCGAATTTCGTCCTCACGCAAGTTATTTTGCGTGGGGATTTTTCATACAGTCGCCACGGACTAGAATTAGAACTGAAAGGGAAATTACAATGGAACGAATCATTCATGGAGATGTCTTATCACCAATCTTGGCTTATATGCGCCTAAAGGGGCAACACAAGGTTATCTTAGAAAGTATTCCGAGAGACAAGGAAACCGCTCGTTTTTCTATCCTAGCCTATAATCCAGTTTTTGAGATTAAGTTTGAAAATGGAGTCCTTTATCAAAATGGTCAAGTGATTGATCGGGATCCTTTGGATTTCCTTTATGAAGTGACTCATAAGAGGCAGCACCATTCAGATCTACCTTTTGGTGGGGGAGCTATTGGCTTTGTCGGTTACGATATGATTTCTCTTTATGAAGAAATCGGTCAAATCCCTGAGGATACAATTGGAACGCCAGACATGCATTTCTTTGTCTATGAGAGCTACATGGTCTTTGATCACAAGAAAGAAAAAATCCATGTCATCGAGGATGCCCTTTACAGTGAGCGTAGTCAAGAAGACTTGGAAAAAGCCTTGAACCAAGTGCTTGAGGAATTACGCATCCCTGCTCCAAATGAATTTGAAAACTTGGATTTATCACCACTTGACTTCAAACCCCATATTGCTCCTCAGAAGTTTGAGGAAATGGTGGAAACAGCTCGCGACTTGATTCGTAATGGAGATATGTTCCAATGCGTGCTCAGTCAGCGCTTCTCAGCAGAGGTTACTGGCAATCCATTTGACTTCTACAGAAATCTTCGCGTGACTAATCCATCCAATTACCTCTATTTCTATGATTTTGGGGATTATCAAATCATCGGTGCCAGTCCAGAAAGTTTAGTTTCAGTTAAAAATGGCATCGTGACAACTAATCCGATTGCAGGTACGCGACCAAGAGGAGCTACGGATGAAGAAGACAAGGCTTTGGCGACAGACCTGCTTTCGGATGAGAAGGAAACAGCAGAGCATCGAATGTTAGTAGACTTGGGTCGTAATGATATTGGTCGCATCTCTGAAACGGCAAGTGTCCAAGTTACTAAGTATATGGAAGTGGAGCTCTTCCGCTATGTCATGCATTTGACCAGTGTGGTCAAGGGGCGTTTGCTTCCAGAACTTACTGCTATGGATGCCTTGAAAGCTACACTTCCTGCTGGAACAGTTTCAGGAGCACCAAAGATTCGAGCTATGAGGCGCATCTATGAACTAGAAACGGAAAAACGTGGCGTATATGCAGGAGCAATCGGCTACTTGTCTGCTACGGGTGATATGGATTTCGCTATCGCCATCCGAACCATGATTCTCAAAAATCAAACAGCCTATGTACAGGCTGGGGCAGGGATTGTCTATGACTCTATCGCCCAAAACGAATACCAAGAAACTATTAACAAGGCAAAATCTATGACTAGAATTGGAGAACTAAGACCATGATTTTATTGATTGACAACTATGATTCTTTTACCTATAACTTGGCTCAATACATCGGGAATTTTGCAGAAGTGCAGGTCTTGAGAAATGATGATCCCAAGCTGTATGAAGAAGCTGAAAAAGCAGATGGTCTGGTCTTTTCTCCTGGTCCTGGTTGGCCAGTTGATGCTGGAAAGATGGAAGACATGATTCGTGATTTTGCAGGTAAGAAGCCGATTCTTGGGATTTGTTTGGGTCACCAAGCCATTGCAGAAGTCTTTGGTGGTAAGTTAGGTTTGGCTCCAAAGGTCATGCATGGGAAACAGAGCAATATCAGCTTTGAAGCCCCATCTGTTCTGTATCAAGGTATTGAGGATGGCCGTGCGGTCATGCGTTACCACAGTATTTTAATTGAAGAAATGCCAGAAGAGTTTGAAGTGACAGCTCGTTCGACTGATGACCAGGCCATTATGGGAATTCAACACAAAAACCTTCCAATTTATGGCTTCCAGTACCATCCAGAGAGTATCGGAACACCAGATGGCTTGTCTTCTATTCGAAATTTTATCGAGAAGGTTGTAAAGTGAGGAAACTAGGATGAAAGAGATTATTGAAAAATTAGCAAAATTTGAAAATTTATCAAGTGTGGAAATGACGGACGTCATTGAGCGTATCGTAACTGGCCGTGTAACAGAGGCGCAGATTGCTTCTCTCCTCTTGGCCCTTAAGATGAAGGGGGAAACACCTGAGGAGCGCACAGCCATCGCCCAAGTCATGAGAGGACATGCCCAACATATTCCAACTGAAATCCATGACGCCATGGACAACTGTGGTACTGGTGGGGACAAGTCTTTCAGCTTTAACATTTCGACAACTGCGGCCTTTGTTTTGGCTGGTGGCGGTGTTCATATGGCAAAACACGGTAACCGTTCAATTTCTTCTAAATCTGGCTCTGCAGATGTCCTAGAAGCCTTGGGTATCAATTTAGATCTCAAACCAGCTGAACTAGGTAAGGTCTTTGATAAGACTGGCATCGTCTTTCTCTTTGCAAAAAATATGCACCCAGCTATGAAATACATCATGCCAGCTCGTTTGGAATTGGGAATTCCAACGATTATGAACTTGACTGGTCCACTGATTCACCCAATGGCCTTGGAAACACAGCTTCTTGGAATTAGTCGTCCAGAACTGCTAGAAAGTACAGCTCAGGTTTTGAAAAATATGGGTCGCAAACGTGCAATTGTGGTTGCTGGGCCAGAAGGATTGGATGAAGCTGGTTTGAATGGAACAACCAAAATTGCACTTCTTGAAAATGGCGAAATCACCTTATCAAGCTTTACTCCGGAGGATTTAGGGATGGAGCGCTACGCTATCGAAGATATTCGTGGAGGCAATGCTCAGGAAAATGCAGAAATTTTGCTCAGCGTTCTTAAAAATGAACCAAGTCCATTCTTGGAAACTACAGTTTTAAATGCTGGTCTTGGTTTCTATGCTAATGGTAAGGTAGCTAGTATCAAGGATGGAGTTGCCTTGGCTCGTCAAGTGATTGCTAGTGGCAAGGCCCTTGAAAAACTCAGACTGTTACAGGAGTACCAAAAATGAGTCAGGAATTTTTAGCACGAATTTTGGAGCAGAAGGCGCGTGAGGTCGAGCAGATGGAGCTGGAGGAAATCCAGCCCCTGCGCAAGACCTATCGCTTGGCAGAATTTTTGAAGAATCATCAGGAACGCTTGCAGGTAATCGCTGAGGTCAAGAAGGCTAGCCCTAGTCTGGGAGATATCAATCTCGATGTGGATATTGTGCAACAGGCCCAGACTTATGAAGCGAATGGCGCAGTGATGATTTCTGTTCTGACAGATGAAGTTTTCTTTAAAGGGCATTTGGATTATCTGCGGGAGATTTCCAGTCAGGTACAGATTCCGACGCTGAACAAGGACTTTATTATCGATGAAAAGCAAATCATCCGAGCTCGCAATGCAGGTGCGACAGTCATCTTGCTCATTGTGGCAGCCTTGTCCGAAGAACGCCTAAAGGAACTTTATGACTATGCGACAGAGCTTGGTCTGGAAGTCTTGGTGGAAACCCACAATCTAGCTGAACTAGAAGTGGCTCACAGACTTGGTGCCCAGATTATCGGGGTCAATAATCGCAACTTGACCACCTTTGAAGTTGACTTACAGACCAGTGTAGATTTGGCTAAACATTTCAAAGATGATTGCTTGTACATTTCTGAATCTGCTATTTTCACAGGGCAGGATGCGGAACGAGTAGCACCATACTTCAACGGAATTTTGGTGGGAACAGCTCTGATGCAGGCGGAAGATGTAGCCCAGAGAATCAAGGAGTTGCAGATTGACAAAGGTTAAAATTTGTGGACTATCGACCAAAGAAGCGGTGGAAACAGCCGTATCAGCAGGAGCTGACTACATCGGTTTTGTCTTCGCACCTAGTAAAAGACAGGTGACCTTGGATCAGGCTGCTGAGCTGGCGAAGCTCATTCCTGTGAACGTTAAAAAGGTTGGTGTATTTGTTTCACCAAGTCGGTCAGAACTACTAGAAGCGATTGAAAAGGCTGGCTTGGACTTGGTTCAAGTTCACAGTCAGGTAGCGGATGATTTGTTTGAGGATTTGCCTTGTAGCAGTATTCAGGCCGTGCAGGTGGATGGAGAGGGGCATGTGCCCAATTCTCAGGCAGATTATTTACTCTTTGATGCCCCTGTGGCAGGGAGTGGTCAGACCTTTGATTGGGGCCAACTGGATACGACTGGACTAACTCAGCCCTTCTTTATCGCAGGTGGGCTTAATGAAGACAATGCCGTAAAAGCAATTCAACACTTTACTCCTTATGCAGTAGATGTATCAAGCGGAGTGGAGACAGACGGACAAAAAGATCAGGAAAAGATTAGAAGATTTATAGAGAGGGTAAAGAATGGCATATCAAGAACCAAATAAAGATGGATTTTACGGAAAATTCGGCGGACGTTTTGTCCCAGAAACATTGATGACAGCAGTTTTGGAGTTGGAGAAGGCCTATCGTGAAAGTCAGGCAGACCCAAGTTTCCAAGAGGAATTAAATCAACTCTTGCGCCAGTATGTGGGGCGTGAAACTCCTCTTTACTATGCAAAAAACTTGACCCAGCATATTGGCGGAGCCAAGATTTACCTCAAACGTGAAGACCTCAACCATACAGGGGCCCACAAGATTAACAATGCCTTGGGACAAGTTCTTCTGGCTAAACGCATGGGTAAAAAGAAAATTATCGCTGAAACAGGTGCTGGTCAGCACGGTGTGGCAACTGCAACAGCTGCAGCCCTCTTCAACATGGAATGTACTATCTACATGGGTGAGGAAGATGTCAAACGCCAAGCCCTTAATGTCTTCCGTATGGAGCTTTTGGGAGCTAAGGTTGAGGCTGTGACAGATGGTTCGCGCGTGCTCAAGGATGCGGTCAATGCAGCCCTTCGTTCATGGGTGGCAAATATTGATGATACCCACTATATCCTTGGTTCTGCCTTGGGGCCTCATCCATTCCCAGAAATCGTTCGTGACTTCCAAAGTGTCATCGGTAGGGAAGCCAAACAACAGTACCGTGACTTGACAGGACAAGATCTGCCAGATGCCCTAGTAGCCTGTGTTGGTGGTGGATCGAATGCTATCGGGCTCTTCCATCCATTTGTGGAAGATGAGTCAGTAGCCATGTATGGAGCTGAAGCAGCAGGACTTGGTGTGGATACAGAGCACCACGCAGCGACCTTGACCAAGGGACGTCCAGGTGTCCTCCACGGTTCTCTCATGGATGTGCTCCAAGATGCTCATGGTCAAATTCTTGAAGCCTTTTCTATCTCAGCAGGTTTGGATTATCCTGGTATCGGTCCAGAACATTCTCACTACCACGATATCAAACGTGCCAGCTATGTTCCTGTGACAGACGAGGAAGCCTTGGAAGGATTCCAACTCTTGTCTCGTGTGGAAGGGATTATCCCAGCCTTGGAATCTAGCCATGCTATTGCCTTTGCGGTGAAATTAGCCAAAGAACTTGGACCAGACAAGTCTATGATTGTCTGCCTATCAGGTCGTGGGGACAAGGATGTGGTTCAAGTCAAAGACCGCTTGGAAGCAGATGCAGCAAAGAAGGGAGAAGCTCATGCCTAAGACACTAACAGAAAAATTGAACGCTATCAAAGCAGCAGGAAAAGGAATTTTCGTTCCCTATATCATGGCTGGAGACCACGAGAAAGGTTTGGATGGTCTCGCTGAAACAATCCACTTTTTAGAAGATTTGGGTGTTTCAGCTATTGAAGTGGGTATTCCCTTTTCAGACCCTGTTGCAGATGGACCTGTGATCGAAGAAGCAGGCTTGCGCAGTCTAGCCCACGGAACTTCTACCCAGGCTTTGGTGGAAACCTTGAAAACCATTGAAACAGAAGTTCCGCTTGTCATCATGACCTACTTTAACCCCCTCTTTCAGTACGGTGTGGAGAAATTTGTCAAAGATTTGGCAGATACAGCAGTTAAGGGCTTGATTATCCCAGACCTGCCTCATGAGCATGCCAACTTTGTAGAACCATTTTTGGCAGACACAGACATTGCCTTGATTCCCCTAGTAAGCTTGACTACAGGAATTGAGCGCCAAAAAGAGTTGATCAAGGGAGCAGAAGGCTTCGTCTATGCCGTTGCCATCAATGGGGTGACTGGGAAGTCAGGAAATTACCGTGCAGATTTGGACAAGCACTTGGCACAATTGCATCAAGTAGCAGACATCCCAGTCTTGACAGGTTTTGGTGTGTCTAGTCAAGAAGATGTAGAACGCTTCAATGCGGTGTCAGATGGCGTTATCGTTGGTTCAAAAATTGTAAAAGCTCTCCACCAAGGAGAGCCGATTGAGGACTTTATCAAACAAGCAGTAGCTTACCAAAAATAATCATGCAAGCAGCAAGTAAGAGGAAAGGCACGAAAGGAAGTCTTTCCTTTTTCTTTTGCAGGAGAAAGGCTAGTTTTAGATATCATTTGCTAATTACTCTGATATGTAACTTTAAGAAAAAGCTAATTATTGTAGTAATTTCTTTAAGAAAATGATATAATTCATTAAAAAGTATTCGGAGGAGGAAGAATTATGTTGAATCAGGATCTCTTTGATTCGCTCAAGGCACAAAAAATTGTAGATACTTTGATGAAAGGTCAAAAAGATTATGTAGATGAACGTCTAGAAAAAAGAGAGACAATGAAAGTATCGAATGGTTATGCATGGACGCGACCTAATCATATTGATAATGCATTTGCATCAGCAGATTTGTTTGAGTATAAATTACAATTAGCAGGATAGACTTGGGGATATTTAGAATTTGAAACAAATACAGAAAAATATGGGAAAGTATTGTTAATTATAAAGGGTAAGAAGCGACTTACGAGCCAATTTCCTTTGGTACAAAAAAATAAGAGTGGCTACTTATTTGAATATGCTCGGATGAATACACTTTATCTTAATCAACATTCTTCCTACAAAAATGATGAAGATAGTCATTCTTTTCCAATTCAGATGGAGTTAGTTTCTGATGAAATGATTCAAGAAATTGAACAAGCTACTAAAAATTCGAATATCGAAAAATTTATGATTTTAACTTATGAGGCGGACTCGGAAAACAATATTATATCTGTAGATGTTGTTATGCCTGATGCACGAACTGGTCAGTTACACTTGATTCAGGATTTGTCTGAATATATTCAATCAAGTTCGTACCATTTCGAAGAAGCTAAATATCAAGATATTCCTAATTTTTCAGAATTATCGGAAACAGAAGATTTTGAAATTATTCCAAGAATAGAAAAACAAGAAGCTCAAAAGTAGTAAGGAGTATGTAAATGTTTAATGGTCGGGTATTGAAAGAATTACGGCTGTTAAATGGTTTAAGTAGAGCAGAATTGGCTCAGAGAATTAATTTAACGGAACAAGCCATTTGGCAGTTTGAGTCTAACGAAACGAAACCTAAATTATCAACCAAAATGCATTTGGCCAACCAATTTCATGTTGATTTAACTTATTTTGAACAAGAAGAAGAAAGTATTCGATTTGATTCTTCTGTAATTGCCTTTAGAAATGCAGACCTAGCAACACGGAAAACAATAGATATTCAAACTATGTATTTACATAAGGTAGATAGTTTGATTGATTATTTTGAAAGTTTTGTAATTATACCTAATATTACAATTCATGACCTAAGTAATGTAGTGAGTGAATCTTATCATAAGGGAGAATCCATTGAGAAATTGGCTCTTTATGCCAGGGAAAAATTAGGTATTTCAAAAGATAATCATGATTTGCTTTATAAATTAGAACGTTCAGGAATCTATATCGTGGAACGACTAATTAATGGTCAAGCTGATGCTTATAGCGCATGGTCAAAATCGGGAAGACCTTATATTGTATTGGGAACGAATAAATCATCTGTACGTCGAAATTTTGATTTAGCTCATGAGCTAGGACATATTCTTTTGCACAAATATAAAGATATGAATGAAGATGGCGATTGTTTGGAGCAAGAAGCAAATTATTTTGCATCATGTTTTTTATTGCCAAAAGAAGAGTTTTTAGTCAAATTTGAAGAGAGGGTAGGGAAACGTGTTAGCAATCCTGATAGTTATATTTTATTGAAGTCGGATTTGAATGTTTCGATACAGGCTTTAGAGTATCGAGCTTTTAAGTTAGGATTATTGACTCCAAAGCAACATTCTTACTTTTATCGTCAAATTGCGCAAAAAGGCTACAAAATTATTGAACCTTTGGATAATCAAATTTTTGTTAAAAAACCAAGCAAAGTAAAGAGTATTCTGGACGTTGTTTTGAGTAATCGTCTAGTCAGTCTAGCGACGATAATGTCTAAACAAAGTATTCGTTTACAGTTTATAAGCGAAATATTTTCGGTCGAAATGAAATTTTTTGATCAGTATCAAGAAGATAAAAGAACAGATCGCTTTGATAACATCATTCCTTTGTATAAAAGAAATAATTTATAATTTAACTGTGAAATAATTTCATGAAGGACATATGATAGAAATTGGACTTTATCAAACAAGCAGTAGCTTATCAAAAATAATCAAACAAGCAGCGAGTAAGAGGAAAGGCACGAAAGGAAGTCTTTCCTTTTTCTTTTGCAGGAGAAAGGCCAGGATGCCTGTCGCAGAAGCGAACTGAATCAAGATCAGTAGTTCTGTCGCACTAAATACGAGAGCGCAAGAAGCCAGAAAGAGAAAATCCCCTGCGCCCATGCGGATATCAATAAATTGGGCCATGATTCCTAGGACAAGGAAGAAGACCATAATCAGATTCCAGCCAGAACAGGCCATGAGGATTAGGTGGAAAGTAAGCCAGACCAATAAGGGATATTCCTGATGGCGAAAGTCGTAGATTCCTAAGGTCAGGCCAGCAGTGATGAGGATGACTTGTCCCAAGGAAATCCACCCCAAAGACCAAGCTAGAAAGAGGAGTCCTAAACCTAGTTCAAAGAGGGCATACCAGATAGGATAGCGAACCTTGCAGTAGCGACAGTGAAAGCGACCAATTACTTGAGAGATAATCGGAATCAAATCTAAGGGACGCAAGCGAGTCTGACAGGCATCGCAGTGACTAGCCGGATGGATAATGGATTGCTCAGGAAAACGGTCAATGACCAAACCAAGAAAGGAAGCGAGAATGCTCCCGACTAGAAAAAAATAAATATCAATCATACTTATCTATTCGTAAAAAATTGGAGAAGTAGTATAATGGAGAAACATAAACAAGATAGTGAGGAAAAGATGACAATTCGTTTTGAGGAAAATGTGAGCACAGAAAATGCTCAGCTCGTATGCCAATGGTCCAACTCCCTTGGCAAATCCTTTCAAGAACAATGGATGGGACCAAGGATTCCTTTTCCACTGACCCTTCAAGCCTTGCAAGATTTGGAAGGAATCTTTTCAATCTTTGATGAACAAGAATTTGTCGGGCTTATCCAGAAAATCAGATTGGAAAACAGAAATCTACATATCGGACGCTTTTTTATCAACCCTCAGAAGCAGGGTCAGGGCTTAGGTAGCCAGGCTTTAAGGAAATTTGTTAGTTTGGCTTTTGAAAATGAAGACATAGATACTATTTCTTTAAATGTTTTCGAGGCAAATCAAGCAGCCAAGCACCTCTATCAAAAAGAAGGATTTGAAATCGTAGAAATCATTGAGTCACCCGAACGAAAATACATTATGAAGAAGGGGAGATAAAAAGTTTCCAACTATATGAATTGGAAACTTTTACTACTTTTAGCAACTAATACTCTTCGAAAATCTCTTCAAACCGCGTCAACGTCGCCTTGCCGTATGTATGGTTACTGACTTCGTCAGTTCTATACACAACCTCAAAACAGTGTTTTGAGCAGCCTGCGGCTAGTTTCCTAGTTTGCTCTTTGATTTTCATTGAGTATAATTATCTTGAACTAAAAACTCTGAAATCAAAACTTCTTGACTAATTGTTTCAGCTAAAGCTTGTTTAAAAGCTAATTTTCCTAAAGAATAGGATTTGTGGTCTATGGTTGGGAGTTTCAACAGTTGTCCAACTAATAAATGTTCCTGCCCAATCATATAGGGATATATTTTCCCACTTTCTTCATATCCTTTTATAAGCCCCGCAGCAACTTCATCGCTTGTAGCTAAAATACCGTCAATACGAGCATCGTTTATCAATTGATAAGATAGGTTCAAGCCATCATTAAAATCATGAATATTTCCAAATACCGCATGTGGAGTCGATTGTTGTCCATAAACATGTTGATAAGCTAATAGTGCTGACTGATATGTGGCAGATGATTCATTGTTTCTGGAAAATAACAATACTAACTGTTTCAGCCCTCGTGCTTTCATGGCAGAAAAAGCATCCACAAATGCAGGGTAGCGGTCAAGGTAAGCAGAGGACAAGAGATTAGATTCCTGCAATTTTTCACAAACGACTATTCGTCCATATTTTGCATAAGTTTCAATAATCTCAAGGCTAATTGCTCTTGAAGTGAAGATTAGAGCATCAATAGCTTCCATTTTGAGTTGCTTCAGGTAGGAAAGTTCTAATTCTTGATTGTAATCTGAAGGCATCATGACAAGTTGATAGTCGCTAGCTTTAGCAGCATCTAGGAGGCCATTTATTAATTGTGTAAAATAAGGGTGACGTGTATGTGGGATGACGACACCTATTTTTTGTGTTTTTCCTCGACTTAAATCCCGAGCCAGCTGATTAGGCATATAATCCAATTCAGCGATAAGATCCATCACTTTTTGTCGTGTTTCATCAGAAACATAAGGATGGTGATTGATAACACGAGAAACTGTTGATTTAGCCACACCTGCTTTTTTAGCTATATCACTAATACTTGTCATTATTGGCCTCCTACTTTAAAAATTCATGAATCCCATATCCGACCCCGTCTTCGTCATTAGATTTCGTTATTTTATAAGCTATCTCTTTGATGTCATCAAAGGCATTATCCATCACAATAGGGTAACCAACCATTTCAAGCATAGGCAAATCATTATGTCCGTCACCAAATGCAGCTGTTTCTTCTTTAGCTAACTGCTCTTTTCGAAGGACATGAGCAATTCCCTTAGATTTTTTGGCTAAGAGATGTGTAATTTCAAGATAGGCTTTACCTGAACGTTGAATCGTGATTTGGGGTAAGTATAAACTTTGAAGATACTTTTCTAATTCTCGGATCATTTCCTCATCAAAAGAAATCATCATAATTTTAAAAGTATTTGCTCGGCCTTCTAAAAACTGTTCCTCAGTCTCAATAAGTGTTGGATCTTGACGAGTTAAATTCTGTTCGTATAGGATTCCTACATCTATTTTATCACAATACCAGTTATTCATATCGTAATAAGATAAACTGACTTTTGGAAAATGCTGGCGTATTCCTCTTAACAACTGTTTTACTGTTTTATTTTTAATAGTTTGTACATGAATAGGTTGAACTTGATGATGATTTCCTATTGTATAAATTAATCCTCCGTTAAAAGCTACTTGAACTCCTTTCAGTTGAAGAGCATCGATGGCATACTTCATTTCCATTGGTGCTCTAGCAGATACTAAAGTTATAGGAATTCCTGCTTCACGGATTAAGGCTGCGTTACTATCACTGACTTGTCCTTTACTATTTAATAATGTACCATCCATGTCACAAAAAATACGTTTGATGTTCATAATATTTACCTCTCTTTCTTTTGAAAACAGTATAAACCATGGAACGCGTTCCATGTCAAGCTTAATTTCAAAGTTTTTTGAGAAAATAAATCCTAGATGACCAACTTGCTCTGTAGGTTGCTTGCTCATGTAATGGGTCACAAAACTATAAAATAGTAACAGAAAGGTATAGGTATCTTTTGAGGGAGAAGAAAAAGAATATCCGATTATTCGAAACCTTTTAAGTGAGTATCCGTTGGTAGACCAAAAGTAGAACAGAAAACAAAAAAAGCCTTGATTTTTAGGCTTTTCCTGTTGTATTTAGATGCCCCCTACAGGGATCGAACCTGTGACCCACGGATTAAGAGTCCGCTGCTCTGCCAGCTGAGCTAAGGAGGCAAATAAAAAAGCTGTATTGGTGCCGAAACTTCACGGTTTGTATTGAACCCGCGCAATTAAGCAGGTGGGCAACTCGCTCTAACTGAAGCTGTTTCCGTGTGAGACGGCCTACATGCTGTTAGAAGACTTTTGTTTCCCTAATAATACAAAAAATAGTCGGTCAACACTTAAGTGTGAAGTCGTACACCACAGCGTTTCTATGTTTATATGATACCACTTTTTCAAAAAAAATCAAGAGGAAAGTGCAATTTTTTGAAAAGGATTTCAGACTTTTCGCAAACGGTCGATGGCTTCCTTTCTTTGAGCCAAAGCCCGTTCATATTTACCAGTGTCTTCTGCTTGGAAATAGTGATGATTGCGAATTTTTTCTGGTAGATAGTCTTGCTTGACCCAATTTCCAGGATAGTTGTGTGGATAGAGATAGTCTTGGGCATTCCCCAGTTCCTTGCTTCCACTGTAGTGGCCATCACGCAGGTGTCGCGGAATAGGCAAGTGACCTGATGTTCTGAGATCAGCAAGTGCCTTATCCATAGCCACATAGGCCGAGTTGGATTTTGGAGAAAGGGCCAAATCAATCACGACATTGGCAATGAGAATGCGAGCTTCGGGAAAACCAATCTTCTGGGCGGCATCCAGAGCAGTCACGGTGTGAATCTGGGCTTCAGGATTGGCCAAACCGATATCTTCATAGGCGATAACGGTCAAGCGACGAGCGAGACTAGGCAAATCACCAGCCTCAATCAAGCGGGCAGCATAGTGGAGACTGGCATCCACATCCGAGCCACGGATGGACTTTTGCAGGGCTGAGAGGACATCGTAGTGACCATCCCCATCCTTATCCATGGTAATGTAGCTCCGCTGGAGGCTGTTTTCCATGATATCCAGAGTGATGTGGCGAATGCCCTTGTCATTCTCAGGGGTAGAAAGAACAGCCAAATCCAGCGAGTTAAAGGCAGAACGCAGGTCTCCATTTGTAGAGGTCGCAATGAAATCCAGCGCATCCTCATCTAGTTCCACTGGAAAATCAAAACCACGTTCAGGATTACTTAGAGCTATCTGAAGGGCCTCTTTGACGTCTTGGTTAGACAGAGGTTCCAACTCAAAAATCTGGACACGACTGCGAATGGCAGGAGTGACAGAAAAGAAAGGATTTTCAGTCGTAGCCCCAATCATGATGACCAGACCACTTTCCAAGAGTGGAAGGAGAAAGTCTTGCTTGGTCTTGTCTAGACGATGAATCTCGTCAAGTAATAGGACGAGACCACCTGAAAATTTAGCCTCTTCGGCGATTTCTTGCAGTCGTTTTTTACTATCAACTGTCGCATTGAAAGTTCGAAAGGCATACTTGGTCGTCCCTGCGATGGCAGAGGCAATACTGGTCTTGCCGATTCCCGGAGGGCCATAGAGAATCATGGAGGACAGGCGGTTGGCATCTACCATGCGGCGGATGATTTTTCCTTGTCCGACCAGATGTTCCTGACCGATGACCTGGTCGATGGTTTTAGGGCGCATGCGAAGCGCGAGATTGTCTGGCATAGCAGTCCTTTCTAACGTGGATTTTCTGATGTATATGTGGTAAGATGGTAGTATCTATTTTAGCATATTTCCGAGCAATCGGGGCGATTTAAGAGTCGCATAGAAAGAGGACAAAATGGCAACATACGGATTTTTAGATGTTTTAGAGGAAGAGTTGGAGAAGAATTTTCCCTTTGACTTTGAGATTAGTTGGGATAAGCGCAACCATGCGGTAGAAGTGAGTTTTCTATTGGAAGCGCAAAACGCTGCAGGTGTGGAGATGGTGGACGAGGACGGAGAGGTTTCGTCAGATGATATCCTCTTTGAGGAAGCAGTCCTTTTTTACAATCCTGCCAAGTCGACTGTCAATGAAGAAGATTATCTGACGGTCATCCCTTACCTGCCTAAAAAAGGTTTTTCTCGTGAGTTTTTAGCTTATTTTGCCCTTTTCCTCAAAGATACTGCCGAGGTCGGGCTGGATGCGCTTATGGACTTTTTGGAAGACCCAGAAGCAGAAGAATTTGTCATGGAATGGAACCAAGAAGTCTTTGAAGAAGGAAAAGTAGGCTTGGAAGAGGGAGAGTTTTATCCTTATCCGAGGTATTAGAAAGAAGACGAACTTTATTTGAGTAAATGTAAAGGGAGGTAAATCTTGACAGCGGGGAAAAAATATATTGGTGCTTATAGCCGAGATGCTAGAGACTATTTTTCATTATTGCCTACAGAACGAGAAATAGTAGAGCAATTACATGCTATTTATAGAGAAGGAAAAGGGATTTTTGTTTTATGTGGTAACAGAGGATCAGGAAAATCAAGTCTTAAAAATATTTCTTTGGAGTTTGATAGAAAGTATAGAGAAGATAAAGATGACAAAGAAATTCTTGTAGTAAATGTATCTTTTTTCAGTGGTAATAAAGATTTTCACAGAGAAATTTTAATGCAAATTCCTAATGCTATTTCCAAAAGAATAGAGGATATTGAAGACTATCTTGATGTTTGTTTTAATGATGATAAAGGATTTTATCCAATTAATGTTGAGGAAAAGATAAAAGAATACAATTGGTTAGAACATAATCAAATTAGAAAAAAATTTTTAACAATTCATAAAAAGTTGAAAAAAATCGAGGAAAAAGAAAAGACTTCAAGTATTCATAATTTATGTAACAAGTTATTAAATAAGACCAGCGAAGTAGAGGAACAATTTAAGCTTTTAAATAAACAACATGGATTTCAAAAAAATAGCTGGTTTTCTTTTGAAAAAAATCGAGTAGATATTTCAAGTTTTCGAAAAAATATTGATGAACTGTATCATAAGGTTGAGCATTTTGAAAGAAAATCAGTCGAGCTGGTAAAATTGGAGAAATTTTTGTTTATTTCTCAACAACAATTGCAATATTTTGATTTAGAAATAACAAATACAAAGAGGTATTTAGAATCAACTACTTCAGAAGTATCATCCGAGTCATCTATTGATTTAAGTGCTGATATAGGAATAATAAAATCGGGATTTCAATTAAGAGGGAAAATTTCTTCAAGTGATAATGAAGAGTTGTCTAGGGAGTTAAAAAGTATTGTTACTGAGGAATTAAAAGAGCGTCAGCTACTACGACTTTTAAAAAACATGTCTGAATACTTTAATATTACTTTTTCTATAGATGAATTAGATAAATGTAACACAGCTACGATTATTGATATGATTGATAAAAATAAAAGGTTATTCTTTGATTGTAATGTTTCGACATTGCTAATTACAGATATATCCACTGCAATATTTTTATTGGAAAAATCAGATTATATTTCTGAACCTAATATCAATGTTGTCCCTGACTTAGGCATTTTGGATTATATTCATAGGGTTAATAATAAAGGTCTACCCCTAAGTTATAATTTTATTAATATTCTAGATTCCTATTTTGTGAATAAAATGAATAATAGGGAGTTAAATTATGGTAGAAAATATGAGGGAAGAACTTATTTTTCCAAGGGATTTGAACTTTACAAGTTTATGAATTCGACTCTTTATAGAGATACAAATCAACTTTATAAGCCGATGATATTGAAATTTTATTGGGAATTAATTGATTTACTGGATTTTGTCGGGGAGTTATCTAAAGAAGAATATGAACAGTTTGAGAATAATTTTTTTAAAAATAATGATTTGCATTCTTTAAAAGTTAAGTTTATTTTGCGAAAAATAATAGATCAATTAACGACACAATCTTTTAATTACTCTTTTATTCTCGAAGATGAGCGAAGCTGGTATAGACATACTAAAGCATTGGCTGAGTTTAAATTTAAACAACATGATATTGGCAAATTTTTGCGACAACTAGCTTCAAAACCAACGATACTTTCCGATGAGACATTTTTTTTAAAAATTAATTATATAGATTCTCAAACTCAGGTATTTTACGATTTTAGTATAGAATTTTCAGATTATTTAAAAGAATTGGGAATTGATGATGGAAAGTTTAAAAATATCTTGTTGCAACTATCTGAACCAGGAAAAAAAGGTATGTATGATGGAAGAACATATCGTTTTGCAGAGGAATTTTATGATCCTTTTCAAGGAGTTGATGATGCACGAGCTATTGTAGAGAGAGAAAATACAGTTGGTATCATTTTATTCTATCCACACGATTATTCGGAGAATGCTGATCCAAATCACCAGCCACTACGAAATGGTATTATTGTAACTGTAAATGACTTTGATGAGTTTATACTATATCCATACTTAGGTTATATTGGTCTACATTCTCACAAACCATCTTATCTCACTGAATTTAAAAAAGAATTGAGTGATCAAAATATCCTAGTTTACGAAGTAGAAGATGAAAATTTATGGAAAGGATGTTTCGAAAAAGATAATAAAGACCTCAAAGATAAAATTTTTGAGGTCTGTAAAAAAGAAATAAAAAGATGGCTTAGTGATATGAAATATAGAAGAAGCTGATAGGAATTTGGGCTGAACTATTGATTTATAAGATTATGAAGTTTAGGAGATGTTGTCTCTTCTTGGGAATATATAGTTTTCCCAATTCTAATGAAAGTTAGCCAAATGAAAATTCTAAAATAATTAGAATATTTATCTTTCTGAATAGGCAGTGACTGGCATCCGAATATTGCAGGATGAGAAAAGTTATTATCAAAACTGGTTAGCCGAGCTGGAAAAAGAATTAACCGAAGGAGTTTGATATGGAAATAGAAATTTCTGATTTCCAAGGTTGCAAGATTGCCTTGATTTGTGGGGATAAGGTCTTGACTATCTTACGTGATGACAAGGACGATATCCCTTGTCCCAACATGTGGGAGTTGCCAGGTGGTGGCCGTGAAGGGGATGAAAGTCCCTTTGAATGCGCAGCGCGTGAAGTTCATGAAGAACTGGGAATTCATTTAAATGAAGATTGTTTGCTTTGGGGAAAAATTTATCCTAGCGTAATCTTTGAAGGCAAGCAATCGGTCTTTATGGTTGGTCAGCTAAGACAAGAACAATTTGATAATATTACCTTTGGGGATGAAGGACAGGCCTATAAACTGATGCCTATTGAGGAGTTTTTGAAGTCTAAACAAGCTGTGCCTCAGCTCCAGGGGAGATTGAGGGATTATTTAAAAGTAAGTGATTAGAAAGGATGGTTCAGTTACATTTCTAAACTGAACCCGCCCTAAACACGGTGCCAAAAAGATAAACTTCTCTTAGACACAAACGTCTTCAGAGAGTTTCCTATTTTGGCTTTGTGTTTTACGGGCTTGGTATTTTAATGATGGAAACATGGCAAGAGTTAAAAGTTACAGTGAAGCGTGAGGGGGAGGAATTGGTTTCCAATCTCTTGATCGAGCTGGGAGCGCAAGGCGTTGCGATTGAAGACAGCATGGACTATGTGGGAAATGTTGACCGCTTCGGCGAGATTTTCCCAGAGGTTGAGCAGCAAGAAGAAATCGTAGTGACAGCCTACTACCCTGATACAGTTGATGTGGCTGTGGTTGAGGCGGACTTACAGGCTCGTTTAGCAGAATTGGCAGACTTTATGGATTTGGGAGAGATCAAAATGGGGACGACTGCCTTGGCTGAGGAAGACTGGGCAGACAACTGGAAGAAATACTATGAACCTGCTCGCATCACTCATGATTTGACCATCGTTCCCTCTTGGACGGACTATGAGGCGACTGCGGGAGAAAAGATTATCAAGCTGGATCCTGGCATGGCTTTTGGGACTGGAACCCATCCGACGACTAAGATGAGCCTCTTTGCTTTGGAACAGGTCCTTCGTGGTGGGGAAACAGTGCTAGATGTGGGGACTGGTTCAGGGGTTCTCTCTATTGCCAGCTCGTTTCTTGGTGCCAAGGAAATTTTCGCCTATGACCTGGATGATGTAGCGGTTCGTGTCGCTCAGGAAAATATTGAACTTAACCCTGGCATGGAAAACATCCATGTAGCTGCAGGCGACTTGCTCAAGGGTGTTGAGATTGAGGCAGATGTGATTGTGGCTAATATCTTGGCGGATATCCTCATTCATCTGACGGAGGATGCCTATCGCTTGGTCAAGGATGAAGGCTATCTCATCATGAGTGGCATTATCAAGGACAAGTGGGACATGGTGCGTGAGTCGGCTGAGTCAGCTGGATTTTTCCTCGAAACTCACATGGTTCAAGGGGAATGGAATGCCTGCGTCTTTAAGAAAACCAAGGATATTTCCGGTGTGATTGGAGGCTAGCATGCAGCAGTATTTTGTAAAAGGCAGTGCTATCTCTCCTGTCACCATTGAGGACAAGGAAACCAGCAAGCATATGTTTCAGGTCATGCGCCTGAAGGGAGAGGATGAGGTGACCTTAGTCTTTGATGATGGGATCAAGCGTTTAGCGCGCGTTCTGGATGTGGAAAATCGTCAGTTTGAGTTGGTCCAAGAATTAGCTGACAATGTGGAACTACCAGTCCAAGTGACCATCGCATCTGGATTTCCCAAGGGGGACAAGTTGGAGTTTATCACTCAAAAAGTAACCGAACTGGGTGCCAGCCAAATCTGGTCCTTTCCAGCAGATTGGTCAGTTGCCAAGTGGGATGGTAAGAAATTGGGCAAGAAAGCCGAAAAACTAGAAAAAATTGCCCTTGGAGCAGCAGAACAAAGCAAGCGTAACTTCGTTCCAAGCATCCAGCTTTTTGAGAAAAAGGCAGACTTTCTAGCACAACTGGACCAGTTTGACTCTATCATAGTAGCTTATGAAGAGTCTGCTAAAGAAGGAGAAGCAGCTGCTCTCTTACAAGCAGTCGCAGGACTTGAATCAGGAGCCAAATTGCTCTTTATATTTGGTCCAGAAGGTGGTCTCTCACCTGCAGAAATCGAAAGTTTTGAAGCTAAAGGAGCTGTCTTGGCAGGTCTTGGTCCTCGTATTTTGCGAGCAGAAACAGCACCACTTTACGCCTTATCAGCCCTTAGTGTTTTATTAGAATTAGAGAAATAAGAGGAAGAAAATGGAACAAAAACACCGCTCAGAATTTCCAGAAAAGGAACTTTGGGATTTAACAGCCCTATATCAAGATCGTGAGGATTTCTTGCGTGCAATCGAGAAAGCTCGCGAAGACATCAACCAATTTAGCCGTGACTACAAGGGCAATCTTCATACTTTTGAGGATTTTGAGAAGGCCTTTGCGGAATTGGAACAAATCTACATTCAGATGAGCCATATTGGCAACTATGGTTTTATGCCTCAGACGACAGACTATAGCAATGAAGAATTTGCCAATATTGCCCAAGCTGGCATGGAATTTGAAACAGATGCCAGCGTAGCCTTGACCTTCTTTGACGATGCCTTGGTGGAAGCTGATGGGGAAGTCTTGGAGCGTTTAGGTGAGCTTCCCCACTTGACGGCAGCTATTCGTCAGGCCAAAATCAAAAAAGCCCACTATCTTGGGGCTGATGTGGAGAAGGCCTTGACCAATCTGGGTGAAGTTTTCTACAGTCCACAGGACATTTACACTAAGATGCGAGCTGGGGACTTTGAAATGGCTGACTTTGAAGCCCATGGCAAAACCTACAAAAACAGCTTTGTCACCTATGAGAATTTCTACCAAAACCACGAGGATGCTGAGGTTCGTGAGAAATCTTTCCGTTCCTTTTCAGAGGGACTTCGTAAGCACCAAAATACGGCTGCTGCAGCCTATCTAGCCCAAGTCAAGTCTGAAAAACTATTGGCAGATATGAAGGGCTACGATTCTGTTTTTGACTATCTTCTAGCTGAACAGGAAGTAGACCGTGCCATGTTTGACCGCCAGATTGACCTCATCATGAAGGACTTTGCACCCGTTGCTCAGAGATACCTCAAGCATGTTGCCAAGGTCAATGGTCTTAAAAAGATGACCTTTGCAGACTGGAAATTAGACTTAGACAGTGCTCTTAATCCTGAAGTGACCATTGACGATGCCTATGATTTGGTCATGAAGTCAGTAGAACCTTTGGGGCAAGAATATGGTCAGGAAGTTGCTCGCTATCAAGAAGAGCGCTGGGTGGACTTTGCTGCTAACAGTGGCAAGGATTCTGGTGGTTATGCGGCGGATCCATATCGCGTGCACCCTTATGTCCTCATGAGCTGGACAGGTCGTTTGAGCGATGTCTATACCTTGATTCATGAAATCGGACATTCTGGTCAATTCATCTTCTCAGATAATCATCAGAGTTACTTTAATGCCCACATGTCGACCTATTATGTTGAGGCACCGTCAACTTTCAATGAATTGCTCCTCAGTGATTACTTGGAGCACCAGTCTGATGATCCACGTCAAAAACGCTTTGCCCTTGCCCACCGCCTGACAGATACCTACTTCCATAATTTCATCACTCACCTCTTGGAAGCAGCCTTCCAGCGTAAGGTTTATACCTTGATTGAAGAAGGGGAGACCTTTGGAGCAAGCAAACTCAACAGCATTATGAAGGAAGTTTTGACGAATTTCTGGGGAGATGCCATTGAAATTGACGATGATGCGGCACTCACATGGATGCGCCAAGCTCACTACTACATGGGCTTGTATAGCTACACTTATTCTGCTGGACTTGTCATCTCGACTGCGGGTTACCTCCATCTGAAACATTCCGAAACTGGAGCTGAAGACTGGCTCAACCTCCTCAAATCAGGTGGCAGCAAGACACCACTTGAGTCAGCCATGATTATCGGTGCGGATATTTCAACAGATAAACCACTCCGTGATACCATCCAGTTCTTGTCAGACACAGTTGACCAGATTATCGCCTATAGTGCCCAGTTGGGAGAGTAGGGGACTAGAAAGGTTGTTCTAGAATGATGTTCATGGGCTTGTTAAGCATCATTATAATTGGCTTAGCTGTAGCTATTTTCAAAAACGCCGTTGAAGGTCGTGATGTTAAATTTGAACTTGTTGTAGAGTTGATATTGATAGTTATTTACTTCATTTTTTATCAGATTATATTTAATTGAGAATTCAATATTAAGTCATTTAAGGCTGGCTTTTTAAACAGTTGCTAGAAATGTAGAGGTATTGACCATGTATCAAGAGTTACCAAGTAAAATAACAGAAGAAAAACCAAGTTATCATGATGAAGAAATCCAGTGGTTGCTTGACCATTTGGGAGATCCTTCTCCAGAAATTCGCGATGATCTTGTTTTTACAAGCTTTGCTAGAGGGATTCAGGAAGAGCTATTTACACAGGAACAATTTCAGTTCATTGCTGAGGTGGTCTCAGCTGATGGAGGACTAGATAAAGAAATTGATAAGGTAGGTCTGCCAACACTTGAACGTTCTTTTAGGGCACTTGTTTATGCAAACCTCTTGTCTGCGGATGCCAATAAGCAATCGGTTTTTTATCAGGGATTAAAGGCAGAAATTCGTAATGTCCTTTTATATCAAGGTTTGCACTATCTTTCAAAAGAAAAAGACACGACAGGTTTTTCAAGTCAGTATGGTTGGGTTCACGCTTTTGCACATGGAGCCGATTTACTGACAGAGGTGGTTTGTCATCCAGACTTTCCTAAAAACAGAATTCATGAAGTATTTGACATACTTGGTCCATTATTTAAAAGAATTCCCATTCGTTTTACAGATGATGAAGATTGGCGTTTAGCCAGAGTGCTTTATGAACCGATTTTACAAGGGAAGTTGGAACAAGAGCAAGTAGCTTCTTGGATAAAAACTATTGATTTTCCGATAGAAGAAAGGGAAGATTTTTATAAATTTTCCAACTTCAGATCCTGTCTGTTAGAAGTCTATGTCCAACTTGACCAGAGAAATAGTTTACAAGATGATTTGAAAGAAGCTATCCAGTCTTTTCAATACTAAGGATTAACTAGTATTACTTATTGAAAGGGTTTCTATTGTATCCTCCTAACTAATAATGAAAACTAATAAAAGAGGTTGAATCATTTTCCAACCTCTTTTCCTGTATCTTAATGGAATTGCATACCACCATCGACGATAATGGTTTGTCCTGTAATGTAGTTTGAATCTGGTCCTGCGAGGAAGCTGACAGCAGCAGCTACATCTTCTGGTTCAGATAGGCGTTTTAGGGTAATATCTTTTGCAAATGTCTGCATACCCCACTCGTCATCTTTTCCTGCATTTTTACCAACTTCATGAGCGATATCGTACATCATTGGTGTTTTAACAATACCTGGTGCGTAGGCGTTAACAGTGATACCTGAGTCTGCTAAATCACGGGCTAATGTTTGCGTAATTCCGCGAACAGCAAATTTGGTTCCACCATAAACAGTTAGATTTGGATTACCGACTACACCAGCTTGAGAAGTTGCGTTGATAATTTTACCTCCGTGGCCAAGTGCTTTAAATTGCGCTTGTGCAGCTTGTGAACCCCAAATGACACCACCAACGTTGATACCGAAAGTACGTGTAAATTGTTCCTCAGTAATTGTATCAAGAGGAGTAGTTGGAGCAACTCCAGCGTTATTTACGACAACATTCAAATCACCAAAATGGTCAACAACTTTTTGAAATGCTTGTGCAACTTCTGCCTGTTTCGAAACATCGGCCACGACAGCAAAGGCATTTTCAGCTGATAATTCGCCAACAGCCTTTTCAGCTGTTTCGGGATTGTAGTCTAAGACTCCTACCTTAAAGCCATCTTGAACCAATCGTTTTGCAATTGCAAACCCGATTCCTTGACCTGCACCTGTGACAATAGCAACTTTAGACATATGATTCCTCCTTGGTATTCACGATACCATTCAAACGTTCATAAAAGAACAGCAAAGTTGTAAAAATTAGTTCAAATTAGGAATTAAATAACCTATTTGAATTATGTTAATATTATATACCTTTGGAAAAAATGTTTCAAATAAACACTACCGTTTTTACAGAATTCTAATCTGAAAATTTCCAATCAATTTTCTTGAAACCCTTTCCCTCTTTTGATAGACTAGTACCTAGTTTTTGAAAAAAGGAGAAAGAAAATGAAAAAATTTGTTGCTGAATTAATCGGTACTTTCATGCTTGTGTTCGTTGGGACAGGAGCTGTTGTTTTTGGAAATGGTCTGGATGGCCTTGGTTACCTTGGAATCGCCTTTGCCTTTGGCCTAGCAATCGTAGTTGCAGCTTACTCAATCGGAACTGTTTCAGGTGCTCACTTGAATCCAGCTGTTTCAATCGCTATGTTTGTGAACAAACGCTTGTCATCTTCAGAACTTGTAAACTATATCCTTGGACAAGTAGTTGGAGCTTTCTTAGCATCTGCTTCTGTCTTCTTCCTCTTGTCTAATTCAGGTATGTCAACTGCTAGTCTTGGTGAAAATGCCTTGGCAAACGGGGTTACTGTCTTTGGTGGATTCTTGTTTGAAGTGATCGCAACTTTCTTGTTTGTCTTGGTTATCATGACCGTGACTTCAGAAAGCAAGGGAAATGGCGCAATTGCTGGTTTGGTAATTGGTTTGTCATTGATGGCCATGATTCTTGTGGGGTTGAACATTACTGGACTTTCAGTAAACCCAGCTCGTAGCTTGGCACCAGCTATCTTGGTAGGTGGAGCAGCCCTTCAACAAGTATGGATTTTCATCCTTGCCCCAATCGTTGGTGGGATTCTTGCAGCCCTTGTTGCTAAAAACT
The DNA here is from genome assembly GCA_905221195.1 of bacterium. GTDB lineage: Bacteria > Bacillota > Bacilli > Lactobacillales > Streptococcaceae > Streptococcus. The sequence continues at coordinate 60,169 of CAJNCF010000001.1, forward strand.
TCCTTGGAACAGAAGAATAATTGAAACTCAAAAAGCCTTGCTCCTCAGTTTGAGGAACAGGGCTTTTTCGTATCTGTTTATACTCAATGAAAATCAAAGAACAAACTAGGAAACTAGCCGCAGGCTGCTCAAAGCACCGCTTTGAGGTTGTAGATAAGACTGACGAAGTCAGCTCAAAACACTGTTTTGAGGTTGTGGATAGAACTGACGAAGTCAGTTACCTATATCTACGGCAAGTCGACGTTGACGCGGTTTGAAGAGATTTTCGAAGAGTATTAGCGGTTGTCAATTTTCTCTGGATAGAGGTCGTGTTGGAAGAGGCGTTGTTCTGCCAGGCCTTCATATTTAGTTCCAGGCTTACCGTAGTTGTAGTAGGGGTCAATTGAGATGCCACCGCGAGGAGTGAATTTTCCCCAGACTTCTAAATAGCGAGGGTCTAGCAAGTTGACCAAGTCTTTCCCGATGGTATTGATACAGTTTTCGTGAAAATCCCCATGGTTTCGGTAACTAAAAAGGTAGAGTTTGAGGGATTTTGACTCGACACAGAGCTTGTCAGGAATGTAGGAAATATAAATCGTCGCAAAGTCTGGCTGAGCAGTGATTGGACACAGTGAGGTAAATTCAGGACAGTTGAATTTGATGAAATAGTCATTTTCCACATGACGGTTGTCAAAGGATTCGAGGACTTCTGGTTGATACTCGAAAATGTAGTTGGTTTCTTTATTGCCTAGTAGGCTTAGGTTTTTCATTTCTTCTTGTTGTGACATGATTTTTTCTTTCTAATTTTATACTCAATGAAAATCAAAGAGCAAACTAGGAAGCTAGCCGCAGGCTGTACTTAAGTACGGTAAGGCGAAGCTGACGTGGTTTGAATTTGATTTTCGAAGAGTGTTAAACACCACGTTGGTTGTCGTAGAGGAGAGTATGGAGTTGAGGAAGGACGCGGACATTGCCCCAGCTATCGTCAGCAGCAACGCGTTCCCAGAGCTCTTTGAGACGATCCAGTTGGTCTTGGACAATATTACCTGTAGCCTTGGGCTCAGGATTTCCTGCAGATAAGAAAAGAACATCTGGTTGGTAGCGTTCTTGAATTCCTTTAGCAAAGGCTAGATCAACATCGTCAAAGACAGGAATTTTAAAGGTGACCTTATCTGGATCTAGTTGGGAAACGATAAAGTCCAAGGTCTCAAAGTTGACTTCCATCTTGGATGAAGGAGGTTTGGGGCTCAGAGTGACCTGGTCGATGTCTTTTAACCAATTTTGCCAGCGAGATCCTTGAGTTTCAATAGCCAGAGTGACACCGCGTTCCTTGAGCTTAGTGACTAGTTGAGCCATATTGGCTGCTAGGATAGCAGGGTTTCCCCCAGACAGGGTAACGTAGTCGTAGCTCCCTAGCTTGTCTAATTCAGCAATGACCTCGTCAGCCGTCATGCGAGTCGGTTTTTCAGAACCATCCCAAGTAAAGGCAGAGTCACACCAGTCGCAGTGGTAGTCGCAACCTGCAGTGCGGACAAACATGGTTTTCTGCCCGATAGCACGACCTTCACCTTGAAAGGTTGGGCCAAAAATTTCCAGAACTGGTAGTTTGAGGACACGTTCCCTAGTCATCTAACCACTCCCGTCTAAACTCCGCAAAGGCAGTCGGAGTTTCATAGAGGCGAACATATTCCAAACGGAGACCACGCTCGTCTGGCAACTCTTGACTCATGGTTTGGAAAATCCAGTAAACCATATTTTCAGCAGTCGTGTTCATATAGGGAAGGGTTTCGTTTAGATAGCGATGATCCAAGTGGGGCTCTAAGAAGTTCTTGTAGATCGCTTTGATGTCTCCAAAATCGTAGGTCATACCACGCTCATCTAAAAATCCACTGACAGCAATCTGCAGATGATAAGTGTGGCCGTGCAGGGATTTGCATTTTCCCTCATAGTGAAAGAGGTGGTGGGCAGCGTCGAAAGTAAACTCTTTTGATACCAAGGTTCTGTGAGGATTGTAGACCAGAGACTCCCCAGTTTCCTGTTTGATTTCTTTGGGTGCAAAAAACATTAGCTCTCTCCTTTCTGTGAGAGATAAACATCTAAACCATGTTGACGTAGGTGGCAGGCTGGGCAATCTCCACAGCCGCTTCCGATAATTCCATTGTAGCATGTCAAGGTCTTCTCGCGAACATAGTCAAAGGCACCGAGTTGGTCGGCTAATTCCCATGTTTCAGCCTTGTCCAACCACATGAGAGGCGTTTGGATAACGAAATCGTAATCCATGGCAAGGTTGAGCGTCACATTAAGGGATTTGACAAAGACATCTCGACAATCAGGGTAGCCAGAGAAATCTGTCTCGCAGACACCTGTCACGATATCTTTCATGCCCCGTTGCTTAGCAAGGACTGCTGCAAAGGATAGAAAGAGATGGTTTCGACCGTCAACGAAGGTATTGGGCACTTCTCCCTCTTTTTGCTTAATCTCCATATCAGAGGTCAGGGCATTTTCAGTGATTTGCCCCAGCAGAGACATATCTAAGATGTGATGACGAATGCCTTGTTCCTTAGCGATTTCTTGGGCAACTTGAATTTCGAGATGATGGCGTTGGCCATAGGCAAAGGTGACAGCTTCGACTGTTTCATAGTGTTTTTTGGCCCAAAAGAGGCAGGTTGTGGAATCTTGACCGCCACTAAAGACGACCAAGGCTGATTGACGTTTCATAGTACTCCTTCCAAAATGGGAAATGTTCAGAGCACGCAAAAAGCTCCCATGAGGGAGCTAAAAAATACCAAGTAGAGGTTTTTTTTAGCGATGGCATGTCCCAAACATCGTAATATTCTACCTACAGTCTAGCATATTTTTTGAAAAATGGCAAAGGACAAGAAAAAAGAGACCAAAGCAAGTACTTGGTCTCTGGTTTGATTAGCTCAATTCAGCAACGATGGCCTTGATTTGTTCTGCTGTGTGAACACCAGCAACTTGTTTCACCACTTGGCCGTCTTTTTTGAAGAGAAGAGTTGGGATAGACATGATTCCAAAAGCACGAGCTGTATTTGGATTTTCATCAACGTCCATTTTAACGATTTTCAAGACATCTTCTGAAAGTTCTTCAGACAATTTGTCCAAGATTGGACCTTGCATACGACATGGACCACACCAAGTTGCCCAGAAGTCTACCAAGACCAAACCGTCTTTTGTTTCTTGTTCGAATGTTGCATCTGTAATTGCTTTTGCCATTGTATTTCTCCTTTTTTAGTTATATTGGCTTAAATCTTGTTTCATGAGATAGAAGAAGACATCTCCATAAGTCCCATGGTAGTCCAAATCATGACCGTTATAAGTCAATTTTTGGACAGGGTAGTAGTCTGCGACGCCGATAAGGCAAGCTTGTTGTGAACGATCAAAATCTTCATAAGACTCGAAAGTCACAGTTCTTTCGTTCTTGCTGGCATCTAGATAGGTAATTTCAATCATTTTAAAAACTCCTTTGTTTAATGATGACTTTATTTTACTCCTTGTAAAAGAGAATGTCAAGAAAAATGATTGCGCACGCAACTTTTTTCTAAAATCATCTTAAATCAAGAAATCCAAACCTGTTTCCAAGCTTTCTTCGATAGCCTTTTGTAGTGAGGCCAGTGTCTTTTGCCCATCACCTGTCAGGCAGATAAAGCTAGAACGCCTATCTTGATCGCAACACCTGCGGCTGAGTAGACCGCAATTTTTAGCTTCCAAGCGAGCCACCATTCGAGAAACAGCACTCGGGCTCAGATGAAGTTTATCTGGTAGGTCAATCTGGCGTAGAGATTTTTCTTGAGCCAAGTCCAGATAGTAGAGCAGGTAAAACTCTTTCAAGGTCAGACTTTGGTCACTCTGCTGGGCAATGGTTTCTTCCAAGAGACTTTCAATTTCTTTCTGACGACGATTGAAGTCAAACCATTTTTCCAAATAGGTCATAGTATCTCCTTTCTTTTTAGAATCGTAAATAGAAGAAAGTCCATTCACGGACAATCTCTGCATCACAAGATGATTGCGCATGCAATAATTATACTACTTTTCAAGAAAGCTGGCAAGAAGGACGCTGAAATCTTTTTATCCTAAATTACGCCTGTTTTTACAAATCTTCAATTGCCTGTATCCCCTTTCTTCTCAAACTTTCATCAACTCTTGTGCATTTCCTTGAAATTTTCTGAAAAAAGAGTAAACTGGTATGCAAGAAGTCTATTTCGTGGAGTTTAGGATGAAATTATATGTTCAATTAATGATTCTTTTTGTGATTTCTCTAATCGGAGAGGGAATCTCTAGTTTCTTTCATCTGCCTATCCCAGGCAGTATTATCGGTTTGATTATTCTCTTTCTAGCCCTACAATTCAAGTGGCTGAGAACCAGGCATGTCAACATGGTCGGGAATTTCTTGCTGGCCAATATGACCATTCTCTTTTTGCCGCCAGCAGTGGGAATTATGGAAAAGTTTGATGTGATTGCTCCCTACCTTTTGCCCATTGTTTTGATTGTCTTTTTTGCAGCTGTTATCAATATTATCCTTATTGCCTTGGTGGTTCAGTTCATCAAGAGACAATTTGAAGGAGATTATGGGAAAGGAGATGCCAAATGAGTGAATTTGTTTCCAATCCCCTGTTTGGGCTTGCCCTGTCTATCCTAGCCTATCTAGTGGGAATGCTGATTTACAGACGTTTTCCCCATCCATTGACAACACCCTTGCTTTTGTCAGCTGTTTTCATTATCATCATTCTAAAGGCGACGGGTATTTCTTACCAAGATTACTACCAAGGTGGGGTGTATTTGAATAACTTGATTGTCCCATCTACCGTGGCTCTAGGGATTCCGCTTTATAAGAGTTTTCACCTGATGAAGCACCATGCTCGCAGTATTCTCTTTGGTAGTCTGCTAGCGGTAGTGGTCAATACCTCTTTCACAGCCCTTGTAGCTAAAATCTTTGGCATGGACTTTTTCCTAGCCATTTCTCTCTTTCCTAAGTCAGTGACAACCGCCATGGCAGTGGGGATCACAGAAAAATTGCAAGGTTTGACGACTGTGACTTTGGTTGTCGTAGTGGCGACTGGGATTTTAACCAGTGTGATCGGACCAACCCTTTTGAAGTGGTTGAAAATTGACGATCCAGTAGCAGTCGGCCTTTCCCTTGGAGGAACAGGGCATGCAGTCGGAACAGGAACAGCCTTTCGATACGGCTCTGTAGCAGGAGCCATGGGTGGCTTGGCTATCGGTGTCACTGGTATTCTCTATGTCTTTGTCAGCCCTATAGTAGCCAGTTTGATATTGAGTTAAAAAGCAAGGAATTTTGGTTCCTTGCTTTTTAAAATCATATGTTATAGACTATTAATTTTCTTTGCTTAGGTGAATGACTTGGTCGTAGTGTTTTAAGTCTTCTTCTGTGTAGTGGTGAATGACTTCAATGACTGTTTTAGGTAGGGAGAAGAGCAAGTCGCTGATCTTTCTGCTATTTTCCGAGTCAAGATTGGCCTTAATCTCATCTGCTAAGATGAGTTGGCTATCATGGTAGAGGGCGCGGGCGATTTCGAGGCGTTGTTTCTCGCCACCAGATAGACTGTCATTGCTGAGGGGTCGATTTTTTAAATGTTCTAATCCTGTTTTTTTGAGGATATGGGTTAAAGTCTCTTGTTTTTTATCCAGTCCTAGAAGAATATTGTCGTCCAGAGATAGCGTGTCAAAGTAATGGCTATCTTGGAGGATATAGGAGCTAACACTCGTGATTTCCTGACGTGACAGGTTTTGACCAGCAAAGATAATCTGTCCATTTGTCGGTGTCTCTTCTCCATGAATGATATTGAGCAGTGTCGTCTTACCAGAGCCACTTTCCCCGATAATGGCAATTTTTTCTCCTTGATTGATGTGCATGGAAATCGGAGACAGGAGAATATTCCCCTCTTTTTCAAGGGAGATGGTGTCAAGTTGGATAGGGAAAATATTTTCTATGCTTCTAGGCGAGATGGAGACAGACTGACCCAAAAGTTTTTGGTATTTATTGAGAAGAGTTCGAGTCGCTTTTCGAGTGTTGGTAAAGTAGGCCAACTCTTGGAATTGATAGCCGATATTATGGGAAACTAGATAGATGGCCACAAAACTCGCCGCATCTAAATAATTATAGTAGGTCATAAAGCCACCGATGACAATAGGTGTGACGGAGCAAAAGGCATCGATGCTATTGATAAAAAGACTGTTTAAAGTTCGTTGCTTTTCATAGTTGATTTCGGTACCCAGACTGGTTTGTAATTGCTTTTGGTAGCGAGCAAAAAAGAAGTCTTGCCCCTGATAATGGCGAATTTGTTGGCTACCACCAATAAAATTTGTCAAGCTTGCTAAGTAGCTCTGGTTACTAGTTGACCGCTTTTCAGAAAGTGCGTCCAAACGCTTGGATCCGATAGCACTGCAGAGGACAGGAAAGGAGTAGAAGAGGATGAAAATCAAGCCCAGATAAAAGTTGGTCCATAGGGCATAGAGAATGGACACCGTGGTGAAACCAAGAGAAGAAATAATGATAACCGTTGGCTCAATATAGCTTTCTTCTACTTGCTTGACGTCGTTTTCTAGGTCGGATAAAATATCCTTTTCATCGATCTCATAACTGTTTAAAAATCGCTTGAAAATAGCACTCTTGATTCCATATTTGAAATCAGTAATCAAACGAGAGTAGTAATAGCGTTTCCCAGCCAAACCTAGTAAGAGGATGAGATTACCAAGGATTCCTAAAATCAAAACTTTCCAAAGAAGGCCTAGTTCTTGATTGGTAAAACTGGCAACAATATTCTGAACAAGGGCTGGTGTGATAATTGCTTCCAGCCAAGTAATGGCAATAGAAAAGGAGTAAAGTACGAGGTGCTTCTTGGTAACAAATCTTTTCAGCATAAAGAGTTGACCTCCTTATCGATATGCATGTAATTAGTTTTAAAGTCATTATACTCCTTTTTATTAAATACTTCATATAAAAATGTAAATCCTGAGGTCGAAAAAAGCCTAGCGAGTTATTGTCGCTAGACTTTAAAACTATTGCAAATTAACCTTGTTTCTCAAGATGTAGTAGGTTCCGAGATAAAAGATAGCTATGAAAATGAGTTCCTCGATAATGGATGTACTTGCTCCCATATAGAAATTCTCATTGAGTCCTACAAGTGAATTGACATAGAAGTTAGTACTGGTATTGAAGAAAACTCCAATAAATCCTATGACGATTTGGATACCAATGTAGGCTGCAACAGCAAGTGCGGTACGGTATTCATTGAACAGTTGTCCAATGGAAATGGCTAAGTAAATGCAGAGGATTCCAGAAATAGTATTTAGTAGGAAGGATAACCCCACAAGAGAGAGTTGAGGAAGGTATGTTCCTACAAGTGGGAACCAGTCATAATGTGACATCCAATCTGGAACCGTTATAGTCACAATAAGAAAAGCACTTAGAGCCAGTACAGCCGAGCTAAGTATAGACCAGATGAAGGCTCCGACTAATTTAGCTGTGATGATATAGTGCTCAGAAACTGGCAAGGTCAAAGTCAGATAGCCTTGGCGGTCATAGACACTACCTTTGAAGCGTTTGATAATCAAGAAAATGGTTGAAATCCAAAGTGTAATTATCAAGCCGCCAAAGACGAGAGCCAGAAAGATAAATAGGAAAGGTTGGCTATCTTTGAAAGATACATAAGAATAGTAGTGTCCTTGAATTCCTAGGGGGATGGAAAGGACTAGAACAGCAGCGTAGAGGGCTAAATACCACTTGTTAACATTTTTAAATTCGTAGCGAACTAAATTCCAAAACATAATAATCTCCTTTGCTTAGGCCTTAAATTCCTGACGGAAGAGTTGGTCAATGGATTCACCTGACTCATAGCGAATATCATCTACATTTCCTTGACGGACGACTTTTCCATCCTTAAGGAAGACAATTTCATCCAAGATTGGCTCGATATCAGAAATCAAGTGGGTAGAAATCAAAACGGTAGAAGTTGGGGAGTAGTTGTTGATAATGGTATTGAGGATATATTCACGGGCTGCTGGATCCACCCCACCAATGGGTTCGTCTAGAACGTAGAGGCGGGCATCACGGCTCATAACCAAAATCAGTTGTACTTTTTCTTTGTTTCCTTTCGATAGTTTCTTGAGACGACTGTTTTCATCAATTCCAAGGTCAGCAAGTAGATGATGGGCGCGTTCAAGATTGAAATCTTTATAGAAGGTCTTGAAGTAGGTTAGGGCTTCTTTGACCTTCATTTGTTCATTGAGATAGGTCGTATCTGGTAAGTAAGCTACGATAGCCTTGGTTGCTGGGCTTGGGTCCATGTCGTTGATAAGGACGCGTCCTTGGTCTGGTTGTAAGAGGCCATTGATTAGTTTAATCAGGGTTGTTTTTCCTGAGCCGTTTGGCCCAAGGAGACCAACAATTTTTCCAGCTGGGATGTCAAGAGAAACATTTTCAAGGGCTGGGGTTGCTCCATAAGATTTGGATACATTTTCAAATGCTAGTAATGACATAGGCTTAAACTCCTTTAATATAATCACTGACTACGCCTGGTAGTTCTTCTTTTTCATAGCCAAAATGGGTCATGGAGGAAACGAAGTGTTCCAATTCTTCTTCTGATAATTGTTTGCGCGATTGGGCGATCAGCTCCTTATCCTCGGTCACAAATCGTCCAGTTGTTCGCTTGCTGTAGACAAATCCTTCTCGTTCAAGGTCTGACAGGGCTCTTTGGATGGTGTTGGGATTGACACCAGCCTCGCTCGCAAGCTCCCTCACGGTTGGAAGTTGTTGATTGGGTTCCAGTGTATGGGAAACAATCTGAAGCTTGATTTTCTCCATAATCTGTAAATAAATGGGTTTTTTGTTGTCAAATGTCCAGGACATCTTGGTCTCCTTTCTCCTATCCTCTTGTCTTAATTAAATAATACAACAAAACAAAAAACTTGTCAAGCAAAAAGAAGAATTGTTTTGGGAATCGCTTAAAAAATGGTATAATGAAAAGAAAACGATAAGGAGGGAAAGGATGCGTTGTCCAAAATGTGGGGCTACCAAGTCAAGTGTTATTGATAGTCGCCAAGCAGAAGAAGGGAACACTATTCGTAGAAGACGTGAGTGCGATGAATGCCAACACCGTTTTACAACCTACGAACGAGTAGAGGAAAGAACCTTAGTTGTTGTTAAAAAAGATGGCACACGGGAACAATTCTCCAGAGATAAAATCTTTAATGGGATTATCCGCTCAGCCCAGAAACGTCCTGTGTCAAGTGATGAAATCAACATGGTAGTCAATCGTATCGAACAGAAACTCCGTGGTCGAAATGAAAATGAAATTCAAAGTGAGGACATTGGTTCACTCGTCATGGAGGAGTTGGCTGAGTTGGATGAGATTACCTATGTGCGTTTTGCCAGTGTCTATCGTAGTTTTAAGGATGTCAGTGAGTTAGAGAGCCTGCTCCAACAAATCACCCAGTCCTCTAAAAAGAAAAAGGAAAGATAAATGAAGCCAATTGACCGTTTTTCTTATCTAAAGAATAATCGGGTGTCGCAAGATACCTCATCTCTGGTACAGTGCTACCTCCCGATTATCGGTCAGGAGGCACTGAGCCTTTATCTTTATACAATCAGTTTTTGGGATAATGGCAGAAAGGAATACCTCTTTTCAAGTATTCTCAATCATCTCAACTTTGGGATGGATAGACTGATAAAATCCCTGAAAATCCTATCTGCTTTTAATCTCTTGACCCTCTATCAAAAAGGGGACGTTTATCAGCTAGCTATCCATGCTCCTCTCTCGAGTCAGGACTTCTTGGAACATCCTGTTTATCGCAGGCTTTTGGAGAAAAAGATTGGCGATGCAGCTGTGGAGGATTTGAAAGTTGAAAGTGCTGACGGAGAAGAAATACCTGTCTCCCTAAATCAAGTCTTTCCAGATTTGGCAGAACTGGGAAGTCAAGAAGACCTTGGTCTCAAGAAGAAAGTGGCCAACGATTTTGACTTGGACCATTTTCGTCAGCTGATGACTCGAGATGGGCTTCGTTTTGCGGATGAGCAGTCAGATGTCTTAAACCTCTTTGCTATTGCAGAGGAGAAGAAGTGGACTTGGTTTGAGACCTATCAATTGGCCAAGTCAACAGCTGTTTCCCAGGTTATTTCAACCAAACGCATGCGGGAAAAAATTGCTCAAAAACCTGTTTCCTCTGACTTTAATCCTAAGGAAGCGACCATTATCAAAGAAGCCAAAAGTAAAACGGCCCTGCAGTTCTTAGCAGAAATCAAGCAGACACGCAAGGGAACTATTACCCAAACAGAAAGAGAACTTTTGCAACAGATGGCTGGCTTGGGCTTGCTGGATGAAGTTATCAATATCATTCTCTTATTGACCTTTAATAAGGTAGATTCGGCAAACATCAATGAGAAATATGCCATGAAGGTAGCCAATGACTACGCCTATCAAAAGATTCATTCGGCAGAAGAGGCAGTTCTTCGGATCCGTGAGCGAGGGCAGAAAAGTCAGGCTCAAAAAAGCAGTAACCCCAGTCCTGCCAAGTCCAATGTACCTAAGTGGAGTAATCCAGATTACAAGAATGAAACCAGCGAGGAAACTCGTCTGGAACTAGAACGTAAGAAACAAGAACTATTAGCTCGATTAGAAAAAGGAGGAGATTAGATGGAAAGTGTCGGAGACGTACTCAAACGTCAACCTAGCCGTTTTCATTATCAAGATTTGGTCCAGAAAATCATGAAGGACCCTGATGTTGCGGCCTTTATCCAGCAAGAATCCCTTAGTCCAGAGGAATTGAATCGCAGTATCTCCAAGTTTAATCAGTACATCACCGAGCGCGATAAGTTCCTTCGTGGTGATATGGATTATATTGCCAAAGGTTATAAGCCTATTTTGGTTATGAATCATGGCTATGCAGATGTTTCTTATGAAGAAACTCCTGAACTAATCGCAGCGGAAAAAGAAGCGGCTATTAAGAATCGCCTCAAGTTAATCAATCTACCAGCCAGTCTCAAGAAAGCTAGTTTGGCGCAAGTTGACTTGGATGATTTGGGACGCTTGCCAGTTTTTGAAAAGCTATTGGCCTTTGTGGAGCAATATCCAGCTATTCGAAAAGGTCTTTACCTATATGGAGACTTTGGTGTGGGTAAAAGTTTCATGGTGGCTGCCTTAGCCCATGATTTATCAGAAAAACGTGGTGTTTCCTCAACTCTCCTCCACTATCCTAGCTTTGTCATTGATGTCAAAAATGCTATTGGTGATGGCAATGTCAAGACCTTAGTAGATGAGATTAAACTGTCTGAAGTCCTGATTTTAGATGATATTGGTGCCGAGCAATCAACAGCTTGGGTGCGGGATGAAATCCTGCAAGTCATTCTCCAATATCGGATGCAGGAAAACTTACCGACCTTTTTCACTTCCAACTTCAACTTTGAAGACTTGGAGCTGCATTTCGCTAAAGGGAAGCATGGAAATGACGAAACCTGGGAAGCCAGACGGGTCATGGAACGCATCCGTTATTTGGCTGAGGAGACTCGTTTAGAAGGAGTAAACCGTCGATGACAGAAACGATTAAACTGATGAAAGCTCATAAGTCTGTTCGAAGATTTAAGGAGCAAGCCCTTTCTCAGGAGGACTTGACTGAAATCCTGACAGCAGCCCAAATGGCCTCGTCTTGGAAGAATTTCCAATCCTACTCTGTGATTGTGGTACGAAGTCAAGAAAAGAAAGATGCCTTGTATGAATTGGTGCCTCAAGAAGCCATTCGCCAGTCAGCTGTTTTCCTTCTCTTTGTCGGAGATTTGAACCGAGCAGAAAAGGGAGCTCAGCTTCATACTGATACATTCCAACCTCAAGGTGTGGAAGGTCTCTTGATTAGTTCGGTCGATGCGGCTCTTGCTGGTCAAAATGCCCTGCTGGCAGCTGAAAGCTTGGGCTATGGTGGTGTCATCATTGGCTTGGTTCGTTACAAGTCAGAAGAAGTGGCAGAACTCTTTAACCTGCCTGACTATACTTATCCTGTCTTTGGGATGGCACTAGGTCTACCAAATGAAGAACATGAAGTCAAACCTCGCTTGCCATTGAATCAGGTGGTATTTGAGGAAGAATATCAGGAGCAAACAGTTGATGTGATTGAGGCTTATGACCGTGTACAGGCTGACTATGCTGGAGCGCGTGCAACCACAAGCTGGAGTCAGCGTCTAGCAGAACAGTTTGGTCAAGCAGAACCAAGCTCAACTAGAAAAAATCTTGAACAGAAGAAGTTATTGTAGAAAGTGAGAAATTATGGCCCTACCAACTATTGCCATTGTAGGACGTCCCAATGTTGGGAAATCAACCCTATTTAATCGGATCGCTGGTGAGCGAATCTCCATTGTAGAAGATGTCGAAGGAGTGACACGTGACCGTATCTATGCGACGGGTGAGTGGCTCAATCGTTCTTTTAGCATGATTGATACAGGAGGAATCGATGATGTCGATGCTCCGTTCATGGAACAAATCAAGCACCAGGCAGAAATTGCTATGGAAGAAGCCGATGTTATCGTCTTTGTCGTGTCTGGTAAGGAAGGGATTACCGATGCAGACGAGTACGTAGCCCGTAAGCTTTATAAGACCCACAAACCAGTTATCCTCGCAGTTAACAAGGTGGACAACCCTGAGATGCGAAATGATATCTATGATTTCTATGCCCTTGGTTTGGGTGAACCACTACCTATCTCATCTGTACATGGTATCGGTACAGGGGATGTGCTAGACGCTATCGTAGAAAATCTTCCAAATGAATACGAAGAAGAAAATCCAGATGTCATTAAGTTTAGCCTGATTGGTCGTCCAAACGTCGGGAAATCAAGTTTGATCAATGCTATCTTGGGAGAAGACCGTGTCATTGCCAGTCCAGTTGCTGGAACAACGCGTGACGCCATTGATACCCACTTTACAGATACAGATGGCCAAGAGTTTACCATGATTGATACGGCTGGTATGCGTAAGTCTGGTAAGGTTTATGAAAATACTGAGAAATACTCTGTTATGCGTGCCATGCGTGCTATTGACCGCTCGGATGTGGTCTTGATGGTTATCAATGCGGAAGAAGGTATCCGTGAATACGACAAGCGTATCGCAGGATTTGCCCATGAAGCTGGTAAAGGAATGATTATCGTGGTCAACAAGTGGGATACGCTTGAAAAAGACAATCACACCATGAAAAACTGGGAAGAAGATATTCGTGAGCAGTTCCAATACCTGCCTTACGCACCGATTATCTTTGTATCAGCCTTGACCAAGCAACGTCTCCACAAACTTCCTGAGATGATTAAGCAAATCAGCGAAAGTCAAAACACACGTATCCCATCAGCTGTCTTGAACGATGTGATTATGGATGCTATTGCCATTAACCCAACACCGACAGACAAAGGAAAACGACTTAAGATTTTCTATGCGACCCAAGTGGCAACCAAACCACCAACCTTTGTTATCTTTGTAAACGAAGAAGAACTTATGCACTTTTCTTACCTGCGTTTCTTGGAAAATCAAATCCGTAAGGCCTTTGTCTTTGAAGGAACACCGATCCATCTCATCGCAAGAAAACGTAAATAAAAAAGTAGAATCTGGAATGACATTTCCAGATTTTTTTGATAGAATGAAGGTAAAGAAAACGCTAACAAAGAGAGGTGTCGATAATGAAACTGTCGTTTAATCAATTGATACTCTTATTTCCTTGTTTTTATTTTTTCTATTGGATAGACAATGCTGATAGAAACAGTAAGTTTTTCCCCATCATTTACTATTTCTACTGGATTTATTTTTCCCTTTTAGCTCTGTTTAGTCTGGATCTGACAATTTTTTCATTCTTATTTTTCCCTCTTGTTCTCAAACATGTATCAGATATGAGTGCTTGGGGTGTTTGGTTGCTGTTGATAGTCCTATCTCTAGGCAGTGACTGGCTAGACTACATCTTCTTCAAAAAAATGTTTCGTTTGAGACGGGAACTAGGGAAGTCTAAAGGCGGAAGGCATTGATTTATACTCTTGGAAAATCAAATCCGCAAGGCCTTTGTTTTTGAGGGAACGCCAATCCATCTCATCGCAAGAAAACGTAAATAAAAAAGTAGAATCTGGAATGACATTTCCAGATTTTTTTGATAGAATGAAGTTGAAGAAAACGCTATCAAAAAGAGGTGTTGATGATGGAACATTTGTTTAAATTGTTAATCTTATTACCCTGTTTTTACTTTTTCAGCTAGATTGAAAAGGCCGACAGAGATAGTAGATTTTTCCCAATTTTTTATTATTTTTACTGGATTTACATCACCCTCTATGCTCTTTTTAGCCTTGCTTGGACAGTTTTTTCAGTCCTATTTTTCAATATCCTATTGAGAAATGTGGCAGACATCAAGTCCTGGGGCATTTGGCTATTATTACTACTTATTGCTTTTTCCAGTTCTTGGTTAACCTATATCTTTTTCAAAAAAATGCTTAGACTAAGAAAGGAGTTAGGAAAGTCTAAGAGTGGAAGACATTGATTTATATGGTTTTTATTGATAGGAGGTAGCTTATGGAACATCTAAAATCATTTATTACACGCTATTCTAAGGTCTATATTGGTTTAGTTCTGTTGATCTGGATTGCTTTCTTCTTTCTTCCTTGGGGCAGTCCGATTCTGGGGGGAAAGATTGACCTCTTCAGCATACAGAAAGTCTTGCTAGTTTTTGGAATTCTGTCGATTTTGATGGCCTTGCTGTCCAAGAAAGTCAGTCTCTTTGTTTTTGGATTGATCTGCTGTTTTTCTCTTTGGATTAATCTATTTATCCTATTTGCGATTTTGCCGATTTTTGGCAATTAAAGTATCATAAAAGTCAGAGAGGTTAGCTTGGAAACTAGCCTCTTTTTCCTTTTCAAAATGGGGATTCTTCCTTGAAAATAATCAGTAATTGTGCTAAAATTAAAAGAACATTCTAAAATATTCGGAATTTAAAGTAAGGAAAAACATGGCTAATATTTTAAAAACAATTATCGAAAATGATAAAGGAGAAATCCGTCGTCTGGAAAAGATGGCTGATAAGGTTTTCAAATACGAAGACCAAATGGCTGCTTTGACTGACGACCAACTAAAAGCAAAAACAGTTGAATTTAAAGAACGTTATCAAAATGGAGAATCACTGGATTCATTGCTTTATGAAGCATTTGCGGTTGTCCGTGAGGGTGCCAAACGTGTCCTAGGTCTCTTCCCATATAAGGTTCAGGTCATGGGAGGAATCGTTCTTCACCATGGTGACGTGCCAGAGATGCGTACAGGGGAAGGGAAAACCTTGACTGCGACTATGCCAGTATACCTCAATGCCCTTTCAGGTAAAGGGGTTCACGTAGTTACGGTCAATGAATACCTATCAGAACGTGACGCGACTGAGATGGGTGAATTGTACTCATGGCTTGGTTTGTCAGTAGGGATTAACTTGGCTGCCAAATCTCCAATGGAGAAAAAAGAAGCCTATGAGTGTGATATTACTTACTCAACCAACTCAGAAATCGGATTTGACTACCTTCGTGACAACATGGTCGTTCGTGCTGAAAACATGGTACAACGTCCGCTTAACTATGCCTTGGTCGATGAGGTTGACTCTATTTTGATTGACGAGGCCCGTACACCATTGATCGTATCAGGTGCTAATGCGGTCGAAACCAGTCAGCTCTACCATATGGCAGACCACTATGTAAAATCTTTGGACAAAGACGACTACATCATCGATGTGCAGTCTAAGACTATTGGTTTGTCTGATTCAGGGATTGACAAGGCTGAAAGCTACTTCAAACTTGAAAATCTCTATGACATCGAAAACGTAGCTCTGACTCACTTTATCGATAACGCCCTTCGTGCCAACTACATCATGCTTCTCGATATTGACTATGTGGTAAGCGAAGAGCAAGAAATCTTGATTGTCGACCAATTTACAGGTCGTACTATGGAAGGTCGTCGTTATTCTGATGGCTTGCACCAAGCCATTGAAGCTAAAGAAGGTGTGCCAATCCAAGATGAAACCAAGACATCTGCCTCAATCACTTACCAAAACCTCTTCCGTATGTACAAGAAATTGTCTGGTATGACGGGTACAGGTAAGACTGAGGAAGAAGAATTCCGTGAAATTTACAACATTCGTGTTATTCCAATCCCAACAAACCGTCCTGTCCAACGTATTGACCACTCGGACCTTCTTTATGCAAGTATCGAGGCTAAGTTTAAGGCGGTTGTCGAAGATGTTAAGGCTCGTTACCAAAAAGGTCAGCCTGTCTTGGTTGGTACAGTAGCGGTTGAAACTAGTGACTACATTTCTAAGAAATTGGTCGCAGCTGGTGTTCCTCACGAAGTCTTGAATGCCAAAAACCACTATAAAGAAGCCCAAATCATCATGAATGCTGGTCAACGTGGTGCCGTTACCATCGCAACCAACATGGCCGGTCGTGGTACTGACATCAAGCTTGGTGAAGGGGTTCGCGAATTGGGTGGACTTTGTGTGATTGGTACAGAACGCCATGAAAGCCGTCGTATCGATAACCAGCTTCGTGGACGTTCAGGTCGTCAAGGAGACCCAGGTGAGTCACAATTCTACCTATCCCTTGAAGATGATTTGATGAAACGTTTTGGTTCTGAACGCTTGAAAGGAATCTTTGAACGTCTCAACATGTCTGAAGAGGCGATTGAGTCTCGTATGTTGACACGTCAGGTTGAAGCAGCGCAAAAACGTGTCGAAGGAAATAACTACGATACCCGTAAACAAGTCCTTCAATATGACGATGTCATGCGTGAACAACGTGAGATTATCTATGCTCAACGTTACGATGTCATCACTGCAGACCGTGATTTGGCACCTGAAATTCAGGCTATGATCAAACGTACGATTGAACGTGTTGTGGATGGTCATGCGCGTGCCAAACAAGATGAAAAACTAGAAGCAATTTTGAACTTTGCTAAGTACAACTTGCTTCCTGAAGATTCAATTTCAATCGAAGACTTGTCAGGCTTGTCTGATAAGGCCATTAAGGAAGAGCTCTTCCAACGTGCCTTGCAAGTTTACGATAGTCAGGTTTCAAAACTACGCGATGAAGAAGCAGTCAAAGAATTCCAAAAAGTTTTGATTCTACGAGTGGTAGATAACAAGTGGACAGATCATATCGATGCCCTTGATCAATTGCGTAATGCGGTTGGACTTCGTGGCTATGCTCAGAACAACCCTGTTGTTGAGTATCAGGCGGAAGGTTTCCGTATGTTTAATGATATGATTGGTTCGATTGAGTTTGATGTGACACGTTTGATGATGAAAGCACAAATTCATGAACAAGAAAGACCACAAGCAGAACACCATATCAGTACAACAGCGACTCGCAATATCGCTGCCCACCAGGCAAATATGCCAGAAGATTTGGATTTGAGCCAGATTGGACGGAATGAACTTTGCCCATGTGGTTCTGGTAAGAAGTTTAAAAACTGTCACGGTAAAAGACAATAAAATGAGATAGTTTAGAGGCGGATACCTTGTGAAAAGTAAATTTTTACTTGGTATCCGTTTGCTTTATAAGGAGATGAGTTATGGTATTTACAGCAAAAAGTCCTAAAATTAATATTGAAGAAGTTCGTGCCTTATCAAAATTGGAAGGCCAAGCTTTGGAGAGAAAATCACAGCGCGATCAAGAGCTAGAAGCCATTATACGTGGAGAAGACCAACGGATTCTCTTGGTAATCGGGCCATGCTCATCTGACAATGAAGAAGCTGTTCTTGAGTACGCTAAGCGTTTGGCAACTCTACAAGAAGAAGTGGCAGACCGTATCTTTATGGTTATGCGTGTTTATACAGCCAAACCTCGTACCAATGGAGATGGTTATAAGGGCTTGATTCACCAGCCTAACACGGCAGAAGCGCCTAGTCTTATCAACGGAATCAAAGCAGTTCGCCATCTTCATTATCGTGTCATCACAGAAACAGGCATGACGACAGCTGATGAAATGCTTTATCCTGAAAATCTTCCGCTTGTGGATGATTTGATTTCTTACATGGCGGTTGGTGCCCGTTCAGTTGAAGACCAGCAACACCGCTTTGTGGCAAGTGGGGCAGATTTCGCGACTGGCTTTAAAAATCCAACATCTGGAAATCTCAATGTCATGTTTAATGGGATTTATGCTGCTCAAAATAAACAAAGCTTCCTTTTCCTAGGAAAAGAAGTGGAAACAACTGGGAACCCGCTTTCGCATGCCATTCTTCGTGGAGCGACCAATGAGTATGGTAAGAATATTCCCAACTACTACTATGATAATTTGATGGATACCATTGCCCAGTATGAGAAGATGGGCTTGGAAAATCCCTTTATCATCGTGGATACCAATCATGACAACTCTGGTAAGCAATACATGGACCAGATTCGAATTGTCCGCCAGACCTTGATTAACCGTGATTGGAATGAGAAAATCAAGCAGTACGTTCGTGGCTTTATGATTGAGTCTTATCTAGAAGACGGCCGTCAAAACGAACCGGAAGTATTTGGCAAGTCTATCACAGATCCTTGCCTTGGCTGGGAAAATACGGAAGCTCTTGTCAGAGAAATCTACCAAACGTTAGGAGAATAAGATGGCATTTATTGAAAAAGGTCAAGAAATCGATATTGAAGCAATCAAGGCAGAAACCCAATTGTCTGCGGAAGCCTTGCGCCTAAAGGAGCGTCGTGATAGAGAAATGGCAGACATTATTTCAGGAGAAGATGACCGTATCCTTTTGGTGATTGGTCCTTGCTCTTCTGATAATGAAGAGGCTGTCTTGGAATATGCCCGTCGTTTATCTGCCTTGCAAAAGAAGGTGGCGGACAAGATTTTCATGGTTATGCGTGTTTATACAGCTAAACCTCGCACCAACGGAGACGGCTATAAAGGTTTGGTTCACCAGCCAGATACTTCTAAGGCTCCGAGTCTAATCAACGGCTTGCAGGCTGTGCGCCAGTTGCACTACCGCGTGATTACAGAGACTGGTTTGACAACGGCAGATGAGATGCTTTATCCGTCAAATCTGGTCTTGGTAGATGATTTGGTCAGCTACCATGCTGTTGGGGCTCGTTCTGTGGAAGACCAAGAGCACCGCTTTGTGGCCTCAGGGATTGATGCACCAGTGGGGATGAAAAATCCAACCTCAGGAAATCTTGGGGTCATGTTTAACGGTATCTATGCCGCTCAGAACAAACAGACCTTCCTCTTCCATGGTCAAGAAGTTGAGACTTCAGGAAATCCTTTGGCCCACGTTATCCTCCGTGGAGCAGTCAATGAATATGGGAAAAATGAGCCTAATTTTTACTACGAAACTCTGCTAAATGCCATTGAACGTTATGAGACAATGGGACTTGAAAATCCTTTTATTCTCATCGATACCAACCATGATAACTCAGGCAAGCAATATATGGAGCAGATTCGAGTGGTTCGTAAGACCTTGCAAAATCGTGATTGGAATGAGAAAATCAAAAAGACAGTTCGAGGCTTTATGATTGAATCCTACCTAGCAGATGGTCGTCAAAACCAACCAGAGGTCTTTGGATGTTCCATTACTGACCCTTGCCTAGGTTGGGAAAATACAGAGGCTTTGGTAGAAGAGATTTATGCTACCTTGACAAAATAAGTGAAAAGGATGGAGTTGGGGAATCTCAACTCCTTTTGATGAGAATGATAGTTGGACACGGAATTGACATCGAAGAATTGGCTTCGATAGAAAGCGCAGTTACACGACATGAAGGTTTTGCCAAGCGCGTGCTGACCGCTAAGGAAATGGAACGGTTTACCAGTCTTAAAGGGCGCAGGCAAATAGAATATTTGGCTGGTCGCTGGTCGGCTAAAGAAGCCTTTTCCAAGGCTATGGGAACGGGCATTGGCAAGCTCGGTTTTCAGGATTTGGAAGTCTTGAATAATGAACGTGGGGCGCCTTATTTTAGTCAGTCACCATTTTCAGGAAAGATTTGGCTCTCTATCAGCCACACCGATCAGTTTGTGACAGCCAGTGTCATTTTGGAGGAAAATCATGAAAGCTAGTCCACATAGACCAACCAAGGCTCTGATTCATCTGGGAGCTATTCTACACAATATTCAGCAAATGGGGGCTCATATCCCTCAAGGAACGCTCAAATTTGCAGTAGTCAAGGCTAATGCCTATGGGCATGGAGCTGTTGCCGTTGCGACGGCTATTCAAGATGATGTTGATGGTTTTTGCGTTTCCAATATCGATGAGGCCATTGAACTCAGACAGGCTGGACTCAGCAAGAAAATCCTCATTTTAGGAGTTTCTGAAATCGAAGCTGTTTCTCTTGCTAAAGAATATGACATCACCTTGACTGTTGCTGGACTGGAGTGGATTCAAGTATTGTTAGATAAGGAAGCTGATTTAGCTGGCTTGACTGTCCACCTCAAGATTGACTCAGGCATGGGACGGATTGGTTTTAGAGAGGCCAGTGAAACTAATCAGGCTCAAGACTTACTCCAACAACATGGAGCTCGCGTTGAAGGAATTTTCACCCACTTTGCGACTGCAGATGAAGAATCAGATACCTACTTTAATCAGCAGTTAGAACGGTTTAAAACTATTTTGGCCAGTATGAAAGGCCTTCCAGAGCTGGTTCATGCTAGCAACTCGGCAACGACTCTTTGGCATGCAGAGACTATTTTCAATGCGGTCCGTATGGGAGACGCTATGTATGGTCTCAATCCAAGTGGAGAGGTTTTGGACTTACCCTATGACTTGAAACCAGCCTTGACCTTGGAATCTGCCTTGGTTCATGTCAAGACAGTTCCAGCTGGAGCCTGCATGGGCTATGGAGCCACCTATCAGGCAGATAGCGAGCAAGTCATCGCGACTGTTCCAATCGGCTATGCGGACGGCTGGACACGTGACATGCAAAATTTCGCTGTTTTAGTAGATGGGCAAGCATGCCCAATCGTTGGGCGGGTTTCTATGGACCAAATCACTATTCGTCTGCCTAAGCTTTATCCTCTAGGAACAAAAGTCACCTTGATCGGCACCAACAGGGACAAGGAAATCACAGCTACTCAGGTAGCTGCCTACCGCGGAACCATTAACTATGAGGTGGTTTGTCTCCTCAGCGATCGCATTCCGAGAGAATATTATTAAAAAAGAAAGGAGTGGAGCATGAATCTACACCAACCCTTGCATGTCTTACCTGGTGTGGGACCAAAGTCAGCAGAAAAATACGACAAATTAGGAATTGAAAACTTGCAAGACCTCTTGCTCTACTTTCCTTTCCGTTATGAAGACTTCAAAACCAAGCAGGTGCTGGAGTTGGAGGACGGAGAAAAGGCTGTTCTGTCTGGTCAAGTCGTGACTCCTGCCAGTGTCCAGTATTATGGTTTCAAGCGTAATCGCCTGCGTTTTAGCCTCAAACAGGGAGAAGTTGTTTTTGCGGTGAATTTTTTTAACCAACCCTACCTAGCTGACAAGATTGAACTAGGCGCAACCCTTGCTGTTTTTGGAAAATGGGATCGCGCCAAGGCTAGTCTGACAGGGATGAAGGTTCTGGCTCAGGTGGAAGATGACCTCCAACCTGTCTATCGTCTGGCTCAGGGAGTTAGTCAGGCCAGTCTGGTTAAGGTCATCAAAACGGCCTTTGATCAGGGGCTGGACCTCTTGATAGAGGAGAATCTTCCCCAGTCTTTGCTGGACAAATACAAACTCATGTCCCGTTGTCAGGCCGTTCGTGCTATGCACTTTCCTAAGGATTTGGCAGAATACAAGCAGGCCCTTCGCCGTATCAAGTTTGAGGAACTCTTTTATTTCCAAATGCAATTGCAGACGCTTAAGTCTGAAAATAGAGTTCAGGGAAGCGGTCTGGTTCTGGAGTGGTCTCAGGAAAAAGTGTCGGCGGTTAAAGAAAGTCTACCTTTTGCCTTGACCCAAGCTCAGGAAAAGAGTTTGCAGGAGATTTTGGCCGACATGAAGTCCGACCATCACATGAATCGTCTTCTACAAGGGGATGTGGGGAGCGGAAAAACAGTAGTTGCTGGCTTGGCCATGTTTGCGGCGGTAACAGCTGGCTATCAAGCTGCCCTCATGGTGCCAACAGAAATCCTAGCAGAGCAACATTTTGAGAGTTTGAAGAGCCTTTTTCCAGATTTGAAACTGGCTCTCTTGACAGGTTCCTTGAAAGTGGCAGAAAAGAGAGAAGTTTTAGAGACTATTGCCAAGGGTGAGGCTGATTTGATTATCGGAACCCATGCTCTGATACAAGATGGGGTGGATTATGCTCGCCTTGGCTTGATTATCATCGATGAGCAGCACCGTTTTGGTGTGGGGCAAAGGCGGATTTTACGAGAAAAAGGTGACAATCCTGACGTTCTCATGATGACGGCGACTCCTATTCCACGGACGCTGGCTATCACAGCATTTGGAGA
The DNA here is from genome assembly GCA_905221195.1 of bacterium. Classification (GTDB taxonomy): domain Bacteria; phylum Bacillota; class Bacilli; order Lactobacillales; family Streptococcaceae; genus Streptococcus. Next base: position 82,575 of record CAJNCF010000001.1, read on the forward strand.
TATGGATGTTTCTATTATCGACCAGATGCCAGCAGGCCGAAAACCTATTGTGACGCGCTGGATTAAGCATGAGCAACTGCCTCAGGTCTTGACTTGGCTAGAGGGGGAAATCCAAAAAGGTTCTCAAGCTTATGTCATCTCTCCTTTGATTGAAGAATCAGAAGCTCTGGATTTGAAAAATGCTATTGCCTTATCTGAGGAGTTGACGGCTCATTTTTCAGGTAAGGCAAAGGTGGCTCTTCTACACGGTAAAATGAAGAGTGACGAAAAAGACCAGATTATGCAGGAGTTCAAAGAGAGAAAAACAGATATTCTGGTTTCGACGACAGTTATCGAGGTTGGGGTCAATGTTCCCAATGCGACAGTCATGATTATCATGGATGCTGATCGCTTTGGTCTTAGCCAGCTTCATCAGCTTAGAGGTCGTGTTGGTCGGGGAGATAAGCAGTCCTATGCTGTTCTCGTTGCTAATCCCAAGACGGATTCTGGGAAAGACCGCATGCGTATCATGACAGAAACCACCAATGGATTTGTCCTTGCGGAGGAAGATTTAAAAATGCGTGGTTCAGGTGAGATTTTTGGAACCAGACAATCAGGTCTCCCAGAATTCCAAGTGGCTGATATTATCGAAGATTTTCCGATTTTAGAAGAAGCCAGAAAGGTTGCTAGCTACATCAGTTCGATAGAAGGATGGCAAGAGGATCCTGAATGGCGTATGATTGCCCTTCATCTGGAAAAGAAAGAACATCTAGATTAAGCTTTCTCTAAGGAAATCTTATACTCAATGAAAATCAAAGAGCAAATTAGGAAGCTAGCCGCAAGCTGTACTTGAGTACGGTAAGGCGACGCTGACGTGGTTTGAATTTGATTTTCGAAGAGTATTAAGCTAGCTTTCAGGTTTGACCCTTATACTAGAGTCATCAAAAAGAAACGAGGACTCTCACATGACAGTAACAATTAAAGTAAATTACCAAACCACTTTCCAAAAGAAAGAAGCAACAAAATAAGATTGAACAGGGGAAAAAGAGCGTAACTGCTCTTTTTTTGTTTTTGAAACTACTTTCAGTTCATCATCTCAAAAATAAAGAATCTAAAACCACTTTCTATTTGTTTTTCTTTCTTGCGTTGATTTCTTATATGTGCTACAGTTGTGATAGCGATTACAAAATAAAAGGAGCATGCTATGAAAAATCCAGCTTTGTTAGAAGAAATCAAGACTTATAAAGGCAGGGATGAGGTTCCAGAAGACTTTGATATTTTCTGGGATGAGGAAGTGAAAAAAGTTTCCACACTTCCAGCCTACCAGTTGGAGGAAAGAGATTTCCATATTCCCCAAGTCAAGTGCTTTGAGCTCACTTTTGAAGGAACTAATGCAGGCAAGGTCTATGCACGCGTTGTTCTTCCAAAGAGTGAGAGTAAAGTTCCAATAATTTTCCATTTCCATGGTTATATGGGACGTGGCTGGGACTGGGCAGATATGCTGGCCTATACTGTAGCTGGTTACGGTGTTGTCTCCATGGATGTGCGGGGCCAATCAGGTTATTCACAGGACGGTTTGCGTTCTCCTCTAGGGAATACCGTGAAGGGGCATATCATCCGTGGTGCTGTGGAAGGTCGGAATCATCTCTTTTATAAGGATGTCTATCTTGATATTTACCAGTTGGTTGAAATTATTGCCAGTCTGCCTGAGGTCGATGAGAAGCGACTTTCTAGCTATGGTGCCTCACAAGGTGGTGCTCTAGCCTTGGTTGCAGCAGCGCTCAATCCACGGATTCAGAAAACAGTTTCCATCTATCCCTTCTTGTCAGATTTTAGACGGGTGCTTGAGATTGGCAATACCAGTGAGGCCTACGACGAACTTTTCCGATATTTCAAGTTTCACGATCCCTTACATGAAACTGAGGAAGACATCATGGCGACCCTTGCCTATATCGATGTGAAAAATCTTGCCCATCGTATCAAGGGTGAGGTCAAGATGATTACGGGCTTGGATGACGATGTTTGTTATCCTATTACCCAGTTTGCGATTTACAACCGTCTGACTTGCGATAAGGCCTATCGTATCATGCCTGAGTATGCTCACGAAGCCATGAATGTTTTTGTCAATGACCAAGTCTTCAACTGGCTATGTGGTAGTGAGATTCCTTTTAAGTACTTAAAATAATGAATGAGAGAGTCTAGTATCTTTCTGACATACTCCTCTTATAGCAGACAGTGAAAACTAAAAATTCACTAGAAACTATAGGAGGAGTTTTCGCTTTTTTACAAATTATTGTTTATTATATGGCTAGAATTGTATGGGAAGTTCCAAATAGTTCTTCAATTCAAATTTCTACATAATCCAGAACATATATCAAATTATATATATCTATATTTCAAAATGCCATTCTTTTTTATGTTTTAAAATAATTTGATGAATGAAATTTATATCCAATAATTGCAAGCGATTCCAGCTTATGTTATACTGTAAGAGTAAGTCTAAAACTTAAAGAAATAATATATATTAAAAATAGATTATATATTGAAAGTCGTGCAGTAGGAAGGAGGGTGAAGCTGTAGGACTTATTAAGTTGTTTGGAATTCTAATGCACAAATTAACTTTGAAAGTTAAAGTGAGGTAATATATGTTTATACGTTTAAAAGGTTTAGGAAAATTCCGTAAATCCAAAGCTTATGGTTTGATTGGTTGCTTGACACTATCTGCAGTGTTTGGCTTAGCTGCACCAGAATTACCAGTTATTGGTGGTGGTATTGCTTATGCTGATGTTATTCAGGGCGGTAACGATATAAAAGATGTGGAAGTTCATAGCAATGCTGCAGATGGTGTAGCAATGACCTATACAACCTATGATAGTGGTAATAGCGGTCAACAAACGGCATCAGGTAGTGGAGTATTTGTTGCACCAAATGTGATGGTGACTGTTGCTCATAATTACTACGATAAAAAAACTGAAGATGGCTCTGCGGTTTTACGTGGCGGCGATTCTGCTAAAAGTTATGTCGTGATGAATTCGGATACGGAGAAAGTAAATAAAGTTCCTACATCAGGTAGTACTGAAGCTGTAGATAAAGGTGCTATTCATGCTTATAATGAAAAGGATTTTGGAAGGTCTTATAGTAATGACTTGGCAGTTGTTGTAACTAAGAAAACTGTCGAAGCTATGACAAATGGAGAGGATTCACCAAGAGAGCTAAGTAAGACTGAGGTAGCTACAGGTGATTCGATTCGAATGGTTGGCTATCCTAATGACTTCACAACCTCTAATCTAAGTGAAGAAAACAGAAATCGACTAAAAGATGGAAAACCTTATGAAGTTGAAGGGAAAGTAAGTACTCTTAATAAAGAAAATGGTGCTGTTACTTACCATACGTCTGCTTTAGGTGGTTTTTCAGGTGCTCCTTTATTTAATGATAAAGGAGAAGTGGTTGGTATCCATCAACACGGAACAAATACTGCTAGTGAAGTAGAAGCCAATCGTATCGGTGGTGGTACTATCTTTACGGAAAAACATAAAGAGTGGATTCGTTCGATGGTGGATAGATATGCAATCACGGGCTGGTACCTAGATGGAACGACTCGTTACTATTATGACGAAAATCATAAAGCTCTAAAAAGTGTTGAAAAAGAAATTGATGGAGCGCGCTATCGTTTCAATGATAGAGGTCAAGCAACCTTATTAAGTGGAGTTGAAAAAGGTCGAGTTCTTCTTCGCCTGGAAGATGTGAAGGGCAATCGCTTGATTGCGGACAAGGTAGTGCAAACAGGAGAAGTTGACTCACCAATCGTATTCAATTTACGACAAGATTCAGACTTTAATCGAGTAGTAGGGGATTCTCCGAATGCTAAGATAGTGTCTTATAATAATCTTCCTATCAACAAGTTAGTTACGGATACTAGTTGGTCTGGTGATTATGTAAGTAAAGTAGCTCTAGGAAATACAGTTATTAAAGCTGTGTTAGACTCAGTATCTCCAAAAACCGATTTCGCTCGTACGGAGGTTGGGAAAGTTGATTTAAGTGGAACTGCCAACTTACCAAAACCAAGTGAAATAGTAAAAAATGCACCAAATGGTGAACAAAATTTCCAAGCAACTACGCATATCTTAACGCCTGATGGAACAGGTTCAGCAACCCTAATTGCTCCTAATTTGTTATTAACTGTGGCACATAACTTTTTAACAGTTAATGGCTCTAAGGTTGTTACAAAGTCAGGAAAAGAGAATACAGTTTATAAGGCTACATTACCAAATGGAACTTCTATCAATTTTTCTGATGAAGAGATTGCTTATTGGAACAAAGCAGAGTCTGTTTTTGGCTTTAAAAATGACTTGGCTCTCGTTCGATTAAAAGAAGCAGTAAAAGGAGTAACTCCTGTAGAAGTCGTGAAGCAATCTGCAAAAGTTGCAGAAGGAAATACAGTTTCGGTTTATGGTTTCCCAGATAACAAGCTAAGTCCAGTTTTAGATAGTAAAGTAATAGGAACTACTGACTTTGGTTCAGGTATAGAGGGAATCAGCTATGGAGGTACGAAACCTGGAGCATCTGGTGGTGGACTATACAATGATAAAGGTGTCTTAATCGGCGTTCATCAAAATGGAGTTATTGATAATCGTAGTGGTGGTTTAGTTTTATCAAAAGAACAATTAGATTGGGTTCGTTCCTATATTGAAGGTCAACCTAAAGAGCCAGTTTATGTGAAAGATAAAGAAGTAGCATCACCTAAACAGGATTTGGATAAGGAACTGGCTGAAAAATTAGCTTCAGCAACTGACAATGGAGTTGAAGTTAACAAAGAAAACTTGAAAGAAGAGACACCAACTGCCCAAGGAGGAAATTCTGAAAATCTCCCAGAAGAAACTGAAAGTACAGACGATACTGCTCTCCCTCCACGTGATTACTTTGCTAGAGATTTGAAGAATGTTGAAACAGTATTTGAAAAAGAAGACCTTGCTACGAATGCTGGAAATGGGCAAAGAGTTGACTTGGCAGAAGCCTTAGATAAGTTGAAACATCTTCAAAATGCGACTATTCATATGGAGTTTAAACCAGATGCTAATGCTCCGCAATTCTATAATCTTTTCTCTGTATCAAGTGATAAGAAAAGGGATGAATATTTCAGTATGTCTGTTAATAAAGGTACTGCAATGGTAGAAGCTCGCGGAACGGATGGAAGTCATTTTTACGGAAGTTACTCAGATGCACCGCTTAAAGTAAAACCTGGCCAATGGAATTCGGTGACTTTCACAGTGGAAAGACCAAAAGCAGACCAACCAAATGGACAAGTTCGTTTATATGTCAATGGAGTTCTATCTAGAACAAATACAAAATCTGGTCGTTTTATTCAAGATATGCCAGATGTCAATAAGGTTCAGATTGGAGCTACTAAGAGAGCGAACCAAACAATGTGGGGATCAAATCTTCAGGTTCGTAATCTGACTGTATATGATCGTGCCTTGACATCTGAAGAAGTTAAAACACGTAGTCAGTTATTTGAGCGAGCAGATTTAGTCAAAACATTACCTGAAGGTGCTCAAGTTACTGACAAAAAAGATATTTTTGAAAGTGGAGTCAATGGAAAGGTCAATAAAGAGGGAATCAATAGTTATCGAATCCCAGCTTTGCTGAAAACGGATAAGGGAACCTTGCTTGCTGCTGGAGACGAACGTCGTTTACATCATCTTGATTATGGTGATATCGGTATGGTAGTCCGCCGTAGTCAAGATAACGGACAGACTTGGGGAGATAAAATTACGATTTCTAACCTTCGTGACAATCCAGAAGCCAAGGATGCAGCTGCACCATCGCCCCTTAATATTGATATGGTTTTGGTTCAAGATCCAACAACCAAACGAATTTTTTCAGTTTATGATATGTTCCCAGAAGGGCGAGCAGTTTTTGGTATGCCAGATCATCCAGAAAAGGCTTATGAACAGATAGGAGATAAAACCTATCAGATCCTCTACAAGCAAGGCGAGACAGAACACTATACTCTAAGAGAGAATGGGGAAATTTTCAACTCACAAAACCAAAAAACAAACTACCGAGTTGTAGTAAATCCGACAGAGGCTGGCTATAGAGATAAGGGAAATCTTTATAAAGATAAAGAACTGGTTGGAAATATCTACTTTAAGTCAAGTGCTAAAAATCCATTTAGAGTAGCTAATACAAGCTATTTGTGGATGTCTTATAGTGATGATGATGGGCAGACTTGGTCTGCACCAAGAGATATTACACCGGGTATTCGTCAAGATTGGATGAAATTCCTTGGAACAGGACCTGGTACAGGTATTGTATTGCGTACAGGTGAGCATAAGGGGCGGATATTGGTGCCTGCTTACACCACAAACAATATTTCGCATTTAGGTGGTTCACAGTCTTCGCGTCTAATCTATTCAGATGATCATGGAGTAACTTGGCATGCTGGAGAAGCACCAAATGATAACCGACCTGTAGGAAATGGAGTTATTCATTCATCTACTATGAATAATGGTGGTGCGCAAAATACAGAATCAACCGTACTTCAATTAAATAATGGCGATGTTAAACTCTTCATGCGTGGTTTAACTGGAGATCTTCAGGTGGCTACTAGTAAAGATGGTGGCGTTACTTGGGAGAAAACAATCAAACGTTATCCAGAAGTAAAAGATGCCTACGTGCAAATGTCAGCTATTCATACGATGCATGATGGAAAAGAGTATGTTCTTCTTAGCAATGCTGCTGGACCAGGACGTGAACGAAAAGATGGTCTAGTCCATTTGGCACGTGTCGAAAAGAATGGCGAGTTAACTTGGTTGAAACATAATCTGATTCAAGGTGGGGAATTTGCTTATAATTCACTGCAAGAATTGGGGAATGGTGAGTATGGTTTGTTATACGAACACAGGGAAAATGGTCAAAACTACTATACCTTATCGTATAAAAAATTCAATTGGGATTTTGTGAGCAAAGATTTTCTTTCCCCAACAGAAGCAAGAGTAAATCAAGTGATTGAAATGGGGAAAGGTGTTATTGGTCTTGAATTTGATTCAGAAGTTTTGGTAAACCAAGCCCCTACTTTGCGATTAGCGAATGGAAGTACAGCCGTCTTTATGACTCAGTATGATTCAAAAACCCTTTTATTTGCAGCAAATAAGAAAGATGTCGGTCAGGAAATTACTGGTATAGCTGACGGTAGTATTGAAAGTATACACAATTTGACAGTCAACCTTGCTGGAGCAGGAATTCCTGGCGGAATAAATGCTGTGGAGAGTGCAACTTATGATATCAAAGATTATACAGGTGACTTGGGTACATCTGGTGAGGAAGCAACACCGACAGTAGAAACATCTGACTTCACAGGCGGAGTAAATGGCGAGTCTCTTATTACAGAATTTCCAGAATACCAAGGTTTTGTATCAACAGTAGGTGAAGAGGCAACACCAATAGTGGAGAATCCTGAATTTAGAGGCGGAGTAAATGGTGCGTCTCTTGTTACAGAAGTTCCAGAATACCAAGGCCTTGTATCAACAGTAGGTGAAGAGGCAACACCAATAGTGGAGAATCCTGAATTTAGAGGCGGAGTAAATGGTGCGTCTCTTGTTACAGAAGTTCCAGAATACCAAGGCCTTGTATCAACAGTAGGTGAAGAGGCAACACCAATAGTGGAGAATCCTGAATTTAGAGGCGGAGTAAATGGTGCGTCTCTTGTTACAGAATTTCCAGAATACCAAGGTTTTGTATCAACAGTAGGTGAAGAATCAGCCCCAATAGTAGAACACCCTGAGTTTAGAGGTGGAGTTAACTCAGTACTGGCTCTTCTTGAGGAAAAAGAGGATTATCGTGGCGGAGTAAATGCAGTAGCTAGTGCAGTTCATGATATAGAAGATTATACAGAACCATTAGCTGCAGCAGGGGACTCAGTAGTGAAATCCGCTGATAAGCAAGTAGAGAATAGAGAAAGTAAAAATGAAGCAAACTCTAATCAAGTAATCCCAGTTCTTGCTCGTTCACAACGTATTTTCAAAAATGAAGCAGGAAGTGTTCACATTCAAGCTTCAGAAGAAGTTTTGAGAAATGTTAAAGCTGTTCAAATAGAAGAAGTGAAAGTTAGTAGTTTAAGCTCATTAAATTATAAAGCATTTGATATCAAGTTGAAGAATGCAGATGGCCAATCGGTTCAACCTAAAGGAAAAGTTCTTATTACTTTTACTACCGATCAGTCTGTTGAAAATGTTTACTATGTAGATCCAGAAGGAAATCTACATCCTCTTGAATTCACACAAAAAGATGGAAAGGTTATTTTTGAAACCAATCACTTTAGTATTTATGCTATGACTTTCCGACTCTCTATCGACAATTTAGCACTTGATAATCCTACAAAAGCTAAAAAAGAGGAGGAATTATCACTATCACCTAAATTGTTATCTACAAATGGAAACTCAGGATCCAACCAATCGGAGAATAAAGTAAGTAATAATGAACAGTCAATGTTACCAAATACAGGTGAGTCTGCTTCATCACTAACAATCTTATTTGGTTTTGTAGGAATGTTCCTTGGAGCAATGATTTCTTATAAACGAAAAGACAGTTAATTTTGTTTATTGTTTCTATTTGAATTTTTATATTCATCTAAAATAAACCAGTCTAGAATCCTAAAAATTATCTAGGATTTTAGGCTGGTTTTTTAGGATTCTTATTCAACTGTAAAGGAACTCTTAAGCTAGATGGACAAGAAAGTTATTTCTTGATTCACGAATCGCAAGAAGAAGATGATGATCGGACTCGTATCTATCATAGTACAGAGATGGATGGTGCAATTGCTTATGGTAAACCAGGTAAACGTACTCCATTATGGTTATCATCAGTCATTGATAAAGAAATGCGCTATCTGCATGAGATTATGCAAGGAGCTCCAGTATCAGAAGAATTTGCAAAACTATTGACAGGTGAAGCTGCTCTAGAAGCAATAGCTACTGCAGATGCTTGTACCCAATCTATGTTTGAAGATCGCAAAGTGAAGCTATCTGAGATAGTAAAATAAGTATCGGTATTCTCTTATAATAAGTCAAGCACCCCTTTGAAAGTACTTTTAAAGGGGGTGTTTGACTTGCTTTCTTTTTAAAACTGCAATCTATCATAGAACAAACTCTTGAAAGCGCTTTAAAAATAGTATATAATTGTCTCATAAGAAAAAAGGAAAAGGAGGAAAAAGGATGCCACAGATTACTAAAGAAGCTTTGATAAATCAAATTAAAGATGGAATCATTGTTTCTTGTCAGGCCCTTCCTCACGAACCGCTTTATACAGAAGCGGGAGGAGTCATCCCCTTGCTGGTCAAAGCGGCTGAGCAAGGTGGAGCAGTCGGTATCCGAGCCAATAGTGTTCGTGATATCAAAGAAATAAAGGAGGTTACAAAACTTCCAATTATCGGGATCATCAAACGAGATTATCCACCTCAAGAACCCTTCATCACTGCTACTATGAAAGAAGTTGATGAACTAGCAGAACTAGATATTGAAGTGATTGCTCTAGACTGTACTAAACGAGAACGCTATGATGGTTTAGAGATTCAGGAGTTTATCCGTCAGGTTAAGGAAAAATATCCTAACCAGCTCTTGATGGCTGATACTAGCACCTTCGAAGAAGGGTTAGCAGCTGTAGAAGCAGGAATTGACTTCGTTGGAACAACCTTATCAGGTTACACATCTTACAGTCCAAAAGTAGACGGCCCAGATTTTGAACTAATCAAGAAGCTCTGTGATGCGGGTGTAGATGTCATCGCCGAAGGGAAAATTCATACACCAGAACAAGCCAAACAAATCCTAGGTTACGGAGTAAGAGGCATTGTTGTTGGTGGCGCTATTACTAGACCAAAAGAGATTACAGAACGCTTTGTTGCGGGTCTCAAATAACACAATCTAAAATAAGAGGAGAGTGGTGGAATAGCTGAAAAAATGAAATCGCATACATTTATAAATCACTCGTTGTCAATTTGGAAATATTTATTAAAAGGAGAATACAAATGAAATTTAGAAAACTAGCTTGTACAGTACTTGCAGGTGCTGCAATTCTTGGTCTTGCTGCTTGTGGAAATTCTGGCGGAAGTAAAGATGCTGGAAAATCTGGTGGAGATAGCGGAAAAACAGAAATCACTTGGTGGGCATTCCCAGTCTTCACTCAAGAAAAAACTGGTGACGGTGTTGGAACATATGAAAAATCTATCATCGAAGCCTTTGAAAAAGCAAACCCAGATGTAAAAGTGAAATTGGAAACAATTGACTTTAAGTCAGGTCCAGAAAAAATCACTACAGCTATCGAAGCGGGTACAGCTCCAGACGTACTTTTTGACGCACCAGGACGTATCATCCAATATGGTAAAAATGGTAAATTGGCTGACTTGAATGACCTCTTCACAGATGACTTTGTTAAAGATGTCAACAATGAAAACATTGTAAAAGCAAGTAAAGCTGGCGATAAAGCTTATATGTATCCAATCAGTTCAGCACCATTCTACATGGCTATGAACAAGAAAATGTTGGAAGAAGCTGGAGTTGCGAACCTTGTAAAAGAAGGCTGGACAACAGACGACTTTGAAAAAGTATTGAAAGCACTCAAAGATAAAGGCTACACACCAGGTTCATTGTTCAGTTCAGGTCAAGGGGGAGACCAAGGAACACGTGCCTTTGTAGCAAACCTTTACGGAGCTTCTGTAACAGATAAAGATGTTACTAAGTATACAACTGATGATCCTAAATTCGTTAAAGGTCTTGAAAAAGCAGCTAGCTGGATTAAAGATGGTTTGTTGAACAATGGTTCACAATTTGATGGTGGAGCAGACATCCAAAACTTTGCTAACGGTCAAACATCTTACACAATCCTTTGGGCACCAGCTCAAAATGGTATCCAAGGTAAACTCTTGGAAGCAAGTAAAGTAGAAGTAGTAGAAGTACCATTCCCATCTGATTCTGGTAAACCAGCTCTTGAATACCTTGTAAATGGATTTGCAGTATTCAACAACAAGGACGACAAGAAAGTTGCTGCTTCTAAGAAATTTGTTCAATTCATCGCAGATGATAAAGAATGGGGTCCAAAAGATGTTGTTCGTACAGGAGCATTCCCAGTTCGTACATCATTTGGTAAACTCTATGATGACAAACGTATGGAAACAATCGGTGCTTGGACTAAGTACTATTCTCCATACTACAATACAATTGATGGTTTTGCAGAAATGAGAACTCTATGGTTCCCAATGTTGCAATCAGTTTCAAATGGCGATCAAAAACCAGCTGATGCATTGAAAGCATTTACTGAAAAAGCAAACGAAACTATCAAAAAAGCTACTAAACAATAAACCCTAAACTAGATTTTGTAGCCCCTTTTCCCTTTGCACGCTTGTGTAAGAAAAGGGGGCTTTTATTTAAAAAGTAAATCATCATTCTCTTAGGAGATTATCAATAAAAAAGAAAAGGAAAGAGAGGTGCCTACAGTGAAAGTTAATAAAATTCGTATGAGAGAAACTATTATTTCTTATGCTTTCCTAGCGCCAGTTTTATTCTTCTTTGTTGTCTTTGTTTTAGCACCAATGATTATGGGCTTCATCACAAGTTTCTTTAACTATTCTATGACTAGTTTCCAATTTGTGGGCTTAGATAACTATATCCGTATGTTTAAAGATCCTGTCTTCACAAAATCTCTGATTAACACAGTTATTTTGGTTATTGGATCAGTTCCTGTAGTTGTTCTCTTCTCGCTCTTTGTAGCGTCACAGACCTACCATCAAAATGCTATCGCTAGATCATTCTATCGCTTTGTATTCTTCCTTCCAGTTGTTACAGGTAGTGTTGCCGTAACAGTTGTATGGAAATGGATCTATGATCCACTATCAGGTATCTTGAACTTTGTGCTTAAATCAAGTCATATCATTACTCAAAACATTTCATGGCTTGGTGATAAGCACTGGGCATTGATGGCGATTATGATTATCCTCTTGACAACTTCAGTTGGTCAACCGATTATCCTCTACATCGCTGCCATGGGTAATATTGATAATTCATTGGTTGAAGCTGCTCGCGTTGATGGTGCAACTGAGTTTCAAGTTTTCTGGAAGATTAAATGGCCAAGCCTTCTTCCAACAACTCTTTATATCGCAATCATCACAACAATTAACTCATTCCAATGTTTCGCCTTGATTCAGCTTTTGACATCTGGTGGTCCAAACTACTCTACAAGTACCTTGATGTACTACCTATACGAAAAAGCCTTCCAATTGACAGAGTATGGTTATGCCAACACAATCGGTGTCTTCTTGGCAGTTATGATTGCTATCGTAAGTTTTGTTCAATTTAAAGTACTCGGAAACGACGTAGAATACTAAAGAAAGGAGACAGCTATGCAATCTACAGAAAAAAAACCATTAACAGCCTTTACTGTTATTTCAACAATCATTTTGCTCTTGTTGACTGTGCTGTTCATCTTTCCATTCTACTGGATTTTGACAGGGGCATTTAAATCACAGCCTGATACAATCGTTATTCCACCACAATGGTTCCCTAAAATGCCAACCATGGAAAACTTCCAACAACTCATGGTGCAAAACCCTGCTATGCAATGGATGTGGAACTCGGTATTTATCTCATTGGTAACCATGTTCTTAGTCTGTGCAACTTCATCTCTAGCAGGTTATGTATTGGCTAAAAAACGTTTCTATGGTCAACGTATCCTCTTTGCAATCTTTATTGCTGCCATGGCACTTCCAAAACAAGTTGTCCTTGTACCATTGGTACGTATCGTCAACTTCATGGGAATCCACGATACTCTCTGGGCGGTTATCTTGCCTTTGATTGGATGGCCATTTGGGGTTTTCCTTATGAAACAATTTAGTGAAAATATTCCAACAGAGTTGCTTGAATCAGCTAAAATCGATGGTTGTGGTGAGATTCGTACTTTCTGGAGCGTAGCCTTCCCAATTGTGAAACCAGGGTTTGCGGCTCTTGCAATCTTTACCTTCATCAATACTTGGAACGACTACTTCATGCAGTTGGTTATGTTGACTTCACGTAACAATTTGACTATCTCACTCGGGGTTGCGACTATGCAGGCCGAAATGGCAACCAACTATGGTTTAATCATGGCAGGTGCAGCTCTTGCTGCTGTGCCAATCGTAACAGTCTTCTTAGTATTCCAAAAATCCTTCACACAAGGTATTACTATGGGAGCTGTTAAAGGATAAGAAACGATTTCTTTTACAGTATCAATTGGCTATTGCTAGCACTATCTAAAAGCCTCCGACAGTAAATGACACTGTTGGAGGTGTTAGTTTTAATCGCTTAATGACGATTTTTAAAGGAGAAAATAATGATTTTTGACGATTTGAAAAATATTAGCTTTTATAAAGGAATTCATCCAAATCTTGACAAGGCAATTGATTATCTTTATGAACATCGTAAAGATTCGTTCGAGTTAGGAAAATATGATATTGATGGGGATAAGGTCTTTCTAGTTGTTCAAGAAAATGTCCTAAATAAAGCTGAAAATGATCAGTTTGAACATCACAAGAACTATGCAGACTTGCATTTGTTGGTAGAAGGTCATGAATATTCTAGCTTTGGTTCACGTATTAAGGACGAAGCGGTTGCTTTTGATGAAGCAAGTGATATTGGTTTTGTCCATTGTCATGAACAGTATCCACTTTTACTAGGTTATCACAATTTTGCAATTTTCTTCCCAGGAGAACCACATCAACCAAATGGCTATGCAGGTATGGAAGATCAAGTTCGCAAGTATTTGTTTAAAATTTTAATTGATTAGAATGGTAGATCGAGATAGCTGATGACTATCTTATTAAGCACTTTTGAAAATTGAGTTTAAGAGTTGAATCTTATTGCTATCTAAATCGAATTGATTTAGATAGTGATAGAAATGAAATGATAGGGGGAGTAAAAGATGTCACAAAAAGGAAGAAGTCTCATCAAGGCTGCATTTGATACAGATAATTTTCTAATGCGAATTAGTGAGAAGGTTTTAGATATTGTAACAGTCAATCTTCTCTTTGTAGTAACTTGTTTGCCAATCGTAACGATTGGGGTAGCCAAAATTAGTCTCTATCAGACAATGTTTGAAATCAAGCAAAGTAGACGTGTTCCAGTTTTTAGGACCTATCTAAGAGTTTTCAGGCAAAATCTGAAATTAGGTTTTCAGTTGGGGCTGTTGGAGTTAGGAGTTGTGTTTCTTGCTCTTTCAGATCTCTATCTTTTCTGGGGTCAAACGGCTTTACCCTTCCAATTGGTGAAAGCCATTTGTTTAGGGATTCTGATTTTCCTTACCATTGTGATGTTGGCTAGTTATCCGATTGCGGCACGTTATGACCTATCTTGGAAAGAAATTCTTCAAAAAGGACTGATCTTGGCTAGCTTTAATGCACCGTGGTTTATCTTGATGATTGCAATTATCTTTTTGATTTTGATGATTCTATATCTATCAGCCTTTACCCTTCTATTGGGAGGATCAGCTTTTATTCTCTTTGGTTTTGGACTTCTTGCTTTTTTACAAGTAGGTGTAATGGAAAAGCTATTTGCTAAGTACGAGTAAGGGTTGCAATCATTTCTGAAACTACTTTCAAACGCTTTAAATGCTATTCTATAAGCGAGAAACTAAAATCTAAGTGTCTAAAAGATATTGAAAGCCTTTTCTCTAAAGTGTATACTAAAGAAGTAAAGAAAGAATCTGCTTTAGCAGAAAATAAAAATAACAGGAGAAAATCTATGTCAGATTTGAAAAAATACGAAGGTGTCATTCCAGCCTTCTACGCATGTTACGATGAACAAGGAGAAGTAAGTCCAGAGCGCACACGTGCCTTGGTTCAATACTTCATTGATAAAGGTGTTCAAGGTCTTTATGTTAATGGTTCTTCTGGTGAATGTATCTACCAAAGCGTTGAAGACCGCAAATTGATTTTGGAAGAAGTTATGGCAGTTGCTAAAGGCAAATTGACGATTATTGCTCACGTAGCTTGCAATAATACTAAAGATAGTATGGAACTTGCTCGCCACGCAGAAAGCTTGGGTGTAGATGCCATTGCAACGATTCCACCAATTTACTTCCGCTTGCCAGAATACTCAGTCGCTAAATACTGGAATGATATCAGCTCTGCAGCTCCAAACACAGACTATGTTATCTACAACATTCCTCAATTGGCAGGTGTTGCTTTGACTCCAAGTCTCTATACTGAAATGTTGAAAAATCCACGTGTTATCGGTGTGAAGAACTCTTCTATGCCAGTTCAAGATATCCAAACTTTTGTTAGCCTTGGTGGAGAAGACCATATCGTCTTTAACGGTCCAGATGAACAGTTCCTAGGAGGTCGCCTCATGGGTGCTAAGGCTGGTATCGGTGGTACTTACGGTGCTATGCCAGAACTCTTCTTGAAACTCAACCAATTGATTGCGGATAAAGACTTGGAAACAGCGCGTGAATTACAATACGCTATCAACGCTATCATTGGTAAACTTACTTCTGCACATGGAAATATGTATGGTGTCATTAAAGAAGTCTTGAAGATCAATGAAGGACTTAATATTGGATCTGTTCGTTCACCTTTGACACCAGTGACTGAAGAAGATCGTCCAGTTGTGGAAGCAGCTGCAGCCTTGATTCGTGAAACTAAGGAGCGCTTCCTCTAATCCATAAGGAGGTATTTATGACTAACTACATTGCAATTGATATCGGTGGAACTAACATCAAGTATGGTTTGGTTGATCAAGAGGGGCAACTTCTTGAATCGCATGAGATACCGACAGAGGCACATAAAGGTGGTCCCCATATTTTAGAGAAAACCAAACAGATTGTAGCTAGTTATCTTGAAAAAGATTCTGTAGCAGGTGTTGCCATTTCTTCGGCAGGTATGGTGGATCCTGACAAGGGTGAGATTTTCTATGCAGGCCCACAGATTCCAAATTATGCAGGAACACAGTTCAAGAAGGAAATCGAGACTAGCTTTGACATTCCTTGTGAAATTGAAAATGATGTCAACTGTGCAGGTCTTGCAGAAGCAGTTTCGGGATCTGGTAAGGGAGCAAGCGTGACCCTTTGCTTGACTATTGGAACAGGTATTGGCGGTTGTTTAATTATTGACGGTCAAGTCTTCCATGGTTTTAGTAACTCTGCCTGCGAGGTTGGCTATCTACACATGCAGGATGGAGCTTTCCAAGACTTAGCTTCAACCACAGCTTTGGTTCGTTATGTAGCAGAAGCACATGGTGATTCAGTTGATCAGTGGAATGGTCGTAGAATCTTTAAAGAAGCTACTGAAGGGAACAAACTCTGCATGGATGGTATCGACCGCATGGTTGACTACCTAGGAAAAGGTCTAGCTAATATTTGTTATGTGGCCAATCCAGAAGTAGTTATTCTAGGTGGTGGTATCATGGGACAAGAAGCTATTCTCAAGCCTAAAATTCGAAAAGCTTTGAAAGATGCTTTGGTACCAAGTCTAGCTGATAAGACGAGATTAGAATTTGCTCATCATCAGAATACAGCAGGGATGTTAGGTGCCTACTACCATTTCAAAACAAAACAATCCTAGTTTGGCATTGCCAAACTAGGATTTTCTAATTCTTCTTTGTCTTCGATAGCCGTTGAGTTTTTTATTTTCCCAGTAGCTATTGAATATTCTCTCTTTATTTTCTCGATTGATTTCTAAAAAGTAAGCATAGATCAAATCAACCCAAAAAAGCATTGGAAGTTGAGAGGAGATACGCTGAATATAGGATGATTGATTGTGACTAGCAACCAGTACAGTTTCAGTATACAATTGGTTTTCTTTGTTTGGTACGCTGGTAAAGAGGACTGTTTTTGCCCCCATTTCTTTAGCATCTAATAAGCTGTCTAGAATAGATTGAGTAGATCCAGATAGTGAAAAGCCTAGAACCAAGCAATTGTCATCCATGATACTAGTAGTCCAAGCAAAGCCATCTTGATCGGTTATAGCTTCACATACCACCCCTAAACGCATAAAGCGTAATTTCATCTCACGAGCGACAAGGCCAGAGCTTCCAGTGCCAAAAAAATAGACTCTTTCAGCATCTTCTATCATATTAGCTATTCGTTCTATTTGATTTTCATTAATTAATTCCTGAGTTTGCTCTCTCATATTGCTATAGCTTCTGAGAACACCTTGGATAAGAGGATTATGGGTCGATAGCTGAAGATTTTGGTTATCGATTTGATGTTGGTATTGGAAAATAAATTCTCTATAGCCAGTA
Organism: bacterium; assembly: GCA_905221195.1. Classification (GTDB taxonomy): domain Bacteria; phylum Bacillota; class Bacilli; order Lactobacillales; family Streptococcaceae; genus Streptococcus. The sequence goes on from CAJNCF010000001.1 coordinate 99,812, forward strand.
AAACCACACTTTTTAGCAAAACGAGTTAGAGCCGCCTGGGAAATATGAAGTTTCTGAGCGACGTTTTGTGATGATAAATCATCCTGTATCGTATTGACCTGTAAGAAATAGCGAGCAATTTCTTGCTCTAATTCAGTTAATTCATCAAAGTGGAGATCAATAATAGAGGGAATATCTTGATTGTTCATGGGCTTCCTTTGTATGATTTATATTAAATTAAAAGTCAAAAATTTCTATTGGTTGATATTATTATACCATATAAAATAATGATAATTAAATAAAAAAGAAAAGCTCTTTTAAAAATCAAATAAAGTACTCCCATTTTCCATAATTTTCTTCTCAATTTGTGGTACAATGAAGAATGAGATTTTAAATAGAAATGAGACTGACTTGTATGAGAAAATTTGACAGCCATTCGATTCCGATTCGGCTTAATTTATTGTTTTCAATTGTTATTTTGCTCTTTATGACCATCATTGGTCGCCTGCTTTACATGCAGGTTTTGAACAAAGATTTTTATGAGACAAAACTAGCATCGGCAAGTAAAACAAAGGTGACAACTAGTTCGGCTCGTGGACAAATCTACGATGCAACAGGGAAACCTCTCGTCGAAAACACCATCAAGCAAGTTGTATCTTTTACAAGGAACAACAAAATGACGGCTGCAGATTTGAAAGAAACAGCCAAGAAGTTGTTAGCCTATGTGGGAGTTTCTTCTCCAACATTGACTGACCGACAGTTGGCGGACTATTATCTAGCAGATCAAGATGTCTATAAGAAAGCAGTAGAAAGTTTACCACGTGAGAAGCGACTAGATTCTGATGGGAATCAATTATCTGAGTCTGAGCTTTACAATAACACAGTAGAAAGTATCGATCCAAGTCAATTTACCTACTCGGATGACGAAAAGAAAGAAATTTACCTCTTTAGCCAACTCAATGCAGTAGAAAATTTTGCGACAGGCACCATTGCGACAGATTCCTTGACAGATACACAGATTGCCTTGATTGCTTCGGCTTCTAAGAATTTACCTGGTATCAGTATTTCAACTTCCTGGGATCGAAAGGTTCTTGAGACTTCGCTTTCTTCTATAGTAGGAAGTGTTTCCAGTGAAAAAGCTGGTCTCCCAGCTGAAGAAGCAGATTTCTATCTTAAAAAAGGTTATTCTTTAAATGACCGTGTTGGGACTTCTTATCTAGAAAAACAATATGAGGAAACCTTGCAAGGAAAACGCTCGGTGAAAGAGATTCATCTAGACAAGTATGGCAATATGGAAAGTGTTGATAATATCGAAGATGGTACCAAAGGAAACAATATTAAACTAACCATCGATTTGGCCTTCCAAGATAGTGTGGATAATCTGCTTAAGAGTTATTTCAATTCCGAGTTAGGAAATGGAGGAGCTAGATATTCTGAAGGTGTGTATGCAGTTGCTTTGAACCCCAAAACAGGTGCAGTTTTGTCTATGTCAGGTCTCAAACATGACTTGAAAACGGGAGAGTTAACACCTGATTCCTTGGGAACAGTAACCAATGTCTTTGTCCCAGGTTCGGTTGTTAAAGCAGCAACTATCAGCTCTGGTTGGGAGAATGGAGTCTTGTCAGGGAATCAAACCTTGACAGACCAACCCATTGTCTTCCAAGGATCGGCTCCGATTAATTCTTGGTACACTCAGGCCTACGGTTCATTCCCGATTACAGCTGTGGAAGCCTTGGAGTATTCTTCTAATACCTACATGGTTCAAACGGCTTTGGGCATTATGGGTCAGACCTATCAACCCAATATGTTTGTTTTAACTAACAATTTAGAATCCGCTATGGGGAAACTTCGTTCGACATTTGCTGAATATGGTCTTGGAGCCTCAACAGGCATTGACCTTCCAGATGAGTCAACTGGTTTTATACCAAAAGAGTATAATTTTGCTAATTACATTACCAATGCATTTGGTCAGTTTGATAACTACACCCCAATGCAATTGGCTCAGTACGTCGGCACTATTGCCAACAACGGTGTTCGGATTGCACCTCACATTGTCGAGGGTATTTATGGGAACAATGAACAAGGTGGTTTAGGAAACTTAATCCAATCTATTGATACCAAGGAAATGAATAAAATTAATATTTCTGAGTCTGATGTTTCCATTCTTCAACAAGGATTTTATCAAGTTTCTCACGGTGGAAGTTCTCTGACAACAGGTCGTGCCTTTTCAAATGGTGCAGCTGTATCCATTAGTGGGAAAACAGGTACTGCCGAAAGCTATGTAGCAGGTGGTCAAAAAGCTAACAACACCAACGCCGTGGCCTATGCCCCATCTGATAATCCCCAAATCGCTGTTGCAGTGGTCTTTCCTCATAATACTAATCTAACAAATGGTGTAGGACCTTCCATTGCGCGCGATATTATCAACCTCTATAACCAACATCATCCAATGAATTAGAAAGGAACTTATGCTTTATCCAACACCTATTGCCAAGCTAATTGACAGTTATTCTAAGTTACCAGGTATCGGGATTAAGACGGCTACACGTCTGGCATTTTATACGATTGGAATGTCTGATGACGATGTCAATGAATTTGCCAAAAATCTCCTTTCTGCTAAGAGAGAGTTGACCTATTGTTCTATCTGTGGTCGTTTGACTGATGATGATCCTTGCTCTATCTGTACCGATCCAAGTCGTGACCAGACAACGATTTTAGTTCTTGAGGATAGTCGCGATGTGGCGGCTATGGAGAATATCCAAGAATACCATGGACTCTATCATGTTTTGCATGGACTCATTTCTCCCATGAATGGCATCAGTCCAGACGATATCAATCTCAAGAGCCTCATGACTCGTCTGATGGATAGTGAAGTTTCAGAGGTAATCGTAGCAACCAATGCCACCGCAGATGGGGAAGCGACATCAATGTATCTTTCTCGTTTGCTCAAGCCAGCTGGCATCAAGGTTACACGTCTGGCACGAGGACTTGCTGTGGGAGCAGATATCGAGTATGCGGACGAAGTCACACTCTTACGAGCCATTGAAAATCGGACAGAGTTGTAAGTGTAGACAAATTAACGCACTCAATTCATTTATACAAAAATCACGGAGACCGACAGTTGTTTTATCGGTCTCTTTTTAGATTTCTTGAAGACCAGTATCAGGTTCAAGTTTCAAAAAAGAAGCAAATATGATATACTAAAGAACGAGTATTCTATTAGAATTGGAACAAATAATATGAAACAAACGATTATTCTTTTATACGGTGGACGTAGTGCTGAGCGTGAAGTCTCTGTCCTTTCAGCTGAGAGTGTCATGCGTGCGGTCAATTACGACCGTTTCACAGTCAAGACTTTCTTCATCAGCCAGTCAGGTGACTTTATCAAAACGCAAGAATTTAGCCAGACCCCAGGTCAAGAAGACCGTCTCATGACCAATGAAACCATTGATTGGGATAAGAAAGTTGCACCAAGTGCTATCTATGAGGAAGGTGCAGTAGTCTTTCCAGTTCTTCACGGTCCGATGGGAGAAGATGGATCTGTTCAAGGATTTCTTGAAGTTTTGAAAATGCCTTATGTCGGCTGCAACATCCTGTCATCAAGCCTTGCTATGGATAAAATCACGACCAAGCGTGTCTTAGAATCTGTCGGGATTGCTCAAGTTCCTTATGTGGCTATCGTTGAAGGCGATGATGAGACTGCTAAAATCGCTGAAGTGGAAGAAAAATTGACTTATCCAGTCTTTACAAAACCGTCAAATATGGGTTCTAGTGTCGGTATTTCTAAGTCTGAAAATCAAGAAGAACTCCGTCAAGCCTTGAAACTTGCCTTCCAATATGACAGCCGTGTCTTGGTTGAGCAAGGGGTGAATGCCCGTGAAATCGAGGTTGGTCTCTTGGGCAACTACGATGTCAAAAGCACGTTGCCAGGAGAAGTTGTCAAAGATGTTGACTTTTATGACTACGATGCCAAGTATATTGATAACAAGATTACTATGGATATTCCAGCCAAAATCAGTGATGATGTGGTAGCTGTCATGCGTCAAAATGCAGAAACGGCCTTCCGTGCCATTGGTGGCCTCGGTCTCTCTCGTTGCGATTTCTTCTATACAGATAAGGGCGAGATTTTCCTAAATGAACTCAATACCATGCCAGGTTTCACCCAGTGGTCTATGTACCCACTACTTTGGGACAATATGGGAATCAGCTACCCAGACCTGATCGAGCGTTTGGTTGACCTTGCCAAGGAAAGTTTTGACAAGCGCGAAGTGCATTTGCTATAAAAATGAAAGAGAGGGTAGAAGCCAGAACCGTCACTGCAAGGTGATCAGAGTTCTCGGACTTCAACCCTTTTTAAAGGAGTAGAAATGAAATTAACAATCCATGAAGTTGCCCAAGCTGTTGGAGCTAAAAATGATGTTAGTCTTTTTGCGGACGCGCAGTTAGAAATGCCTGAGTTTGACAGTCGTTTGATTGGGGCAGGGGATTTATTTGTTCCCCTTAAAGGTGCGCGTGATGGTCATGACTTTATCGAAACAGCTTTTGAAAATGGCGCTGCTGCAACCCTGTCTGAGAAAGAGGTCGCAAATCATCCTTATATTTTAGTAGACGATGTTTTGACTGCCTTTCAACAACTAGCTGCCTACTATCTTGAAAAAACGTCTGTTGATGTCTTTGCAGTTACGGGTTCAAATGGCAAGACAACCACCAAGGATATGTTGGCGCACTTACTTTCAACAACCTACAAAACCTACAAAACACAAGGAAACTACAATAACGAGATTGGCCTTCCTTACACAGTTCTCCACATGCCTGAAGGAACAGAAAAGTTAGTCTTGGAGATGGGGCAGGATCACTTGGGAGATATTCATCTCTTGTCTGAGTTGGCTCACCCAAAAACAGCCATCGTGACCCTGGTTGGAGAGGCTCATTTGGCCTTTTTCAAAGACCGTTCGGAAATCGCTAAAGGGAAAATGCAAATTGCAGACGGTATGGTTTCAGGTTCTTTACTTTTGGCACCAGCTGACTCGATTGTAGATGCCTACTTGCCAGCTGATAAAAAGGTAGTCCGTTTTGGGCCAGGAGCAGAGCTGGAAATCACAGATTTGATTGAGCGCAAGGATAGTCTGACCTTTAAGGCTAGTTTCTTGGAACAAGCCCTTGATTTACCAGTGACAGGTAAGTACAATGCCACCAATGCTATGATTGCATCCTATGTTGCCCTGCAAGAAGGAGTGACTGAGGAGCAGATTCATAATGCCTTCCAAAATCTTGAATTGACGCGTAACCGTACTGAGTGGAAGAATGCAGCCAATGGAGCAGATATTTTGTCTGACGTATACAATGCCAATCCAACTGCTATGAAGCTGATTTTAGAGACTTTTTCTGCCATTCCAGCCAATGAAGGAGGCAAGAAAATTGCTGTTCTAGCAGACATGAAGGAACTTGGTGACCAGTCTGTTCAACTTCATAATCAGATGATTTTGAGCCTCTCGCCAGATGTGCTTGATACTGTTATTTTTTATGGAGAAGATATCGCAGAATTGGCTCAACTCGCCAGTCAAATGTTCCCAATCGGCCATGTTTATTACTTCAAAAAAACAGCCGACGAGGATCAATTTGAGGCTATGACCAAGCAAGTCAAGGAAAGTCTTGGAGCCAATGATCAAATCCTGCTCAAAGGATCCAACTCTATGAATTTAGCCAAGCTGGTAGAAAGTTTAGAACATGAAGACAAGTGATTTTGTCAAATATTTGCAAAGAATGATTGCCATTACAGATACTGGACTAACCTTTACAAAAGATCCTTTTGACCGTGAGCGTTATGAGGACTTGGGGGGCCTTTTATCTGAAATGTTGAATCAAGCATCAGAATTAGATGCAGAAGAAGTAGCAGAAGTCTTGAAGCCAACTTCTGCTTATGCGACTCCTTTAATGGATGTTCGTGCTTGGATTGTTGAGGATGAAAAAGTATGTCTAGTTAGGGGGCAAGGAGAGGATAGTTGGGCTTTGCCAGGTGGCTTTGGAGAGGTCGGCTATTCTCCAACCGAAAATATTCTCAAGGAAATTGAAGAAGAAACAGGTTTTGAAGCCAAAGTAGAAAGACTGCTGGCTGTTTTTGATACCAATCGTTTCCAACTACAGAGCAAACAGTATGCAAAGTTTGTTTTTGAATGTAAGCTTCTTGATGGACAATTCCAAGAAAATCAAGAAATCGCTGATCTTCAATTTTTTGCCATTGATCAACTGCCAGCCTTATCTGAAAAACGCATTACCAAGGAGCAAATAGAGATTCTTTGGCAGGTTTATCAAGGTCAGAGGGAGCAATATCTTGACTAAGAAGATGATTATCGTATTTCTAAATCCATTTTTGACAAATAGCATGGTATAATAATATGCAGGAAAATTTTGAATTATGAGGAAGACTAGATGAATTTATGGGATATTTTCTTTACGACTCAGGCAACAGAGCCACCCAAGTTTGATCTTTTTTGGTATGTTAGCCTATTTACGCTCTTAGCCTTAACCTTTTATACAGCCTATCGCTATCGTGAAAAGAAGGTTTACCAACGATTTTTCCAAATCTTGCAAGCTGTTCAGTTGATCCTACTTTATGGCTGGTATTGGGTTAATCATATGCCACTATCAGAAAGCTTACCCTTTTATCATTGCCGTATGGCCATGTTCGTGGTACTTTTGCTTCCTGGTAAGTCCAAATATCGGCAGTATTTTGCATTGTTGGGGACATTTGGGACATTAGCAGCCTTTGTTTACCCAGTGCCAGATGCCTATCCATTCCCCCATATTGCCATTTTATCCTTTATATTTGGGCACTTAGCTCTCTTGGGGAACTCACTCGTTTATCTCTTGAGACAGTATGATGCACGATTGCTAGATGTGAAAAGAATTTTTCTCATGACCTTTGGACTAAATGCCTTGATTTTTGTGGTCAATTTGGTAACAGGTGGAGATTACGGATTCTTGACAAAACCGCCATTGGTTGGGGATCACGGCTTAGTAGCTAATTATTTGATCGTGTCAGTAGCCTTGTCTGCTGCGATCACCTTGACCAAGAAAATCTTGGAACTATTTTTAGAGCAAGAAGCAGAAAAAATGATTGCAAAGAAAGCTTAAATTCAAGCTTTCTTTTTTTCATAAATCTGATTTTTTATAACTTGTTTGGTAAAGAGAGAAGATTGGGAAGATAAAGTGAAAAAAAGCAAGTAAATTTAGGAAAAAACTAAGCACGATTGGATTTTTTGTGTTATAATATTCTGTGAATAGCTATGCCCTGTTTTAGCTATATTGAAATAGAAGTTAGAAACTTGGAAGATAGAGAGGATGCGATGTAATGGCTAGAGATGGTTTTTTTACAGGCTTAGATATCGGAACCAATTCGATTAAGGTATTGGTTGCTGAGCTTAGAAATGGTGAACTAAACGTAATTGGTGTAAGTAATGCCAAGAGTAAAGGTGTAAAAGATGGGATTATCGTTGATATTGAAGCGGCAGCAACTGCTATCAAGTCAGCTATTTCCCAAGCAGAAGAGAAGGCTGGTATTTCAATCAAATCAGTGAATGTTGGTTTGCCTGGAAATCTTTTACAAGTAGAACCAACTCAAGGAATGATTCCAGTTACATCTGATACAAAAGAAATTACAGATCAAGATGTTGAAAATGTTGTTAAATCAGCCTTGACAAAGAGCATGACACCAGATCGTGAAGTCATTACTTTTATTCCAGAAGAATTTATCGTAGATGGTTTCCAAGGTATTCGTGACCCGCGTGGAATGATGGGTGTTCGTCTTGAAATGCGTGGTTTGCTTTACACAGGTCCACGTACTATTCTTCACAATTTACGCAAGACAGTTGAGCGCTCAGGTGTTCAAGTTGAAAATATTATTATTTCACCATTGGCTTTGGTTCGTTCAGTCTTGAACGAAGGAGAGCGTGAATTTGGAGCTACTGTGATTGATATGGGAGCAGGTCAAACAACTGTTGCTACAATCCGTAACCAAGAACTCCAGTTTACAAATATTCTTCAAGAAGGTGGAGATTATGTTACCAAAGATATCTCTAAAGTCTTGAAGACTTCACAAAAACTAGCTGAAGGACTGAAGTTGAACTATGGGGAAGCCTACCCATCACTTGCTAGCAATGAAACTTTCCAAGTTGAAGTGATTGGTGAAGTAGAGCCTGTAGAAGTTACAGAAAGCTATCTAGCAGAGATTATTTCAGCTCGCATTAAGCACATTTTTGAACAAATTAAGCAAGAGTTGGAAAGAAGACATTTGTTGGATCTTCCAGGTGGGATTGTTCTGATTGGTGGAAATGCTATTTTACCAGGTATCGTAGAACTTGCACAGGAAGTCTTTGGCGTTGGTGTCAAACTTTACGTTCCAAATCAAGTTGGAATTCGTAACCCTGCCTTTGCTCATGTGATTAGCTTGTCTGAATTTGCTGGTCAATTGACTGAAGTGCATTTGTTAGCGCAACGAGCAGTCAAAGGTGAAGATACCTTGCGTCACCAACCAATTAATTTCGGCGGGATGATTCAACGTGTTACGCAGGTAGCACAGCCTACCCCTATTCAACCAGTTCAAAATACTGAGGTAGAGCAATCAGCTTCTACGAACGGAGTTGCTCCGAAAGAAGATAAAGTATCTTCTCAAAATAAACCAAAAATCGCAGATCGTTTCCGTGGCTTAATTGGAAGCATGTTTGATGAATAAAAGAGGAAAATAAACTATGACATTTTCATTTGATACAGCAGCTGCTCAAGGTGCAGTTATTAAAGTAATCGGTGTTGGTGGAGGTGGCGGCAACGCCATTAACCGCATGGTTGACGAGGGTGTTGCAGGCGTAGAATTTATCGCAGCAAACACAGATGTACAAGCTTTGAGTGGTACTAAAGCAGAGACAGTAATTCAATTGGGACCTAAATTGACTCGCGGTTTGGGTGCTGGAGGTCAACCTGAAGTTGGTCGTAAAGCTGCTGAAGAAAGCGAAGAAACATTGACAGCTGCTATCAGTGGAGCGGATATGGTCTTCATTACTGCTGGTATGGGAGGTGGATCAGGTACTGGTGCAGCTCCTGTTATTGCCCGTATTGCTAAAGATTTGGGTGCTCTTACAGTTGGTGTTGTGACACGTCCTTTCGGTTTTGAAGGAAGCAAACGTGGTCAATTTGCTGTTGAAGGAATCAACCAACTTCGTGAACATGTAGATACCCTATTGATTATTTCAAACAACAACTTGCTTGAAATTGTTGATAAGAAAACTCCACTTCTTGAAGCACTTAGTGAAGCAGATAATGTACTTCGCCAAGGTGTTCAAGGGATTACAGATTTGATTACAAATCCTGGTTTGATTAACCTTGACTTTGCCGATGTGAAAACTGTTATGGCAAATAAAGGGAACGCCTTAATGGGTATCGGTATCGGTAGTGGAGAAGAACGTGTGGTAGAAGCAGCTCGTAAGGCAATCTACTCACCACTTCTTGAAACAACTATTGACGGTGCTGAAGATGTTATCGTCAACGTTACTGGTGGTCTTGACTTAACCTTGATTGAAGCTGAAGAAGCATCAGAAATCGTTAACCAAGCAGCTGGTCAGGGAGTGAACATCTGGCTTGGAACATCTATTGATGAAAGCATGCGTGATGAAATTCGCGTAACAGTAGTTGCAACTGGTGTTCGTCAAGATCGTGTTGAAAAAGTTGTTGGACATGCACCAAAACAAGCCGTTCGTCATGAACAAGCGAGTCCAAGTCATGTACGTAACTATGACCGTCACTATGACATGGCTGAAACTGCAGAAATTCCAAGTCCGGCACCTCGTCGTACAGAAACTTCTCAAACTTCAGCATTTGGTGATTGGGACTTGCGTCGTGAGACAATTGTTCGTCCAACTGATTCAGTTGTATCACCAGTTGAACGTTTCGAAGCACCATCTTTAGAAGAGGATGAATTAGAAACTCCTCCATTTTTCAAAAATCGTTAAGTAAATGAATTTGAAAGAAAATACAGAACGTGTTTTTCAACAAATAAAAGATGCAAGTCAGCAGGCAGGAAGAGAAGCTAATTCTGTTTCGGTTGTTGCTGTTACAAAATATGTAGACGTACCGACAGCGGAGGCTTTGCTTCCGCTAGGTGTGCATCATATTGGTGAAAATCGTGTAGATAAGTTCCTTGAGAAATATCAAGCTTTAAAAGACCAAGATGTTGTCTGGCATCTGATTGGTACTTTGCAAAGACGTAAGGTCAAAGATGTCATTCAATATGTTGATTATTTTCATGCTTTGGATTCATTAAAGCTAGCAGAGGAAATTCAAAAAAGAAGTGATCGAGTTATTAAGTGTTTCTTACAAGTAAATATCTCAAGGGAAGAGAGCAAACATGGTTTTTCAAAGGAAGAACTATTGGAACTCTTACCAGAGTTGGCAACCTTAGATAAAATTGAATATGTAGGCTTGATGACCATGGCTCCTTTTGAAGCTAGTAGTGATGAGTTGAAAGAGATTTTTAAAGCTACACAGGATTTGCAACTAGAAATTAGAGAAAAACAAATTCCCAATATGCCAATGACGGACTTGAGTATGGGTATGAGTCGTGACTACAAGGAAGCGATTGAATTTGGCTCAACATTTGTCAGAATTGGTACAGCATTTTTTAAATAGGAAAGAAATATGTCTTTAAAAGATAGATTTGATAAATTTATAGATTATTTTACAGAAGATGGAGAAGATGTTGGTACTACTTATCAGCCTAAAGCTGAAGAGCCGATTGTGACTCCAGTCCCTTCTGTTCAGGAGTTGCCTCAACAAACTGCGGTCACACCATCTAAAGATAAAAACATCACCCGTCTTCATGCCCGTCAACAAGAGTTGGCTATGAAAAGTCAACGTTCTACTGATAAGGTGACGATTGATGTTCGTTATCCACGTAAATACGAAGATGCCACAGATATTGTTGATTTATTGGCTGGTAACGAAAGTATTTTGATTGATTTTCAATATATGACAGAAGTTCAAGCACGTCGTTGTTTGGACTATCTGGATGGGGCACGTCATGTTTTAGCTGGTAACATGAAAAAGGTAGCATCTACGATGTACCTACTGACGCCAGTTGATGTTGTCGTCAATATTGAAGATATCAAAATTCCAGATGAATCACAAAATGGTGAATTTGGTTTTGATATGAAACGTACGAGAGTGAAATAATGCTCTTTCTCATTCGTTTTATTCAAAATGCAGTGGATATCTATTCACTGATTTTAGTCGTTTTTGCTCTGATGTCTTGGTTCCCCAATGCTTATGAATCGCGTCTAGGTCGCTTGATTATTAGCTTAGTGAAACCGATAATAGCTCCTTTACAACGTTTACCCCTTCAGATTGCAGGGCTTGACTTGTCTGTCTGGATTGCGGTATTATTAGTGCATTTTTTAGGGAACCAATTGATTCGACTTTTAGTGATGTTTCTATGAACAAGATGATTTATCAGCACTTTTCTAAGAATGATTCGTCTTTTATTGATAAGGGAGCAGAATGGATAAAAAAGGTAGAAGACTCTTATTCTCCTTTTTTAACACCTTTTATAAATCCTCATCAGGAAAAGATTTTAAAAGTTCTAGCATCAACGAACGGCATCGCCTACATGAGCAGTCGGCAGTTTCTTGAAACTGAATACGTTCGGATACTCCTGTATCCTGATTATTTTGAACCCAAATTCTCTGATTTTGAACTATCCTTGCAAGAAATAGTTTATTCTAATAAGTTTGAACGCTTAACGCATGCAAAAATATTAGGGACTGTTTTAAATCAGCTGGGAATTGATAGGAAGCTGTTTGGTGATATCTTAGTCAATGAAGAGAGAGCACAGATTATCATTAATCGACAGTTTACTCTCCTTTTCCAAGACGGCATTACGAAAATTGCCCGTCTACCTGTTTGTCTAGAAGAACGGGATTTTACTGAGAAAATTGCTACAGTGGAAAATTATCAAGAATTGGATATTTGTATCGCTAGTTCTAGATTAGATGTTTTTCTGGCAGGGATTTTCAAGCTGTCCAGAAATCAGGCAAATCAGTTAATTGAAAAGCAGGCAGTTCAAGTTAATTACCATTTAGTTGAAAAATCAGATTATACAGTTCAAGTTGGTGACTTGATTAGTGTAAGGAAATTCGGTCGATTGAAACTCGTTAGAGATAATGGGCAAACAAAAAAAGATAAAAAGAAATTAACGGTCCAATTGTTATTAAGTAAGTGAGGATAATTATGCCAATTACATCGTTAGAAATCAAAGATAAAACCTTTAACACACGATTCAGAGGCTTTGATCAAGAAGAAGTAGATGAATTTTTAGATATTGTAGTCCGTGATTATGAAGATTTGGTTCGCTCTAATCATGATAAAGAATTACATATTAAGAGTTTGGAAGAGCGTTTGTCTTACTTTGATGAGATGAAAGATTCATTGAGTCAGTCTGTATTGATTGCACAAGATACAGCTGAACGAGTAAAACAAGCTGCAACTGAACGTTCAAACAATATCATTCACCAAGCAGAGCAAGATGCGCAACGCTTGTTGGAAGAAGCTAAGTACAAGGCAAATGAAATTCTTCGTCAAGCAACTGATAATGCCAAGAAAGTTGCTGTTGAAACTGAAGAGTTGAAGAACAAGAGCCGTGTCTTCCACCAACGTCTTAAATCTACAATTGAGAGCCAGTTAGCAATTGTTGAATCTTCAGATTGGGAAGATATTCTTCGTCCAACAGCTACTTATCTTCAAACAAGTGATGAAGCCTTCAAAGAAGTAGTAAGCGAAGTCTTAGGTGACTCTGTCTTGCAACAACATCCAGAGGAAGAACCAATTGATATTACTCGTCAGTTTTCTCCCGAGGAAATGGCAGAGTTGCAAGCGCGTATCGAAGCGGCTAATAAGGAACTTGCGGAAGCCGAAGCTAGAGCTGAACAAGAACAAATGGTTTCACCAGCTCCAGTTGTTGAAGAAAGTCCAGCTCATCCAGTTGGTCCAATGTATGAAGAGCCAGAAGTAGCTCCAAGCTATTACTCAGGCCCAACACCAGCTACTGAAGCTGTAAACTCAGAACCAGGATTTGCGGCACCGCAAGAATCTGTTACAATTTTATAAGAAACGATGTGAGAACAAGATCTTATCCTTATATTTCCAGCGAGCAGGAGATGGTGCGAGTCCTGTATTCCCTAATGATAAGATTATCCTCTCAAAAACTCAAGTCTGAAGTTAGTAGGATTTGACGTTCCCCACGTTACGGGATAAGAGGGAGAAAGATTAGATCTTTTTCCGAATAAAGGTGGTACCACGATTTTCGTCCTTTTTGGAAGTCGTGGTTTTTAATTTGTTATTATTTATAAAGGAGATACCATGAAACTCAAAGATACCCTTAATCTTGGGAAAACAGCTTTCCCAATGCGTGCAGGCCTTCCTACCAAAGAGCCAGTTTGGCAAAAGGAATGGGAAGATGCAAAACTTTATCAACGTCGTCAAGAATTGAACCAAGGAAAACCTCATTTCACCTTGCATGATGGCCCTCCATACGCCAACGGAAATATCCACGTTGGACACGCTATGAACAAGATTTCAAAAGATATCATTGTTCGTTCAAAATCTATGTCAGGTTTTTACGCACCATTTATCCCAGGCTGGGATACTCATGGTCTGCCAATCGAGCAAGTTCTGGCAAAACAAGGTGTCAAACGTAAAGAAATGGACTTGGTTGAGTACTTGAAACTTTGCCGTGAATATGCTCTTTCACAAGTAGATAAACAACGTGAAGACTTCAAACGTTTGGGTGTTTCTGGTGACTGGGAAAATCCATATGTGACCTTGACTCCGGACTATGAAGCAGCCCAAATCCGTGTCTTCGGTGAAATGGCTAACAAGGGTTATATCTACCGTGGTGCCAAGCCAGTTTACTGGTCTTGGTCATCTGAGTCTGCTCTTGCTGAAGCAGAGATTGAATACCATGACTTGCTTTCAACTTCCCTTTACTATGCCAATAAGGTAAAAGATGGCAAAGGTGTTCTAGATACAGATACTTATATCGTTGTCTGGACAACTACTCCATTTACTATCACAGCTTCTCGTGGTTTGACTGTCGGAGCAGATATTGATTACGTTTTGGTTCAACCTGCTGGTGAAGCTCGTAAATTTGTGGTTGCTGCAGAATTATTGAATAGCTTGTCTGAGAAATTTGGTTGGGCTGATGTTCAAGTGTTGGCAACTTACCGTGGTCAAGAATTGAACCATATCGTAACAGAACACCCATGGGATACAGCTGTAGATGAACTCGTTATCCTTGGTGACCACGTTACAACTGACTCTGGTACAGGTATTGTCCATACAGCCCCTGGTTTTGGTGAGGATGACTACAATGTCGGTATTGCAAATGGCCTTGAAGTCGCAGTCACTGTTGATGAGCGTGGTATCATGATGGCTAATGCTGGTTCTGAGTTTGAAGGCCAATTCTACGACAAGGTTGTACCAACTGTTATTGAAAAACTTGGTAGCCTCCTTCTTGCCCAAGAAGAAATTTCTCACTCATATCCATTTGACTGGCGTACGAAGAAACCAATCATTTGGCGTGCAGTTCCACAATGGTTTGCCTCAGTTTCTAAATTCCGCCAAGAAATCTTGGACGAAATTGAAAAAGTTAAATTCCACTCAGAATGGGGTAAAGTTCGTCTTTACAATATGATTCGTGACCGTGGCGACTGGGTTATCTCTCGTCAACGTGCTTGGGGTGTTCCACTTCCTATCTTCTATGCTGAAGATGGTACAGCGATCATGACAGCTGAAACGATTGAACACGTGGCTCAACTCTTTGAGGAACACGGATCTATTATCTGGTGGGAACGTGATGCCAAAGACCTATTACCAGAAGGATTTACGCATCCAGGTTCACCAAATGGCGAGTTCAAGAAAGAAACAGATATCATGGACGTTTGGTTTGACTCAGGTTCATCATGGAATGGAGTTATAGTAAACCGTCCGGAGTTGACTTACCCAGCAGACCTTTACCTAGAAGGTTCTGACCAGTATCGTGGTTGGTTCAACTCTTCACTTATCACATCTGTTGCTAACCATGGCGTAGCGCCTTACAAACAAATCTTGTCACAAGGTTTTGCCCTTGACGGTAAAGGTGAGAAGATGTCTAAATCTCTTGGAAATACCATTGCTCCAAGCGATGTTGAAAAACAATTTGGTGCTGAAATCTTGCGTCTCTGGGTAACAAGTGTTGACTCAAGCAACGACGTGCGTATCTCTATGGATATCTTGAGCCAAGTCTCTGAAACTTACCGTAAGATTCGTAACACTCTTCGTTTCTTGATTGCTAATACATCTAACTTTAACCGAGCTCAAGATGCAGTAGCTTACGATGAGCTTCGTTCAGTTGATAAGTACATGACGATTCGCTTTAACCAGCTTGTCAAGACCATTCGTGATGCTTATGCCAACTTTGAATTCTTGACAATTTACAAGGCCTTGGTAAACTTTATCAACGTTGACTTGTCAGCCTTCTACCTTGATTTTGCCAAAGATGTTGTTTATATCGAAGGTGCTAAATCATTGGAACGCCGTCAAATGCAGACTGTCTTCTATGACATTCTTGTAAAAATCACCAAACTCTTGACACCAATCCTTCCTCACACTGCGGAAGAAATCTGGTCATATCTTGAGTTTGAAGCAGAAGACTTCGTTCAATTGTCAGAATTGCCAGAAGCAGAGACATTTGCTAACCAAGAAGAAATCTTGGATACATGGGCAGCCTTCATGGACTTCCGTGGACAAGCTCAAAAAGCCTTGGAAGAAGCTCGTAATGCCAAAGTAATCGGTAAATCACTTGAAGCACACTTGACAGTTTATCCAAACGAAGTTGTGAAAACTCTACTCGAAGCAGTAAACAGCAATGTAGCTCAACTTTTGATCGTGTCTGAATTGACTATCGCAGAAGGACCAGCTCCAGAAGCTGCTGTTAGCTTCGAAGATGTAGCCTTCACTGTTGAACGCGCTGCAGGTGAAGTATGTGACCGTTGCCGTCGTATCGACCCAACAACAGCAGAACGTAGCTACCACGCAGTCATCTGTGACCACTGTGCAAGCATCGTAGAAGAAAACTTTGCGGATGCAGTCGCAGAAGGATTTGAAGAGAAATAAGATTGTGTATGATACTAATAAGGAAAAGGATTGTCAAACAGTCCTTTCCTTTTTGGTTT
Organism: bacterium; assembly: GCA_905221195.1. Classification (GTDB taxonomy): domain Bacteria; phylum Bacillota; class Bacilli; order Lactobacillales; family Streptococcaceae; genus Streptococcus. The sequence continues at coordinate 116,044 of CAJNCF010000001.1, forward strand.
TGACTAGCTTTTTTGTGAAAAATTGTGTAAAATAGAATAGATAAACGAGGGGAAACCTCGGAAAATTTAAAGGAGAATCCATCTAATGGTAAAATTGGTTTTTGCTCGCCACGGTGAGTCTGAATGGAACAAAGCTAACCTTTTCACTGGTTGGGCTGATGTTGATTTGTCTGAAAAAGGTACACAACAAGCAATTGACGCTGGTAAATTGATCAAAGAAGCTGGTATCGAATTTGACCAAGCTTACACTTCAGTATTGAAACGTGCTATCAAAACAACTAACTTGGCTCTTGAAGCTTCTGACCAATTGTGGGTTCCAGTTGAAAAATCATGGCGCTTGAACGAACGTCACTACGGTGGTTTGACTGGTAAAAACAAAGCTGAAGCTGCTGAACAATTTGGTGATGAGCAAGTTCACATCTGGCGTCGTTCATACGATGTATTGCCTCCAAACATGGACCGTGATGATGAGCATTCAGCTCACACTGACCGTCGTTACGCTTCACTTGACGATTCAGTCATTCCAGATGCTGAAAACTTGAAAGTGACTTTGGAACGTGCCCTTCCTTTCTGGGAAGATAAAATCGCTCCAGCTCTTAAAGATGGTAAAAACGTATTCGTAGGAGCTCACGGTAACTCAATCCGTGCCCTTGTAAAACACATCAAAGGTTTGTCAGATGACGAAATCATGGATGTGGAAATCCCTAACTTCCCACCATTGGTATTCGAATTCGACGAAAAATTGAACGTAGTTTCTGAATACTACCTTGGAAAATAAAAAATTGTAAGTCTAGAATTGATTTCTAGACTTTTTATGTTAGTATGGTAGTATGATAAGGAATAAAAAACAAGATTATGTACTGACCTACAAGCAACCAGCTTCAACCACTTACAAGGGTTGGGAAGAAGAGGCTTTACCGATAGGCAATGGTTCTTTAGGGGCTAAAGTCTTTGGGCTTATAGGGGCTGAGCGGATTCAATTTAATGAAAAAAGTCTCTGGTCTGGTGGTCCACTTCCTGATAGTTCAGATTATCAGGGTGGGAATCTTCAGGACCAGTATGGTTTTTTAGCTGAAATTCGGCAGGCTTTGGAAAAGAGAGATTACAATACTGCTAAGGAATTGGCTGAACAGCACCTGGTCGGTCCCCAAACGAGTCAATATGGGACCTATCTGTCCTTTGGAGATATTTTCATTGAGTTCAGCCAGCAAGGTAATTCTCTGTCTCAGGTAACGGATTACCAGAGACAACTGAATGTCAGTAAGGCACTTGCGACGACTTCTTATGCCTATAAGGGAACGCGATTTGAACGTGAAGCCTTTGAGAGTTTTCCAGATGATCTCTTGGTTCAGCATTTCACTAAGGAAGGGGCGGAAACTCTAGATTTTACTATAGAACTGTCCTTGACCCGTGATTTGGCTTCTGATGGAAAGTATGAGCAGGAAAAGTCTGATTACAAGGAATGCCAGCTGGATATCACTGATTCCCATATCTTGATGAAGGGAAGAGTTAAGGATAATGATCTCCAGTTTGCTGCCTGTCTAGCTTGGCAAACGGATGGAGACATTAGAGTCTGGTCGAATAAGGTTCAGATATCAGGAGCCAGTTATGCCAATCTCTTCTTGGTAGCTAAGACAGATTTTGCTCAAAATCCTGCTAGCAATTATCGCAAGAAAATAGATTTAGAGCAGCAAGTAAAAAATCTGGTGGAGATAGCTAAAGAAAAGGGTTATGTTCAATTGAAATCAAGGCATATTCAGGCCTACCAAGCCTTATTTCAGCGTGTTCAATTGGATTTGGGGGCTGAAGTTGACGCATCCACTACAGATGATTTGTTAAAAAATTATAAGCCACAAGAGGGGCAGGCTTTGGAGGAGCTGTTCTTCCAGTATGGGCGGTATTTATTGATTAGTTCTTCCAGAGATTGCCCAGATGCGCTACCAGCTAACCTGCAAGGGGTCTGGAATGCAGTAGACAATCCTCCTTGGAATTCGGACTATCACTTGAATATCAACTTGCAGATGAATTATTGGCCAGCCTATGTGACTAACCTCTTAGAAACGGCCTTTCCGGTCATCAACTATATCGATGATTTGCGTGTCTATGGTCGCCTAGCGGCTGCAAGGTATGCAGGAATCGTTTCTCAGAAAGGGGAGGAGAACGGTTGGTTGGTCCATACGCAAGCGACTCCTTTTGGCTGGACGGCACCTGGTTGGGATTATTACTGGGGGTGGTCACCAGCTGCCAATGCTTGGATGATGCAAACGGTTTATGAGGCCTACTCATTTTACAGGGACCAAGACTATCTCAGGGAGAAAATTTATCCCATGTTGAGGGAAACGGTTCGTTTTTGGAATGCTTTTTTACATGAGGATCAGCTAGCTCAGCGTTGGGTTTCTTCTCCGTCTTATTCTCCAGAACATGGTCCAATTTCGATTGGCAATACCTATGACCAGTCTCTGATTTGGCAATTATTCCATGATTTTATTCAGGCTGCTCAAGAATTGGGGCTGGATGCGGACTTGTTGACTGAAGTCAAAGAAAAATTTGATTTACTAAATCCTCTGCAAATCACTCAATTTGGTCGAATTAGGGAGTGGTATGAGGAGGAAGAACAGTATTTTCAAAATGAGAAAGTGGAGGCCCAACATCGGCATGCTTCTCATCTGGTGGGACTCTATCCTGGAAATCTCTTTAGTCATAAGGGACAAGACTATCTTGATGCGGCGCGTGCTAGCCTCAATGATCGTGGAGATGGGGGCACAGGCTGGTCCAAGGCTAATAAGATCAATCTCTGGGCGCGTTTGGGAGATGGTAATCGAGCCCATAAATTATTAGCAGAGCAGTTAAAGACATCTACCTTGCCAAATCTTTGGTGTAGCCATCCACCTTTTCAGATAGATGGTAATTTTGGTGCTACTAGTGGCATGGCAGAAATGTTACTCCAGTCTCATACAGCTTATCTGGTGCCTCTAGCTGCCCTACCCGATGCTTGGTCATCAGGTTCCGTTTCAGGCTTAATGGCACGTGGACATTTTGAAGTGAGCATGCGCTGGGAGGATAAAAAACTCTTACAGATGATCATTTTATCAAGAAGCGGAGGAGATTTGCGAGTCTCTTATCCAGGTATTCAAAAAAGTGTGATTGAAGTCAATCAAGAAAAAGTAAAAGTGAATTGCATGGGGAAAGATTGTATTTCAGTAGCGACATCAAAAGGTGATTTTGTTCAGTTTTATTTTTAATAAGATAATGGAAGGCAGTGATTTGAGACTGCCTTTTTTAAAGGATTTGAGAATGTAAGCAGTTTCCAACTAGTTGAAAAAGCGTTATAATGGTAGTAGGAAGTAATTTGTTTGAGAGAGGGTGGGTCTGATGGCTTATATTGAGATGAAACGCTGTTACAAGCGTTATCAAGTTGGAGACACGGAGATTGTGGCCAATCGTGATGTGAATTTTGAGATTGAAAAAGGGGAGCTGGTGATTATCCTAGGTGCGTCAGGTGCGGGTAAGTCGACAGTTCTTAATCTTCTTGGGGGAATGGATACCAATGATGAAGGGCAAATCTGGATAGATGGTGTCAATATTGCAGACTATAGTTCCCACCAGCGCACCAATTACCGTAGAAATGATGTCGGTTTTGTTTTTCAGTTTTATAATTTAGTTTCAAATCTGACAGCTATGGAAAATGTGGAACTTGCTTCGGAAATCGTGACGGATGCCTTGGATCCTGAGCAGGTTTTAACAGATGTAGGTCTGGCTCATCGTCTCAATAATTTCCCAGCCCAGCTTTCTGGAGGGGAGCAACAGCGAGTCTCCATTGCTCGCGCGGTAGCCAAAAATCCTAAAATTCTTCTTTGTGATGAACCGACTGGAGCCTTGGATTATCAGACGGGCAAGCAAGTCTTGAAAATTCTCCAAGACATGTCTCATCAAAAGGGAGCGACGGTGATTATTGTGACTCACAATGGAGCTTTGGCGCCCATTGCTGATCGCGTGATTCATATGCACGATGCCGGTGTCAAGGATGTGGTGATCAACCAGCATCCTCAGGATATTGACAGTTTGGAGTACTAGCATGATCAAGCGAAAAACTTATTGGAAGGACTTAATTCAGTCCTTCACAGGCTCCAAGGGGCGTTTTTTATCCATCTTGACCCTGATGATGTTGGGCTCTCTAGCCCTAGTAGGTCTCAAAGTAACCAGCCCCAATATGGAGGCAACCGCTAATGCTTATTTAACCACTGCTCAAACCTTGGATTTGGCAGTCATGTCTAACTATGGCTTGGATCAAGCAGATCAAGAAGAACTAGAACAGATAGAGGGCGCAGAGGTCGAGTTTGGCTACTTGACAGATGTGGCTATGGATAATGGGCAGGATGCCATTCGGCTGTATTCCAAATCAGAGCGAATTTCAACCTTTCAGCTAAGAGAGGGGCGACTTCCGCAGTCAGACAAGGAAATTGCTTTAGCAAGTCATCTGCAGAGTCAATACAGCGTGGGACAGGAGATTAGTTTTAAAGAAAAAGAAGGCGGTCATTCCTCTTTAAAAGACCATACTTATACTATTATTGGTTTTGTGGATTCGGCTGAAATCCTTTCCCAGCGAGATATGGGTTACGCAGGAAGTGGAAGTGGGACTCTGACAGCCTACGGGGTGATTTTGCCTAGCCAGTTTGATCAAAAAGTCTATAATATAGCACGCTTGAAATATCAAGATTTAGCAGGTTTAAATGCCTTTTCATCAGCTTATGAAGAAAAATCCAAGCAACATCAGGAAGAGCTTGAACAAGCTTTATCAGATAATGGCAAGGCACGTTTGCAACTCTTAAAAAAAGAAGGACAAGAATCTATAGATAAGGGGCAAGAGACCCTTGATAAGGCTGAGACTAATTTGCAGGAAGGCAAGCGTCGTTTAGCAGCTGCTCAAGCTCGTATACAGGCTCAGGAAAGTCAACTAGCCTTGTTGCCTCAAGCTCAGAGAGAGCAAGCTAGTGCTCAACTTACCCAAGCCAAGCAGGAGTTAAGCAAGGAAGAGGACAAGCTAAAGCAAGCTGAACAAAATCTAGCCCAAGAAAAGGAAAAATTAGAAAAACATCAGCAAGTCTTGGATGATTTGGCTGAACCCAAGTATCAAGTCTATAATCGTCAGACCATGCCAGGTGGTCAGGGCTATCTCATGTACAGCAATGCTTCAGCCAGTATTCGGGCAGTGGGCAATATCTTTCCTGTGGTGCTTTATGCTGTTGCAGCTATGGTGACCTTCACAACTATGACTCGTTTTGTGGATGAAGAGCGAACTCATGCAGGGATTTTTAAGGCCTTGGGTTATCGTAGTAAGGATATTATCGCCAAGTTTCTCCTTTACGGTCTAGTAGCTGGGACTGTCGGAACAGCTTTAGGTAGTATACTTGGCCATTATTTACTAGCCAGTGTGATTTCAAGTGTTATTACAAAAGGTATGGTGGTGGGAGAAACCCAGATTCAGTTCTATTGGACCTATAGCATACTAGCTCTTGGATTGAGTTGGTTGGCGAGTGTCTTACCAGCCTATATGGTAGCTCGGAGGGAACTTCACGATGAAGCAGCCCAGCTTTTACTGCCTAAACCACCTGTCAAAGGAGCTAAAATCTTACTGGAGAGCATCGGTTTTATTTGGTGCCGTCTCAGTTTTACCCATAAGGTCACAGCCCGCAATATCTTTCGTTATAAGCAACGGATGTTGATGACGATCTTTGGTGTGGCTGGTTCAGTCGCTCTGCTCTTTGCAGGCTTGGGAATCCAATCCTCAGTAGCAGGAGTTCCGTCTAGACAGTTTCAACAAATCCAACAGTATCAGATGATTGTCTCTGAAAATCCAAGTGCGACCAATCAGGACAAGGCAAATCTAGAAGAAGTGTTGAAAGGCCAGGATATCCAAGACTACCAGAAAATCTATTCTAAAACGCTAGACAAGGATTTCAAAGGCAAGGCTGGTCTTCAGACCATTACCCTTATGATGACAGAGAAGGAAGATTTGACTCCCTTTATCCATCTGCAATATCATCAGCAGGAGCTGACATTGAAAGATGGAGTCGTTATTACAGCTAAACTAGCCCAGCTGGCAGGTGTCAAGGTTGGGCAGACTTTGGAAATTGAAGGTAAGAAGCTAAAGGTTGCTGCCATTGCTGAGAACTACGTTGGTCACTTTATTTATATGAGTCAAGCTAGCTATGAGCAACTTTACGGACAGCTACCCCAAGCCAACACTTATTTGGTCTCGTTAAGAGATACCAGTGCTACTAGTATCGAAAGAGAGGCCGGCTTACTTATGAATCAAGCTGCGGTGTCCAGCGTTGTCCAAAATGCTTCAGCCATTCGACTCTTTGACTCTGTCGCTAGCTCACTCAATCAGACCATGACCATCTTGGTTATCGTGTCGGTTCTATTGGCTATCGTTATCCTCTACAATCTGACCAATATTAACGTGGCTGAGAGAATCCGTGAACTCTCTACTATCAAGGTTCTCGGCTTTCATAATAAAGAAGTCACTCTCTACATTTACCGTGAGACGATTGTCTTGTCTCTTGCGGGAATCGTACTTGGTCTGCTCTCAGGTTTCTATTTACACCAATTTTTGATTCAAATGATTTCGCCTGCGACTATTCTCTTTTATCCGCGGGTAGGTTGGGAGGTCTATGTAATCCCAGTGGCAGCAGTAAGCATCATCTTGACCCTGCTTGGTTTCTTTGTCAATCATCATCTGAGAAAAGTTGATATGTTAGAAGCCTTGAAATCTGTAGAGTAAGGCGATTGTTTTTCTGATTGAACTTATATTTACTCGTAAATCATGACCACCCGTCAAACGGGTGGTTTGTCCCAGGGCTATAAGCCCAAATTACCAGCCAGCGCCTCAAGACGCTGGCTTTCACGTTGTTCAAGCCTTATTGCTCTTGACTCGTCACTTGTCTCTCAAAGAGGCTTGGTATTATAGTGTATTGAAACTAGAATAGTACGCCGTGGTTACTAAAACATTTCTAGAAATTAATTTAACTTTCCTAGTCAGTTTGTTCACATCTTATTTCAATCTACTATACTTACCACTATCCCTAAAGGGACCCTCATATTCTTTTACACTCAATTTATCTAGTGCTATATCATGTTTTACTCGTTTTCAAATTTTCATACTCGTGAAGAAATCATCCACTGGATAATTTCTTTAATCTTGAATATATTTCTTAATTGTGGCTTCATTGAGTCCAACTGTACTTACATAATAACCTTCTGCCCAGAAATGCCGATTCCCGAACTTATACTTGAGATTGGCGTGTTTGTCAAACATCATGAGTGCACTTTTACCTTTTAAATACCCCATGAAACTTGAAACACTTATCCTTGGTGGAATACTGACTAACATATGTACATGGTCTGGCATTAAGTGATCCTCGATAATTTCAACTCCTTTATAACTACACAAGCGATGAAATATTTCTCCTAAACTACTTCGATATTGATTATAGATGACTTTTCGTCTATACTTAGGGGGGAACACAATGTGATAGAACAGTGCCACTTTGTGTGCGATAAACTATGAGCCTTTTGTGCCATATTTTTCTCCTTTCGCTTTACAATTGGCTTGAACACCTTTATTGTATCGCGTTTGGAGTTTTTTTGTCTCGCACCTAGCGGAGCGAGACGGACTAATAGTCACATAATTATAAGGCTGATAGTATTCATTTCACTATCAGCCTTACAGGTTATTTAACGTTTCAGAAAAACTATAATGTCAAGATTAACTAAACAGTATCTAATTCCTTCAAATAATTTTCTATCTTCATCAACATTAAAGGATTGTTATAAGTCTTACATAACTCTCTTGCTTCTATATAATAATTTTTGACTTGTTCTTTGTCTAGAAATTTGGCTCCAGCATTTCCTACAAGAATAAGTAGGGGAGCCAGTTGGTAGCTTGTCTGTCTTTGTTTACAGAGTTCAATCGTCTCAAGAGCTTCTTGAATGGCTTCGTTATATTTTTCCTTTGACACTAGGTAGTGAGCGTAGTTGTAACGAACTCTGATGTAGCCAAATAAAAACTCTTGATACTCAAAATTTTTTGTCTGATATAACTCCATCAAATGAGAGTAGTTTGCCTCATATTCTTGTTCACGACCCACTAAGGAATAGAAATTAGATAGAGTATTCAACGCCTTTAAATAAATCAGAGTATTTGAAGAGACTTTTAATAATATATTTTCCAATGAAGAAATAGCCTCACACTTACTGTCATATTGATAGAAGTCAATAATAGCTTTAATCCATTCAAGGTAAGTTCGGTCTTCTAGTGTTAGAAAAGTACTTCGTTCAATCTCTATTCTATAAATATATTCCAAATCGTCATAATTTCTATCATCTAATAGGCGAGCAGATAATTGCTTGAAATTAGAGAGGTTAGATTTAATTTCAATTTGTTCATTGAAAAAGTAATCCAAAGGGACTTCAAGTCGTTGAGAGAGTTTGAATAACAAGTCTGCGGAGGGAATAAAATGACCTCTTTCAATTTTACTAATCTGACTTTGTTCACAAATTCCTTCTGCAAGAGTTTGTTGGGAGAGACCTAACTCTTTTCTTTTCAATCTGAATTTCTCTGCGAGTGTATTCATTAAAGATAACAATCCTTCCTATTTGCTTAATTTCATTATAAAATTTTTAGTTCAAAATAGCAAGTTAAAGGAATAAAAAATTCTTCACGGAAATAATAAGAAAAAAAAGTTCAAAATACAATAAAAAGTTTGAATAAATAAAATATATATGTTAAAATAAAAATAAGGAGACAGAAAGGGGTTTCAGTGCAAGAGAAAAAAACGTGGAATTCAAAAATTAGCTATATTAGCATTACTAGGGGTTTTTACGTTTAGTAATACAATTCCTTACCAACAGTTTATTCAGAAGAATAAACAATTGGAGATTCGAGTGCAATCACAAAAGAAGTCCAAAGGTCTTGATGTTGGGAAGGCTGATTGATTTCGTATTACTTTAAAATTCGACTATTTAGAGAAAGGTATTCTGATGAGAGCTTGTAACAATACCAGATAGATATAAGAATGGAGATGTTTGATAAAATGCTTTCATAGCTAACCAACTGTTGAAAATTATGAGTTACAAAATCTAAAGTATTGAAGATTGGTTTATAAAATTAGGTCTCTGTCTGTAGAAAGGAACGTGCAGTTAGAAAGGAGGAAAAAATAGGATACCATAATTCAGACTGAGATTTCTAATTAAAAATTGAAGAAGATTCTTTTATCAATAATTTAGTAAGCTTGTTAGTTTATAGAGGGCAGGGGTATTTCTGTCCTCTATTTTAGAATAAGGAATGCACTATGAAAAAATTATTTATACTCATATCCAACCTGCTTGCTAGTTTGTTCTTTGTTTGGGTATTTACCATTTGGACTGATACATATGTCTCCTATTATTACCCCAACGTTGTTGTACGTGATTCTTCCCCTGAAACAACTTTTCAGCATGTTGCTACACGCTTGGAAAAACTAGCAGAAGAAACGGATAGTTTTATTGCGATTCAACACCAGGATCCTAACTCAGAAGGTACTCCAGTATTTTCTTATACGACCTTTGGGAACGGAAAGTTGCCTGATGGGCTACAGGAAAAAAATCTAGAAGATGCTCAAAGTAGTAGTGTTGAAACAAACTATTTTGTATTCGATGGAAACCTAGATATTCACTTGCTAAGGGAGGAGCTAAGTCAACTTGGCTTGACTAACATGCACCTGATAATTCCATCCAAACTATCTACGTTAATGGCTATCTTTAGTAACGGATTTCAGTTAATCAGTCTATTGATTTTCATCTTAACCTTTGGAGCACTGACTTTAATTAGTCAAATTAGCCAATTACGGTCGTCGGGCATTCGCCTCATTTCAGGAGAGAAACGGTGGTCCATTTTCCTTAGACCAGTTGGTGAGGATTTGAAAGGGATAGCTGTTGGTTTCAGTTTAGCTGGCGTACTCGCCATTCTTATGCAAAAAATTCTGTCGCTTCCAACGCAATCCCTAATGACCATAGGAGCAGGCTTGCTCTGTTATAATCTCATCTTGTTGTCGATCTCCCTGTTTTTCGCTCAACTCTTCGCAGTTGGGATAAAAAAGATACACCTGATGCAGATTATAAAAGGGCAAGTGCCTGTCAGAGGAATCATTAGTTTGATTTTAATCGGTCAACTATTAGCGATTATTATTGTAACGCTGGGAATAGGGAGTAGCTTAAAGTATACCCAAGCCTGGCAACAGCATCGGATTGGACAAGAGGCTTGGAACCAGGAAAGGCAACTGATTACCCTATCAATCAGCCGTGAAGGAACGAGTCCTGGTTTTGATGAACAAGCTCAAAGGAAATTCAGAACTTGGTATCAATTGATGGATCTGGCTGTTTCAGAACAAAAGGCTTTCTTATCTAGACACCAGTTAATTGACCGTACTTTGCAAAATGGCATGGCTTCCTCCAAAAACTTGATAACCTCTACAGAATGGCACGATTACAGCCCGAATGGCAATGTCCTTATCGTCACACCGCAATACTTGGAGCGTCAAAACATTCCTGTAGATACAACTATTGAGCAAAAGATGAATCACCTTGATGTAGGGGAGTTTGTCTTATTGCTGCCTGAACACCTCCGTTCAGAGGAAGAACATTATAAATCTGTTTTTGAAGACGACTTAACCAGTCGCATGTCTAGTCGAGATGAACGACAGCAAATGACTGCTACGGTAGGTTATTTAGAATCAGGTCAGGATCGTTTTGTGTATAATACGACCCCTATTTCTTACCAGCAGTTTTTGAAAGATCCAATCATCATTGTTATAACACCCCAATCAACTGGTCCACAGTCCGTTTTGTTTTGGGTAGACGCAGTACAGAACTACGTTCTCTTTAATCAATTGTCTGATGCCCAGGAGCTTATCCAGAGACAAGGCATTGAAAATTGGGTCTCAGAAATGCAAACAGGTTACCACAACTACATCACATTATTGGATAATATCCAGAGGGAACGTTGGGTAATGCTAGCAGGAGCTGTGCTTGGGATTGCAACTTCAATCTTGTTGTTTAACACTATGAATAGGCTCTACTTTGAAGAATTTAGACGTGCCATTTTTATCAAACGCATTGCAGGTCTCAGGTTCTTAGAAATCCATCGCACTTATCTCTTTGCTCAACTGGGTGTGTTTTTACTGGGATTTGTTGCGAGTGTATTTCTTATGGTAGAGATAGTAGTTGCTTTCTTAGTCTCGTTACTCTTTACTGGTCTATCTCTTTTACAGTTACATGTCCAAATGCAGAAAGAAAACAAGATGTCCATGCTTGTTTTGAAGGAAGGTTAATATGATTGAACTTAAACAGGTGAGTAAATCTTTTGGAGAACGAGAGTTATTTTCGAATCTTTCAATGACATTTGAGGCTGGAAAAGTCTATGCCTTAATTGGTTCAAGTGGTAGCGGAAAAACAACCTTGATGAACATGATTGGGAAATTAGAATCTTATGATGGGACGATTTTTTACCGAGGTAAAGACTTGGCCAATTATAAATCGAGTGATTTTTTCCGTCACGAATTGGGCTACCTCTTCCAGAACTTTGGCTTAATTGAAAACCAAAGTATTGAAGAAAACCTTAAGCTAGGTCTCATTGGTCAAAAGTTGAGTCGGTCGGAACAGCGGTTGAGGCAAAAGCAGGCTTTAGAACAGGTCGGCCTGGCTTATCTTGACCTAGATAAGCGCATCTTTGAGTTATCGGGCGGAGAATCGCAACGGGTTGCCTTGGCAAAAGTTATCTTAAAGAATCCACCCCTTATTCTGGCAGATGAGCCAACAGCTTCAATAGACCCAGCAACCTCTCAGTTGATTATGGAGATTTTGCTATCTCTTCGAGATGATAATAGGCTAATCATTATCGCAACACATAATCCGGCAATTTGGGAGATGGCTGATGAAGTGTTCACGATGGATCGTCTGAAATAAAAATCCTTGTTTTTAATTCCACGATAAGTTACTGAAATATTATCATGAATCAATAATTGGAGTTAATTTAGAATTGTACTTTATTAATATTGAGGTAACTTTTTCTTGATAAAGGAAGAAATAGTGGAGAGGAAGTTAGAATGAAAAAATTCGACAATTATATTATTGAGAAGCTTTGCGATTCTAATTCAGATAAACTGCAAAAAATCTTAATAATTGAAAGTTTGGTAGATGATATTTTGCAATTTTCTCTCAGAATCAATAATAGTGTAGGAGAGATTTTCCTCCTACAACTGTTTCAAAAGAAATATTTACCCATTGGGAGAAGATGTTGCAGTGGATAATGTGTTACTCACTGAAAAATATAATTTTCAACTAAAAGATTTTGAAGGATTCATTTCAAAATAAATAATAATTAAAGAATAAGAAAAATCCTCCGTTTCAAAGAGCAGGGTGAACTCTTTGTGACAGAGGATTTTTTTCTATAGGGCTTTAGCTGCTGCAATTGCGGCTTCGAAGTTTGGTTCTGAGTTGATATTGTCCACGTATTCAACGTAGCGAATAGTGTTGTCGGTATCGAGGACAAAGACTGCGCGTGCCAATAGGTGCCATTCATTGATTAAGAGGGCATAATCACGTCCAAAGGAATGGTCGAAATAGTCTGAGAGCATGATGGCATTTTCAATGCCTTCAGCACCGCACCAACGTTTTTGGGCAAAAGGTAGGTCCATGGAAACAGTCAATACGACCGTGTTGTCCAGTCCAGCCAGTTCTTCATTAAAGCGACGCGTTTGAGTTGAGCAGATACCTGTATCGATAGAAGGCACGACACTTAAGACTTTTTTCTTGCCATCAAAATCAGCCAGAGATTTTTTAGAAAGGTCTGTTGTAGTGAGAGAAAAATCAAGTGCCTTGTCGCCGACTTGTAGTTGTTTACCTGTAAAGCTCACAGGATTTCCGAGGAAAGTTACCATAAGATACTCCAATCTTTTTTCTTCCATTTTAGCTAAAACAGTTAGAATTTTCCAATGATTTGACTGGAAATGTGGGCATAGAAAAAACGCCAATTCGGAAAAGAATGACGTTTTTCAGATTTTTTATCTATTTGATATTTCTCGAAGGTAGTGCGGACGGGAGCAACTTCCTTCGGAATTTCATCCCTAATTTTTGAGCCTTAGGTCTCAAAAATTCCGTCCTAGATAAGATCAAAGTTCTTATCTAGGATACCACTACAGTGAGAAATATCTGGTAAAAACTCACTTCGTTCGTACTGATTTAAGAAATCTTTATTCTTATAAACGCTTTTTGAGCTAGAGATAGAACTAATATCTAGATTATTTTGCCAATCCTTCAGCAATCTTATCAAGGTTGTATTTCATCATGTTGTAGTAGCTGTCGCCTTCTTTACCTTGTTCTGCGATAGAGTCAGTAAAGATTTGTGCGTAGATTGGGATGTTTGTGTCTTGAGAAACAGTTTTCATCGGACGGTCATCCACGCTTGATTCTACAAAGAGGGAAGGAGTTTTTGTTTGGCGAAGTTTTTCAACCAAGGTCTTGATTTGGTCAGGTGTTCCTTCTTCTTCAGTGTTGATTTCCCAGATGTAGGCACTTGGGACACCATAGGCTTTAGAGAAGTATTTGAAGCATCCTTCGCTGGTTACGATGAGTTTTTTCTCAGCAGGAATATTGTCGAATTTAGCTTTAGCTTCCTTATCAAGCTTATCTAGCTTTTCAGTATATTCTTTGAGATTTTTTTCGTAGAATTCCTTGTTGCTAGGGTCTTTAGTGCTCAATTGTTTTGCGATATTTTTAGCAAAGATCATACCGTTTTCAAGGTTGAGCCAAGCGTGTGGGTCTTCTTTGCCTTTTTCGTTTTGGCCTTCAAGGTAGATAACATCAACGCCTTCGCTGACTGCAAAGTAGTCTTTGTTTTCAGTTTTCTTGGCATTTTCTACCAATTTTGTAAACCAAGCATTGCCACCTGTTTCAAGGTTGATCCCGTTATAGAAAATCAAATCAGCTTGAGAAGTTTTCTTAACGTCTTCAGGAAGTGGTTCGTATTCGTGTGGGTCTTGACCAACAGGAACGATACTGTGAAGATCAATCTTGTCACCAGCAATATTTTTAGTAATATCAGCGATGATTGAGTTTGTAGCAACAACTTTTAGTTTTTGACCAGAAGCTGCATCTTTTTTTCCGCTAGCACATGCTACAAGAGCAATGACGGAAAGAAAGAGAACGAGTAATGTACCTAATTTTTTCATTAGATCCTCCAATTTATTGGGGTTTTGCCCCTTATTTTAACAAATGTTTATTTTTCAGTTTCAAATATCGTTGTTTTGGAGCGATAAAGAAGCTAATGAGAAAGAAACTAGCGGCTGTAAGCACGATACTAGAACCTGCCGCAACGTTAAAGCTATAGCCGATAAAGAGTCCCAAAACTGAAGCTGTCGCTCCAAAGGTTGAGGAAAGGAAAATCATGCTTTTTAGGCTATTAGCATACAGATAAGCAGTTGCCGCTGGGGTAATCAGCATGGCTACAATCAGGATAGTTCCGACACTTTGCATGGCTGTCACAGACACGAGAGTCAGGAGTACCATGAGAAGGTAGTGATAGAAATTGACAGGCATTCCCATGGCTTTAGCCAAGAGTTCATCAAAGGAAGTTATCAAGAGTTGCTTGAAGAAAATCCAGATCAACAAGAGAATGGCTGCCCCCACACCCATAGTAATAAACATATCCGTATCTTGGACGGCCAGGATATTACCAAAAAGGATATGGAAAAGGTCAGTTGAACTTTTAGCGACACTAATCAAGATGATACCGAGGGCTAAGAAAGAAGAAAAGGTAATGCCGATGGCGGTATCGCTTTTGATAATCGAGTTCCCCTTGATGTAGGTTATGATGATGGCAGCTAGTAGTCCAAAGACAATGGCTCCGATAAAGAAGTCAACGCCCAAGATGAAGGAGAGGGCTACACCTGGCAAGACAGCATGTGAAATGGCATCTCCCATGAGTGACATCCCGCGTAGAATGATGAAACATCCCACAGCTCCAGCTACGACCCCGACGACAATAGCTGTTATCAAGGCATTTTGTAGGAAATGGAATTTTTGCAATCCATCAATAAATTCTGCAATCATAGGTCACCTCCATTGAAAAAGAGTCGATTACCGTAAGCTTCTTTGAGATTGGCTTCGGTAAAGGTTTCTTTGGTCGGACCAAAGGCGATCACTTCTCGATTGACAAGTAAGACTTGATCGAAGTAGTGGGGAACCTTGCTGAGGTCGTGGTGGACGATGAGAACCGTCTTACCAGCTTTTTTTAGATCTCTCAGCGTATTCATGATGATTTCCTCACTGACAGAGTCAATCCCAACAAAGGGTTCATCCAAGAGGATATAGTCGGCTTCCTGAACCAAACATCTGGCAATCAAAACCCGCTGAAATTGACCTCCAGATAGTTGACTGATTTGCCGTTCAGCGTAGTCAGCTAGGCCGACGATTTCAAGGGCTTCCTCTACTTTTTTCCAATGTTTAGCTTTTAAACTGTGAAAGAGAGGAATAGAGGGAAATAGTCCTAGTGAGACGCATTCCTTGACCTTGATGGGAAAGTTGTAGTCGATATTGATTTTTTGTTCGACATAGGCAATTCGATGTAAGGATTTTTTAACTTCCTTGTCATCGAGAAATGCCTGACCTTGATGAGGGATAATTCCCAGCATACCTTTTAATAATGTTGATTTTCCAGCACCGTTTGGACCAATGATTCCGGTAATTGTTGGTCCTTGGAGCACTAGTGAAATATCCTTAAGTGCCAACGTTTCTTTGTAGGAGACACTGAGGTTTTCGATACGTATCATAAACTTGTATTCCTCCTGACTCTTAATATACCTTAAAAAAAAAATTAAGTCAAGTTAATTTTTCAAAAAATTAAAATATTAACAGTAAAATATTTAAGTTTCTTTAATCTTGTATTTTAATTGCATTCCCAGGTAATTTTTGTTAAGCTAAAAACAAGTACAAATGAAAGCGAGAACAAGATGACACGTTATCAAGACGATTTTTATGATGCAATCAATGGAGAATGGCAACAGACAGCTGAAATCCCAGCAGATAAGTCTCAAACTGGAGGTTTTGTTGATTTAGATCAGGAAATTGAAGACCTGATGCTGGCGACAACAGACAAGTGGTTGGCAGGTGAAGAAGTGCCTGAGGATGCTATCTTGGCAAACTTTGTCAAATACCACCGTCTCGTTCGTGATTTTGACAAGAGAGAAGCTGACGGTATCGCACCTGTTTTGCCTCTCCTTAAAGAATTCCAAGAATTGGAGACTTTTGCAGATTTCACTGCCAAACTAGCAGAGTTTGAGCTTGCAGGAAAACCAAACTTCCTTCCTTTTGGTGTTTCGCCAGACTTTATGGATGCCAGAATCAACGTTTTGTGGGCTAGCGCTCCAAGCACGATTTTGCCAGATACGACCTACTATGCAGAAGACCATCCTCAACGCGAAGAGCTCTTAACTCTTTGGAAAGAAACCAGCGTCAATCTCCTCAAGGCTTATGATTTCTCTGATGAAGAAATTGAAGACTTGCTAGAGAAAAGACTAGAATTGGACCGCCGAGTTGCAGCAGTGGTGCTCTCTAATGAAGAAAGTTCAGAATATGCTAAACTCTACCATCCCTATTCTTATGAAGATTTCAAAAAATTCGCGCCTGCCCTATCTTTGGATGACTTCTTCCAAGCCGTTCTTGGACAAGTACCAGACAAGGTTATCGTAGACGAGGAACGTTTCTGGCAAGCAGCAGAGCAGTTCTATAGTGAAGAAGCTTGGCCTCTTCTCAAGGCAACCTTGATTTTGAGTGTTGTCAATCTTTCAACCAGCTATTTAACGGAAGAAATCCGTGTCTTGTCAGGTGCCTACAGTCGTGCACTTTCTGGAGTTCCAGAAGCCAAAGATAAGGTCAAGGCAGCTTACCAGCTAGCACAAGGTCCTTTCAAGCAAGCCTTGGGTCTCTGGTATGCCCATGAAAAATTCTCCCCAGAAGCCAAGGCAGACGTAGAGAAAAAAGTGGTTACTATGATCGATGTCTATAAGGAACGATTGGCCAAGAATGACTGGCTGACTCCTGAAACTCGTGACAAGGCCATTGTTAAACTCAATGTCATCAAGCCTTATATTGGTTACCCAGAAGAATTGCCAGAACGCTACAAGGACAAGGTAGTGGATGAAAATGCTAGTCTTTTTGACAATGCTCTAGCCTTTGCGCGTGTAGAAATCAAACACAGTTGGAGCAAGTGGAACCAGCCTGTAGACTACAAGGAATGGGGCATGCCTGCTCATATGGTTAACGCCTACTACAATCCTCAGAAGAATCTGATTGTCTTCCCAGCGGCTATTTTGCAGGCGCCTTTCTATGACTTGCATCAGTCATCTTCTGCTAACTACGGTGGGATTGGGGCGGTTATTGCCCATGAAATTTCTCATGCCTTTGATACCAACGGAGCTTCCTTTGATGAAAATGGTAGCCTCAAGGATTGGTGGACAGAGAGTGACTATACTGCCTTCAAGGAGAAAACACAAAAAGTTATTGACCAGTTTGATGGACAGGATTCTTATGGTGCAACTATAAACGGTAAATTGACTGTGTCAGAAAACGTGGCTGACTTGGGAGGAATCGCTGCAGCTCTTGAAGCAGCCAAGAGAGAACCAGACTTCTCAGCAGAAGAGTTCTTCCACAACTTCGGTCGTATCTGGCGCATGAAAGGTCGTCCAGAATTTATGAAACTCTTGGCTAGCGTGGATGTGCACGCGCCAGCCAAACTCCGTGTCAATGTGCAAGTGCCAAACTTCGATGATTTCTTTACAACCTATGATGTTAAAGAGGGAGACGGTATGTGGCGTTCACCAGAAGAGCGCGTGATTATTTGGTAATGCAAAAAATTTAGTCATCAGAAAAAGGCATCCAATCAGGTGTGAAAACCTTGATAGGATGCCTTTTGTAATGGAAAGATTTGCTGGATAGTTTACTTATACTCTTCGAAAATCAAATTCAAACCACGTCAACGTCGCCTTGCCGTACTCAAGTACAGCCTGCGGCTAGTTTCCTAGTTTGCTCTTTGATTTTCATTGAGTATTAAATTGCGATAGTCATTATCATTATCTTACTAGAAAAAGGGATTGAAGGTCTTTTCGTGAGCAATAGTAGTAGCTGGACCATGTCCTGGATAGACATCGTAGTTTGGTAGGGTGAAGAGTTGGGTCTGGATACTGTGAAGAAGTTGCTCTATACTACCAGTCGGAAGATCTGTTCGTCCGATTGTTTCACGGAATAGAGCATCACCTGTTAAGACCAAATGAGCTTGTGGAAAGACGATAGAAACGCCACCGATAGAGTGACCTGGCGTTGGCAAGACAGTGAAACGAAATTCTTCCAGTTGGTATTCTTCGTGAAAGACAAAAGTATGCTCAGCCGGTTTTGCAACCACATCTGCCATATCATCGTGGCGAGGGAGGCCAGATAGATTATCTACGGGTGTGTAGAGCCAAGATGCTTCACTCTCTGCGATATAGACAGGAGGATTGCCAAAAGTCTCGCGCACCAAGTCTAAACTCATGATATGGTCATAATGGGCGTGGGTCAATAGAATGGCGCAGATTGGTTTGTTGATGTTCTCGATGGTTTGACGAATAGCGTCCCAATGGCTACCAGGATCTACAAGGATGAGATGTTGGTCTCCTTCTAAATAATAGGTATTTTCATAGGCAACAGGATTCACGGTTTTATGGATTTTCATATTAGCTCCAATCTCAAAGAATGTACTAAGATAAGTATAGCACAGTTGGGGAGAATAAGCTGAAAAAGGAAATAGATCTAGAAAGAAGAATACGTTTTGGATAAGAAAAATAAGCCCCAAATGAATTCGAGGCTTAAACTGCTCTAATTGCCAGCGTAATATTTTTGGATTCCCTTGATTATCCCTTCAACTAGTTTATCTTGGTATTCACTACTACGGATTTTTTTGTTCTCTTCTGGATTATCCATATATCCCATCTCTAGCAAAACAGCTGGTTTGGCTGTTTCGCGAAGAACAGCAAAGGTAGCTTGCAAGAGTCCAGCATCTCTGGCTCCAGTTTCAGATAACAGTGAGGAATGGATATCTGCAGCAAGACGGTTACTTTCACTCATCCGTTCAGGATTATTATGCCAATCTTTATTAATTTTGCTAGGGAAACCAGGTTCATCCTTGTAAGAATAGGTCTGGATACCTAGATTAACAGTTGTATCATTCCCTTTTGCGTTGAAATGAAGACTGATGAAAAAATCAGCATTGGTCTTGTTGACCATACGAGAACGCTCGGTAATAAAATCAACGTCTATATCACTATCTCGAGAAGTTAGAACAGTATAGCCGAGTCCTTCTAGTCGTTTACGTAGCTTACGGTAAACTTGTAGGTTCAAGTCTTTTTCAGCTATGCCATAGTAATAAGCACCGCGGTCCTTGCCACCGTGTCCTGGATCTAGAAAAATAGTTTTAGAGTAATGTCCTTTTTGAAAACCTTGTGCTAATTCACGAACCCATTTTCCATTTCCTTGGAAGAGCTGGTTTTTACCATCCACTGCATAGGTTCCTGTGACATACACACCATCGTCTTTAAGATAGTACCAAGCTTGATAGTCTAGGTCGTAAATCCATTCCTTGTGGGCCATGTAGCCACCAGATTTGAGGTAGTAGGAACCAATCCATTGTTTTTGGGCGTAGCGTCCGCCAGATTTGAGGTAAAACCAACTAGAGTAGTTTTGGTCGTAGACCCATTCCTTATCTGCCATAGCACCGCTAGATTTGAGGTAGTAATCGTCTTTCCAGACATTGGCCAACATTCTACCGTAGTCATCAAAAGCATACCACTTACCATTGATTTGGCTCCATTTGTCGGATAAATATTTACCTGAACCATTGATATAGTACCAATTACTTCCCATCTGATACCAGCTGTTTTCAAGCAAATAGCCATGACTATCAAAGAGATAACCATCATAGAGGGTATCTGTAAATTTGACACCAGTTTGACTATAAAAAGTCCATTTGCTCCCTTCTTTTACCCAGCCAGTCTGTATAGGTTGATTGGGTTTGCTTTCTTGCTCACTTGAACTAGCTGTACTTGTCGAAGTTTCTGTACTAGCTTGAGAATTGATAGCAGAAGTAGTTGTAGAACTACTAATATGGTTACTAATAGAATGACTCGTATCATCAGCCAAAACGACTTGGTTTGATAAACCAAGAATAGCCAAAGCTAAAAGTGTCAGTCTTTTGTGTGATTTCATGTGATTTGCCTTTCTAGAGAGATGAAAATTCAGTAATTATCGTAAAAAACTGTTCATATTACCATTATACACTAAAAAAGTTAGAAAATTACTAAAATATCAAATCTTTTCTTATTGAAAAAGAAGAAAGTATTTTCATTTTACTAACTTTTAACGCAGACAATATCAAAACAACGTTAGATGAAGAACTAGATAAATTTGTTGTTTTAGTGTGAATCTTATTTTATCCTCCTTCCCAACAAATTGAATAAGGATTATAATCCTCCTTTTCTAGTTTTCATATTCTTAAAAAAGTGATAAAATGGTAGGAAGAATTGGAGAGTATAGATGCCAAAAGAAGAAAATTTAAGAGGCGATGAAGTCGTTGCTTTAACACAAAAATATTTATCAGAAGAAGATGTGGCTTTTGTCCATAAGGCTTTGGTTTATGCGGTTGAATGTCATAGTGGTCAGTATCGTAAATCTGGTGAACCCTACATCATCCACCCTATCCAAGTAGCTGGAATTTTGGCTAAACTTAAGCTGGATGCTGTAACGGTAGCTTGTGGTTTCTTGCATGATGTGGTAGAAGATACAGATGCGACCTTGGATGATTTGGAGAGAGAGTTTGGTCCTGATGTGCGGGTAATCGTCGATGGGGTTACCAAACTTGGTAAGGTCGAGTACAAATCTATCGAGGAGCAATTAGCGGAAAATCATCGCAAGATGCTCATGGCCATGTCTGAGGATATCCGTGTTATCTTGGTCAAACTGTCTGATCGCTTGCACAATATGCGGACTCTGAAACACCTGCGAAAAGACAAGCAGGAGCGCATTTCCAAAGAAACCATGGAAATCTATGCCCCACTTGCCCATCGTTTGGGAATTTCCAGTGTCAAATGGGAATTGGAAGACCTGTCTTTCCGTTATCTCAATCCTACGGAATTTTATAAGATTACCCATATGATGAAGGAAAAGCGCAGAGAGCGTGAAGCCTTGGTGGATGAGGTAGTCACAAAATTAGAGGAATATACGACAGATCGTCACTTGAAAGGGAAGATTTACGGTCGTCCCAAGCATATTTACTCGATTTTCCGCAAAATGCAGGATAAGAGAAAACGGTTTGAGGAAATCTATGACCTGATTGCCATTCGTTGTATTTTGGATACCCAAAGTGATGTTTACGCCATGCTTGGTTACGTGCATGAACTTTGGAAACCCATGCCAGGTCGTTTCAAAGACTATATCGCCAACCGCAAGGCCAATGGTTATCAGTCTATCCATACGACTGTTTATGGGCCAAAAGGGCCTATTGAGTTCCAGATTCGAACCAAGGCCATGCACGAGGTAGCTGAGTACGGTGTTGCGGCTCACTGGGCCTATAAAAAAGGCATTAAGGGGCAGGTTAACAGCAAGGAATCAGCCATTGGGATGAACTGGATCAAGGAGATGATGGAGCTCCAAGATCAGGCCGATGATGCCAAGGAATTTGTGGACTCTGTGAAGGAAAACTATCTGGCAGAGGAAATTTACGTCTTTACCCCAGATGGTGCTGTCCGTTCCCTTCCCAAAGATTCAGGACCGATTGACTTTGCCTACGAAATCCATACAAAAGTCGGGGAAAAAGCGACTGGTGCCAAGGTCAATGGTCGTATGGTTCCACTGACAACCAAGCTCAAGACAGGGGATCAGGTTGAAATTGTCACCAACCCCAACTCCTTTGGGCCAAGCCGTGATTGGCTTAACATGGTCAAGACCAGCAAGGCGCGTAACAAGATTCGTCAGTTCTTTAAAAACCAAGACAAGGAATTGTCTGTCAACAAGGGTCGTGAAATGCTGATGGCCCAGTTCCAAGAAAATGGTTATGTGGCCAATAAATTCATGGACAAGCGCCACATGGACCAAGTTCTGCAAAAGACTAGCTACAAGACAGAAGAATCCCTCTTTGCGGCCATTGGTTTTGGAGAAATCGGTGCGATTACTGTCTTTAACCGTCTGACTGAAAAGGAACGCCGTGAGGAAGAACGTGCCAAGGCCAAGGCTGAGGCAGAAGAACTTGTCAAAGGTGGCGAGGTCAAGGTAGAAAATAAAGAAACCCTCAAGGTCAAGCATGAGGGTGGTGTGGTCATTGAAGGTGCCTCAGGTCTCCTAGTGCGGATTGCCAAGTGCTGTAATCCAGTTCCTGGTGATGATATTGTTGGCTACATTACCAAGGGGCGTGGTGTGGCTATTCACCGTGTGGACTGTATGAACCTGCGCGCCCAAGAAAACTATGAGCAACGTCTCCTTGATGTGGAATGGGAAGACCAGTACTCTAGCTCAAATAAGGAATATATGGCCCATATCGATATCTACGGCCTCAACCGTACAGGACTGTTGAACGATGTACTACAAGTTCTCTCAAACACAACCAAGAATATATCAACAGTCAACGCCCAACCAACCAAGGATATGAAATTTGCTAATATCCATGTCTCCTTCGGCATTGCTAACCTCTCGACACTGACCACGGTTGTGGACAAGATTAAGAGTGTGCCAGAAGTTTACTCTGTTAAACGGACCAACGGCTAGTTGCCCGAGCTCTTACTAGAAAGGCTATTATGAAAATCATTATCCAACGGGTTAAAAGAGCCCAAGTGAGTATCAAAGGTCAGGTTCAGGGGAAAATCAATCAGGGGCTCTTGTTGCTGGTTGGTGTTGGACCAGAGGATCAAGAGGAAGATTTGGACTATGCTGTGAGAAAACTGGTCAACATGCGGATTTTTTCAGACGCAGAAGGCAAGATGAACCTGTCTGTCAAAGATATTGAAGGAGAAATCCTCTCTATTTCACAGTTTACCCTCTTTGCGGACACCAAGAAAGGCAATCGTCCAGCCTTTACAGGTGCAGCCAAGCCTGATATGGCATCAGACTTCTATGATGCATTCAATCAAAAATTAGCGCAAGACGTGCCCGTTCAGACAGGCATCTTTGGAGCAGATATGCAGGTTGAGTTGGTCAATGACGGACCAGTTACCATTATTCTTGATACGAAAAATAGATAAGAAAGACCAAGCCAGTCAGCTTGGTTTTTCTTATCTATCACAAAATATTCCAAAATGAAATCGGTTCTTGATAGGCTTTGGGGAAGTCTCTTTTCAGGCTTTGGCAGATGCGATAGGAAGGGATGAAATGTCCTAGGATGAGGAGCGTTCCCTGAAGGAAAAGTGGCATACCACTTAAACATATCAAGGAGAGAATCATCAAGATATCCCATAGGAGGATTTGTAAGGTAAAACGCCAGAATCTCGGTCTAATCTGGGAATAGAGTTGACTGAAGTGGTCACAAAGTTGATTGGAAAGATAGGTCAATAGCACAGGATGAAAGAAGATGAGCCAACCGCTATAAATCAAAATCCAATCCCAAGTGAGACCCTCTTTAAATGTCAAAAATGCCAGCATGATTCCATCAATGACAAGGAGTTGAATGGTTTTGATGGAGATGATTTTTTTCATGCTAAAACCTCCTTTTCTTTAGAGGCACTCCCATAAAGTGATGTGTTTGTCGTAAAAGTCTGGATGGTTTTCTCTTAGGTAGTCAGTTGTCCTATAATATAAAGTAGAATGACAAGCAGTGACGATTGGCATAAGAGTGAAAAATCGCTGAGAACTAACGAAGGTTAAAAGGACAAAAAATAGAAAATCAATGGAGAGAACCCCTAAATAGTAGAAGCGAATCTTTTTATTGATTTGAGGATAAATCTCTGCGAATTGATGTTTGAGTCGGACAAGCAAGCGAAATAGCAGGAGTCCTTGAGCAAGGAGGAAAATGAAGCCAGAGAGTAAGAGCAAGTCCAAAGATGTCTCTTGTCTTGTGCTAAAAAATGCAAATAGTAGCAAATCGATAACTGCAATTGCTGTAAAATGGATTCTAAAGAGTTTTCTCATGACAAGACCTCCCTCTTCTATCTAGCTTCATTCTACTCCAAAAGAATGGAAGTTACAAGTAAAATGATAAAAAATTTTAGTAAGGAGATTCTATTAGATTTCTTTATTTGAGTTTCCTCTTATTGTTCCACTTCTTCATCATTCCAGACAAATAAAGCTCCGATTGCATTGAGGATATAAAAGATGTATTTTCCGATATTGGCAAAGTTTCCTTGAATGCCAGCCTTTGTCAGCTGAACGAAATTGTAAATCAACCAAAATCCCCACTGAGTTGTTAATTTCAAAGCATTCAAAGCATTTGCAATGAGGGATAGTGCAAAGGCAATAGTTGTTACGTAGGCGAGGAGATTCATCTTACCCCCATAGCCGATATAGTTGGTCACAAAGGCAAAGAGGAAGGCGATGATTGAAATGATGATGGCCGCCAATTTTAGCTGTTTCTGACTCATTTGGTTGGGTCTGCCTTCTTGCGAAGCTTCCCATTTCTTAATAGCAAAGGTATAAATGAGGAAAGTGACAGGATAGGTGATAATGGCCGCCTTATTTCCAAGGATATAATCAATGGTACCAGACAAGATGGTATTAATAATACCAAAGTAATTTCCCCATTTGCTTAATTTTCCCGTGAAACGAGTGGACAGCATGGAAATCCCAACGTTGGTTACGGAAATCAATCCAAAGGGTACAAGAGCTGTCCATGGTCCCCAGTCTACAAATTTATCGAGGCGTGAGTTGAGGTAACCAGATGCAATCGCAATCCCAACGACCAAAGCAACCCCGAAGAGGTCAAACCATTTGGATGTCGCAAAAATTTTGAGTGATTTTTTCATATGTTAAAATATCTTTCTTTTTTTACAAATATTCTACAACTAAATGAAAGTAAAATCAAATGATAGAAATAAAACCCTGAAAATAAAACTTTCAGGGTTGGTTGGGAACTTGAGAAATTAGTCGATTTTTTCGACATAGAGTTGTTTGGCAATGTCCATACTTACTTGTAAATCCTCGTTTTTACTGAGGATAGTGAAGGTATTGCTGAAGCCATCAAACTGCTGGACTTGGAGCTGGTCGCCGATGTGAAGTGAGTGCTTATCCAAATAACTGAGAATGTCAAAGCTATCGTGCACCCGAGTCAGGCGGTAGGATCCAGCTTCCTTGATATCAGCTAGTGGGAGGTTATTGATTTCAACTAGGAGTTCTCCCTTGGCTGGAATGGTTCCTCCGTGGGGGCAGGTTTTGGGGAATCCTAGTAGTTTATCCAGTCTTTCCACGAAGAGGTCAGAGACAGTGTGTTCCAAGACTTCAGCTTCCTCGTGAATCTGGTCACTCGTATAGTCTAAATGATGGACTAGAAAAACTTCAATCAAGCGGTGCTTACGATAGAGCTCAGAAACCAATTTTAGGCCTAGGTCAGTCAGTAGATAGCCATATTCCTTGTCTTTGAGGATGAGATTTTCACTTTTCATCCGTTTAATCATTTCAGTTACGGCAGGGGGAGAGACTTGCATGCGGGCAGCAATTTCTTTGTTGGTGATTTTATGCAGGTCTATGCCGATTTCATAAATACATTTTAGATAATCTTCTTTATTCGGGGTCATTCGCTTCCTCTTGTCTAATATCTTTATCTAGTATATCAAAAAAAGCTAGATTTCTCTAGCTGTGACTTTTTATGTTATACTTATTGCAAGAGAAAAAACGAGGAGATGAATATGACAAAAATAGCTCTTCTTTCAGATATTCATGGAAATACCACCGCCTTGGAGGCTGTTTTGGCAGATGCTCGGCAGCTAGGAGTGGATGAATACTGGCTTCTGGGAGATATTCTCATGCCAGGGACAGGGCGTAGAAGGATTTTAGACTTGTTGGATCAACTACCGATTACAGCTAGAGTTTTGGGAAACTGGGAAGACAGTCTGTGGCATGGTGTCCGTAAGGAATTGGATAGCACTCGTCCTAGTCAACGCTATCTCTTGCGCCAGTGCCAGTATGTTTTAGAGGAAATTTCCCGAGAAGAAATTGAACTGCTCCACAATCAACCACTCCAGATCCATCGTCAGTTTGGGGATTTGACGGTGGGAATTAGCCATCATTTGCCTGATAAGAACTGGGGGCGAGAGTTGATTCATACTGGAGCACAAGAAAATTTCGACCGCTTGGTAACCAATCCGTCCTGCGATATAGCCGTTTATGGCCATATTCACCAGCAGTTGCTTCGTTACGGAACTGGTGGGCAATTAATTGTCAATCCTGGTTCGATTGGGCAACCTTTCTTTTTAGATGCCCAGTTGCGGAAGGACTTGCGGGCCCAGTATATGATTTTGGAGTTTGATGACAAGGGCTTGGTGGATATGGACTTCAGACGGGTGGACTACGATGTGGAAGCTGAATTGCAGCTAGCTAAAGACCTGAAACTTCCCTATTTTGAGGTTTATTATGAAAGTCTGGTCAATGGTATCCACCATACTCATCATCAGGAATTTCTGAGAGAATTGGCCCAGAAAGAGGGTTATGATAGGGAATTAGATGCTTGGTTAAAAAGTGGTAATGATTGACATTGCAACCAAAAAGGATATAATAAAAGAAAAAGAAGAGTAGAGGCAGGGATGTCTCGTAAAAAGGAGAAGAGGATGCAAATTCCAAGTAGATTTACCATTGCGACTCATATGCTGATTATTATTGCCCTCAAGGGGAAGGAAAGCAAGGTGACCAGTGATTTTCTGGCTGCTAGTGTTGGGGTTAACCCTGTCATTATCAGAAAAACCTTGTCCCAGTTGAAGAAGGCAGAGCTGATTTCAGTAGCGCGTGGAACAGGCGGAACAGAGATTGTCAAGGACCTTAAGGACATTAGTCTTTTAGATGTTTATCAAGCGGTTGAGTGTCTTGGTAAGACAGGTCAACTCTTCAGTTTCCATGACAATCCAAATCCAAATTGCCCAGTCGGAGCTCATATTCATGAGGTTTTGGATCAAAAATTGGAGAGAATCCAGCTGGCTATGGAGGCTGAACTTGGTCAGACCAGCCTAGAACAAGTAGTGGCCGATGCAGAGAGTCAGATGAAGGATTGATTTTTTCTTTAAAACAAGAAAAGCTTATGAGAAGTTTTTGGTCTTTTCATAAGCTTTTTTTATCTATTCTTCCATGCTTGGTAACGGGTATCAATCAATAATTGGGTAAGGCGTCCCATGGTTTCCTTTTCTTCTGTAGTGAGGGATTGCGCTTGGACAAAGAGATGATGAATGTGTTCAATAGCCTTGAAGGAAGATAGGTCATTGATGGAGCTAATACCAGCATCAAGAATAGTGCCAAAGAAGAGGTCGAAGTAGAGCTGAAGTTCCTCGTCAGGGACTGTCGCTACCCATTCTTTAAAGGTTGTGTATACCTGTTGACTATCACTATTGGTCTTATCCAGTTGAATGAAGTGCTTGTCCTCAATCTGCCAACTAAAGGTATCGTGCTGAGCGATGCCACCCAAGGCAGTGCTATGAACGATGATTTGGTGGGCAGGAATTTCCAGCATCCTACCGATAATGGAACCTTGTGGAATGAAGACCTTGGTTCTATCCATTATCCTTTGATAACCTTCGGTCTGTGTTAATTCTTGATGGAGACCAGGCGCATCAAATGTATAAACTGCAGTGATCTGCTCTTGCAAGCTTTGATCAATTTGGCTAGCAGCATAGATCATAGATGGCTAGATTTCCTCCCTTGGAATGCCCAGCTAGAATGACTTTTTTCCTAGGGTGGTGGACAAAAAAGTTCTCTAAATAGCATAGGGCGTGCTTTTGAGCAGGAATTTCCTTCATATAGGTCATGTGGAAATCTTCCTTCCAGCCAATGATACTGTCATCAGTCCCACGAAAGACAATCAGATAAGTATCGAGAGTGAGGCGGTAGGTCATAGCCGCAAACTGCTTTTGCAGTTCAGGGTCGATTTCGTTGATAAAATAGGAGAGTTTGCAATTTTTGAAGCGCTTGTGTTGAGCTAGTTCATCCAATAACTGAAGGCGATTTTTGCTGGTAAGCATGTTAGGCTCTCTTGGAACCTGAGATGCCAGGTCTAAAAGTCGTTGAGGACTTGTGGAGACCAGATTATCAAAGGGGAGGTAGGTGGTTTCTGTTAAGGCTAGAATGTCTAATTCATTTAAAGGTAGGTCGTAAAAGGAATCGTATGCGACATCTTTCAGGTAGTCAAAAATATTAGCCATAAGTGCTCCTTTCTTGTTATTTATCTTATCAAATTTCCCTTAAATTAGCTAGTAGGATTGTTTTAATGACCTAGTAGGATTTGATTGAAATACATAGAAGACAGATTTCTCCTATTTCAAACCTCTAAACGAACTTGCTTGAATGTTTTTGCTATCAATCCCGTTTTCCTTTAAAAAATTCTTCATCTCATTTACATCATCAGGTTGGCCGGTCAAGAGATAAATAGCTTGGTTACCGTATTTCACAACCGCATTTTTTAAAAATGCTTGGCTTTGAGAAAAGGTTTCGCTAGTTTTATAAGTTAGATTCGGATTATTCTTACTAAGCTCTCTTAACTCATTATCAAAAATGCTTACTCCTTTGTCTAAATGATTAAGAATGATAGAGCGCTTACCAGCCCACTCTTTCACAACTGGACGTAGAGTAGAAATACCGACATCAGAGGCAAAACAAACCAGTGCTTGGTCATTGTCTTCAACAGATAAAGATGACTCCAGCCAACTCATCTCAATTTTACTACCAGCTGGTAAATGTGTTAGGGTTTCCTTAAACACGCTACCACTATTATGGGTTACAATAAGAATTTCATCCTCATCAGGAGTGGAAGCAAGGGTTAGCCATCGGCTAGCCTGATTCTCCTTTACTGGACTTTTGTCTGGACCAAACGTGCTGTCAGGAAGCTTAAACTGAGCAAAGGAGCCAGCTTTCCATATTTGATTTTTTGGTTTTGTGATGTGAACTAAATATAAATCTCCGCTGGGATTTTCAATGGATTTTATCGATAAAGTTTGACTTCGTCCAAGATAGGTAATGATTCCCCAAGATATAAAGCCGAGCACTCCAAGTGTAGTTAGAATAATTATGAACATTTTTTTCCCTCGTTTCATTTTTAACTCCTATAGTGTAGTAATTTTTCATGAATGAATAATATTTTTTTTCATTCAATAATTTCCAAAAAATAAAGAAAAGATTTCTTTATTTAAGTATTCCTTTAATGAAATTGGTTGCTAGTATTTCTACAGTTTTGCTAATATCTGGAAAATCGTTTTCTGTGATATGCATATCCATGTAGTAAAATAGGTTGTAAACTTGTAAAATATCTTGAATTTTTTCTGGAGAATGGCCTTCAGCCTGCAAACGATGAGTAAAGGTTTTCACGAGAAATTGATGAAATGGATTCGTGACTTTCCCTTCTTCTGAGGAATAGTAGCTATGCAACTCATCTGCTATGGCAGGATTGTACCATTCTGCAAGGATTTTATTGGAAGAAACGAGTGCTCTGGATTGAGCAAAGAGTTGACTAATAAGATCAATCATATCAATTTCCCAATCCAGTTCTTCGATCATAGTTTGGCGAACACGGTTGTTTTCATCAATATAGATATCTAAAAAAATAGCTTCTTTACTTTCGTAATAGTTATAAAAAGATCCGACTGCCATATGAGCTTGTCTAGCAATTTCTGAAATTCCTGTCGCCTTGTATCCTTTTTTTGAAAAAACTTCATAAGCTGCGGATTTCAAAGCCTGTTTTTTGTCCAATTTGATTCACCTCTTTTCTGAATGAATATTAAATCTCGTTCATTCATATCTTAACAAATCTTTTTCAGATTGTCAATCTGAAAGCTAGAACTTTTTACGGATACAACTCGATAAGGAGCTTTTCAATGTTAGAAGAGTATAGAGTGTCGTTTTAACTACACTCAAGGTTTGGAAGAATAGATATAAATTTTGGTTAAGGGGATGGATAAAAGAACTGAAATGAAGGTTGAAAAATTAAAAATAAAAGGGTAGGGCTGGCACTATGTCTGAAAATAAGGTATGATATCAATGGGGTTATTCACTATCTGTTTTTGAGCTGTTGTGACAAGGAAATGTCAAAAAAGTATTAGATACTAAGCCCTCTATTTATACTAAAGGATTTAAGACTCCTAAAATTAGCAAAGGAGAATCAGATGCACAAGATTTTATTAGTAGAAGATGATCAGGTTATTCGTCAACAGGTCGGGAAAATGCTCTCTGAATGGGGATTTGAAGTGGTCTTGGTAGAAGACTTTATGGAAGTTTTGAGTCTATTTGTTCAGTCGGAACCTCATTTGGTCCTTATGGATATTGGTTTGCCCTTGTTTAATGGCTATCACTGGTGTCAGGAGATTCGCAAGATTTCCAAGGTGCCGATTATGTTTCTGTCTTCCAGAGACCAGGCTATGGATATTGTTATGGCGATTAATATGGGTGCGGATGACTTTGTGACCAAGCCTTTTGACCAGCAGGTTCTTCTAGCCAAGGTTCAGGGCTTGTTGCGTCGTTCCTATGAGTTTGGGCGTGATGAGAGTTTACTGGAATATGCCGGTGTGATCCTCAATACCAAATCCATGGATTTACATTATCAAGGGCAAGTGTTGAATTTGACCAAGAACGAATTCCAGATTTTACGAGTTTTATTTGAGCATGCTGGCAACATCGTAGCACGTGACGACCTGATGCGGGAACTTTGGAACAGTGACTTTTTCATTGATGACAATACCCTCTCAGTTAATGTGGCTCGTTTGCGTAAAAAGTTGGAAGAGCAGGGCTTGGTAGGATTTATCGAGACCAAGAAAGGGATAGGGTACGGACTGAAGCATGCTTGATTGGAAACAATTTTTTCTAGCCTATCTGCGCTCCCGTAGTCGTCTGTTTGTCTATCTGCTTGCTTTAGCATTTCTAGTTTTGCTCTTTCAGTTTTTATTTGCCAGTTTAGGAATTTACTTTCTCTACTTTTTCCTCTTGTGTTGCTTTATAACCATCTTATTTTTCACTTGGGATATATTGGTGGAAATGCAGGTCTATCGTCAGGAAATTCTCTATGGGGAGAGAGAAGCCCAGTCTCCATTGGAAATAGCTTTAGCAGAAAAATTAGAAGCGCGTGAGATGGAACTTTACCAGCAGAGGTCAGATGCAGAAAGAAAACTGACAGATTTGTTAGATTACTATACCTTATGGGTCCACCAGATTAAGACCCCCATTGCAGCTAGTCAACTCTTAGTTGCAGAAGTAGCCGACCGCCAACTGAAGCAGCAGCTAGAACAGGAAATTTTCAAAATTGATTCCTATACCAATCTAGTCTTGCAGTACCTGCGTTTAGAAAGTTTCCATGATGATTTGGTCTTAAAGCAGGTTCACATCGAAGACTTGGTTAAGGAAATACTTCGTAAATATGCTCTTTTCTTTATTCAAAAAGGCTTAAGTGTCAATCTACATGACCTTGATAAAGAAATCGTGACGGATAAAAAGTGGCTACTAGTAGTCATTGAGCAAATCATCTCCAACAGTCTCAAATATACCAAGGAAGGTGGTCTTGAGATTTATATGGACGGGCAAGAGCTCTGCATCAAGGATACGGGAATCGGGATAAAAAACAGTGATGTTCTCCGAGTCTTTGAACGTGGCTTTTCAGGCTACAATGGGCGCCTAACCCAGCAGTCATCTGGACTTGGCCTCTACCTATCTAAGAAAATTTCTGAAGAACTGGGACACCAGATTCGTATCGAGTCTGAGGTTGGAAAAGGAACGACAGTGCGGATTAAATTCGCTGAAGTGAACTTAGTCCTTGAGTGAGAATAGACAATGAGGTTGAGTTAAAACTCATTTTTTCCAGGAATTGAGTTTTTACCCAATCTCTTTTTGCTATATTTCAGGATATTTGAAGACTGTTTTTTACAAAACGGATAGTAGAATTTTTAATACGGATATAGTATAAATACTCTTCAAAGTGAAGTTTTGTATGCTTTATACTTTTATTGAGTATAAAATCTATAAACTAAGGTGGAATTACAAAAATTAATTTGAGATGAAGTGAATTGTAGTCTTGGGAAATATATCCTATTCGATTTCAGAATGAATCGCTGATACAGGATTAAAAGAACTGCGGTTTTCTTTTTGTTTTGAATGAGATAGGTGCATATAGATTTGTGTAACCGATATAGAACTGCTTCCAAGAATTTGTACGTATTGTAGGTATTTCACACAATAACCTTAGTTGCTACGAATCCAATTTTAACGGAATTGATAGATACCATTTGTCAGAAATTCAATGTATTCTATGTCGATATTGTGGAGAAAGGGATGATAAAGTTAACTCTTATATATAAAGTACTCATAAACTAAAAAAGTAACTGTCCAAGATTTTCAGTTACTTTTTTAGTTGGATACAGCAAAGCGGTAAATATAAGGTAATAATTATAATGATTTCCAGTCAAACCACCATGAATTTTTCACTGGAATATTCATGTAAAAACTCCTTGAACAAACATAGCTTAACTTAATTATATGGTATAATTTAATTACATTTTATCACATAGGAAAGTTTATTTTGAAGTTGTCCCATATTTGCTAAAGGAGGTGTACTATGTTAAAGAAATTCGGAGAGACATATAAGGTATTTAGAGAATCAAGGAAAATTTCTCTTAGAGATATAGAAAACAAAGGGATATCACGTTCACAGTTATCTCGATTTGAAAAAGGCGAGACAGATCTGACTATTACAAAATTTCTGATAGCACTTGAACAAATAAATGTTCCTATTGAAGAATTCATGTATGCAACTAATGATTTTAAAAGAGATCGTTTCTACCAAACAATAGATGAAGTTAAACAATGTTTCCTTAATCGAAATGTGGCAAAATTACATAAATTATTGATTAAACGTATAGAAAATAATAATTCATCTCTTTTTTCTGAGATGGAAATAATTTTTTTAAAAATCAAACTTCAAGAATTATCAAAAGAAGACTGTTTCAATGACACGGATATAAAAAGAATAACTGATTATTTGTTCGGTGTGGATTATTGGGGTGTGTTTGAAATTTTGTTATTTGGAAATATCATGTATATTTTTAATCATGCTACTTTTCTACTATTATCAAAAGAGATGTTGCATAGAACAGAGTTTTATCACGATATACCAAGCTATAGAAGAGTGATTGCTAGTATGGTTCTAAATGCACTTATTATTTGTATTGAAAGAGATCATCTTGTGGATGCAAAATACTTTGAGAAAAAAATTTCTCAGTTTTATTTTGATGAATCTGAGATTTATGAACGGTTAATTTTTAAATATGCATGTGCTTTTTACGAATTTAAGAAAAATCAGACAACACAGTCAATATTAAAAATGAGAAAAATAATTGGTTTTATGCGTGTAGCAGAATGTGAAAAACTTGCTAACCGATACGATGAGCATTTAAGAAAAATATTAGAGTCATATTTAAATAATGGTATATAGTGCAGATGTGGGACGAAAAAATAATTGAATTTATAAAGTGATATACTGTCTTTACAAAAAGATATTGAATTAATGGTGTTAATTTTATTGATAAATCAAGAAGTTTTCTAACTTGTAGTTCAGTACAGTTATCTCTTTTTACAACATATCTAGGTGGAGTTCAGCCTTGTTCTCTTTATAATGGAAGTATTGGAAATATTCATTTTACATCTATCAAAGAAATATGGGATAGACCTATATTTTACAAAATAGCAAATTATACTTTGAATGATAGTAAAAACTGCAGTACTTGTGTGATTTACAATTATTGCACTCAATGTCCGAGTATCGCACTATCTGAAATAGGGAATAGTAGAGATTGTTCTGCGATATGTAAAAAAACGCATTAGCAAGGAGTATCGTATATGCTACCATATCTTAAAACTATTAGATGGTATCTCTTCTTTAATTTTCTTTTTGGTGTAGTATCGAATATCTGCACAGCTTTGTTACCGTATTTCACGCAGGCATTAATCAAAGGGGATTATCAAGTAGCTCTATATGGTTACTCTATGTCAGTGGCAGGCTATTTGAGTTGTAACTATATCCAAATGATACTTGATTGGAAGCAGGGGATTATCTTTTCGACTACTTTGAAAAATGAGTGGTTTCGTTCACTTCTGGGACTCAGTCACCACGATTTCAAGCAGAAAACAGTAGCAGAGTATATTTCCTATCAATCTAATGACCTAGATTCGTTGGAAAAGGATTACCTTCCTCCATTGATGAGTTTTATCAAACAAATTTTACGTATCATCATTTACGCTTTCATTATTAGCAGAACAATTAATCCTATTGTATCACTGATTTTAATCTTTTCTACTGGAATTAGTATTCAAATTCCTAAAATCGTTGGGAAGTTGACCGCTAATCGTAGACAGGTTTACTTGAAAAAACAAGGAGATTACTATCGAACTTTGGAGGATTTGCTCATGGGACATCATTTGGTAAATAAACTAACTATGTCGCATTTTTTGAATCAACAAAAGAGTTCTCTAAAGAATTTGCAGGATAAGTATTTTAAGTATGGTTTGACAAAAATTACAGGCATCTTATTGACAGGTGTTTCTTTTGAATTCATTAGTCTTGTTCTGTTTATTTATTTAGCCTACTCTCTATCTCACCAGCAACTCGGTATTCCTGAGGTGGTGGCGAGTTTCGGATATATTAATGCTTTTTCTGAACCAATACAGGAAATCCTTTATGATTTACAAATGTTAGAGTCCGTAAAGCCTGTAATCAAGAGTTTTCAAAACATTGTTGGGAGACCCGTTTCAGTTCAAGCACCTCAACATTCTTTTGATACGATTACTTTGAAAAACATTTCCAAACAACTGGGAGAATCAAAATTGATAATTACTTCCGCTACGATTCAAAAAGGGGATAAAATTGCGCTTATTGGTAAGAATGGGTCTGGAAAAAGTAGTCTTCTCAACATTTTAAATGGAACAGATGAAGATTTTGAAGGACAAATTGTGCTAGATGGGCTTGTTTTGGACCATCTTTGGGGAAGATTCGGTATGATTCTGCAACAAGAACATACATTTATTTCGAGTTATGAAAATAATGTAACGCTATTCAATAGTTTCAATGAAAAATTCAGAGAAGAAGATTTTGAAAAAATTCCACCACAATCCCTGTCAGGTGGTCAGCAACAACGAATGTATTTAAATCGTGAGAAAAATCGTAAAAATCCATTGCTTATCCTAGACGAACCTTTCTCTGCCTTGGATACTAATCAGTTTAAAATGGAATTGGAAAGAGTTCTGGAACTACCAAGTGCCGTCATTGTTACTTTACATCGCCAAAACGAATTATTAAGTAAGTTTGACCAAGTTTGGGAAATTAAGAATGGAGAACTTGTAATTTTGAAATAGCTAAATTATAAAGAATAAAACGCATAGTATCAAGGTTCAGGAGATACCGTTTTTCCTTCTTCGGATAAGGAAACAAAAATTTCTTGCTTCATCTATCTATTCAATTGATAGATTTCTTCGAAGAAAGACTGTAAAATTTTTGATATAATGTTAATGATGGACTGACGGATATTTAAAGGATAATTTTCAAAAGAATAACAGGTGAGAAGAAAAATATGTAAGATTGGACAGAAGTCTCTCTACCATCATCCATGCAGAAACAAGATTATATGAAATAAAAGGAGTAACCAATGAACGGAAACTATTCAACACGTGAATACCGTGAGAAATTATATGATGATCTTCATGTTCGATTAAGAGATACAGTGATTTTGATGTGTGCGATTTTTATTGCCTCTATCGGCCTAAATTGGAAAAAAACGGCTCGGTCAGGAGCTAGTATGAATAAGGAGAACAAATGAAACGTTTAAAAATGTTATGGCATATTATGCAGGTTACGGGTTTTACTCGGTTTGCTCTGAGTTTTGTGACCTTTGTTTTTGGGTCAGGAGGCGTGCTTTTCCTAGTTGAACCTGCTATCACAAATTACGGAGACGGTCTTTGGTATGCTTTTGTGACTTCGACGACTGTCGGCTACGGGGATCTCCTAGCTGTGACCTTGATTGGAAGGATTACCAGTGTCTTCTTGACGATTTATGGGCTCATATTTTTTGGCTGTTTATCAGCTGTTATTTTTAATTATTATACCAATTTAAATAAGGAAAGAGGAGAGGACAAATGACTGCCAATTATTCAACACGGGAATACCGTGAGAAATTATACGATGACCTTCATGTTCGATTGAGAGATACAGCGATTTTGATGTGTGCAATTTTTATTGCCTCTATCGGACTAAATATGAATTCAACAGCTGTCATTATAGGAGCCATGTTGATTTCACCTCTCATGACACCGATTGTTGGACTGGGATTCGGTTTAGCTATTTTTGATACGCGTTTAATCAAGCAATCTCTAGAGGTTTTATTGACTCAAGTGTTGGTCAGTTTGCTTGTCTCGACTCTGTATTTCTGGATTTCTCCCTTGTCTTATGCAAGTAGCGAGTTGATTGCACGAACCTCTCCAACCATTTGGGATGTCCTCATTGCTATTGCTGGTGGGATTGCTGGTGTGATCGGTTCAAGGAAAAAAGAAGCAAACAATATCGTGCCAGGAGTAGCCATTGCTACAGCTCTGATGCCGCCTATCTGTACTGCTGGCTATGGTTTAGCTAATGGGAATGTACGATTTTTATTGGGGGCTCTCTATCTTTTCTTGATCAACTGTGTCTTTATCATGCTAGCCAACATTGTTGGAACAAGAATTTTGATGAGAAAATCTCCTTTAACTTCATTTAAAGAGCTGAGCATTAAAATGAGAATTGGCTTGATATCTTTGATTGTATTGTTGATTCTTCCAGCTAGCTATTCGGCAGTTACTCTGACAATAGAACAAGCGCGCAAAGAAGGGATCAAACAGTTTGTAGGAAAAGAGTTCGCAAATTATACGGTTATTAATCAAGTCTACAAGTCAAGTAACAATGAATTGGTCTTGACGGTTGTTGGAGATCCGATTTCAGAAGAAGAATTAGAAACACTCCACCAAAAACAAGCCTCTTACGGTATTCAATCTGTTCAATTGAAAGTGAATCAAGTTCAGAACTCGCCAACATTAGATAGTGAAGCGACCAAGGAATTTTATGAAACCATTAACAAGTATATTGATCAAAAACTCTCTGAAAAGGATTCACAAAAAGATCTCGTAAAAGAAAATGAAGCAGACAAGGATTGAGGATATTGACCTTATCTAACTCATGAAAGCAAATCTTGTGTGGTGGTTTGGTCAATCACTACTAGCTCGGATTAAATAATACTCTTCGAAAATCAAATTCAAACCACGTCAGCGTCGCCTTACCGTACTCAAGTACAGCTTGCGGCTAGCTTCCTAGTTTGCTTTTTGATTTTCATTGAGTAAAAATATAAAAAGCAACAGCTGTTTCAGTTGTTGCTTTTTAGGTAGCTAGGATTTTATCCCAGGTTTTATCTCTTATTTCTCAACGCGTGATTTGTTGGCGATATCAGCTAGGATAGCTTGAACAAAGTCATCAACTGAGACAGTTTGTGTTTCTTTTTGTCCATAGCGACGAACATTGACTGTTCCGTCTTCCATTTCCTTGTCCCCAACGATCAATTGGTAAGGAATCTTGCTGGTTTGTGAAGCACGGATCTTGAACTGCATCTTTTCATTGCGCTCATCTACGTCTGCACGGACACCACGGTCACGGAGTTTCTTAGCTACTTCCCATGCGTAGTCCACGTGTTTTTCGTTAGAAACTGGGATAAGAGTTACTTGGTGTGGTGCAAGCCATGTTGGGAAGGCACCTTTGTAGTTCTCAATCAAGATAGCTGTGAAGCGTTCCATAGTTGAGATAACCCCACGGTGAATCATAACTGGACGGTGTTCTTCACCATCAGCTCCGATGTATTTGAGGTCGAAGCGTTCTGGAAGCAAGAAGTCAAGCTGGATAGTAGAAAGGGTTTCTTCTTTTCCAAGGGCAGTCTTAACTTGGATATCCAATTTTGGTCCGTAGAAGGCTGCTTCCCCTTCGGCCTCAAAGTAGTCCACGCCCATTTCATCAAGGGCTGCACGAAGCATAGTTTGGGCATTTTCCCACATCTCATCGTTGTCAAAGTACTTGTGAGTGTCTTGAGGGTCACGAAGAGAGAGACGGAAGCGGTATTCAGTCAAGTTGAAGTCTTCATAAACATCGATAATCAACTGAAGGGCACGTTGGAATTCTTCTTGGATTTGTTCTGGAGTAACGAAGAGGTGACCGTCGTTAAGAGACATTTCACGCACACGTTGCAGACCAGTGAGGGCACCAGATTTTTCGTAACGGTGCATCATACCGATTTCAGCGATACGGATTGGCAACTCACGGTAAGAGTGAACATGGTGTTTGAAGACTTGAATGTGGTGTGGGCAGTTCATTGGACGAAGGACAAATTCTTCCCCGTCACCCATGTCCATGGTTGGGAACATGTCTTCTTGGTAATGATCCCAGTGACCAGAAGTTTTGTAAAGCTCAACAGAAGCAAGTGGTGGAGTGTAAACGTGTTGGTAGCCAGAAGCCAACTCCTTGTCGACGATGTAACGTTCCAATTCACGACGGATTGTCGCACCATTTGGCAACCAGAATGGAAGTCCTTGCCCGACTTCTTGAGAAATCATGAAGAGGTCAAGCTCTTTACCAAGTTTACGGTGGTCACGTTCTTTGGCTTCCTCACGCATTTGAAGGTAGTTTTTCAAGTCTTTCTTGTCAAACCAAGCTGTACCGTAGATACGCTGCATCATAGCGTTGTCGCTATTTCCGCGCCAGTAAGCACCTGCTACATGGAGAAGGTGGAAGATTTGGATACGGCCTGTTGATGGGACGTGAGGTCCACGGCAGAGGTCTACATATTCACCCTGACGGTAGATAGTCAAACCACCCTCGTCTTCTGAGTGTTCTTCAATCAATTCCAACTTATAAGGGTCGTTCTTGAAGATTTCGCGGGCCTCGTCTTTAGTCACTTCTTCACGGATTGACGGGAAGTTTTCCTTAACGATTTTTTGCATTTCTTCTTCGATACGAGGAAGGTCTTCGTTGGAGATTTGACCAGCTGTATTGTCAGTATCGTAGTAGAAACCATCTTCGATAGCTGGACCAACTCCCAAGTGAATGTCTGGGAAAAGGCGACGAGCTGCTTGAGCGAACAAGTGAGCAGCTGAGTGACGCAAGATTGGAAGGGCATCTTCGTGATCAGGTGTCACGATTTCGATGCTTCCATCTT
The DNA here is from genome assembly GCA_905221195.1 of bacterium. Taxonomy (GTDB): domain Bacteria; phylum Bacillota; class Bacilli; order Lactobacillales; family Streptococcaceae; genus Streptococcus. The sequence continues at coordinate 155,535 of CAJNCF010000001.1, forward strand.
CAGTGATAGCACGAGTAGTGTCGATGAGTTTGCCGTTGAATTTACCAGCCAAGGCTTTTTTAGCTAGGGAATTGCTGATAGATTGGGCAATTTCAAAAGTTGTAACGCCAGATTCGAATTCACGAACCGCGCCATCTGGGAAAGTAATGTTAATCATGATGTTCTCCTTACTTATATTATTGACGAATGCTTTAACCCCTATTTTGAAAATAGGGACAGAGGATTGTGAAAGCTAGAAAAACAAAAAGCGACATCCTCGAAAGGACGTCGCAACGTGGTTCCACCTTCATTTATGTTCCTCAAAAAAGAGGGACACCTCTGATTGGCTCTAACGTGGCCACCGTTTTATGTTTTCATAAAAACTCAAGAGTAGTATCAGTTTAGGCCTCCTATGCGTTTCCAGCAACCACGCACTCTCTAGTAGAAAGGGACTAAGTGACTTGTCTCTATGGATTATTATAGCATGATTGTGAAAATTTTCAAGATTTTTGTGGAATTTTTTGAATTTCCTTGTTGGAAAGGTGTCGGCAATCAGATATGGTAATATTTTGAAGAAGTTGACACTCTTCATTATGCTAGTGAAGCAAAGAGAAAGAAAGTAAATCTGTTGACAAAGAAGTTAGTTATTGGTAGAATAGGGATTGTCGTAAAGACAAATAACTTCTTCTTGGTTACAGGCATGCCAACCTGTCACTCGGATGAAGCCAAATAAAAAGGAGAAACATCATGGCAATCTCAAAAGAGAAAAAAAATGAAATCATCGCACAATATGCACGTCACGAAGGTGATACAGGTTCAGTAGAAGTTCAAGTTGCTGTCCTTACTTGGGAAATCAACCACCTTAACGAACACATCAAACAACACAAAAAAGACCACGCTACTTACCGTGGATTGATGAAGAAAATCGGTCGCCGTCGTAACTTGCTTGCATACTTGCGTAAAAACGACGTTAACCGTTACCGTGAGTTAATCAACTCTCTAGGACTTCGTCGTTAATCTGCTTTATTTTCCACTTACATTGCGTTGTCACCTTACCTCGATATACTCAAGTATAATCTTCGGTTACGGTTCCTAGCACTGTAAGGTAAAATAAACCAGAATGATCTCCCTTCGGGGAGATTTTTTGTTTCACTAAAATTTTTGTACAATCTTTGCCTCGTCGCCTAGTCTATAAAAGTTTTTATCCAGCAAGAAACATGATGCAGAGGGCGTTAAAAATCGGTATGAAAATAGGGAAATGACACCGTGTTCGATGAACGCAAGGAGTATCATCTTTTTCACTAGGATTTTAGCCCGAGCTCAAATCAGCTCTCTGACCTCAGAGGGCTTTTTTATTAAGGTTTTATCGGTCACAATTTTGGAGACTACAAAAACTCAAATGGTATCAGCTAATGACACCATGAAGGTGCGTAGCTACTCGGCTTGAAAAGCCGAGTAGCTGTCTGCAAGCCCCCTCGGAGAGCCCACACTTTACGAAGTAAAGTATAGTATGTTATACTTTACATGGAAGTAGTCACCGAATTCCAGTTAGAAATTACTTTGTAACGACGTTTTGAGGAGGAGTAAAATGCTTTCCTATGTTCGACATTACCCACTAGCGATAGCTAAATTAATGTGTCTGTGCTCTCCTAAAATCTGCTGATTTATTACTGACCAATACAGGAGGTTTTTATGGGACAGACAATCATATCTGCTATTGGTGTTTATATTTCCACCAGTATCGATTATTTAATTATTTTATTTATTTTATTTGCACAGCTATCACAGAATAAACAAAAATGGCATATTTATGCGGGGCAATATCTAGGCACAGGCTTACTTGTAGGGGCGAGTTTAGTTGCTGCCTATGTCGTTAATTTCGTGCCTGAAGAATGGATGGTTGGATTGCTTGGTTTAATCCCTATCTATTTAGGGATTCGCTTTGCAATTGTTGGAGAAGGTGAGGAAGAAGAGGAAGAAATTATTGAAAGATTAGAACAAAGCAAGGCAAATCAACTGTTTTGGACAGTTACATTGCTGACAATTGCATCTGGCGGAGATAATTTAGGTATCTATATACCTTATTTTGCTTCGTTAGATTGGTCACAGACCCTCGTGGCGTTGCTTGTGTTTGTAATCGGCATAATTATCTTATGCGAGATTAGCCGGGTGTTATCCTCTATTCCGTTAATATTCGAGACAATTGAAAAATACGAGCGAATCATTGTGCCCTTAGTATTCATTCTACTTGGACTATACATCATGTATGAAAATGGCACGATAGAGACTTTTCTGATCGTGTAGATTTTTTTGTTTCACTAGGATTTTAGCACGAGCTTAAATCAGCTCTCTGATTTTCAGAGGGCTTTTTATGTTGTCGCCTTACCTCGATATACTCAAGTATTATCTTTACTTACGGTTCCTAGCACTATAAAACCAACTATATTCATTTGTTCTCATCTTGTTACATTGTTGAAAATATGGTATACTTTTCATGAGAATTTTCTAAATTTTTAAGATTCTATCAAAGGAGGTTTGCATGCTTTCCAAATTTTCTGGAAGCCGACAAGACCAGCAATTTGTGTTACTTTTAGTTGTTTTGCTAGGTATTTTAGGGATTTCTCTCTTTCTAGCAGTTTCAATGGGATCTGTTGCGATTGATCTAGGAGATACCTATCGGATTATTTTGAGCAGGTTGGGGTTTCCTCTTGAGATAGGAGAGGTTTCCAAGTCTACTCTTGCCATTGTATGGAACATGAGATTCCCTCGAGTATTGTTAGGTCTGATAGTAGGAGCAGGCCTTTCTATGTGTGGTAGTGTGATGCAGTCTACAGTGAACAATCCCATCGCAGAGCCTTATGTCTTAGGAATATCTGCGGGAGCAACTCTAGGTGCAACCTTGAGCATCATTCTTGGTTTAAAAGTGATGATTAGCCTTGGAGCTTTTCTTGGAGCTATTTTGGCAACAATTGCTGTCCTCATCATTGCCTCTATGCAGGGAAGGATGACGACTTCCAGTCTGATTTTATCAGGAACGGTGGTCAACGCTCTCTTTCTGGCTTTTTCAAACTTTATTATCTCAGTTGGCGCTAATGCGGATAGTGTGATGACCATTAAGTTTTGGACAATGGGTTCGCTCGCTGGGACTTCCTGGGCAGACTTGGTCCTGCCAACTATAGTGGTAGGAATGACCTTTCTATTTTTCTCTACTCAGTATCGTGTTTTCAATGCGATGATGATGGGAGATGAGGCTGCTTTAACTTTGGGGATTCCCTTACGCTTTTATTGGTATCTTTATGTGACCATGGTGGCTGTGCTGACAGCAGTCTTAGTGGCAACCTGTGGGATTATTGGATTTGTCGGTCTGATTACTCCTCACTTAGCTCGAGGGTTAGTAGGAACGAGTTACAAGAGGCTTTTTCCTGTTGCAACCTTGCTAGGTGCTCTCTTTGTCATCTGGGCAGACGTACTCTCTCGTATCATCATTCCAAACGCAGAGCTTCCTATTGGTATTTTCACAGCCTTAGTAGGTGCTCCCTTCTTTATCTATATTGTTGGAGGTAGGCGAAGGGAGGTGAGGGTCTGATATGGACTTGATTTGTCAAGATATCCATTTTGGACTAGGAGAGAAAAAAATCCTCAAAGGAGTCTCTCTTAAGGTTGAAGGGAATCAATTTCACACGATACTAGGACCAAATGGAAGTGGAAAAACCAGCCTGCTTAAACTCCTTTATCGTCAGGAAAAGGCGGACAAAGGCTTGATAAGTCTAGATGGGAAACCTCTTGAACAATGGACAATCAAAGAAACAGCCAAGCAAATGGCAGTTGTCACCCAGTTTAACCAGCTGCAGTTTGATTGTACAGTTGAGGAAATCGTCTTGTTGGGAAGAACTCCCCACCTCTCTTTTTTACAGAAGGAAAAGGAAAGGGATTATGCTCTCGTTCAAAATGCCCTCGTTAAGGTGGATATGCTTGAGAAGAAAACTCGTCTATATTCGTCTCTGTCAGGGGGAGAGAAACAGCGAGTCTTACTAGCCCGTGCCTTAGCGCAAGAACCGACTCTCTTACTCCTAGACGAACCAACCAATCACCTGGATATCAAGTATCAGTTAGACTTGTTGGCCATTGTGAAGGAGCTCAAGGTCAATGTTCTAGCTGTCCTGCATGATATTCAACTTGCTTGTCGCTATTCGGATTATCTCTATCTAATGAAAGAGGGAGAAATCCTTTACCAAGGGACTCCAAAGGAGACCGTCACCCCTGATTCATTGCAAACTGTATACGGAGTTCAAAGTCAGGTGACTTGGACCGAGGATCAGCAAGCCATGATTCACTATTTATAAAAATGAAAAGGAAAATAAGATGAAAAAAACACTAAGCATTTTACTGGTAACAGTAGTTACCTTAACTTTGGCAGCTTGTGGTAACACTACTACAGAAAAAGCTACCACACAATCTAGCGCAGCAACAAGTCAAAAGGCTAACGCAGAGACGACTTATCCGCTAACTATCAAAACTTATGATGCTAAGGGAAATGAAGTCGAACAAGTTTTTGACAAGGCACCTGAAAAAGTTATCACCAACAATCTTTCAACCACTGAAATCTTATTGGAGTTGGGGTTGAAGGATAAAATTGTTGGCATGCTCAATCCAGACAATGCTGTGACGGACAAATACAAGGACGCGATTGCGACTATTCCTCAAATTGGGGATAAAAAAACAGTCTCACAAGAGACAGTCCTTTCTTATGAGCCAGAAGCTGTGATGGGTCGAAACATGATGTTTTCTGAAAAATCCTTGGGGACAGTTAGCACTTGGAATGAAAACAAAATCCCAGTCTATACTCAAAAAGCTTCTCTCTCAACGATTCAGCAAGATTTGGGGAATATCGTAGAAGATGTCAAAAATCTTGGAATGATTTTTAATGTTCAGGACAAGGCTAATGAATACGCAGCTCAATTACAAACTAAAATTGACGCTGTTAAGAAAGCAAATCCAGCAAGTCAAGGTGAAAAGAAAAAGGCTTTGATTATGGTTGCTTATAATGATGAAACCTTCGGTGCCTACAAGTCTGCTTTGCAAGAAAGTTTGCTGAACCAACTTGGTTATACAAACGTTGCTACGGGGACATCAGGCTTGACCTTGGAAAACCTCGTGTCAATGGATCCTGAATTGATTATCTATGTAACCAGTGACCGCAATAAAAAATTGGATGAAAAAGCAGTAGAGTTGATGAAGGCAAATGCTGTTTTGGAAGGCGTTCCTGCTATTAAGAATCAAAAAATCATGACCATCTCTTACGATGAATTGATGGACTATGGTCCAGCAGTGATTGATTCCCTTGGGAAAATCAATGATTTTATCAATAAATAATGAGTTTGATTGGGAAGGAATTCAAGTCAAAATCAGCCTTCCTTCTAACTACGACCCCAATCAAATCTATCCGGCTATTTTATTTAATGATGGAAACTTGGACTTCCTATCGTCCCTTTCCGAATCTATGATTTTAGTGGGACTGACCTCTAAAAATCGCTTAGCCGACTACACTCCCTGGGCGACATCGGCTCTGAGAGATGGAGCTCCAGATTTTGGAGGTCAGGCCAACGCCTATCACGATCATTTATTTGGAGGTCTTTTAGACAAGCTGCAGTCGCTTTATCGACTGGATGAAGCACGTCTTGCCTACGGAGGTTATTCACTAGGTGGTTTGGCGGCAGTATACAGTCTTTTCCATTTAGACAAGGTCTCCTGTGTCTTCTCTATCTGCGGTTCCTTTTGGTATCCTGATTTTGTGACTTACTGCAAGGCAGAGACAGTGAAAAATCTAGATTGTTTGCTGTATTTACAGAATGGTCAAACAGAAGGAGCCTATCACACTAATCGTTTGACTCAAGCACCATTCTATGCTGAGCAGATTCATACCAGTCTTCAGAAACGCTATCTGAACGGTCAGTTTGTCTTTGATCCTTATGGACACCATGAACAAGTAGCTGAGCGATTTTTAGCCTTTTCTAGCTGGTTGGCCCAAAAATGGAAAATCAAATAAAAGAATTATCCCTTGGCTTTTGCCAAGGGATTGTTGTATTTTTTAACCAAGAGCCTCTCTCTTCTTATCTGGATTCCAGACGAAGCTTGCGATAAAGCTAAAGATGATGGTTAAGATAGCAAGGATAATGGCAAGGGTAAGGGCAGGGATGCGGACAAACCACCAGAGTGGGTTTGGTTTTTTATCGTTGTGCCATTGTTTGGTTTCTTGGTCCAGACGTTGGAATTCTGTTTGGATACGATTGGCGACTGTTTCAATGCCTTCATCATTCATTTTCTTGATATCTGAGATATCAATTGGATTTCCAAAGTTCATATCGACACGCTCGCGGCTAACCAAGCCCTTTAAGTTCATGGGACCTGTGTAGGTAACCGGCATGATACGGACCTTGGCCATTTTGGCAATCAGGGCTACGCCACCCTTAACATCGTTTGAGTGACGGCTTCCACTTGGAAACATGATGAGAGAGCGGTCACTTTTTTTAAGAACATTGATAGGGTATTTGATGGCTGAGGCGCTAGGATTTTCACGGTCGATAGGAAAAGCACCACACATACGAATCCACCAGCCAAAGATACGGTTGGTAAAGAGCTCTTTTTTGGCCATAAAGATGAATTGTTTTGGCTTGGTCGCAAAGGCCATATAAACAGGATCCCACCAGGTGCGATGAGGCGCCACTAGGATATAATTTTCATCTTGATTAGGAATTTTATCAGTATTATGATAGTGGGCATTGCCATTGATGGACCATAGGAGCAAGACAACTAATCCGCGTAAATAAGTATAAAACATGCGATCTCCTTCGATTGTTTTCTTGTTAATATTATACCTTATCAAAGGAGGGCTGGCAAACTTTTTTCCGTGACTAGGTGCATATTTGGGATGAGATTAGAATTCTTTTAGAAAAAATGATATGATAGGATTCATGGATAAAAATAAGATTGTGGGATTAACCCAAAGAGAAGTCAAGGAAAGACAGGCTAAGGGCTTGGTTAATGATTTTACTGCTTCTGCCAGTACCAGCACTTGGCAAATCATCAAACGAAATGTCTTTACCCTTTTTAACGCTTTGAACTTTGTCATTGCTTTGGCTCTAGCCTTTGTGCAGGCTTGGAGCAATCTGGTCTTCTTTGCCGTTATCTGTTTTAACGCTTTTTCTGGTATTGTGACCGAGCTGCGGGCTAAACACATGGTCGATAAGCTCAATCTCATGACCAAGGAAAAGGTCAAAACCATCCGTGATGGCCAAGAAGTGGCTCTCAATCCTGAAGAATTGGTTTTAGGAGATGTCATTCGTCTGTCTGCTGGAGAACAGATTCCTAGTGATGCCTTGGTTTTAGAAGGTTTTGCGGAAGTCAATGAAGCCATGTTGACAGGGGAAAGTGATTTGGTGCAAAAGGAAGTTGACGCCTTGCTTTTGTCAGGAAGCTTCCTAGCCAGTGGGTCAGTTTTGGCTCAAGTCCATCATGTCGGTGCAGACAATTATGCAGCCAAACTCATGCTGGAAGCCAAGACCGTGAAACCGATCAACTCCCGTATCATGAAATCGCTGGATAAGTTAGCTGGTTTTACTGGGAAGATTATCATTCCTTTTGGTCTGGCTCTCTTGCTAGAAGCCTTGATGTTAAAAGGATTGCCTCTCAAGTCATCCGTTGTAAATTCGTCGACAGCCCTTTTGGGGATGTTGCCTAAGGGAATTGCCCTTTTGACCATCACTTCGCTCTTGACAGCGGTGATTAAGTTGGGCTTGAAAAAGGTCTTGGTGCAGGAGATGTACTCTGTTGAGACCTTGGCGCGCGTGGATATGCTCTGTCTGGACAAAACGGGCACCATTACCCAAGGAAAGATGCAGGTGGAGGCGGTTCTTCCGCTAACTCAAGCCTACGATGACAAGGCTATTGCCAGCATTTTGACCAGCTACATAGCCCATAGTGAGGATAAGAATCCAACAGCTCAAGCTATTCGCCAGCGTTTCCAAGGTCAGGTAGCCTACCCTATGCTTTCCAATCTTCCTTTCTCAAGCGACCGCAAGTGGGGAGCCATGGAATTGGAAGGTTTAGGGACAGTTTTCTTAGGAGCTCCTGAAATGTTGCTGGCCTCTGAAGTCCCAGAAGCCAGAGAGGCCTTAGAGAGAGGGTCACGTGTCTTGGTCTTGGCAGTTAGTCAGGAAAAACTAGACCATCACAAACCACAAAAACCATCTGATATTCAGGCCCTGGCTTTGCTGGAAATTTTGGACCCCATTCGAGAAGGAGCAGCTGAGACGCTGGACTATCTCCGTTCTCAGGAAGTGGGCCTCAAGATTATCTCTGGTGACAATCCAGTTACGGTGTCCAGCATTGCCCAGAAGGCTGGTTTTGCGGACTACCACAGCTATGTGGATTGCTCAAAAATCACGGATGAGGAATTGGTTGATATGGCTGAGGAAACAGCTATTTTCGGACGTGTTTCCCCTCATCAAAAGAAACTCATCATCCAAACGCTGAAAAAAGCAGGGCATACAACAGCTATGACAGGGGACGGAGTCAATGATATCCTGGCTCTTCGTGAGGCGGATTGTTCGATTGTAATGGCTGAGGGAGATCCAGCGACTCGTCAGATTGCCAATCTAGTTCTCTTGAACTCAGACTTCAATGATGTTCCTGAGATTCTCTTTGAAGGTCGTCGGGTGGTCAATAATATCGCCCATATTGCACCGATTTTCTTGATTAAGACCATCTATTCCTTCTTGCTCGCGGTGATTTGTATCGCCAGTGCTTTACTAGGTCGGTCTGAGTGGATCTTGATTTTCCCCTTCATTCCAATCCAGATTACCATGATTGACCAGTTTGTGGAAGGTTTTCCACCATTCGTTCTGACTTTTGAGCGAAATATCAAACCTGTTGAGCCAAACTTCCTCAGAAAATCTATGCTTCGTGCCCTACCAAGCGCTCTCATGGTTGTGTTCAGCGTTCTTTTTGTGAAACTATTTGGAAGTAGTCAAGGCTGGTCTGAGATAGAAATCTCAACCCTCCTCTATTACCTACTTGGGTCTATCGGTTTCTTATCCGTATTTAGAGCCTGCCTGCCATTTACCCTTTGGCGTGTCCTCTTGATTGTCTGGTCAGTAGGAGGTTTCCTAGCTACAGCTCTCTTCCCAAGAATTCAAAAACTGCTTGAAATTTCGACCTTAACAGGACAAACATTACCTGTTTATGGTGTCATGATGTTGGTCTTTACCGTGATTTTCATTATAACCAGTCGCTATCAAGCCAGAAAATAAAGAAAGACTGCAATCTGTGGATTGCGGTTTTTTTAGGTGCAAGATTGCCAGCTGAAATGTGGTATAATAAGAGGTAATAGAGTTTTGGAAAGTGAGAGAAGATGATTTCAAAGAGATTAGAATTAGTGGCTTCCTTTGTGTCACAGGGAGCCATTTTACTAGATGTGGGGAGTGACCATGCTTATCTGCCAATCGAGTTAGTCGAGAGAGGCCAAATCAAAAGCGCCATTGCAGGTGAGGTGGTGGAAGGTCCCTACCAGTCAGCTGTTAAAAATGTTGAGGCGCACGGTCTAAAGGAGAAAATCCAAGTTCGTTTAGCCAATGGCCTGGCAGCTTTTGAAGAGGCAGACCAAGTATCGGTTATTACCATTGCAGGTATGGGGGGGCGTTTGATTGCTAGGATTTTAGAAGAAGGCTTGGACAAGCTAGCGCATGTAGAGCGTTTGATTCTCCAACCCAATAATCGTGAAGACGACTTGCGTATCTGGTTGCAGGAACACGGATTCCAGATTGTAGCAGAAAGCATCCTAGAAGAAGCTGGCAAGTTTTATGAAATTCTAGTTGTGGAAGCGGGACAAATGAAGTTATCAGCCAGTGATGTCCGCTTTGGTCCCTTCTTGTCCAAAGAAATCAGCCCAGTCTTTGTCCAAAAATGGCAAAAAGAAGCAGATAAGCTAGAGTTCGCCCTCGGACAAGTCCCAGAAAAAAATCTGGAGGAACGTCAAGTTCTAGTAGATAAGATTCAAGCCATCAAGGAGGTTCTCCATGCTAGCAAGTGAAGTAATCAGAGCTTATGAAGCCTTTTGCCCTCAGGAATTTTCCATGGAGGGAGACAGTCGTGGCCTGCAAATTGGCACTTTGGACAAGGATATCCAAAGGGTCATGGTTGCTCTGGATATTCGTGAAGAAACGGTGGCTGAAGCCATTGAAAAGGGTGTGGATTTGATTATCGTCAAGCACGCGCCGATTTTCCGTCCTATCAAGGACTTGGTAGCTAGCCGTCCACAAAATCAGATTTACATCGCCCTCATCAAGCATGACATCGCAGTTTATGTCAGCCATACCAATATTGACATCGTTGAAAATGGTCTCAATGACTGGTTCTGTCAGATGCTGGGCATTGAGGAAACGACTTATCTTCAGGAAACAGGCCCTGAACGTGGGATTGGACGTATTGGGAATATTCCGACTCAGACCTTTGGGGAATTGGCCCAGCATGTCAAGCAAGTCTTTGGCCTAGATAGTCTTCGAATGGTGCATTATCAAGAGAGTGATTTGCAGAAGCCTATTTCAAGAGTGGCCATCTGTGGTGGTAGCGGGCAGTCTTTCTATAAGGATGCTTTAGCTAAGGGGGCAGATGTCTATATTACTGGCGATATCTATTACCACACTGCCCAGGATATGCTGTCTGATGGCTTGTTAGCACTGGATCCAGGTCACTATATAGAAGTGCTGTTTGTGGAAAAAATCGCAGCACTCCTTACTCAATGGAAGGCAGAGAAGTGCTGGTCTATTGATATCTTACCTAGTCAGGCATCAACCAATCCTTTCCACCATATCTAGTTAGAAAGTGAAAATAATGAAAAAAGTTGCTATTATCGGAGCAGGAATTGTGGGAGCAACAGCAGCTTACTACCTCTCGAAAGAAAGTGACCTAGAGGTGACCGTTTTTGACCATGGACAAGGTCAGGCCACCAAGGCAGCAGCGGGAATTATCAGTCCTTGGTTTTCAAAACGCCGCAATAAAGCTTGGTACAAGATGGCGCGCTTAGGGGCTGACTTTTATGTGGATTTGTTGGCTGATTTAGAAAAGTCTGGTCAGGAGATTGACTTTTACCAGCGCTCGGGAGTCTTTCTCCTGAAAAGGGATGAATCTAAGTTGGAAGAACTCTATCAACTAGCTCTCCAGCGCAGAGAAGAGTCTCCCTTGATAGGGCAGTTAGCCATTCTTGATCAAGCCTCAGCTAATAAATTATTCCCTGGCTTGCAGGGATTTGACCGCCTGCTCTATGCTTCTGGTGGAGCGAGAGTAGATGGCCAACTCTTAGTTACTCGTTTGCTAGAAGCCAGTCGGGTCAAGCTGGTCAAAGAAAAAGTGACTCTGACACCTTTAGCATCAGGTTACCAGATTGGCGAAGAGGTGTTTGATCAGGTTATTTTGGCGACGGGAGCTTGGCTGGGACACCTGTTAGAGCCTTTAGGTTATGATGTAGATGTTCGTCCTCAAAAAGGACAACTCCGAGATTATCAGCTTGCCCAAGACATGGAAGCTTACCCTGTTGTTATGCCAGAGGGGGAATGGGATTTGATTCCTTTTGCAGGTGGGAAATTGTCCTTAGGCGCTACCCATGAAAATGACATGGGATTTGATTTGACGGTGGATGAAACTTTGCTACAACAAATGGAGGAGGTGGCCTTACCTCACTATCCTGCTTTATCGGAAGCGACTTCTAGAAGTGAACGTGTGGGAATTCGTGCCTATACAAGTGATTTCTCACCGTTCTTTGGGCAAGTACCCGACTTAGCAGGTGTCTATGCGACTAGTGGACTAGGTTCATCGGGCCTCACAACTGGTCCTATCATTGGTTACCATCTAGCTCAACTGATCCAAGGCAGGGAATTGACCTTGGACCCAGTAAACTACCCAATTGAGAACTATGTCAAGCGACTAAAAAGCGAATAAGATTTTACTGAAATTTTAGCCTCCCCTCTAGGATGGTAAATGACATTCCCTATCAAAAATGGTAAAATAAGAAAAAATTCGAGAATCGAGGAAAGAAGATGCAAGAAAAGATTTTGGTAACGGGTGGAGCAGGTTTTATCGGAACCCACACAGTTATTGAGTTAATCCAAGCAGGTCATCAGGTTGTTGTGGTGGATAACCTTGTTAATAGTAACCGTAAAAGTTTAGAAGTTGTTGAAAGAATCACAGGAGTTGAAGTACCTTTCTATGAGGCAGATATCCGTGATACAGCTACTCTCAGAGATATTTTCAAGCAAGAAGAACCAACGGGTGTCATTCACTTTGCTGGTTTGAAGGCTGTCGGTGAGTCTACCCGTATCCCTCTTGCCTACTATGACAACAATATCGCTGGAACTGTCAGTCTTCTAAAAGCTATGGAAGAAGCCAACTGTAAAAACATTATTTTCAGTTCTTCTGCGACAGTTTACGGAGATCCGCACACAGTACCCATCTTGGAAGATTTCCCACTTTCAGTGACCAATCCATACGGTCGCACTAAGCTTATGCTAGAGGAAATTTTGACCGATATCTACAAGGCAGACTCAGAATGGAATGTGGTCTTGCTTCGTTATTTCAACCCAATCGGAGCTCATGAAAGTGGAGACCTAGGAGAAAATCCAAACGGTATTCCGAACAACCTCTTGCCATATGTGACTCAAGTAGCCGTTGGAAAATTAGAGCAAGTGCAAGTGTTTGGAGATGATTACGATACGGAAGACGGAACTGGTGTTCGTGACTATATCCACGTTGTCGATTTGGCTAAAGGTCACGTTGCAGCTCTGAAAAAAATCCAAAAGGGTTCAGGTCTAAACGTTTATAACCTTGGAACAGGTAAAGGCTATTCTGTTCTTGAAATTATCCAAAACATGGAAAAAGCAGTGGGACGTCCGATTCCTTATCGCATTGCAGACCGTCGCCCAGGGGATATCGCAGCCTGCTACTCAGACCCTGCAAAAGCTAAAGCAGAACTAGGCTGGGAAGCAGAACTAGACATCACCCAAATGTGTGAAGACGCATGGCGTTGGCAAAGCAAGCATCCAAATGGATTTGAAGACTAAGATGGTGATTTCAATCATTGTCCCTTGTTTAAACGAAGAGGAAGTACTTCCTCTTTTTTATCAGGCTTTGGAAGATTTGATTCCTGACTTGGGAGCAGAAATAGAGTATGTCTTTGTCGATGATGGATCAAGTGATGGGACCTTGGAACTCTTAAAGGCCTATCGGGAGCAAAATCCGGCAGTGCATTATCTTTCTTTCTCTCGAAATTTTGGGAAAGAAGCGGCTCTGTATGCAGGTTTGCAATATGCGACAGGAGATCTGGTGGTGGTAATGGATGCAGACCTCCAAGATCCTCCTAGTATGTTGCTTGATATGAAAGCCTTACTAGATCAGAATGCAGATTTGGACTGCGTTGGAACACGGAGAACTAGTCGGGAGGGAGAACCCTTCTTTCGCAGTTTCTGTGCTGACATCTTTTACCGTCTCATGAAAAAAATCAGTCCAGTAGCCCTGCCGTCAGGTGTCCGTGATTTTCGCATGATGAGAAGGTCTGTAGTCGATGCCATTTTAGCTTTGACCGAGTCCAATCGTTTTTCAAAGGGGCTCTTTGCCTGGGTTGGTTTTAAAACCCATTATCTGGACTATCCAAATGTCGAAAGGCAGGCTGGCAAGACCAGTTGGAGTTTTAGGCAACTCTTTTTCTACTCCATTGAAGGGATTGTTAATTTTTCAGATTTTCCCTTGATTATAGCCTTCGTAGCTGGTCTCCTATCTTGTTTTATTTCTCTACTAATGACCTTTTTTGTTGTGGTTCGGACCCTCATTCTGGGCAATCCAACATCTGGCTGGACCTCTCTGATGGCTGTTATTCTCTTTCTCGGAGGCATTCAACTCTTGACCATTGGGATTCTCGGTAAGTATATTAGTAAGATTTATCTAGAGACTAAAAAAAGACCACTTTATCTTATCAAAGAAAAAAGTGACCTTCCTGATTTTACAGAAAAAAATAAAGTGAAAAGACTATAATTTTACATGGAAATGTGCTAAACTAGAAAGAGTGAAACGTTCTTGTCAATTTACTATGAAAGATTAGAGTTTATCTTTAATCAAGGCACGTGTCGGACAGTTTCTAACAGCTTCTACGACGTCTTGGCTAGGAGAAATTTCTTTTTCTAGTTGGTCAGGGTCATCGTAAAAACGCACGATTCCATTATCGTGATAATCAAATAAATCAGAATAAGTTTGGCAAAGCCCACAGGCAATGCAACGTTCAGGTATAAGTGTGATTTTCATATTTATATTGTAATAAGAAAAGTAAAAAAAAACAAGGAGTAAGGTATGGCAAAAGAACCGTGGCAAGAAGATATTTATGAGAATCAAGAAGAAACAAGAATACAACGTCGTAAGAGAGAACAAGGCGGAGGAGTCGTTGCTAACCGTATCTTAACTATCTTAGCAAGTATTTTCTTTGTGATTGTAGTCGTGATGATCATTGTTCTGATCTATCTTTCATCGGGTGGGAGCAATCGCACGGCAGCCTTGAAAGATTTTCATGATTCTGATGCAAATGTAGTACAGGTTTCATCTTCTAGTAGTTCAGAGCAGGCATCTTCTAGTTCAGAGGGAAAGGAAGAGTCATCTAGTAGCTCTGAACATTCAACAGATCCAGAAGGGACGACAAAAGTCTTGGCTGGAGAAGGAGAAGCAGCTATTGCAGCTCGCGCGGGGATTTCGATTGCTCAGTTAGAGGCCTTGAATCCTGGGCACATGGCTACAGGATCTTGGTTTGCTAATCCAGGTGATGTTGTTAAAATCAAATAGGAGTTGATATGAAAACAATTCAAATTGCTATTGATGGTCCTGCTTCCAGTGGTAAGAGTACAGTCGCAAAGATTATTGCCAAGGATTTTGGTTATACTTACCTCGATACAGGTGCCATGTATCGCGCAGCGACCTATATGGCTCTCCAAAACCAGTTAGGAGTAGAAGAAGTTGAAGCACTTCTAGCCTTGTTGGACCAGCATCCAATTAGTTTTGGACGTTCAGAAACTGGGGAGCAGCTTGTCTTTGTAGGAGATGTGGATATTACCCATCCTATCCGTGAAAATGAAGTGACCAATCATGTTTCTGCTATTGCAGCAATTCCTCAAGTGCGTGAGAAACTGGTTTCTCTCCAACAAGAAATTGCCCAGCAAGGTGGTATCGTTATGGATGGGCGTGATATTGGGACTGTTGTATTGCCACAAGCAGAATTGAAAATTTTCCTAGTAGCTTCTGTTGATGAGAGAGCAGAGCGTCGTTATAAGGAAAATATCGCCAAGGGAATTGAAACAGACCTTGAAACACTAAAAGAGGAAATTGCAGCGCGTGACTACAAGGATAGTCATCGTGAGACTTCGCCTCTCAAACAAGCAGAGGATGCAGTCTACCTTGACACAACTGGCTTGAACATTCAAGAAGTAGTTGAAAAAATTAAAGCAGAAGCTGAAAAAAGAATGTAAATGTAGAAAAGCCGATAGATGGATATCGGTTTTTTCTAAATTTGTCAAAATGCTGATTTTAAGGTATAATAGTTGCTGTTCGAGAAATTTTGATTTTCAAAGAATAGTGAATGATGATAAGGAGAAACCATGAACAACCTACCAAATTGCCCACAATGTAACTCGGAGTATGTCTACGAAGACGGTGCCCTACTGGTTTGCCCAGAGTGTGCTCATGAGTGGAATCCTGCTGAAGTTGCAGAAGTAGAAGAAGGCCTTGTTGCTATCGATGCCAACGGAAATAAATTGGCTGATGGTGATACAGTAACCCTCATCAAGGACTTGAAAGTAAAAGGTGCGCCAAAAGATTTGAAACAAGGGACGCGCGTGAAAAATATCCGCATCGTAGAAGGCGACCATAATATCGACTGTAAAATTGATGGCTTCGGTGCCATGAAACTTAAATCAGAGTTTGTGAAGAAAATTTAATCATGTCAAAGCACTATAAACTTGTATTTTATAGCCGTATCTTCTTGTTTCTAGCGGCTTTTACGGGAGTTTATCTTGAAATCGCCAAGCATGGTGGATTTGGGATGCTTCTCTATTATACGGTTCTGTCAAATCTGTTAGTAGCGATTTTTACGCTCTATCTCCTAAAGGTTATGAGCCGTTTAGGTGAAAACTGGCAAAGGCCAAGTCTCTTGCGCCTAAAAGGTGGGGTCACCATGAGTATCATGATTACCTGTGTGATTTACCATTTCCTCTTAGCGCCTATTGCGACTAATTTCTATACTCTAGAAAATTTCCTTTGCCACTATATCGTTCCCTTATGGTTTTTAGCAGATACCCTCTTGTTTGACAAACAGGGTCAATACAAGATTTGGGATCCAATTGTGTGGACGATTTTACCCTTGCTGTATATGATTTTTGCTCTTTTTAATGGCTTGGTACTGAAACTAGACATTCCCAATTCTAAGGTCAGTCCTTTCCCTTACTTCTTTTTGAATGTAAACAAGGGTTGGGATGTCGTGTTCAAGTGGTGTCTGATTATCTTTGTTGCCTATATGGTGGCAGGATTTATCTTCTACTTTATTAAGCAAATCAAGAGAAAGTCATCCTAAGACACAAGGGATTCATTTTCGAGTTTAAGAAGGAGTCTACAAACCAATGAGACTTCTTCTTTTCTTACTTTTTTGATAACTATCAAAAAAATAGAAGATTAAAAGAAAGATAGAAAGAGATTTCATGAAACAATTTTTAGAACGGGCCAGTATTTTGGCTCTCTCCCTCGTTTTGATTACCTCCTTTTCGATTTCAAGTGCCCTACCAGCCATGTTTGACTATTATCAAGGCTATCCTAAGGAACAAATTGAGCTCTTGGCGAGCTTGCCTTCCTTTGGGATCATGATCATGTTGCTACTAAATGGTTTCTTAGAAAAAATATTCCCTGAGCGCTTACAGATTAGTTTGGGCTTGCTGATTTTATCACTGAGCGGGACGGCTCCCTTCTGGTATCAGGCCTATCCCTTTATCTTTGGAACACGGATTCTTTTTGGATTGGGAGTTGGGATGATCAATGCCAAGGCCATTTCTATTATCAGTGAGCGTTATCAAGGAAAAACGCGAATTCAGATGTTAGGGCTACGCGGTTCTGCAGAGGTTGTTGGAGCTTCTCTCATTACCTTGGCAGTCGGCCAGTTGTTGGCCTTTGGTTGGACAGCTACCTTCCTAGCTTATAGTGCTGGATTTTTGGTTTTGACCCTTTATCTACTCTTTGTCCCTTATGGAAAATCAAAGAAAGAAGTCAAGAAAAAAGAGAAGGAAGCAAGTCGCTTAACTCGGGAAATGAAAGGCTTGATTTTTATCCTAGCTATAGAAGCAGCAGTGGTAGTTTGTACCAATACGGCTATTACTATTCGTATTCCAAGTTTGATGGTGGAAAGAGGACTTGGAGATGCCCAGTTATCTAGTTTTGTTCTTAGTGTCATGCAGTTGATTGGAATTGTGGCTGGTGTTAGTTTTTCTTTCTTGATTTCTATCTTTAAAGAGAAACTGCTCCTCTGGTCTGGTATTACCTTCGGCTTAGGTCAAATTGTGATTGCCCTGTCTCCGTCCTTGTGGGTGGTGGTGGCAGGAAGCGTTCTGGCTGGTTTTGCCTACAGTGTAGCCTTGACGACGGTTTTTCAACTTGTCTCTGAAAGAATTCCAGCTAAACTCCTCAATCAAGCAACTTCATTTGCTGTATTAGGCTGTAGTTTCGGAGCCTTTACGACCCCATTCGTTCTAGGTACGATTGGGTTACTAACTCACAATGGAATGTTGGTCTTCACCATTTTAGGATCATGGTTGATTGTAACCTCTATCTTTGTCATGTACCTACTTCAAAAGAGAGCTTAGGATTGATTCCTAAGTTTTTCTTTTTTGAGTTTTGTACCCAGATAGTTATGAATTTTCTAGCTTGTTATTGGATTAATTTCTTGATAAAATAGAAGTTATGACAAGATACAAAGCAACTATCTCCTATGACGGTTACGCCTTTGCTGGTTTTCAGCGCCAACCTCATGCGCGTAGCGTTCAGGAGGAAATTGAAAAAACCTTGACCAGGTTAAATAAAGGGCAAGCCATTACTGTTCATGGTGCAGGTAGGACTGATAGCGGGGTTCATGCTTTGGGACAGGTGATCCATTTTGACCTGCCCTATCAAATGGATGAGGAAAAACTACGTTTTGCTCTAGACACTCAGTCCCCTGAAGATATTGATGTGATTTCGATTGAACTTGTGGCGGATGATTTTCATTGTCGTTATGCTAAGCACAGCAAGACCTATGAGTTTATCGTGGATAGAGGCCGTCCTAAAAATCCCATGCGCCGTCACTATGCCACTCACTTTCCTTATCCGCTCGATGTGGAGCGTATGCAGGAGGCTGTCAAGAAATTAGAAGGAACCCATGATTTCACAGGCTTTACAGCCTCTGGAACCAGTGTAGAAGACAAGGTTCGCACCATCACAGAAGCTAGTCTCAGTGTTGATGAGACAGGACAATTTTTGACCTTTACCTTCTCAGGAAATGGTTTCTTGTATAAACAGATTCGCAATATGGTGGGGACGCTGCTCAAAATCGGAAATAATCGCATGCCAGTAGAGCAGATTGACCTCATCTTGGAGAAAAAGGACAGGCAACTAGCTGGTCCAACGGCAGCACCAAATGGCTTGTATTTAAAGGAGATTCGTTATGAAGAATAATCGTATTTTAGCACTTTCAGGAAATGATATTTTTAGTGGTGGGGGTTTGTTAGCTGATTTGGCTACCTATACTTTAAATGGTTTGCATGGCTTTGTAGCAGTGACTTGTTTGACAGCCTTGACAGAGAAGGGGTTTGAAGTATTTCCAACTGACGATGCCATTTTTCAACATGAATTAGATAGTTTGCGTGATGTGGAATTTGCAGGGATTAAGATTGGTCTTTTACCAACTGTCAGTGTGGCTGAGAAAGCATTGGACTTTATCAAACAACGCCCAGGAGTGCCTGTGGTATTGGATCCTGTCTTGGTCTGCAAGGAAACGCATGACGTGGCTGTCAGTGAACTCTGCCAAGAGTTGATTCGCTTTTTCCCTCATGTCAGTGTGATTACGCCTAACCTCCCAGAAGCAGAATTATTGGCTGGTCAAGAAATCAAAACCCTTGAAGACATGAAGGCTGCAGCGCAGAAATTGCATGACTTAGGAGCGCCAGCAGTCATTATCAAGGGAGGCAATCGCCTTAGTCAGGACAAGGCTGTAGATGTCTTTTATGATGGCCAAAATTTTACAGTCCTAGAAAATCCCGTCATCCAAGCCCAAAATGCTGGTGCAGGTTGTACTTTTGCCTCAAGCATTGCTAGTCACTTGGTCAAAGGTGATGAACTTTTACCAGCAGTAGAAAGCTCGAAGGCTTTCGTTTACCGTGCCATTGCACAAGCAGATCAATATGGAGTAAGACAATATGAAGCAAACCAAAACAACTAAAATCGCCCTTGTATCCCTCTTAACCGCCCTTTCTGTGGTTCTAGGTTATTTCTTAAAAATTCCAACACCGACAGGAATTTTAACCCTTTTAGATGTGGGTGTCTTCTTTGCAGCTTTCTATTTTGGTAGTCGTGAAGGGGCTGTAGTCGGAGGATTAGCAGGTTTCTTGATTGACCTCTTATCAGGTTATCCTCAGTGGATGTTCTTTAGCTTGGTCAACCATGGATTGCAGGGATTTTTCGCAGGATTTAAAGGAAAAGCTCAGTGGCTAGGACTTATCTTAGCAACGATTGCCATGGTAGGGGGCTACGCTTTGGGTTCAACTTTGATGAATGGCTGGGCAGCAGCCCTACCAGAAATCCTACCAAATTTTATGCAAAATATTGTAGGGATGATTGTAGGATTTATTCTTAGTCAAAGTATTAAAAAGATTAAGTAAAAAGTTAGCTGTTCGAGCTAACTTTTTTGTATAAATTTAATCAAAATAAAGCAAGTCTTTGCTGGTGCTTGTAAAGAGGTCAAAGCCATCCTTGGTAACAACACCGCAGTCTTCGATACGGACACCGACTTTACCAGGGATATAGATACCTGGTTCAACAGAGAAGCACATGCCTTCTTCGATAACCAAGTCGTTTCCTTCCATGATAGATGGGAATTCGTGGACATCCATACCGATACCGTGACCAAGACGGTGGTTGAAGTATTCACCGTAACCAGCTTTTTCGATGACTTCACGGGCAGCGCGGTCTACTTCATGGGCAGTCACACCTGGCTTGATAAAGTCAAGAGCAGCTTGTTGGGCTTCAAGAGTCAAATTGTAAATGTCTTTCTTGAATTGGTCTGGTTTACCGACAGCGACCGTACGAGTCATATCTGAAGCATAGCCGTTGACGAGAACACCAAGGTCAAAGAGGAGAAGAGCATCATTTTCAACCTTATTCGCTGCTGGAATGCCGTGTGGATTTGCAGCATTATCGCCAGTCAAGACCATGGTATCAAAACTCATTTCATAACCTTCACGTTTCATGGCAAAGTCGATTTGAGCAATAATATCTGTCTCTGTCTTATCAAGAGAAATATTATCAAAACCAACCTTAACAGCCTTGTCCGCATAGAGACCTGCAACCATCATTTTTTGCACTTCGTCAGCTGATTTGATGAGGCGCATGCGTTGGATACGAGGAGTGAGGTTTTCAAACTCAGCAGTTTCAAAGACTGTTTTCAAGCCATGGTATTTGGTCAAAATGAGATTGTCAAACTCAACAGCAACGCGTTTGAAGTCGTGCTGTGGAAGAGCATGTTTCATTTTTTGCCATGGGTTTTCAGAATCCACATAGCCTACAACTGGGAAGGAAACGGTGCTGCTTGCACGTTCCACTTCAAGGGCTGGGACAAAGAGGAGAGGTTCCTGATCTTCTAGAACAAAAAGGAACATTTGGCGTTCATGGGGATCACTGTAAAAACCAGTGAGGTAATTGATTGTGACGGGGTCAGATACGACAGCGACGTCTAGTTTTTCTGATTCAAGATATGTTACGATTTGTTGTAATTTAGACATATGCTACCTTCTTTCTACCCCTCTATTTTGGCAAAAAAAGAGAGAAAATGCAAGGGAGAAGGGTAAAAGAATAGGCAAAAAGAACTCCGCTATCTTGTCGGAGTTCTTTGATATGGTTTTCCTTGGTTTAAGAAAAGTCAGCCTTGCTTTTGACGTCGCTATATTCTTCAGCGATTTCTTGGCTGAGAATATCCTCGTAGGTAGGAAGTTGGATATCCTGACCATATTTCTTCTTGAGGGCAGTAGTGACTAGGCGATAAGCTAGATTGGCATTACGAGAGAGGATAGGCCCGTGGAAGTAGGAACCGAAGACATTCTTATAATGAACCCCTTCACCGACTTTTTCTTCATTGTTTCCATTTCCATAGACAACCTGTCCCAGCGGTTTTTGGTCATCAGAAAGGAAGGTGCGACCCTGGTGGTTTTCAAAACCATAGTAGGTTTCATCGAAATCTTCATTGTGAATCTTGATGTCCCCGATGAAACGGTTATTGGTTTGGTTGAGGGTGTAGTGGCCCATGACCCCTAGCCCTTCAATACGTTTACCTGAAGCTTCAACATAATATTGCCCCAATAGTTGGAAACCACCGCAGATAGCGAGAACTACACCGTCATTTTGAATATAGTTGTCAATGCTCTCTTTTTTAGCAGGGAGGTCGTCTGCAATGATACTCTGTTCAAAGTCTTGACCACCACCGAAAAAGGCGATATCATAGTGGTTTTCATCAAAGTCATCATGGAGAGAAACGATGTCAACGGTCACATGGGCTCCCAGTTTTTCAGCCACATACTTGAGCATGAGGATATTTCCGTTATCACCGTAGGTGTTCATGAGATTTCCGTAGAGGTGGGCAATGTTGAGCTGATAGGGGTAATTACCAGCTTTTGAGGAAAGTGAAGTATAAACCATTAGTTCATCTCCTTTCTAACAATCTGACGACTAGCCAGCAGTTCGCGGAATTCAAGCATAGCAGTATAGGTAGCCAGGATGTAGGCATGCTTGCAGTTTTGATTCTCAATAGTCTTGAGAACTTGTTCCAGATTACTTGTCTCAGTGATTTTTTCAGCTGGATAGCCTGTCACTCGAAGGCGGCGTGCGATTTCAGAATGACGAACACCGCCAGCGTTGATTTCAGGAATGTCCATGTCAGTGATTTGTTCAAAGTCAGCATCCCAAATCCAACTAGTATCGATACCGTCTGCATAGTTGGCATTAAGGAGAACAGATAAGCTAAATGGGTAAGGTGCTAGTTTGATCATTTCGATAGCTTGAGTTGCACCGACTGGATTTTTAATCAAGACAAGGGTACATTCTTTATCACCGATATGGAAGGTTTCCTGACGACCAAAGACAGCACGGCTCTTGTCAAATCCTTGCTTGATGAGTTGGGAATCGGCGCCGAGGAAACGGGCGATGGCAACCGCAGCTAAGGCGTTGTAGATATTGTAGAGACCACCGATTTGAATACCATATTCTTGTCCGTCAATGACAAAGCGAGAGCGATTGTTGGTCAACTCAACCAAGTCTGTCAAGCGATAGTCTAAATCAGGACGTTTACATCCACAACCTTCACAGATATAGGCACCCAAGTTTGCATAGGTATTGTGCTCGTATTTGAGGATGCCTTGGCAGTCAGGACAGAGAATCCCTTCTGTATTGTAGTGAGCCAACTGGGCTGGGCCTTTTTCCAAGTCAAAACCAAAATACTGAACAGGATTTGGAATAGCTGGCTTGTAGAAAAGCGGACTGTCTCCATTAAGAAGAACAGTGGCAGTAGGCACCTTACGAATGGCATCCAAAATCATCTTGTAAGTTGTGTAAATTTCACCATAGCGGTCCATCTGGTCACGGAAGATATTCGTGATGACAAAAAGGCTTGGCTGGATATAGTCACAGATACGAGATAGACTGGCCTCATCGATTTCGAGGACGGCAATGTTTTTTCCAGTTCTAGAAGACTTGGCAGTCAAGAAGGTCGTCGCAATCCCTGTAATCATGTTGGCACCGCTTGGATTGGTCAGAACTTGACCATAAACCTCTTTTAAAATGCCGACAGTCAGGGCAGTTGTCAGGGTTTTTCCGTTGGTTCCAGTGACCACGACAATCTCGTAGTTTTTAGCTAGGTTTTGTAAAATATCTTTATCAAATTGAAGGGCAAGTTTTCCTGGGAGCGTGCTTCCACGACCAAGACGACTTAAAATGAAGTGGGAAGAACGCCCAGCAAGAAGGCCCAAAGTAGTTTTTAATTTCATGTTTCTATTATATCATAAAAGAGGGAAAAGACAGATTTGAGATTTCGCAGAAGTAAAAACAGCCCACAGAGGGCTGTTAGTTAAGATAAGATTTTAGCTTAAATCGCAAACAAGTCATTCAAGTTCTCAGCCAAGGTTGGGTGAGTAAAGATTTGTTTTGTGAAGTAAGTGTAAGGAATCTTGTTGTCCATAGCAACAGTGATGATGTTGATGATTTCTTGAGAACCTTCTGAGAAGATGCTTGCCCCAAGAATTTCTTTTGTTTCAGTATTCACAACAGCTTTGAAAGCTCCGCGAAGGTCTCCATTTACGTGACCACGTGGCATTGCTGCAACAGGGATTTCCTTAACAGCATATGGAAGTTTCAAATCAGCTGCTTGGCTTTCAGTCAAACCAACTTGTGAAAGTGCAGGTGTGATGAACATAGTGTTTGGTACATTGAGACGGTCTTCAAGTGTGTAGCTGCCATCTCCAGCAAGGTAGTTGTAGACAACACGGAAGTCATCAAGTGAAATATAGGTGAATTGAAGGCCACCGTTGACATCTCCAACCGCAAAGACACCAGGAACGTTTGTTTGACAATGTTTGTCTATTTTAATAGCGCCACGTTCAGTTAGTTCAATGTCTGTATTTTCAAGTTGAAGTGGTTCTACATTTGGTTTACGTCCAGTTGCATAGAGAAGGGCATCGAAACGGTAAGTTTCGTTTTCAGTTACGACAAGGACTTGGTCACCGTCATTTTTGATTTCAGTAGTACGGATATTTTGAAGCAATTCAATGCCGTCTTCTTCCATGTATTGTTTAGCAAGAGCTGCGATGGAAGGTTCTGCACGAGGTAGGAAAGTATCCAAGGCATCTAGGACTGTAACCTTGCTTCCAAGTTTGTTGTAAAGGCCAGCAAATTCAAGACCGATATTTCCTCCACCAAGGACACCAAGTTTTTCAGGTAATTTGTCCAAGTTTTGGATACCTGTTGAGTCAAAGACGTTTTTGCTTGTAGCAAGTCCAGGGATTGGCAAGACGTTTGAAACAGCACCAGTGTTGATGACGATTGTTTCAGCAGTCAGTTCTTTCTTTTCATCACCAGCTTGGATTTCGATGACTTTATTTGAAAGGAAGTGAGCTTCCGCATCAAAGATGTCCACGCCTGTACCAGCAACAGTAGCATAGTTTTTACCGTTGAGGCGACCAGTGATAGTGTTTTTGGTAGCAATCACTTCTTCAAAAGACAAGTCTTTCTCAGCAGCAACTAGCAAAGTTTTAGTTGGGATACAACCAATGTTGATACAAGTTCCACCGTACATAGCTTTGCTACGTTCAACAAGGGCAACTTTTTTGCCAGCTGAAGCGAATTTACCAGCTAGTGTTTTACCAGCTTTACCAAATCCGATAACGATTAAATCATAAGTTAACATTTATCTTCCTCCTATTCGCATTTCATTCTAGCACAAGAAAAAAACTTTTGCACAATTCTGCTACGCTTTAAAAAAGTTTATGAAAAAGTGGAAATTTTGCCCTTGTTTTCTTAGAAAAATCGTTTACATGATTTTATCGACGGATTTAACTATCTTTTGCTCTGGTCTTGTGTTATACTAGATAAGTTGCAAAGAAAACAGTACTTTTCTTTTGTGGAAAAGAAGCAACACGATTTTGTATCCAGTATATGAAAATACGTCATAAAAAGAAAAGTATAAACTAAGCCCTATAGGGTGGCTTCGCACCACCTTTAGAAAGAAGAATAACGTGAAATTTAATGAATTAAACTTGTCTGCTGATTTGTTAGCAGAGATTGAAAAAGCTGGTTTTGTAGAAGCCAGTCCGATCCAAGAACAAACCATTCCTTTGGCTCTTGAAGGCAAGGATGTTATCGGTCAAGCCCAGACTGGTACAGGAAAAACTGCAGCCTTTGGTTTACCAACCCTTGAAAAAATTCGTACAGAAGAAGCGACTATCCAAGCTCTAGTTATTGCTCCAACTCGTGAACTAGCTGTCCAAAGTCAAGAGGAACTCTTCCGCTTTGGTCGTAGCAAGGGAGTCAAAGTCCGTTCGGTATATGGCGGATCAAGCATTGAAAAACAAATTAAGGCTCTTAAATCTGGTGCCCATATCGTGGTGGGAACACCTGGTCGCCTTTTGGACTTGATTAAACGTAAGGCCTTGAAATTACAAGATATTGAAACGCTTATCCTTGACGAAGCGGATGAAATGCTCAACATGGGCTTTCTTGAAGACATCGAAGCCATTATCTCCCGTGTCCCTGAAAATCGACAAACCTTGCTCTTCTCAGCAACTATGCCAGATGCTATCAAACGTATCGGTGTTCAGTTTATGAAAGAACCTGAGCATGTGAAGATTGCTGCTAAGGAATTGACAACAGAATTAGTTGACCAGTACTATATCCGAGTTAAAGAACAAGAAAAATTTGATACCATGACTCGTCTCATGGATGTGGAGCAACCAGAACTTGCTATCGTATTTGGTCGTACAAAACGTCGTGTGGATGAATTGACTCGTGGACTTAAAATCCGTGGCTTCCGTGCAGAAGGAATTCATGGAGACCTAGACCAAAACAAACGTCTTCGTGTCCTTCGTGACTTTAAAAATGGCAATCTTGATGTTTTGGTTGCGACAGACGTGGCAGCGCGTGGTTTGGATATCTCAGGTGTGACTCATGTCTACAACTACGATATTCCACAAGATCCTGAAAGTTATGTTCACCGTATCGGTCGTACAGGTCGTGCTGGTAAGTCAGGTCAATCGATTACCTTTGTTGCTCCAAACGAAATGGGCTACCTTCAAATTATTGAAAACTTGACCAAGAAACGTATGAAAGGTCTTAAGCCTGCAAGCGCAGAAGAAGCCTTCCAAGCTAAAAAACAAGTAGCTCTCAAGAAAATCGAACGTGATTTTGCAGATGAGACAATCCGTGGCAACTTTGAGAAATTTGGTAAGGATGCTCGTAAGTTGGCTGCTGAATTTACTCCAGAAGAATTGGCCATGTATATCTTGAGTCTGACAGTTCAAGATCCAGATAGTCTTCCTGAAGTGGAGATTGCACGTGAAAAACCACTGCCATTTAAACCATCAGGTAATGGCTTCGGTGGTAAAGCTAAGGGAGGTCGTCGTGGAGATGACCGTCGTGATAATCGCCGAGGAGACAACCGTCGTGGTGGTCGTCGTGATGATTTCAAGAAAGGCAGTCGTGGAGATAATCGTTTTGATAAGGAAAAACGTTACCGTAAGGATAATAAAAAACCACGCACTACTTCAAGCGAAAAGAAAACAGGCTTTGTTATTCGTAACAAGGGCGATAAATAAGAAAAAGCGGTTCAAAATGAATCGCTTTTTTATATAAGGAGACCGAATGGAAAAAGAAAGATAGATAAAATAGTTATATTATCTTCTTGTAATATTATAATACACAAAAATAGGAGGATTGTCAATAGAAAAGAAGCAATTTAATTAAAAATATTCTTGTTTTTTCAAATTGCAATTAAATAAGCAATTTTCAGATAATAATTGAAAATTCAAGCTGTTTATGTTATAATGATAGCGATTAAATTCGAGGTGAAAAATGGCACATTTATTAGAAAAGACTAGAAAAATTACTTCTATCCTGAAGCGCTCGGAGGAGCAGTTGCAGGAAGAACTTCCCTACAATGCGATTACCCGTCAGTTGGCAGATATTATTGACTGTAATGCTTGTATTGTTAACAGCAAGGGGCGTCTCCTTGGTTATTTTATGCGCTATAAGACCAATACAGATCGCGTAGAGCAATTTTTCCAAACTAAGATTTTCCCTGATGACTATATTCAAGGGGCGAACATGATTTATGATACAGAGGCCAATCTGACAGTTGATCATGATTTGAGTATTTTCCCTGTGGAAAGTCGTTCTGATTTTCCAGATGGTTTGACGACTATTGCACCGATTCATGTATCAGGAATTCGCTTGGGCTCTTTGATTATTTGGCGCAATGATAAGAAATTCGAAGATGAGGACCTAATCCTTGTTGAGATTGCCAGTACCGTTGTTGGGATTCAGCTCCTCAACTTCCAACGTGAAGAAGATGAGAAAAATATCCGCCGTCGTACTGCTGTTACCATGGCGGTCAATACCCTTTCTTACTCAGAACTCCGTGCTGTTTCAGCAATTTTAGGGGAATTAAACGGAAACGAAGGTCAGTTGACTGCGTCAGTGATTGCAGACCGTATCGGTATTACCCGTTCTGTGATCGTTAATGCCCTTCGTAAACTTGAGTCTGCTGGGATTATTGAAAGTCGCTCACTTGGAATGAAGGGAACCTATCTTAAGGTCTTGATTTCAGATATTTTTGAAGAAGTGAAGAAAAGAGATTACTAATGGCTAAGGCTTTGATTTCGATTGATTATACAGAAGATTTTGTTGCTGATAGTGGGAAGCTGACAGCAGGTGCTCCAGCTCAGGCGATTTCCGATGCCATCAGCAAGGT
Source organism: bacterium (assembly GCA_905221195.1). Taxonomy (GTDB): domain Bacteria; phylum Bacillota; class Bacilli; order Lactobacillales; family Streptococcaceae; genus Streptococcus. Next base: position 183,334 of record CAJNCF010000001.1, read on the forward strand.
AACTAGATTAGCTTTTGAAAGAGGAGATTACATCTTCTTTACTATCGATGCTCATGAGGAAAACGATTGTTTCCATCCAGAAAGTAAACTATTTCCTCCTCATAATTTGATTGGGACTAGTGGGCGTAATTTATACGGAGATTTGGGAACCTTTTATCAAGAGCATGGTTCAGACAGTCGTGTCTTTTGGATGGATAAACGTCATTACTCAGCTTTTTCAGGGACTGACTTGGATATCCGTTTGAGAGAGCGTCGCGTGTCTACAGTTATTTTAACAGGTGTTTTGACAGACATCTGTGTCCTACATACAGCTATAGATGCCTATAATCTAGGATATGACATTGAAATTGTTAAACCAGCCGTTGCTTCCATCTGGCCTGAAAATCATCAATTTGCCCTAGGTCATTTCAAAAACACACTTGGAGCTAAGTTAGTAGATGAAAAGCTAAATGAGCTTTCAGACTAACTTGCTTAGTAAAAATGAAAAAATCTGAAAAAAGTGTTGACAAGCATCCCAAAAGTTGATATACTAGTAAAGTAATCGACGCGGGGATGGCGGAATTGGCAGACGCGCAGGACTAAGGATCCTGTGACCGCTTTAGGTCGTGAGGGTTCAAGTCCCTCTCTCCGCATAGGATAAGAGTTAGCTTAGGCTAGCTCTTTTGTTTTTTATCTAATTCAAGTAGAGCAAAAAATTTTTGCTCTTTTTTTGCATTTCATAAACATTTCATATTTGGATTTTATAATAGTCTTACAAATATGGAGGTGACAAATGAATCCAATCCAAAGAGCTTGGGCTTATGTCAGCAGAAAACGACTGAGAAGTTTTATTTTATTTCTGATTTTATTTGTCCTTTTAGCAGGAATTTCAGCCTGTTTGACATTGATGAAATCCAACAAAACAGTAGAAAGCAATCTTTATAAATCACTCAATACTTCTTTTTCTATTAAGAAGATAGAAAATGGTCAGACCTTCAAGTTGTCAGACCTAGCATCCGTGAGCAAGATTAAGGGACTGGAAAATGTCTATCCCGAACTCGAGACGATTGCAAAGCTGAAAGATAAGGAAGCGGTGAGTGGTGAGCAGAGTGTAGAGCGTGATGATTTGTCTGCTGAAGACAAGAACTTGGTTGACTTAACGGCTCTTGAGGATTCATCCAAGGATGTCGCCTTTACCAGTTCGGCTTTCAACCTAAAAGAAGGGCGACACCTTCAAAAAGGGGATTCCAAGAAAATCCTTATCCACGAAGAGTTGGCTAAGAAGAATGGTCTTTCCCTTCATGACAAGATTAGCTTAGATGCTGGTCAGTCAGAAGCTGGTAAAGGGCAAACAGTAGAGTTTGAGATTGTCGGTATCTTTTCTGGTAAAAAACAAGAGAAATTCACAGGCTTGTCTTCTGACTTCAGTGAAAATCAAGTCTTTACAGACTATGAAAGTAGCCAGACCCTTTTGGGGAATAGTGAAGCTCAAGTCAGTGCAGCTCGCTTCTATCTAGAAAATCCTAAGGAAATGGACGGACTCATGGAGCAGGTGGAAAACTTGGCCTTAGAAAATCAAGGCTACCAAGTTGAGAAGGAAAACAAGGCCTTTGAACAAATCAAAGACTCAGTTGCAACTTTCCAAACATTCCTGACCATCTTCCTTTATGGGATGTTGATAGCAGGAGCAGGCGCCTTGATTTTAGTCTTGTCTCTCTGGTTGAGGGAAAGGGTCTACGAAGTGGGGATTTTACTTGCACTTGGAAAAGGTAAGAGCTCTATCTTCCTACAGTTCTGTTTAGAGGTAGTTTTAGTATCTCTTGGAGCTTTGCTTCCAGCATTTGTTGCAGGAAACGCCATCACATCTTACCTACTCCAAACTCTACTAGCAAGTGGAGATCAGGCAGCCCTACAAGACACGCTAGCAAAAGCAAGTAGTTTATCAACCAGCAGCCTATCTTTTGCAGCATCCTATGTTTTTCTAGTTCTGCTTAGTTGCTTGTCTGTAGCCCTTTGTTTCCTATTTTTATTTAGAAAATCGCCGAAAGAAATTTTATCATCTATTAGTTAAGAAGGAGAGATCATGACTTTATTACAATTGCAAGATGTTACCTACCGTTATAAGAACACTGCTGAGGCAGTTTTATATCAGATCAATTATCATTTTGAACCTGGGAAATTTTACAGTATCATTGGTGAGTCAGGAGCAGGGAAATCCACTCTCTTGTCCCTCCTGGCTGGTCTAGATAGTCCTGTTGAAGGTTCTATCCTTTTTCAAGGAGAGGATATTCGTAAGAAGGGCTATTCTTACCATCGCATGCACCATATTTCCCTGGTCTTTCAAAATTATAACTTGATAGATTATCTTTCTCCACTGGAAAATATCCGCTTGGTCAACAAAAATGCAAGCAAGGATACACTTCTTGAACTTGGTTTGGATGAAAGTCAGATCAAGCGGAATGTTCTTCAGTTATCAGGTGGTCAACAGCAACGTGTAGCTATTGCTCGCAGTTTGGTATCAGAAGCTCCAGTAATTCTAGCAGATGAGCCAACAGGAAATCTGGACCCTAAAACTGCTGGAGATATTGTCGAACTGCTCAAATCACTTGCCCAGAAAACAGGTAAATGTGTGATCGTCGTTACCCACAGCAAAGAAGTGGCACAAGCGTCAGATATTACACTTGAATTGAAGGATAAGAAACTGACTGAAACTCGCAATACTACGAAATAATATGAGCTTTTTCTGTTATACTCTTCGAAAATCAAATTCAAACCACGTCAGCGTCGCCTTGCCGTACTCAAGTACAGCCTGCGGCTAGTTTCCTAGTTTGCTTTTTGATTTTCATTGAGTATTAGAACTATAAAATAGAATAAAATCTAGAAAGGGAACCTATGTTACACAACGCATTTGCCTATGTTACAAGGAAGTTTTTCAAATCGATTGTCATCTTCCTGATTATTCTCCTCATGGCGAGCTTGAGTTTGGTTGGCTTGTCAATCAAGGGAGCTACTGCCAAGGCTTCTCAGGAGACCTTTAAAAATATCACCAATAGCTTCTCTATGCAAATCAATCGTCGCGTCAATCAAGGAACGCCTCGTGGTGCTGGAAATATTAAGGGTGAGGATATCAAAAAAATCACCGAAAACAAGGCTATCGAGTCTTATGTTAAACGCATCAACGTTATCGGAGATTTGACTGGATATGACCTGATCGAAACGCCAGAAACTAAGAAAAATCTAACACCTGACCGTGCCAAACATTTTGGAAGTAGCTTGATGATTACAGGTGTTAATGATTCCTCTAAAGAAGACAAGTTTGTCTCTGGCTCTTATAAACTAGTTGAAGGTGAGCACCTAACCAACGACGACAAAGACAAGATTCTCATGCACAAGGACTTGGCAGCCAAACACGGCTGGAAAGTAGGGGATAAGGTCAAACTGGACTCTAATATCTACGATGCCGATAATGAAAAAGGTGCCAAAGAAACAGTCGAAGTGACAATTAAGGGACTCTTTGATGGTCACAATAAGTCGGCAGTAACCTACTCACAAGAACTCTATGAAAACACAGCTATCACAGACATTCATACGGCTGCTAAACTTTATGGATACACAGAAGACACAGCTATTTATGGGGACGCAACCTTCTTTGTAACAGCGGATAAAAACTTGGATGATGTCATGAAAGAGTTGAATGGCATCAGTGGTATCAACTGGAAGAGCTACACACTCGTTAAGAGCTCCTCTAACTACCCAGCTCTAGAGCAATCCATCTCTGGCATGTACAAGATGGCCAACCTCCTCTTCTGGGGTAGCTTGAGCTTCTCAGTTCTTCTCCTTGCCCTCTTGCTTAGTCTTTGGATCAATGCCCGTCGCAAGGAAGTGGGAATTCTTCTCTCTATTGGTCTCAAGCAGGCAAGTATCTTGGGGCAATTCATCACTGAATCTATCTTGATTGCCATTCCTGCTCTTGTTTCTGCGTACTTCCTAGCCAGCTACACAGCCCGTGCCATCGGAAATACTGTTCTTGCCAATGTCACTTCTGGTGTTGCAAAGCAAGCCAGCAAGGCTGCACAGGCCTCTAACCTTGGTGGTGGTGCAGAAGTAGATGGCTTTAGCAAGACTTTGTCGAGCCTAGACATTTCCATTCAGACATCAGACTTTATTATCGTCTTTGTCCTAGCCTTGGTTCTAGTGGTTCTCGTTATGGCGCTTGCTTCAAGCAATCTCCTCAGAAAACAACCAAAAGAGCTCTTGCTGGATAGTGAATAAGTTTGAAAAAATTAGTCTAAAATAGAGACTGCATCTTGTTTTTCTATTCAAGAATGGTGGATAGAGAATGATTATTTAACAATTCAAAATAGAACCGAAAGCAGTGGTGAAAATCATTGCTTTTGTTCGCTTTATTTGTACTTTTGCTTGTGGATGTGATATACTAAAATCGTGGAATTCAGTGGAAGGATAATTTGCAATTTCTATATTCAAATATGCATAAAAATTTATTCATAATTTGCTTTTAAATAGAAAACCTGTAGATATCTATCCAGACTGCAAAGGTAGACGAGCCTGCTATGGCTGAATTTGCCTTTTTAAAAAATATAAAATAGTGAGGAAAACAATGAGACAAACAACTGTTAGAGGGACATTATCCCTACGTGGCTTTAGAAAATTAAGAACTGGTGCAATTGTTGCAACAGGTGTGATTTTATTGGGGCTAGGCTTTTTAGCTCCAACTGTTTCAGCTAACGAACAAGATGGTGTTTGGGTAGCCAGAACAGTTGCAGAAGTAAAAGCTGATATTCAAAATATAGACAATTTATCACACTACACTATTAAGTGGGGAGATACGCTGAGTGCTATTAGTGGAGCAACGGGGCTATCTGTTGATAGTTTGGTTGAGATAAATCGTATTGCAAATAGAGATTTGATTTTTGCTAATAGTAAATTGTATTTTAGCGAAGAGGCTTTTCTAAAAGATGGAAATACAGAAGTAAGAAGACAGCGAGTGTCGATTGATAATTCTGATAGCTGTCAAAGTTATGAAGTTGAAACAAAGACAGATACTGTAACTGGAGAACAAACGACTACTGTTAAACAAACGACACCAGTAGTTGTGGAAACACCAGCAGTGTCAGCAGCTAAATCAGAAACCCCAGTCACAGTTGCGCCAAAAGTAGAAACAAGGGAAGAAGTTTCAAATGCTCCATCTACTGAATCCAATCCAGTAACAGATAAGGTATCTTCAAATATAGGGACTACAAATCAGCCTGTAGCTTCAAATCCAAGTTCGGAAGTTCTAGCGCCATCAGTATCAGCGCCAAAAGCAGAGGAACCAACAGCCTCAGCACCGAAAGCAGAAGAGCCAGTAGCTCCAGCACCGAAAGTGGAGAATCCAGTAGCGTCAGCACCGAGAGCAGAAGAACCAGTGGCTCCAACACTGAAAGTAGAAGAACCTGCAACACCATCACCGAAAGTGGACGAGCCATCGGCACCAGCACCAAAAGCAGAAGAGCTAACGACACCATCACCGAAAGCAGAAGAGCCAGCAGCTCCATCACCGAAAGTGGACGAGCCATCGGCACCATCACCGAAAGTGGAAGAACCTGCAACACCAGCACCAAAAGCAGAAGAGCCATCGACACCATCACCGAAAGCAGAAGAACCAGTGGCTCCAACACCGAAAGTGGAAGAACCTGCAACACCAGCACCAAAAGCCGAGGAACCAACGACACCATCACCGAAAGTGGACGAGCCATCGGCACCAGCACCAAAAGCAGAAGAGCTAACGACACCAGCACCGATAGCAGAAGAACCAGTGGCTCCAACACCGAAAGTGGAAGAACCTGCAACACCAGCACCAAAAGCCGAGGAACCAACGACACCATCACCGAAAGTGGAAGAGCCATCGGCACCATCACCGAAAGTGGAAGAGCCATCGGCACCAGCACCAAAAGCAGAAGAGCCAGTTGCAACACCAAAAGAAGATAGTCCGTCTGAGGAAGTAGCACCTAAAGATGAAAAACTTGAGGAAGCTAAAAAAGATGGAAAAAATATTATCGAAGAAATTGCAACTTCAAAACTTAGTGAAATTGAAAAAGTTAAAGATGAAGCAGAAAAAGCTAAATTAGAAGCTAAATTAAAAGAATTAAAAGAAGCAGGATTAGAAGCGATAAATAATGCTAAAAATCACGATGCAGCAGTAGATGCTACGGATGAATATCAAACTAAGATTGATGAGATTAATGTTCCAGGTGAAGAATTACCAGCACCAAATTATAACAAAGATAATTTAACAAATGGACGTAATGAAGGTACTACTATTAATGATGGAAGTACAGCAATAGGTCATGGAGCTGGTGAAGCTACAGCAACAAGTCCAACACAGCCTGTTACTGAAGAAAAATCAACTTCAACAGTATCTCCAGAAGGAAGTTCAACACAACCAGCTTCAACAGAAACTACAACGGGAACCTCAAGTTTTAGAAATGCTCCATCAGTTCAAGTGCGGGCAAGAAGAGTGGCACGTTCGACATCAGAACCAGATGGAACTGTAAATATTAGCTATAACTTCGCTGGAATGCCAGATATTCATGGTTTCCTATCTGACCCAGGAGAAAATAATACTGTTACGATTCCTGCTGGAACTAATGAAGAACAGGCAAAAGAGTTAGTAAAAGAAAAAATTCAAGCCAAGATAAAAGACCTAGCTACTAGAGGGTATCATGTGAAAAATGACATTATTTTTGAACAAGATACTACTGTGAAAAATTATAACTATGTAGTTACATTCACTAAGGAGGCTACAGGAACTTCTGGTTTCAGAATGGCTCCATCAGTTCAACCACGTGCTAGCAGAAATCGTAGAAGTCTAGAACAACCAACTCCTCAAAAGGTTAAAGTAAATGTTTTTTATAACTTTGATCAAATGAAAGATATTGCAGGTTTCCTAGGAGATATCAATGGAACTTCTCTTGAAATTGCGGAAGGTTTATCAAATGAAGAGGTGAAAGTAGCAGTTAAGAACCAAGTTGAAGCTAAGAAAGAAGAGTTGAGCAAACGTGGCTATACTTTCAAAGAGGACTATGTATATCAAGCTAATGGGAAAGATTATAATTACGTTGTAACATTTTCAAAATCAACTAAATAATTTTCAGTCCATAGAGAGTGAAATGTTAGCAGAGAGAGCGATAGGCTCTCTTTGTTTTATCTAGTGGTCGGTTTCTTAGAGACAAAAGGTCAGTAAGAGGCTATAATAAAAATAGAGTAGGTATTTATTCTACGAAAAATAAAAAATAGAGAGCAGTTAAAGTATGAAAATTTTAATTGTAGAAGATGAAGAGATGATTCGTGAGGGGATCAGTGACTATTTGACGGATTGTGGTTATGAAACGATTGAAGCAGCAGATGGTCAAGAAGCTTTGGAAAAATTTTCCAGCTATGAAGTAGCCTTGGTTTTACTGGATATTCAGATGCCTAAGCTCAATGGTCTAGAAGTCCTAGCTGAGATTCGTAAAACTAGTCAGGTTCCTGTCTTGATGTTGACTGCCTTTCAGGATGAGGAATACAAGATGAGTGCCTTTGCTTCGCTCGCAGATGGCTATCTGGAAAAACCTTTTTCTCTGTCCCTCTTAAAAGTAAGGGTAGATGCGATTTTCAAGCGCTATTATGATATGGGACGAATCTTCTCCTATAAGGATGCCAAGGTGGACTTTGAGAGCTACAGTGCAAGCCTCGCAGGTCAAGAAGTGGCCATTAATGCCAAAGAGTTGGAAATTCTGGATTATTTGGTAAAAAATGAAGGACGGGCCTTGACTCGATCTCAGATTATCGATGCTGTCTGGAAAGCGACAGATGAGATTCCTTTTGATCGGGTGATTGATGTCTATATCAAGGAATTGCGGAAAAAGCTAGACCTGGACTGCATCCTCACTGTGCGCAATGTTGGTTATAAATTGGAGCGAAAATGAAACGAACAGGTTTATTTACAAAGATATTTATCTATACCTTCTCGATTTTTGGTGTTCTAGTTATTTGCCTTCATTTAGCTATTTATTTTCTTTTTCCTTCGACTTATCTGAGTCATCGTCAGGAAACTATTGGCCAGAAAGCGACAGCCATTGCCCAGTCCCTAGAAGGTAAGGATAGGCGGAGTATAGAGCAAGTCTTAGACTTGTATTCCCAGACCAGTGATATCAAGGGAGCAGTCAAGGGAGAGATGACCGAGGACAAGTTAGAAGTTAAAGAGAGTCTTCCTCTGGATACGGACCGCCAGACTACTTCCCTCTTTATTGAGGAGCGTGAGGTGAAAACGCAAGACGGCGGTACTATGACTCTCCAGTTTCTAGCTTCCATGGATTTGCAAAAGGAAGCAGAGCAGATCAGTCTTCAGTTTCTGCCCTATACCTTGCTGGCCTCCTTTCTGATTTCCCTCTTGGTGGCCTACATCTATGCTCGGACCATTGTTGCTCCGATTTTGGAAATCAAGCGCGTGACCCGTCAGATGATGGAACTAGATACCCAAGTGCGATTGCGCGTGGATTCTAAGGATGAGATTGGTGATCTTAAGGAACAAATCAATAGCCTCTACCAGCACCTTTTGACTGTTATTGCGGACTTGCATGACAAGAATGAAGCCATTCTCCAGCTGGAAAAGATGAAGGTCGAATTCCTACGAGGGGCTTCTCATGAACTGAAAACACCACTGGCCAGTTTGAAAATCCTGATTGAAAACATGAAAGAAAATGTCGGTCGCTATAAGGATAGAGACCACTATCTGGGAGTTGCCTTGGGGATTGTGGATGAGCTCAATCACCACGTTCTCCAGATACTTTCTCTCTCTTCTGTGCAGGAATTGCGAGATGATAGGGAAACAATTGACATCTTCCAGATGACACAAAGTCTGGTTAAGGATTATGCTTTACTAGCCAAGGAAAGAGAAGTCCAGATTGACAATAGTTTGAACCACCAGCAGGCTTATCTAAATCCATCAGTTATGAAGTTGATTCTCTCTAACCTTATCAGCAATGCCATCAAGCACTCCATTCCAGGTGGCTTGGTTCAAATTGGCGAAAGAGAAGGGGAACTCTTTATCGAGAATAGCTGTAGTCCTGAAGAACAAGAAAAACTGGCTCAGTCTTTTTCTGATAATGCTAGTCGCAAGGCCAAGGGTTCGGGGATGGGGCTCTTTGTTGTCAAAAGTTTATTAGAACATGAAAAATTACCCTATCATTTCGAGATGGAGGAGAATCGTCTAACCTTCTTCATAGCTTTTCCAAAAGTCGCCCAAGACTAGGCAGAGAAAGGGTTTACATGGATGAAGATAGAAGAAATTCAATCGAAACTACGGGAAAAACTAGATTTTTTTGTCAAAAAGTGATAAAATGAACAATGTAAATGGGATGACCCATAAAAATATACAGGAGGCCTGATAAAATGGCAATCGTTTCAGCAGAAAAATTTGTCCAAGCAGCTCGTGACAACGGTTATGCAGTTGGTGGATTTAACACAAACAACCTTGAGTGGACTCAAGCTATCTTGCGCGCAGCAGAAGCTAAAAAAGCTCCAGTCTTGATCCAAACTTCAATGGGTGCTGCTAAATACATGGGTGGTTACAAAGTTGCTCGCAACTTGATCGCTAACCTTGTTGAATCAATGGGTATCACTGTACCAGTAGCTATCCACCTTGACCACGGTCACTACGAAGATGCACTTGAGTGTATCGAAGTTGGTTACACTTCAATCATGTTTGACGGTTCACACCTTCCAGTTGAAGAAAACCTTAAATTGGCTAAAGACGTTGTTGAAAAAGCACACGCTAAAGGTATCTCAGTAGAAGCTGAAGTTGGTACTATCGGTGGTGAAGAAGACGGAATCATCGGTAAAGGTGAATTGGCTCCAATCGAAGACGCTAAAGCAATGGTTGCAACTGGTATTGACTTCTTGGCAGCTGGTATCGGTAACATCCACGGTCCTTACCCAGCTAACTGGGAAGGTCTTGACCTTGACCACTTGCAAAAATTGACAGAAGCTCTTCCAGGATTCCCAATCGTATTGCACGGTGGATCAGGTATTCCTGATGAGCAAATCCAAGCAGCTATCAAACTTGGTGTTGCGAAGGTTAACGTTAACACAGAATGCCAAATCGCATTCGCTAACGCAACTCGTAAATTTGCTCGTGACTACGAAGCAAACGAAGCAGAATACGACAAGAAAAAACTCTTCGACCCACGTAAATTCTTGGCTGACGGTGTAAAAGCTATCCAAGCATCAGTTGAAGAACGTATCGACGTATTCGGTTCAGAAGGTAAAGCTTAATCTAGCTGAACAATACAGATGGAACCTGCCCATTGGGTGGGTTTTTTGTTTGGGGAAAAATAAAATATATGTTATAGACTTTGTATTATGCCTTTGATATAATTAATTTAGCTTATAGGTAAATATCAAGTTTTTTAAAAAGTTTCGGTTTTTAATGTTTGCTACTATGTAGTTTTAAAACTTGATAAAGTTACTAGATAGCTAGTTTTAGTATATTAGAATTATTGGGGTTAATGTTAGAGATGAAAGATAATATCGTGAGTTTTTTTCAGTATTTTTTATGGAAAAGAAAAATTAAAGAGGTCCATACTCACAATGAGGCTAGTGTTAGAAGAGTGTTTAGGTCTATTGCACAGAATGGATTTGATTATTATGGTGAGTCAGTACCTTATGGTCGGGCTAAGTGGTTTATTGAGTCAGAAAAAGAATTTTATAATGAATTCTCTAATACTGAGTTTGAATATTTTGGCTATTCTCCGGTTAGAAGTTTAAAGGAAGAAGATTTCAAAGAATATGGTTTACTCTTGACCCAGTATGGAATTTTCGAAAAAATGCAAATCAAGGATCAAGAAAGGTGTAATGTACAATTTTTCCCATTTTCCAATTTATGGAAAGTAGAAGTAGATGATAATGATCAGTTAGCATTTTACTATCCATATGGAATTATTAAACGTTTGAATGTCTCGAATAGTTTGAACTATGTTGTTAGGGAATTGAATGAATTGATTGCCTCTGGTTATACAAATGATGTACAAGTTGAAAATTTAAATACACAGTTATTAAAAATTGGTAAAAAGAATGTTAATTCAACTACCTTTAGAAGAGGAACTGAAATAGGAGTTGTTTCTTGGATTTTATTAAGTGTTGGTGATAGATTGCATAAAGCTCAAATAAATGCAATGGTTAGCGCTCCTTCAGGTCATGGACATGCAGCTGAGTATGCAAATAATCTGATGGATAAGATTAAATATCCATTCCACTATGTAAGACAAACTGGTCAAGATAATGCCAAAAATGGCGCGGATCGAATGGTTGGAAATCAGAAAATTCAAACTAAATATTATGCAAGAGCAAGCGGGACTGTAAACTCAGCTTTCGAGTCTAAAAGCGAAGGAGGAATGTATAAGTATAAAGGAATGCAATTGGAAGTTCCTAAAGATCAATATGATAAAGCAGTAGAGTTATTTGAAGAAAAAATTAGACAAGGTAAAGTTGAAGGAGTTAATAATCCAGCTGAGGCAAAAAATATCATCAGAAAAGGTCATATTACCTATAACGAAGCAAAATTGATAGCCAAAGGAGGTAATTTGACCTCTATTAAATTTGATGCAATTGATGGAGCTATTAATTCATTACCAGGTGTAGGTATAAGCTTTGTTATTGTCTTTTCTCAGGCTAAATGGTCGGGTGCAGAAACCAAAGATGCGGCTCTAATGGCTGGTAAAGCAGGATTACGAACTCTAGCTATGGGAACTAGTATTTATGTTGCGTCACAGCAATTTGCAAAAATATTTACAAAGCAAATTAATGATTATTTTGGAAAAAAAATTACAGCTGAAGTAGTTGCAAGACGAGCTGCACCTGTGATTTCATTTGCTGTTATTATGGGTCCAGATATTTTTGAAGCGCTTGTTGGAAGAATTTCTTCACAGCAGTTATTAAAAAATGCAGCAGTTGCTGGGGGCGGTATGATGGCAGGAGCTGGTGCAGGTGCGGTTGGTGGTGCAATTGCTGGACCAATAGGTGCATTAGCGGGTGCGATTATAGGAGGAATTGCAGGAGGAATAGGAGCAAAAGCAATTGCGGATCAATTCATAGAAGATGATCGTGTGGAAATGTTTGCTCAATTAAAAGAAGAGTTTATTGATATTGTGATGGTTATTTCGCTATCTCAAAAAGAGTTTAATAAAATTCAAGAAGATGTCTTTAATGAACAATTAGAAGGTTTATTGAAGGATATGTTCCAGAGAAAAGAAAACAGTCGAACTTATGCGAAAGAGTTTGTTGAGGAAAAAGTTAAATCTGTCATAAAAGATAGAAAACGAGTTGAATTGAAGGATATTATTGAGGCTGTTCAAGTAATAAATGATATTCAAGATTCATCGGAATCAGGATGGACACAAAATGATGGCGCTTGGTACTATCTAAATAATAGCGGTTCTTTAGCAAGGGGTTGGATTCAAGATAATGAACATTGGTACTATCTAAGTGAAGATGGATCCCTGGTAACAGGTTGGTTTGAGTATAATGATGTCTGGTATTACTTGAAAGATAATGGAGCTATGGCGACAGGTTGGATTCAAGATTCAGGGAAATGGTATTATTTAAATGAAGACGGATCAATGGTAACAGGTTGGTACCAAGTTGGCGAAACATGGTATTATTCATATTCTTCAGGAGAACTCGCAGTTAATACTACCATAGACGGGTATAGAGTTAATGAAAATGGGGAATGTGTTGATTAAATTGAATATTTGAGGTAAAATCATTTTTAATACCAGCCTGCCCATAGGGTGGGTTTTTTGGCGTTTTAAGGAGACTATCAAACCAGAATTTTTGATTCAAAAGTATTATTTTAAGAGAAAAATCTCTAATTTCATAATCTGTAGGCAAACGCTTGCATTTCATTTTTTATTGGACTATAATAGGTTGGTATAAAGCCTTTTGTAGTAATAAAATGTAGAAGGTGTAGAAAGTAAGGATTTAGAATATTTGTAGTCAATAATAAAATATTGCTATTCCTTACCATAGGGAGATAGATATGGCGATGATTGAAGTGGAACATCTTCAGAAAAATTTTGTGAAGACTGTTAAGGAACCGGGTTTGAAGGGGGCTTTGCGCTCCTTTATTCATCCTGAAAAGCAGACCTTTGAAGCGGTTAAGGATTTGACCTTTGAGGTTCCCAAGGGTCAGATTTTAGGCTTTATCGGGGCAAATGGTGCTGGGAAGTCGACAACCATCAAGATGTTGACAGGGATTTTGAAACCGACATCTGGCTTTTGTCGGATTAATGGTAAGATTCCGCAGGATAATCGCCAAGATTATGTCAAGGATATTGGGGTTGTTTTTGGACAACGGACCCAGCTATGGTGGGATTTGGCTCTGCAAGAGACCTACACGGTTTTGAAAGAAATTTACGATGTGCCAGATTCGCTCTTTCATAAGCGCATGGATTTTTTAAATGAAGTCTTGGATTTGAAGGACTTTATCAAGGACCCTGTGCGGACTCTTTCACTAGGTCAACGGATGCGGGCGGATATTGCAGCCTCCTTGCTCCACAATCCCAAGGTACTTTTTTTAGATGAGCCAACCATTGGTTTGGATGTTTCGGTCAAGGATAACATTCGTCGGGCCATTACCCAGATCAATCAAGAGGAAGAGACGACCATTCTTTTGACTACTCATGACCTGAGTGATATTGAGCAACTTTGTGATCGGATTTTTATGATTGACAAGGGGCAGGAGATTTTTGATGGAACGGTGAACCAGCTAAAGGAAACCTTTGGCAAGATGAAGACTCTATCCTTTGAATTGATGCCAGGGCAAAGTCATCTCGTCTCTCACTATGAAGGTCTGCCTGATATGACCGTTGATAGACAAGGAAATAGCCTCAACATTGAATTTGATAGTTCGCGCTACCAGTCAGCTGATATTATCAAGCAAACCCTGTCTGATTTTGAAATCCGCGATTTGAAGATGGTGGATACGGATATTGAGGATATTATCCGTCGCTTCTACCGAAAGGAGCTCTAAGATGGCCAAATTGTGGAGACGTTATAAACCCTTTATCAATGCAGGAATTCAGGAGTTGATTACCTACCGAGTCAATTTTCTTCTCTATCGGATTGGTGATGTTATGGGAGCTTTTGTGGCCTTTTATCTCTGGAAGGCTGTCTTTGATTCCTCGCAAGAGTCCTTGATTCAGGGATTCAGCATGGCAGATATCACCCTCTACATCATCATGAGTTTTGTGACCAATCTGTTGACCAAGTCAGATTCTTCTTTCATGATTGGGGAGGAGGTCAAGGATGGTTCCATTATCATGCGCTTGTTGCGACCTGTGCATTTTGCGGCTTCTTACCTCTTTACGGAACTCGGATCCAAGTGGTTGATTTTTATCAGCGTTGGCCTTCCATTTTTAAGTGTCATTGTTTTGATGAGAACCATTTCTGGGCAAGGCATTGTAGAAGTGCTGGGCTTAACTGTTCTCTATCTTTTTAGCTTAACGCTGGCATATCTGATTAACTTTTTCTTTAATATCTGCTTTGGATTTTCAGCCTTTGTGTTTAAAAATCTTTGGGGTTCCAATCTACTCAAGACTTCTATAGTGGCCTTTATGTCTGGGAGTCTGATTCCATTGGCTTTCTTTCCAAAGGTCGTTTCAGATATTCTCTCCTTCCTGCCTTTCTCATCCTTGATCTACACTCCAGTCATGATTATTGTTGGAAAATACGATGTCAGTCAGATTCTTCAGGCTATCTTGCTCCAGTTCTTCTGGCTCTTAGTGATGGTGGGCTTGTCTCAGTTGATTTGGAAACGAGTCCAGTCATTCATTACCATTCAGGGAGGTTAGTATGAAAAAATATCAACGCATGCATCTGATTTTTATCAGACAATACATCAAACAAATCATGGAATACAAGGTGGATTTTGTGGTTGGTGTGCTGGGAGTTTTTCTAACCCAAGGCTTGAACCTCTTGTTTCTCAATGTCATCTTTCAACACATCCCATCCCTAGAAGGTTGGACTTTTCAAGAAATCGCCTTTATCTATGGTTTTTCATTGATTCCCAAGGGCTTGGACCATCTCTTTTTTGATAATCTCTGGGCATTGGGACAACGCTTGGTGAGAAAGGGAGATTTTGACAAGTATCTGACTCGTCCTATCAATCCTCTCTTTCATATTTTGGTAGAGACCTTTCAGATTGATGCCTTGGGCGAGCTCTTGGTCGGTGGTATCCTACTGGGAACAACAGTGACCAGCATTGCTTGGACGCTTCCAAAATTCCTGCTTTTCCTAGTTTGTATTCCTTTTGCGACCTTGATTTATACTTCCTTGAAAATCGCGACAGCTAGTATCGCTTTTTGGACCAAGCAGTCAGGCGCCATGATTTACATTTTCTATATGTTTAATGATTTTGCCAAGTACCCCATTTCAATTTATAATTCAGCTTTTCGTTGGTTGATCAGCTTTATTGTACCTTTCGCCTTTACGGCCTACTATCCTGCTAGCTATTTCTTGCAGGATAAGGATGTCTTCTTTAACATCGGAGGTTTGATTTTGATTTCCCTTGTCTTTTTGGGTATTTCCTTGAAACTATGGGATAAGGGCTTGGATTCCTACGAAAGTGCAGGATCCTAATAGGAAGAAACTCAAAGCCTTGTCTCAGGACAGGATTTTTCAAGTAGAGATGAAAATTCCTTGACATCTATTATCAGAGTGCTATACTGTAAGTGTAATAGTCGATTTAGCTCAGTTGGTAGAGCAAGGCACTCGTAAAGCCTAGGTCACAGGTTCAATCCCTGCAATCGGCAAAGTGATGAAACTCATTTTACTGGGTTTCTTTTTATTTTATCTTAACTATTCAACCACTTAGACCGATATAGCGACCAGATAGGCAAAAGAACTTGTTCTTGAAAATGACCTCTGTTATAATGATTTTTGTAAGGAACAGGAGGCGTCAATCAGATAAGTCAAGTTCCTAAAAAAGAAATTGGAGATAAAAAATGAAAAAATTATTGGGGATTGTATTTTTACTAGCAGCAACGACAGTATTATATTTTGGTTCTGTTGGCTGGTCAAGTTTAGATGTCAACCTCTGGTCACTGATTCCGGTAGGGTTGTTCATCTTTTTCACTCTAGAGAATCTTTTGAAAAAGGACTATAAGGCTAGTCTGATGTGTTTGATTATCGCCTTTATCATTGCGAATGTAATTTTGGACCTGTTGCCAATTTCAAATGGCTTGGTGATTGGAGCAGGTGTGCTAGCTTGTGTAGGGATTGGTTATCTATTTCCTGATAAAGAAGGAAAATAAGAATTATTGAAAAAAGATATAAAGAAAAACACTTCAACCACTGTATTTTAGTTTGATTGAGGTGTTTTTGATTTCATTTTTTTATTTCTGAGCCATCAATTCAACAATCATCTCGATATACATGACAAGGGTCAATAAGAATCCTGCACGCCAGAAGAATTTGATGAATTTAGGATAGTAAAAGCTGCGTTTCTTCAAAAGAAAGAAAAAAACGAGAATAATGGCTAGGAGTGAGAGGGCTAGTCCCAGTCTAGGGAGAAAATTATGGGTAAAGGTTTTAGCTGTAATCAGGTAATACTCAAATACTAAAACTGGAAAAGCCAAATCCGCAAAGTTTCTTCCTAGTTTTTTTAATCTAAAAAGTTTGGTTATGATAATGCAGACTACCAAGGTCAGTATCAATAATAAAATAGATGCTAATTTCATTAAAATCATACCCATATTGTATCATAAAAAATGGCTAATGGAAACGAGAAACAGAGGAATTTATAGGAAAGTCAGGCTTTTGAGATTGTGAGTGTTTTTTGTTATAATGAAGGTTATGAAATCTTATAACACCTTGAATGATTATTATCGAAAACTCTTTGGAGAAAAGACTTTTAAAGTCCCTATTGATGCGGGGTTTGACTGTCCCAATCGTGATGGAACTGTGGCTCATGGGGGCTGTACTTTTTGTACGGTTTCAGGTTCTGGAGATGCTATCGTAGCACCTGATGCCCCCATCCGTGAGCAATTTTATAAGGAAATTGACTTTATGCACCGCAAGTGGCCAGATGTTCAGAAGTACTTGGTTTATTTTCAAAATTTTACCAACACTCATGAAAAGGTGGAAGTGATTCGGGAACGTTATGAGCAGGCTATCAATGAGCCAGGTGTGGTAGGAATCAATATAGGGACACGGCCAGACTGTTTACCAGACGAAACTATCGAATATTTGGCTGAGTTGTCGGAGCGCATGCATGTGACGGTTGAATTGGGCTTGCAGACTACTTATGAAACAACCTCTGACCTGATTAACCGCGCCCACTCCTATGAATTGTATGTGGAAACGGTCAAGCGTTTGAGAAAGTATCCCAAGATTGAGATTGTTTCTCATTTGATCAATGGACTTCCTGGTGAAACTCATAAGATGATGATTGAAAATGTCCGTCGCTGTGTTACGGATAATGATATTCAAGGAATTAAACTGCATTTGCTTCACCTGATGACTAATACACGTATGCAACGAGATTACCATGAGGGACGTTTGCAGTTGATGAGCCAGGACGAATATGTTAAGGTCATCTGTGACCAACTGGAAATCATTCCCAAGCATATCGTCATCCATCGAATTACAGGAGATGCGCCTAGAGATATGCTGATTGGGCCTATGTGGAGCCTCAATAAATGGGAAGTGCTAAATGCTATTGAGATGGAGATGCGACGTCGTGGAAGCGTTCAAGGATGCAAGGCTGTAAAACAGGAGTTTGAAAATGAAAAGACCACTTGAGATGGCACATGATTTTTTGGCTGAGGTAGTGACTCAGGACGATATCGTAGTGGATGCGACTATGGGAAATGGCCATGACACCCTTTTTCTAGCCAAGCTAGCTAAGCAAGTCTATGCTTTTGATATTCAGGAGCAAGCCTTGGAGAAGACCCAAGAGCGTTTGGACCAGGCTAGAATGACAAATGCCCAGTTGATTTTACAAGGTCATGAAACACTGGACCAGTTTGTGACAGAAGCCAAGGCAGGGATTTTTAATCTGGGCTATTTGCCGTCAGCTGATAAGTCAGTCATTACCCAACCTCAGACAACGATTGAAGCATTAGAAAAGCTGTGTCATTTGCTTGTCAAAGGGGGACGGATTGCTATCATGATCTACTATGGTCATGAAGGAGGCGACCTCGAGAGGGATACTGTCTTGGATTTTGTTAGCCAGTTGAACCAACAAGAGTACACAGCTGCCATTTACCGAACTTTAAACCAAGTAAACAACCCACCATTTTTAGTAATGATTGAAAAATTAGAGAGATATAGACATGGATAAACAATACCTACGTGAAAAGCTGGATGCCATGCGCAAGAATTTTGTTGAATCAACTCACCACGAACGAGCAGTAGGTGTGTTAGACCAAGCGCATATGAGCAAAAAAATGCTTAAAATCAAGAAAAAATTAGTTGCTCTTGAAATGGAACGGTGCCAGAGAAAAATTGAGCACAAAGACTGTTCCAAGATTGACCAAAAAATCAAAGAGCAGAAGGAGATTTTTGAATCCTGTTGTAAAAAAGATTAAGGAGGACGTGCGTGGAATTACTAATTTACCTCATCCTATTTTTACTGGTTTTGATTGTCTCAAGTACCACCAATAAGCTCCTGCCCTTTTTACCTCTCCCTTTGGTGCAGATTCTTTTGGGAATTGTAATTGGTCTCTTTTTACCCAATACTGACTTTCACCTCAATACGGAGTTGTTTTTGGCACTGGTTATTGGGCCCTTGCTTTTCCGAGAGTCGGAGGAAGCAGATATTACGGCTATTTTAAAACACTGGCGAATCATTATTTATCTCATATTTCCAGTGATTTTTATCTCGACCCTGAGTTTGGGTGGCTTGGCTCACCTTCTTTGGCTCAGCCTTCCCTTGGCAGCTTGTTTGGCTGTTGGGGCAGCCCTTGGGCCTACGGATTTGGTAGCTTTTGCCTCTCTTTCGGAGCGCTTTAGTTTTCCTAAGCGCGTGTCCAATATCCTTAAGGGTGAAGGACTCTTGAATGATGCTTCTGGTTTGGTTGCCTTTCAGGTAGCTTTGACAGCTTGGACAACAGGAGCCTTTTCTCTTGGCCAAGCTGGTAGCTCGCTTATCTTTTCAATTCTAGGCGGTTTTTTAATTGGCTTTTTAACAGCCATGACCAACCGTTTCCTCCATACTTTCTTATTAAGTGTGCGAGCAACGGATATAGCCAGCGAACTTTTATTAGAATTGAGTTTGCCTCTAGTGACCTTCTTTCTAGCAGAAGAAGTCCACGTTTCAGGGATTATTGCCGTTGTGGTTGCTGGGATTTTAAAGGCAAGCCGTTTTAAGAAAATTACGCTCCTCGAAGCCCAAGTGGATACGGTAACCGAGACAGTCTGGCATACAGTGAACTTTATGCTCAACGGTTCTGTCTTTGTGATTTTAGGGATGGAGCTGGAAATGATAGCAGAACCTATCTTGACCAATCCAATCTATAATCCCTTACTGTTATTGGTATCTCTTATAGCTCTTACCTTTGTCCTTTTTGCTATCCGTTTTGTCATGATTTATGGCTATTATGCCTATAGGACTCTACGTCTCAAGAAAAAGCTAAATAAGTATATGAAGGACATGCTTCTCTTGACCTTCTCAGGTGTTAAGGGAACGGTGTCCATCGCTACGATTCTTCTGATACCAAGTGATTTAGAGCAGGAATATCCAATCTTACTTTTCCTTGTTGCAGGTGTGACGCTTGTCAGCTTTTTAACAGGTCTCGTGGTCTTACCTCATCTTTCTGATGAACAGGAAGAAAGTAAGGATTATCTCATGCATATCGCTATTTTAAATGAGGTTACTTTGGAGTTAGAAAAGGAACTTGAAACTCATAAGAATAAGCTCCCTCTCTATGCAGCCATTGACAATTATCATGGACGAATAGAAAACCTTATCTTGAGTCAAGAAAATAAAAATGCTAAGGAGGATTGGGAGGCCTTGAAGCTTCTTATTCTTAGTATTGAGAGTGATGGATTGGAACAGGCTTACGAGGAAGACAAGATGAGTGAGCGTGCTTATCGGGTTTACCAGCGTTATCTGAAAAATATGGAACAAGGTATCAATCGCAAGTTTGCTTCACGATTGACCTATTACTTCCTTGTTTCCTTGCGGATTTTACGTTTTCTCCTTCATGAAGTTTTTACCTTAGGCAAGACCTTCCGCAGTTGGAAAAATGAAGAATCACAGAAACTCAGAGCCCTTGACTATGACCAAATTGCAGAGCTCTATCTAGAAAATACAGAGATGATTATCGAAAGTTTGGAGAACCTAAAAGGGGTTTATAAGAGTTCTTTGATTAGTTTCATGCAGGATTCTCGTCTTCGAGAAACAGCTATCATTACCAGTGGTGCCTTTGTCGAACGGGTTATCAATCGTGTCAAGCCTAACAATATCGATGAAATGCTGAGAGGCTATTATCTGGAGCGTAAGTTGATTTTCGAATATGAAGAGAAACGATTGATTACGACCAAGTATGCCAAGAAATTACGACAAAATGTGAATAACTTAGAGAACTATTCTCTCAAGGAAGCTGCCAATACCCTGCCTTATGATATGGTGGAATTGGTAAGAAGAAATTAGTTAATACTCTTCGAAAATCTATTCAAACCAAGTCAGCTCTATCTGCAACCTTAAAACAGTGTTTTGAACAACCTGCGGCTAGCTGCCTAGTTTGCTCTTTGATTTTCATTGAGTATAAGATTGTAAGTGAAGGAGTGTGATATGAAGAAGTGGTGGCAAAAGCTGACAGACAAGCCTTTAGTAAAAGCTTTTTTGCATTATTATCAAGCCTCGGATAGTGAGTTGACCAGTGTCGCAGTAGCCTACTATTGGTTGATTTCGATTTTCCCTCTGCTTTTGGTGGTGGTCAATATCCTCCCCTATTTTCAGATTCCAGTTTCCAATTTTTTAAAGGTTGTCAATGAATTTTTGCCAGATACGGTTTATGATGTGGTCGCAAAGATTATTACAGAAGTACTGACCCAACCTTCAACGGGCTTATTGAGTTTTGCGGTTTTGTCAGTCCTCTGGACCTTTTCAAAATCCATGAATTTCCTGCAGAAAGCCTTTAATAAAGCTTACGGAGTAGCTAAAAATCGTGGAATGATTTCCCGTCAGCTCATGAGTTTGTTTGTCAGTTTTGGCTTGCAGATTCTCTTTGCCTTAGCTCTCTTTCTGAGTGTCTTTGGCCGCATGCTCCTCAACCTTATAAAAAGCTACTGGAAATCGGATAGTCCTCTCTTTAATTATCTGCAAGACCTGACAGGCCCCTTGGTCTATGCCTTGATTTTTGCCATCTTGGTTATGCTTTATTATTTCCTGCCCAATGTTAAGGTGCGACGCATTCGACATGTATTGCCAGGAAGTTTCTTTGTCTTGTTGACCTTGCTCTTACTGCTCAATATCTTTTCAGTCTATGTCAACAACTATGTTAATCACCTCGTGGACGTTCGTTTCTTCAGTTCCGTTGTCGTGGTGGTCATGATGTTCTGGTTTATTCTCATCGCTAAGATTTTGATTGTTGGAGCGGTGATCAATGCCAGTGTGCAGAGTTTGAAAGATCTGAATTTTAGAAAAGACTAACGAATTTTTAATTCATTACAAAACGCATAATATCAAGGTTGATGTGTACTGACCCCAAAAAGGCGGCAAAAAGCAAGCACCTGCAAGCAACGTGCCGAAATGGTCAAATCCTGATTATGTCAACGAATTAGACCCCAAAATCGTTGATATGCTAGTAGAATTTCACAAGTCGCAAGGCACTTTGGAAACTTCCGAGGCGCAAGCAGAAATCGCCCAAAAACGTGAAGAAATCGAGCAAAGGAGAGCTAAGCTTGAGGCTAAAAAACAAGAACTTTTGAACCGTTTGAACAAATAGAGTTTCGCAAGTATTATGCTTACAAATTACTTGAGCAATTAACTAAAATATAAACCCTGCCTTTATATAGGCAGGGTTTATATTTTAGAAATTCATGTAGGTTGTTTCGGTTTTTACATACCCAGTATAGTTTGAGTTTCTATAGTATTCAGTGATAAACTTCCATTTTCTTTGAGCAACATGGATATAAGTACTTGTTATGTAGTATGGATATGGACTTTGTGAATCCAAGTAAGCCTGATAAGCTTGTATACCCCAAAATGCTCCACCAATTATTGCACCCCATGGACCTCCCAATACAGCACCTATCTTACCAATTATAAAACTTAGTCCAGCATCAGCCATGAAATTAGCGAATGTGTTAGCTTCTTTATTCCCATGTATTGTGTTGACGTAATTCCAAACATTAGGATCGTATGATCTAAAAGTTATATTTAGGTCGATTTCATTCTTTTGATAATCCATATAAAATGACCCATTGATATAGACACCATCAGCACGTTGTTCAATAGTGTCTACACTTCCATCTGGATTGACCACCTCAAGAACTTCATCACTTAAAATATTTACTTGCGTATCTCCGAACCGCACTGATGAGCCATTCTCAAACTGAGCCTCACCAGATACAACTTTAGAGTTTGTCGATAAGCTATCATCAGCAAAAACAACAAGCGATGGGGAAATGCTAGACATACAGAAAACAGACATAACTAGCAAACACATGCATTTAGACATCTTAGACATAACGGAAACTCCTTTGTATTTTTGATTTTTTTCAACTTTTGTTATACAATAAAACCAAATAAAAAGAAAGCGGTAACAATATGCTTAATGCGAAAATTTTTTATATATTTTTATATTTGATCGTTATCGAAACTATAGGCTTGTTGTTGTTGAAAAACGGTCTTGAAAGAGGTTATTTAGATACAGGATCTATCATCCTTGCAGTTTTTTCATTTGCTTTTTACAACCTATGTTCATTCGTTTGGGTTTGCTCTACAATAAAAAACCATAAAAAATAAATAGGACAAATTGGAGGCTAACACCTCCGATTTTTTTGTATGCAGACCTCGAATTTTCGTTTTTTCATGCAATTTTTACGCATTTTCGGTGCTGAGAGGGCAATTCTGAGAGCTTTTCAGACTTTTTTGCGACCTGTCTATACATTAGAAAAGCTTAGAGCACCAAAGGATTTTGCCTGATAATATGCGTTTTTTGATTATGTAAATTAATAGATAAACATGGCATCACCGAAACTGAAGAAGCGGTAGTGTTCTTGGATGGCATGGTGGTAGGCATCTAAGACTAATTCACGGCCTGCAAAGGCAGAAACCAACATGACCAGAGTTGATTTTGGCAGGTGGAAGTTGGTTGAGAAGGCATCCACAACCTTCCATTGGTATCCAGGTTTGATAAAGATATTGGTCCAGCCAGAATCTGCTTGGATTTGTCCATCAAACTTGGAACCAATAGTCTCCAAAGTGCGGATAGAAGTGGTTCCAACAGCGATGACGCGACCACCATTTTCCTTAACAGAGCGAAGGGTAGCAGCTGCTTCCTCAGAAAGCTGGTAGAATTCTGAGTGCATTTCGTGTTCGTCCAGATTGTCAACTGAAACGGGTCTAAAGGTTCCGAGTCCCACATGAAGAGTCAGATAGACCAGATGGACCCCCTTAGCTTGGATTTCTGCCAGCAATTCTTTAGTGAAGTGTAGTCCAGCAGTTGGTGCAGCAGCCGAGCCACTTTCCTTGGCGTAGACGGTTTGATAACGTTCACGGTCATCCAGTTTTTCGTGGATATAAGGCGGTAGCGGCATTTCACCCAGACTTTCCAAGACTTCTAGGAAAATTCCTTGGTATTCAAAGCGGACAATACGGCCTCCATGGGTCAGTTCTTCCGAAACGACAGCGCTGAGACGGCCATCACCAAAGCTGACACGAGTGCCAACCTTGAGGCGTTTGGCAGGTTTAGCCAGAACTTCCCACTCATCTCCAGCAGTATTTTTGAGGAGGAGAAGTTCCACATGACCCCCAGTTTCTTCCTTTTGACCATAGAGGCGGGCAGGGAGAACACGGGTGTCATTCATAACAAGAGCATCACCAGGTTCAAGCATATCAATAATAGAGTGGAAGTGTTTATCCTGTATTGCTCCCGTCTCACGATTGACGATGAGGAGTTTAGAGGCATCTCGTTTTTCAAGGGGTGTTTGGGCAATCAATTCCTCAGGCAAGTGGAAATCAAAATCAGCTGTATTCATATATCTGTTCATTCTTTCTAAGTTCTAATCTTATCCATTATAACATGTTTCAAGTTTGGACGCTCTTTTTTTAGAAATTAAATCGTTTTCACTTGACAAAAATTGGTCTATACCATATAATAAATATAGATAGAAATGGAGGATAAAAAGATGAAAGTCATTAAAGTTGAAAACCAAGTTGAAGGTGGAAAAGTTGCTTTTGAGATTTTGAAGGAAAAATTGGCCAATGGTGCTCAAACATTGGGACTTGCGACAGGAAGTAGCCCACTTGAATTTTACAAGGAAATTGTTGAGAGTGACCTTGATTTTTCAAATCTAACCAGTGTCAACCTTGATGAGTATGTAGGACTTGATGGGGATAATCCACAGTCTTATCGTTACTTCATGCAGGAAAACTTGTTCAACCAAAAACCATTTAAGGAAAGTTTCTTACCTCGTGGGGTTAAGGACAATGCTGAGGCTGAAGTTGAACGCTACAATCAAATTTTAGCTGACCATCCTGTTGATTTGCAAATTTTGGGAATCGGTCGCAATGGACATATCGGATTTAATGAACCAGGAACACCATTTGATAGCCAAACACATCTTGTAGAACTTGACCAGTCTACTATTGAAGCCAATGCACGCTTCTTTGACAAGATTGAAGACGTCCCAACCCAAGCCATTTCAATGGGAATTAAAAATATCTTGGATGCCAAGTCAATCCTTCTTTTTGCTTACGGTGAGTCAAAAGCAGAAGCTATTGCTGGAACAGTGTCAGGTCCAGTGACTGAGAACCTACCTGCAAGTAGCCTCCAAAATCACCCTGATGTAACCATCATAGCAGATGCTGAAGCGCTTAGTTTGCTTGAAAAATAAAAAATGAAACTTCCTTCTTTTGGAATGAGTGCTTTCAAGACTTGTATAAATTGAAGAAAAAATCAAAATTAAACCGCATTTTTTCTTGACAATTATTCCTTTTACGTGTAGAATATAATAGATACTGAACTTGAAGGGAGTGAAAAAAATGTCTAAAACAGTAGTACGTAAGAATGAATCTCTTGACGACGCACTTCGTCGTTTCAAACGTGCGGTTACTAAAGCTGGTACTCTTCAAGAAACACGCAAACGTGAATTCTATGAAAAACCTTCTGTAAAACGTAAACGTAAATCAGAAGCAGCTCGTAAACGTAAAAAATTCTAATTAGAAATGAAAGGCTGGAGAAATCTAGTCCTTTTTCTTTTAATACTCTTCGAAAATCAAATTCAAACCGTGTCAACGTCGCCTTGCCGTACTCAAGTACAGCCTACGGCTAGTTTCCTAGTTTGCTCTTTGATTTTCATTGAGTATAAATAAATACTACAAAGCCTGCAAAAATCTCAAATATCCTCCTACAATTTGATATAATAGAGAGAAGAACTCATTTGAAGGAGGAAATGATGTCGGTTTTAGTAAAAGAAGTGATAGAAAAGCTTAGACTAGACATTGTCTATGGCGAACCAGAATTACTTGAAAAGGAAATCAATACAGCGGATATTACGCGACCTGGTCTTGAAATG
This sequence comes from bacterium, assembly GCA_905221195.1. GTDB lineage: Bacteria > Bacillota > Bacilli > Lactobacillales > Streptococcaceae > Streptococcus. The sequence continues at coordinate 209,098 of CAJNCF010000001.1, forward strand.
ACAGGCTATTTTGATTACTATACTCCAGAACGAATCCAGCTCTTGGGGATGAAGGAGTGGTCATATTTGATTGGCATGCCTTCTAACAGCCGTTATGAAGTTTTGAAAAAAATGTTTTTACCTGAGACACCTGCGGTCATTGTTGCCCGTGGTTTGGTGGTTCCAGAGGAAATGTTAAAGGCAGCTAGAGAGTGTAAGATTGCCATTTTAACCAGCCGTACGGCGACCAGTCGTTTGTCTGGAGAGTTATCTAATTACCTTGATTCTCGTTTGGCGGAACGTACTAGTGTTCACGGAGTCTTGATGGATATCTATGGGATGGGTGTCTTGATTCAAGGTGATAGTGGTATCGGTAAGAGTGAGACAGGTCTGGAGCTTGTCAAACGTGGCCACCGCTTGGTAGCCGATGATCGGGTAGATATTTACTCTAAGGATGAATTAACTCTTTGGGGAGAACCTGCTGAAATCTTGAGACATTTGATTGAAATTCGTGGGGTAGGTATTATCGATATCATGAGTCTCTACGGTGCCAGTGCCGTCAAGGATTCTTCTCAAGTTCAGCTGGCTGTTTACTTGGAAAATTATGATACGCATAAGACTTTTGATCGTCTAGGAAACAATGCAGAGGAATTAGAAATTTCTGGAGTATCTATTCCTCGTATCCGCATTCCAGTGAAAACAGGTCGTAATATATCTGTTGTGATTGAAGCGGCTGCTATGAATTATCGTGCTAAGGAAATGGGCTTTGATGCGACTCGTTTGTTCGAGGAACGCTTGACAAATCTTATTGCTCAAAACGAGGTGCATGATGCTTGATCCAATTGCTATTCATCTAGGACCTCTAGCCATTCGCTGGTATGCCTTGTGTATTGTGACAGGCTTGATTCTTGCGGTTTATTTGACCATGAAAGAAGCGCCTAGAAAGAAAATCATACCAGACGATATTTTAGATTTTATCTTGATTGCCTTTCCCCTGGCTATTTTAGGAGCTCGTCTCTATTATGTTATTTTCCGTTTTGATTACTATAGTCAGAATTTGGGAGAGATTTTTGCCATTTGGAATGGTGGTTTGGCCATTTACGGTGGTTTGATTACAGGGGCTCTTGTTCTCTATATCTTTGCTGATCGCAAACTCATCAATACTTGGGATTTTCTAGATATTGCGGCGCCTAGCGTCATGATTGCCCAAAGTTTGGGCCGCTGGGGCAATTTCTTTAACCAAGAAGCCTACGGGGCTGCAGTGGATAATCTAGATTATCTACCTGGCTTTATCCGTGACCAGATGTATATTGAAGGGAGCTACCGTCAGCCGACCTTCCTTTATGAGTCTCTATGGAATTTACTTGGATTTGCCTTGATTCTGATATTGAGACGAAAATGGAAGAGCCTCAGACGAGGTCATATCACTGCTTTCTACTTGATTTGGTATGGTTTTGGTCGTATGGTCATCGAAGGTATGCGGACAGATAGTCTCATGTTCTTTGGCCTTCGAGTATCTCAATGGCTATCAGTTGTTCTTATCGGACTGGGTATTTTTATCATTCTATATCAAAATCGAAAGAAGGCCCCTTACTATGTTACAGAGGAGGAAAAGTAAATGTTAGAAGTTGCATATATTCTTGTAGCCCTTGCTTTGATTGTATTTTTGATCTATCTGATTATCACTGTACAAAAGCTTGGACGTGTTATCGATGAAACAGAGAAGACAATTAAAACCTTGACTTCAGATGTGGATGTGACCTTGCATCATACCAATGAATTACTGGCTAAGGTCAATGTCTTGGCAGATGATATCAATGTTAAGGTGGCAACGATTGATCCACTCTTTAGTGCTGTTGCAGATTTATCTCTATCTGTTTCAGACCTCAATGACCATGCGCGTGTCTTGAGCAAGAAAGCTTCATCAGCTGGTTCAAAAACACTTAAGACTGGTGCAAGTTTGTCAGCTCTTCGTCTTGCAAGTAAATTTTTCAAAAAATAAAAAAGGAGAATTCTTATGGGTAAACTATCCTCAATCCTTTTAGGAACCGTTTCAGGTGCAGCTCTTGCCTTGTTTTTAACAAGTGACAAGGGCAAACAAGTTTGCAGTCAGGCTCAAGATTTTCTAGATGATTTGAGAGAAGATCCTGAGTATGCCAAGGAGCAGGTCTGTGAAAAACTGACAGAAGTTAAGGAGCAGGCTACAGATTTTGTTCTTAAAACCAAAGAACAGGTTGAATCAGGTGAAATCACTGTGGACAGTGTACTTGCTCAAGCTAAATCATACGCTTTTCAAGCCACAGAAGCATCAAAAAATCAATTTAATAATCTCAAGGAGCAATGGCAAGAAAAAGCTGAAACTCTTGATGAATCAGAAGAGATTGTGATTGATATAAGAGAAGAATAAAATAAATAGTAACTATTCTAGGTCCTATAAACTCTCTAGTGGATTATACCTCTATAGAGCTTATAGGCTTTTTTAATGCGGATAAAACCTTGAATGAAAAGAAATTCATCTACTTTTTCTATGAATAGATTTGTTTTTGCAATACAAACGATTGATATATTTATAATATTATCTTTGAATATACAATATTTCTCGAATTATAAGTAGTTTAATGCTACATATTTGATTAAATATGTCAAATTTGGTATAATTGAGCTGTGATAGCTGTGATAGCTGTGATAGCTGTGATAGCTGTGATAGCTGTGATAGCTGTGATAGCTGTGATAGCTGTGATGTGTAAAATACTCATCATGGTGATTTTTATGGTTATATTCCTATTTGGGATTAGCTATAAGAATTGCTTTTTAATTTGATTTTGTGTTTTGACATAAGGAGGAGAAATGGAAAACAAATCGAATTCACTAAGTAGAGTAAAGCGTCACCAACGTGAAAAGGTTCTACGCTTCTCTATTCGTAAATATAGCTTTGGTGCGGCTTCAGTAGCCGTTGCGGCACTGATGTTTTTGGGTGCGCGCGTGGTAAGTGCGGATGGTGTGAGTGAAAATAACCTACATACTACCACAGATGTGGTTAACCAAAAAGAGAAGGATAAATCACTCGCAGAGTTTCAACAACCTACTGATATTAAAGTAGAAGTTGCACAGAATCCTTCGGAAAAGAAGACGACAACCAATAATGAAAACGTTGTCAAAGTGGTTGATAAAGCGAAATTAAAAAAAGTAGTTGAAGAGTTAAATACTACTCTTTCATCGAAATCAGATCTTGACAAGTCAGTTATTTCTCCGATTAAGGACAGAGTTCAAAAAGGGCAAGCCCTACTAGATAGTGATACTGCAACACAGAAGGATGTAGATGAACTACTTTCCCTTTTAGAAAGTGACTTAACTGTCTTATCAAATGTTGCTAAAGAATCAAGCAAGATTCAAGAAACTGCAACTGAGAATAAGACTGAAATCAAAGATAATAAAACCACTTCTGAACTAAGTGAAGCTGATAAAACTATTTCAGATAAGAAAGAATCGCTAAAATTGTCTGCTGATCAATTACAAGCAGCGGTTCTTGAGCTTCCTGAACATGAATCAACTAAAGAAGTATTTGAAAAAGCTAATGAACTCTTGGGATTAGCTCAAGGGGTTATTGAGAATACAACAATTTCTCCTAATGATATTGAAGATTTAACAAAGCGTGTGAAGAGAATGTTTCACTCTGTTAAAATCTCTACCCTTCGTTTGACTTCAGGTTCTCGTGATCCACGTAATGGTCAAAGTATGAGGCAAGGAACATCATTTAGAGCAAATGGTCAGATTAGTTCAGGAGCCTTAGCAAATATTAAATATTTTGCTTCTGTTGACCCTAACAAAAACGGAGGTCGAAGAACCCGAAACAACGAACCAGAATTAACATTAAATAAAACAGATGTTAAAGCCTACTATATGCAAGATAGTGAAGGGAAATGGATTGTCTATGATGTCTTCTTCAATAACGATGGACACAAGATGACAGAAAATACTTATCAACAACACTATTACTTCCAAGCACCATTTAACATCATGGATCCATCTAATACGGTAAGAGACTTAACATTTACACGTTACCGTAATACTGGAGGTAGAAGACTTTCAGATGGTTTCCAAGGATTTGAACAATATGGAAATACTGCGACAATCACAAATCCATGGGCTCAACAATATCGTATTTTTAATGGTGATAGGGATACGTTTTATGATCCAAATTCAGGGGTGAATCGTGATAATCAAAGATGGGATGTATTTAAAAACAACCAAGATGATCCTACTCTAAACCAACTTCCTAAAGATAAAAATGGTAATTACCCAAGAGCGTCTTATCATTTAGGACTAGATGTGAGAAGAGAAAGTACTGATTATGCAGTGCATATGCATGCGAAGATTAAGCTGAAAAATGATGTTACTGAAGCTGAGGCGAATGCTTATGGTCGTGCATATGCAGCATCAGTAACAAAAGCATCCGGTACTAGCTACTCATATATTATGGGAACGTTAGGGACAAGCTTAACTCCAAGAGATACAACACCACCTACGATTACGGCAAACAATGCTACAGTAACAAGCCGTGAACAAATCACACCAATCCCAGTAACAGCTGAAGATAATAGAGGCGGAGTTGGAATGCGTGATAATAATCCGATTGAAGTGACAGGATTACCAGCAGGATTAACATACGCGAATAATCGAATTACAGGAACACCAACAGGAGCGCCTGGAAATAGTACAGTAACCATTAAAGCCTATGACAAAAACGGGAATATGGCTACAAAAACAATCACAATTACAGTACGAAGCCAAGCAGATACTCACAATCCAACAGGAGCAGGGTTAACTGTAAATCAAGGGCAAGTCATTTCAGATGATGCAGTAAAAGCAAAAGTAAGTAACTATGCCCCTGGAACATTATCGGTTGTAAGCAAACCATCAACAGCTAATCCAGGAAACGTTGGGAATGCAGTAGTAAAAGTAACATACCCAGATGGCTCGTCTGAAAATGTAAATGTACCAGTTACAGTACTAGAAGCACCAGATACACAAGCTCCAACATTAGCAATTACACCAGCTAATCAAACAGTAGTTGAAGGACAAACTGTAACCTTCACAGTAACGGCTAGAGATAATAAAATTGTTAATCTTGATGCTAATGATTTTCTAACAAAATACGGTACTAGGGTCTTTTCAGGGAAAGCATCTGTAACTTCACCAACAGACACTGATACTGAAAAAATAAGAACTATTACGATTACAACAACGGCAGAAGATGTTGGTAAGACTAATACAATTACTTTCAATGCTACGGATAATGCTAATCACAGAGCGACACCAGTGAGCTTTACTTTTACTGTAACTAAACGTGACAATATACCACCAACAATTACAGCAGGTGATGCTACCGTAACAAGCCGTGAACAAATTACACCAATTTCAGTAACAGCGGTGGATAATCCAGGAGGAGTAGGATTACGCGATAATAATCCGATTGAAGTAACAGGATTGCCATCAGGATTAACATATGCGAATAATCGAATTACAGGAACACCAACCGGAGCGCCTGGAAATAGTACAGTAACGATTAAAGCTCATGATAAAAATGGGAATACGGCTACAAAAACAATTACAATTACAGTAAGAAGCCAAGCAGATACTCACAATCCAACAGGAACAGGATTAACTGTAAACCAAAACCATGCAATTACAGATGCAGAATTAAAAGAAAAAGTGAGTAACTTTGCACCAGGAACATTATCAATTGTAAGTAGACCATCAACAGCGAATGCCGGAAATGCCGGAAATGCGGTAGTAAAAGTAACATACCCAGATGGAACATTTGACAATGTGAATGTACCAGTTACAGTAACAGACGTAACAGGACCAACAATTACAGCTAATAATGCCACAGTAACTAATCGTGAACAAATCACGCCAATCCCAGTAACAGCTGTAGATAATACAGGTGGGGTAGGAATGCGTCAAAACAAACCGATTGAAGTAACAGGATTACCAGCAGGATTAACATACGCGAATAATCAAATTACAGGAACACCAACAGGAGCGCCAGGAAATAGTACAGTAACGATTAAGGCATATGATAGAAACAATACGCCAACAACAAAAACAATCACAATTACAGTACGAAGTCAAGCAGACGTCCATAATCCAACAGGGGCAGGATTAACTGTAAACCAAAATCATACAATTACAGATGCAGAATTAAAAGCAAAAGTAAGTAACTTTGCACCTGGAACATTATCAATTGTAAGCAGACCATCAACAGCTAGAGCAGGTAACGCAGGAAATGCGGTAGTAAAAGTAACCTACCCAGATGGAACATTTGATAATGTAAATGTACCAGTTACAGTAACAGACGTAACAGGACCAACAATTACAGCAAATAATGCCACAGTAACTAATCGTGAACAAATCACGCCAATTCCAGTAACAGCTGTAGATAATACAGGTGGAGTAGGAATGCGTCAAAATAATCCGATTGAAGTAACAGGATTACCAGCAGGATTAACATATTCAAATGGACGAATTACAGGAACACCAACTGGAGCACCAGGAAATAGCACAGTAACGATTAAGGCATATGATAGAAACAATACGCCAACAACAAAAACAATCACAATTACAGTACGAAGCCAAGCAGATGTCCACAATCCAACTGGAGAAACCTTAAGAGTTCCGTATAACCATAACATTACAGATAATGAAGTGAAGGCAAAAGTAAAAAACTTTGCTCCAGGAACATTAACGGTAAAAAGTAAGCCGTTAACAAATACATCAGGTAATGTAGGAAATGCAGTAGTAACAGTAACATATCCAGATGGATCACAAGATACAGTAGATGTTCCGGTAATAGTTGGACGTCCAAATAAAGACGATTATACACCGAAGTATGATGACGGAAGAGGAAAACCAGGAGCTAGAGTAGAAATTCCATTGAAAGAAGAAAATGGAAAAGACCTACCACCAACTGCAACATATGTAAGTGACCAACCAGGGGTTATAGCAGTAGATAATAAAGGAATAGTAACGGTAACAATTCCAGCAGATAAGAACCCAGGGGATAAAGTAACAGGTAAAATTACAGTGACATATCCAGATGGCTCAATCGATGAAGTCCCAGTAAGTGTAACAGTAATCAAACGAGATAAAGACGATTACACACCGAAGTATGATGATGGTACAGGGAAACCAGGGGCTAGAGTAGAAATTCCATTGAAAGAAGAAAATGGAAAAGACCTACCACCAACTGCAACATATGTAAGTGATCAACCAGGAATTATCGCAGTAGATAATAAAGGAAAAGTAACAGTAACAATTCCAGTAGATAAGAACCCAGGAGATAAAGTAACAGGTAAAATTACAGTGACATATCCAGATGGCTCAATCGATGAAGTTCCAGTAAGTGTAACAGTAGTCAACCGTGATAAGGACAATTACACACCGAAGTATGCTGATGGCAGAGGAAAACCAGGAGCTAGAGTAGAAATTCCATTGAAAGAAGAAAATGGAAAAGACCTACCACCAACTGCAACATATGTAAGTGACCAACCAGGGGTTATAGCAGTAGATAATAAAGGAAAAGTAACGGTAACAATTCCAGCGGATAAGAACCCGGGAGATAAAATAACAGGTAAGATTACAGTGACATATCCAGATGGCTCAATTGATGAGGTTCCAGTAAGTGTAACAGTAGTCAACCGTGATAAAGATGATTACACACCGAAGTATGATGATGGCAGAGGAAAACCAGGAGCTAGAGTAGAAATTCCATTAAAAGAAGAAAATGGAAAAGACCTACCACCAACTGCAACATACGTAAGTGATCAACCAGGAATTATCGCAGTAGATAACAAAGGAAAAGTAACAGTAACAATTCCAGCGGATAAGAACCCAGGAGATAAAGTAACAGGTAAGATTACAGTGACATATCCAGATGGCTCAATCGATGAAGTTCCAGTAAGCGTAACAGTAATTAATCGTGATAAAGATGATTACACACCGAAGTATGATGATGGCAGAGGAAAACCAGGAGCTAGAGTAGAAATTCCATTGGTAGAAGAAAATGGAAAAGACATTCCATCAGGAACAACATATGTAAGTGATCAACCAGGAATTATCGCAGTAGATAACAAAGGAAAAGTAACAGTAACAATTCCAGCGGATAAGAACCCAGGAGATAAAGTAACAGGTAAGATTACAGTGACATATCCAGATGGCTCAATCGATGAAGTTCCAGTAAGCGTAACAGTAATTAATCGTGATAAAGATGATTACACACCGAAGTATGATGATGGCAGAGGAAAACCAGGAGCTAGAGTAGAAATTCCATTGGTAGAAGAAAATGGAAAAGACATTCCATCAGGAACTACCTTCGAAAGTGACCAACCAGGAGTTATCTCAGTAGACGATAAAGGGAAAGTAACCGTAACAATTCCAGCAGATAAGAATCCAGGAGATAAAATCACAGGAAAAGTAACGGTAACATATCCAGATGGTTCAAAAGAAGACGTCCCAGTAAGTGTAACAGTAATTAATCGTGATAAAGATGATTACACACCGAAGTATGATGATGGCAGAGGAAAACCAGGAGCTAGAGTAGAAATTCCATTGAAAGAAGAAAATGGAAAAGACCTACCACCAACTGCAACATACGTAAGTGATCAACCAGGAATTATCGCAGTAGATAACAAAGGAAAAGTAACAGTAACAATTCCAGCAGATAAGAATCCAGGAGATAAAATCACAGGAAAAGTAACGGTAACATATCCAGATGGTTCAAAAGAAGACGTCCCAGTAAGTGTAACAGTAATTAATCGTGATAAAGATGACTACACACCGAAGTACAATGATGGTAGTGGTAAACCAGGAGCTTCAGTAGACATTCCAGTAGGAGAAGCCAATGGTAAGACTATTCCATCAGGCACAACATACACAAGTGGAACTCCAGGCCTTATCACAGTAGATGACAAAGGAAAAGTTACTGTCACAATTCCAGCCGATAAGAACCCAGGTGACGAAGTAACAGGAAAAGTTCTAGTAAGATACCCAGATGGATCAGAAGAAGAAGTTCCAGTAAAAGTGACAGTAGTCAACCGTGATAAAGATGACTACACACCACAGTACAATGATGGCAGTGGTAAACCAGGCGAATCAGTAGACATTCCAGTAAGTGAAGCCAATGGCAAAACAATTCCAGCAGGCACAACTTACACAAGCAAAACACCAGGCGTAGTCACAGTAGATGACAAAGGAAAAGTTACTGTCACAATTCCAGCCGATAAGAACCCAGGTGACGAAGTAACAGGAAAAGTTCTAGTAAGATACCCAGATGGATCAGAAGAAGAAGTTCCAGTAAAAGTGACAGTAGTCAACCGTGATAAAGATGACTACACACCGAAGTATGAAGATGGCAGAGGAAAACCAGGAGCTAGAGTAGAAATTCCATTGGTAGAAGAAAATGGAAAAGACATTCCATCAGGAACTACCTTCGAAAGTGACCAACCAGGAGTTATCACAGTAGACGATAAAGGGAAAGTAACCGTAACAATTCCAGCAGATAAGAATCCAGGAGATAAAATCACAGGAAAAGTAACGGTAACATATCCAGATGGTTCAAAAGAAGACGTCCCAGTAAGTGTAACAGTAATTAATCGTGATAAAGATGATTACACACCGAAGTATGAAGATGGCAGAGGAAAACCAGGAGCTAGAGTAGAAATTCCATTGGTAGAAGAAAATGGAAAAGACATTCCATCAGGAACTACCTTCGAAAGTGACCAACCAGGAGTTATCACAGTAGATAAAGATGGTAAAGTCACTGTAACTATCCCAGAGGGCGCAAAACCAGGAGATAAGATTACAGGTAAAGTTCTTGTACGTTATCCAGACGGATCAACGGAAGAAATCCCAGTCACTGTAACAGTAGGTGAACAAGATAAAGATATCTACACACCGAAGTATGAAGATGGCAATGGCAAACCAGGAGCTTCAGTAGACATTCCAGTAAGTGAAGCCAATGGCAAAACAATTCCAGCAGGCACAACTTACACAAGCAAAACACCAGGTGTAGTCACAGTAGATGACAAAGGAAAAGTAACGGTCACAATTCCAGCCGATAAGAACCCGGGTGATGAAGTAACAGGAAAAGTTCTAGTAAGATACCCAGATGGATCAGAAGAAGAAGTTCCAGTAAAAGTAACAGTAACACCACCAGAACAACTTACACCAACGGTAGAATTGGAACAAGATCCTAAGACTGGTGATGTAACAGTAACACCTAAGAAACCAGATGGCTCAACATACCCACCAGGAACTAAGGTAGAAATCCCAGGTAAGGATGGTAATCCAATCACAGTAACAATCGGTGAAGACGGTAAAGGTAAAGTACCAAATAGTGAATTACCAGACGGTAAAGTATCAGGAACAGCTAAGATTACAGAACCAGGTAAACCAACGGTAGAAGTACCAGTAGTAACAACACCAGCGAAACTTACACCAACGGTAGAGTTGGAACAAGATCCTAAGACTGGTGATGTAACAGTAACACCTAAGAAACCAGATGGCTCAACATACCCACCAGGAACTAAGGTAGAAATCCCAGGTAAGGATGGTAATCCAATCACAGTAACAATCGGTGAAGACGGTAAAGGTAAAGTACCAAACAGTGAATTACCAGACGGTAAAGTACCAGGAACAGCTAAGATTACAGAACCAGGTAAACCAACGGTAGAAGTACCAGTGGTAACAACACCAGCGAAACTTACACCAACGGTAGAGTTGGAACAAGATCCTAAGATTGGTGATGTAACAGTAACACCTGCTACTAATGGAGGTTCTGGTCAAGATATACCTGCGCCTGCACCTTCACCAACAACTCCAGTTCCAGATGCAGTTACTCCGAATACAGATCAGGTAGATACTAAGACTACTAATGATAATGGAGCTAAATCAAATGATTCTCAAAATGTATTGCCAAATACAGGAACAGAATCAAATGCGGCTCTTGCATCTCTAGGACTTCTTGGTATGCTAGGTGGTCTCGGACTTGCTCTTGGAAAGAAAAAAGAAGACTAAAAATTTAGTCAAATGAACATTCTTTATTTTGTGTTTTAACAACGAACTAGATTGATTCTGAGAGTTGTTTTATCCATAAAATACAAAGAATGATTAGATAAAGAAAGCGAACAATGCTAGAATTTTGTTAAACGGAATTCTAAGTATTGTTCGCTTTTGTGGTATAATAATTACTATGCAGAAGAAACCAACGTCAGCCTATGTGCATATCCCGTTTTGTACCCAGATTTGTTATTATTGTGACTTTTCAAAAGTATTTATCAAGAATCAGCCAGTCGACAGCTATTTGGAGCATCTGCTGGAAGAGTTTCGTTCCTATGATATTCAAAAGTTGCGAACTCTCTATATAGGTGGTGGTACACCGACAGCCCTGTCGGCTCCGCAACTGGAGGTATTGCTGGATGGCTTGACTAAAAACTTGGATTTGTCAGTCTTGGAAGAATTGACCATTGAAGCCAATCCGGGCGACCTGGATGCGGATAAGATAGCTGTTTTGAAAAACTCAGCTGTCAATCGTGTTTCTCTAGGTGTGCAAACCTTTGACGATAAGATGCTGAAAAAGATTGGGCGCAGTCATTTGGAGAAGGATATTTATGAAAATATCGACCGTCTGAAACTGGCTGGTTTTGACAACATCTCCATTGATTTGATTTATGCGCTACCTGGCCAGACTATGGAGCAAGTTAAGGAAAATGTAGCTAAGGCCATTGGGTTGGATATTCCCCATATGAGTTTGTATAGCTTGATTTTAGAAAATCACACGGTCTTTATGAATCGTATGCGACGAGGAAAATTGCCTCTGCCTAAGGAGGAACTGGAAGCGGAGATGTTTGAGTACATCATCGCAGAGCTGGAGCGAGCTGGTTTTGAGCATTATGAGATTTCCAATTTCTCAAAGCCTGGTTTTGAAAGTCGCCACAATCTCATGTACTGGGACAATGCTGAATACTATGGCATCGGTGCTGGGGCATCTGGTTATGTTAATGGAGTGCGCTATAAAAATCATGGTCCGATTCGTCATTATCTGAGTACGGTTGAGGAAGGCAATGCTCGTATCACAGAAGAGCAGCTGAGCCAAAAAGAGCAAATGGAAGAAGAAATGTTTTTGGGGCTTCGCAAGAAATCAGGGGTTTCTATGACACGATTTGAGAAAAAATTCGGACGGTCTTTTGAAGGACTTTATGGCGAAATTGTCAGAGACTTGGTGCAACAAGGTCTCATGCAAATAGACGGTGATAGCGTGCGCATGACAAAAAGAGGTCTCTTTTTGGGAGACACTGTAGCAGAACGATTTATTTTGGAGTAGGATCATGGGCTTAACTTATCAAATGAAAATGAAAATTCCTTTTGATATGGCTGATATGAACGGTCATATCAAACTTCCAGATGTGATTTTGCTGTCCTTGCAAGTTTCAGGGATGCAGTCGATTGAATTGGGAGTTAGTGATAAGGCCATTTTGGAAGAGCATAATCTGGTTTGGATTATCACAGAATACGATATTGAGGTGGTTCGTTTACCTCGTTTTGCGGAAGAAATCACCATCGAAACGGAAGCCCTGAGCTACAATCGCCTCTTTTGCTATCGTCGCTTTACCATTTATGATGAAACGGGGCAGGAGCTCATTCATATGATGGCGACCTTTGTTCTCATGGATCGAGATAGTCGAAAAGTCCATGCTGTCGAGCCTGAGATTGTGGCTCCTTACCAGTCTGAGTTTGATAAAAAACTTATCCGTGGACCAAAGTATGAGTCCTTGGACGAGCCAATCAGCAAGGATTACCATGTTCGTTTTTACGACTTGGATATGAATGGCCATGTCAATAACAGTAAATACTTGGACTGGATTTTTGAGGTCATGGGAGCAGATTTTTTGACCCAGTATATTCCAAAGAAAATCAACCTCAAGTATGTCAAGGAAGTTCGACCAGGTGGGGTGATTACATCGGCTGTTGAACGGACTGGACTGGAAAGCAAGCATGAAATTACAAGCGACGGGGCTACCAATGCTCAAGCTATCATCACTTGGCAAGAAATAAAAAAGGATTAGAGAGAAAGTATGAAATATAAAGGCTATTTAATTGATTTAGACGGAACTATTTATAAGGGGAAAAATCGAATCCCAGCAGGAGAGGCTTTTATTCATGAATTGCAAAAGCGGAACATTCCCTATCTCTTTGTAACCAACAATACAACCCGCACTCCAGAAAGTGTTCAGGAGATGCTGGCTCAGAATTTTAATATCGATACGCCCCTATCAACTGTCTACACAGCGACTTTGGCAACTATCGACTATATGAATGACTTGGGACTGGAAAAGACGGTCTATGTCATTGGTGAAGCAGGGCTCAAGGAAGCCATCAAGGCGGCTGGTTATGTCGAAGACAAGGAAAATCCAGCCTATGTGGTAGTAGGGCTGGACTGGCAAGTCGACTATGAAAAATTTGCCACAGCAACTCTTGCGATTCAAAAGGGTGCTCATTTTATCGGAACCAATCCTGACCTCAACATCCCGACAGAACGCGGTCTTTTGCCAGGTGCTGGTTCGCTGATTACACTGCTTGAAGTAGCAACACGAGTGAAGCCTGTTTATATCGGAAAACCAAATGCCATCATTATGGACAAGGCGGTTGAGCACTTAGGTTTGGAACGTGAAGAATTAATCATGGTCGGCGACAACTATCTGACGGATATCCGAGCAGGGATTGACAATGGCATTCCAACGCTCTTGGTGACAACAGGTTTTACCAAGGCAGAAGAAGTAGCAGACCTACCAATCGCACCGACTCATGTGGTTTCTAGCCTAGCGGAGTGGGATTTTGATGAAAACTAAACTGACCTTTTTGAGCTCTATGCTCTTTCTCCTCTCCCTCTCAATCCTTCTGACCATTTATCTAGCTTGGATTTTCTATCCGCTGGAAATTCAGTGGCTGAACTTAACGAATCGAGTTTATCTAAAACCAGAAACCATTCAATACAACTTTCATATCTTGATGAATTACCTGACCAATCCTTTTAGTCAGGTCTTAGAAATGCCAGATTTTCGTTCGTCAGCAGCTGGTCTGCACCACTTTGCGGTGGTGAAGAATCTCTTTCACTTGGTGCAGCTAGTAGCCCTAGTGACACTGCCAAGTTTCTATTTCTTTGTCAAAGGGATTGTGAAAAAGGGCTTTTTATCTCTATTTAGTAAAGGGCTTTTGGCTCTAGTGGTCTTGCCTTTGCTGATTGGGCTTGGGGGAATTTTGATTGGTTTTGACCAATTCTTTACTCTTTTCCATCAAATTCTCTTTGTGGGAGATGATACTTGGCTCTTTGATCCAGCCAAGGATCCAGTTATTCTGATTTTGCCAGAGACCTTCTTCCTCCATGCCTTCCTCCTCTTTTTCGCCCTCTATGAAAGCTTCTTTGGCTATCTGTATCTGAAAAGTCGTAGGAAGTGAACCGAAAGCTGTTTTTAATTTGTATATATAAAAATGTATATGATTTAAAGCTATCGTTAAGAGTGAATTAACCAAATCCAATTGTGTCAATCGTTCGCAAACAGTCTATTTTTCTTGAAAAAATAGGCTTTTTTTCGAAAAATCTCTAGTCAAGCGCTTTATTTTTTTGTATAATAGAAGTAGCAAAGTATAGATAAGAAGAGAAAAGCATGATTACACTATTTCTATCACCGAGCTGTACATCATGTCGTAAGGCTAAGGCCTGGTTAGAAAAACATAAGGTTCCCTTTGTGGAACACAATATTATGACCAGTCCTTTAACAAGAAAAGAATTGCAACATATCCTTTCCTTGACCGAAAATGGTACTGATGACATCATTTCAACTCGTTCAAAAATTTTTCAAAAATTGAATATTGATGTAGAGAGTATTTCGGTATCGGAGTTGCTTCATTTAATTGAGCAGTACCCTAGTCTTTTGCGTCGCCCAATTATTATCGATGCCAAACGCATGCAGATCGGTTTTAATGAAGATGAGATTCGTGCTTTTCTCCCTCGTAGTTACCGTAAGCAAGAACTAAAAGAAGCAAGAATGAGAGCTGGTATTAGTTAATGAACAAACAGTATAGTTACCCACTAGATTTGTCGTGGAGCACTGAAGAACTTGCTTCAGTGCTTTCTTTTTTTAATGATGTTGAAGCTGCCTATGAAGACAAGGTAGAGGCTAAAAAGCTACTGGACTCCTATAAGGAATTCAAGGAAGTCGTGCCAAGCAAGAGCGAAGAGAAACGTTTGGGACGAGAATTTGAAACGGTTAGTGGCTATTCGCTTTACCGAGCAGTTCAGGCTGCCAAGGAAAAAGGGGAAGGGAAGATTTCTCTTGGAAAGTAAATTTGAATTTGCTAAAGAACTTGTTAAGAAAGCAGGCCAGTACATCCTTGACCATATGCAGGAAGACCTGCAGGTTGAGACAAAAACCTCTCCAACAGACTTGGTGACCAGACTGGACAAGGAAGTTCAGGAGCTCTTGGTTAATGAGATTTTGTCCCGTTATCCTGAGGATAAGATTTGCGCTGAAGAAGGTTGTCTGAGAGCTTCGGTTCAAGAGGGCAAGGTTTGGGTTATTGATCCGATTGATGGTACTAATAACTTTGTAGCCCAGCAGGAAGATTTTGCTGTTATGATGGCTTATTTTGAAAATGGTCAGGGCCAGTTTGGCCTGATTTATGATGTGGTCAAGGGGGATTGTTATCACGGTGGTGGTAAGTTTCCAGTTTGTAGAAATGATCAGCCCCTAGCTCCCTTTAAAGCAAAACCACTTGGAGATTTTCTCATTGCAGGAAATAGTGGTATGCTGGAAACCAATGAATGGGGCTTGGCTGATTTGAGTCGAGCGGTTCTTGGTGTTCGTGTCTATGGGAGTGCGGCCATTAGTTTTGCCAAGATTTTATCAGGGCGTTTGTTGACCTATGTCACCTATCTGCAACCATGGGATTATGCGGCGGCTAGTATTTTAGGGGAAAGTCTGGGTTATCGGGTGGTGACTCTATCTGGTGAAGATCCTGATTTTCAAACCAGACAGCCTGTCATGATGGTGCCTCTTGAGATGCAGGAGGAAATTCAGTCCTATATTTATGAAAGGAAAAGAACTTAAATGCAATTTCCAGAAGGATTTGTTGAAAAATATGAAGAGATACTAGGAGATGAGGCAAGAGATTTTCTTGCCTCTTTTGAGGAGGAAGCGGTTTCGGCCTTTCGGGTCAATCCTTTAAAAGAAGCGCCAGTTTCCTTTTCTGATCCCATTCTTCAAACCCCTTGGGGCCACTATGGAAAGGTATCAGGGAAATCGCCTGAGCATGCTACTGGTTTGGTTTATTCGCAAGAACCTGCTGCCCAGATGGTGGCTCAGGTAGCCAAGCCCAGTCCTGGGATGAAGGTCTTGGACTTGGCAGCTGCACCGGGTGGCAAATCAACTCAGCTGGCAGCCTATCTAGCAGGGGAGGGTCTCCTTGTTTCCAATGAAATTTCAAGCAAACGGGCTAAGATTTTGGTTGAAAACATGGAGCGCTTTGGAGCGACAAATGTTGTGGTGACCAATGAATCTGCTGACCGCTTGGCCAAGATTTTTAAGGGCTATTTTGACCTAATCGTTCTTGATGCCCCGTGCTCTGGTGAAGGGATGTTTCGTAAGCAGCCAGATGCTATGGACTATTGGAGCTTAGATTATCCGAGTCAATGTGCTAGCTTGCAAAGAGAAATTCTGGAAGATGCAGTAACCATGCTAGCTGAATGTGGTCGCTTGGTTTATTCAACCTGTACCTGGGCCCCCGAGGAAAACGAAGAGATTGTCAATTGGTTACTGGAGGAGTATGATTTTGATTTGCTACCAGTTGAACATATCAATGGAATGGTAGCTGGTATTGACCTGCCAGAAACGGCTAGGATGTATCCTCATCATTTTAAGGGAGAGGGTCAGTTTGTAGCCCATCTACAGTTTAAAGGTGACAATCCAGCCCCTAAATTTAAGGCAAGCAAGAGCAATCTTAGCCGTGAACAAGTTACCTTGTGGCAGGAATTTGCACAAAAACACTTGAAAGTTAATTTGTCGGGTATCTTGCAGACTTTTGGGGACCAACTCTATCTCTTGCCAGAACTTTTACCAGATTTAGGGAAACTCAAAATTGCTCGGAATGGCCTGCATCTGGGTACTTTTAAGAAGAAACGCTTTGAGCCTAGTTTTGCTCTTGGTCTAGCCTTGAAACCGAGTCAGGTAAAGCAATCAGTTGAAATTGACCAAGAGGAGTTTGTAAAGTATGCGGCTGGAGAAACCGTTCAGCTATCGGAAAGTCTGCCAAATGGTTGGTATCAAGTTTTGGTTCAAGGCAATGGCTTGGGCTTTGCTAAAGTGACTGGAAATGTTTTGAAAAATTATTTTCCAAAAGGCCTCAGATTCAAGTGAAAATGCTAGTCAAAGTAGCTTGTCTATGTTATAGTGGAAGTATGGATTTTTTTCAAATTGTCTTTCATTTTAAGTCAAAATTGGTGGAAAAGGCAACTAAGCAAATTTCTAGTAAAACCAAGCTAGCAACTTCAGTTGGCTCCCAATCTTAAAAAAGAAAAACATAAATAAATAGTTGAAAAAATTCACAGCATTCACCATTATTTTCAAGGAGAAAAACAGTGAAAAAAAGGAAAAAACTCGCTCTATCCCTTGCAGCTCTTTTGCTGGCAGGTTCTTTGGCGGGATGTGCTAGCTGGATTGATCGTGGGGAATCCATGACAGCTGTTGGCTCAACGGCTCTTCAGCCCTTGGTCGAAGCAGCGGCAGATGAATTTGGCTCTATGCACGTTGGAAAAACAGTCAACGTCCAAGGTGGAGGATCTGGTACAGGTTTGTCTCAGGTTCAGTCTGGAGCCGTTGATGTAGGAAATTCAGACGTATTTGCCGAGGAAAAAGACGGTATCAACGCATCCGCTCTAGTGGACCATAAGGTTGCTGTAGCGGGCTTGGCAGTCATTGTAAATAAGGAAGTTGATGTTGAAAATCTGACAACTGAACAACTCCGTAGTATCTTCACAGGTCAAGTGACTAACTGGAAAGAAGTCGGTGGGAAAGACCTAGCTATTTCGATTATCAACCGTGCGGCAAGTTCTGGTTCGCGTGCAACCTTTGATAGTGTTGTCATGGATGGTCAATCTGCCGTGCAGAGTCAAGAACAGGATTCAAATGGGATGGTCAAAAACATTGTTTCCCAGACACCAGGAGCCATTTCTTACCTAGCCTTTGCCTATGTGGATGACTCAGTTAAGCGCATGAAGTTGAATGGCTATGAGCCGATTGCAGAAAATGTTACAAGCAATAACTGGCCTTTGTGGTCTTATGAACACATGTATACCCTAGGTCAGCCCAACGAATTGGTGGCAGAATTCCTCAACTTTGTCCTCTCTGATGAAGCGCAAAGCGGAATCGTTAAGGGGATGGGTTATATTTCTGTTAAGGAAATGAAGGTTGAAAAAGACGCTGTAGGAACGGTGACAGCACTAGAAGGGAGTCACTAATGAATCAAGAAGAATTAGCTAAAAAATTACTTTCTCCCTCAAAGAACTCTCGGCTAGAGAAATTAGGAAAAGGCTTGACCTTTGCCTGTCTATCTTTGATTGTCATCATTGTGGCTATGATTTTGATTTTTGTAGCTCAAAAAGGCTTGTCGACCTTCTTTGTCAATGGGGTTAATATCTTTGATTTCCTCTTTGGACAAACTTGGAATCCTTCAGGTAAACAATTTGGTGCCCTTCCCATGATTTTGGGTTCCTTTATTGTCACAATCCTATCAGCCCTTATCGCAACTCCTTTTGCCATTGGTGCGGCAGTCTTTATGACGGAGGTCTCACCAAAAGGTGCTAGAATCTTGCAACCAGCTATTGAATTGCTGGTCGGAATTCCTTCCGTCGTGTATGGATTTATCGGTTTGCAGGTCGTAGTTCCCTTTGTCCGTAGTGTCTTTGGTGGAACTGGTTTTGGGATTTTGTCAGGGATTTTCGTTCTCTTTGTCATGATTTTACCGACGGTAACCTTTATGACAACGGACAGTTTGCGTGCGGTGCCTCGTCACTACCGCGAAGCTAGTTTGGCTATGGGGGCCACTCGTTGGCAAACTATCTGGCGCGTGACTTTGAAGGCAGCGCGTTCAGGGATTTTCACAGCAGTGGTCTTTGGGATGGCGCGTGCCTTTGGTGAGGCTCTGGCTATTCAGATGGTGGTCGGAAACTCAGCCGTTGTCCCAACTTCATTGACAACACCTGCTGCAACCTTGACCTCTGTGTTGACCATGGGTATCGGAAATACCGTTATGGGAACCGTTGACAATAACGTTCTCTGGTCACTGGCCTTGGTATTGCTTTTGATGAGTTTGGCCTTCAACAGTGTGATTAAATTGATTACGAAAGAAAGAGGAAAGAAAAACTATGCACGCTAAGAAATTAGATAAAATTGCAACAGCTGTCCTCTACTCGATTGCAGGGATTATCGTTGCCATCTTGGCATCCTTGATTCTTTATATCTTGGTTCGTGGTTTGCCTCACATCTCTTGGTCTTTCCTGACTGGCAAATCATCTTCTTACCAAGCAGGTGGAGGGATTGGAATTCAGCTCTATAATTCCTTCTTCCTCTTGGTTATTACCTTGATTATCTCTGTGCCCTTATCTATGGGGGCTGGGATTTTCCTAGCTGAATATGCCAAAAAAGGTCCTGTGACAAACTTTGTCAGAACCTGTATTGAAATCTTGTCTTCACTGCCATCAGTGGTTGTGGGTCTCTTTGGTTACTTGATCTTTGTAGTTCAGTTTGAGTATGGATTTTCAATCATTTCAGGAGCCTTGGCCTTGACAGTCTTTAACCTGCCTCAGATGACTCGAAATGTTGAAGACAGCTTGAAACATGTTCACCACACGCAGCGTGAGGCTGGCTTGGCTCTAGGGATTTCTCGCTGGGAGACTGTGGTCCATGTGGTCATTCCAGAAGCCCTACCAGGTATTGTGACTGGGGTCGTCTTGGCCTCTGGTCGTATCTTTGGTGAGGCTGCTGCTCTTATCTATACAGCAGGTCAATCCGCTCCAGCCCTTGACTGGTCTAACTGGAATATTCTCAGTGTGACCAGCCCAATCTCTATCTTCCGTCAAGCAGAAACCTTGGCTGTCCACATCTGGAAGGTCAACAGTGAAGGAACCATTCCTGATGGAACCATCGTATCAGCAGGTTCTGCCGCCGTGCTCCTCATCTTTATCCTCATCTTTAACTTTGGAGCCCGCAAACTCGGAAGCTACCTACATAAGAAATTAACCGCTGCCTAAAGGAGAAGCCATGTCAAAATATAATTGGGATGAAAAGCATATCATCACCTTTCCTGAAGAGAAAGTGGCCCTCTCTACTAAGGATTTACATGTTTACTACGGTAAAAAAGAATCCATCAAGGGCATCGATATGCAATTTGAAAAAAATAAGATTACAGCCTTAATTGGCCCATCTGGATCAGGAAAATCAACCTACCTCCGCAGTCTCAATCGTATGAATGATACGATTGATATTGCCAAGGTCACAGGTCAAATCCTCTATCAAGGGATTGATGTTAACCGTCCAGAAATCAATGTTTATGAGATGCGTAAGCACATCGGAATGGTCTTCCAACGACCAAATCCCTTTGCCAAGTCTATCTACCGCAATATTACTTTTGCCCATGAACGTGCAGGGGTTAAGGACAAGCAAGTCTTGGATGAAATTGTGGAAACCTCTCTCCGTCAAGCTGCCCTTTGGGATCAGGTCAAAGACGATTTGCACAAGTCAGCCTTGACCCTATCAGGTGGTCAGCAGCAACGTCTTTGTATCGCTCGTGCTATTTCGGTCAAACCTGACATTCTCTTGATGGATGAGCCTGCGTCAGCCTTGGATCCGATTGCGACAGCCCAGCTGGAAGAAACCATGCTGGAATTGAAGAAGGACTTCACCATCATCATCGTGACCCACAGTATGCAGCAGGCTGCGCGTGCTAGTGACTACACAGGATTTTTCTACTTGGGTGACTTGATCGAGTATGATAAGACGTCTAATATTTTCCAAAATGCCAAACTACAGTCAACCAATGACTACGTAACAGGACACTTTGGATAGAAAGGAAACAGTATGACAGAAGCGATTTTACAGGTGTCAGACCTGTCCGTTTACTACAATCAAAAAAAGGCCTTGAATAGTGTTTCCCTCTCTTTCCAACCTAAGGAAATTACAGCCTTGATTGGTCCATCTGGATCAGGAAAGTCAACCCTCCTCAAGGCTATCAACCGCATGGGGGATCTCAATCCAGAGGTGACTACAACTGGTTCGGTGGTTTATAACGGCCACAATATTTACAGCCCACGTACAGATACAGTTGAATTGCGTAAGGAAATCGGTATGGTCTTCCAACAGCCAAATCCTTTCCCTATGTCCATCTACGAAAATGTTGTCTATGGGCTTCGTATCAATGGAGTGAAGGACAAGCAGGTTCTGGATGAAGCGGTAGAAAAAGCCTTGCAACGAGCTTCTATCTGGGATGAGGTCAAGGACCGCCTGCATGATTCAGCTATCGGGCTTTCAGGTGGACAACAGCAACGTGTCTGTGTTGCCCGTGTCTTGGCAACCAGTCCTAAAATCATTCTCTTGGATGAACCAACCTCAGCCTTGGACCCTATATCTGCTGGGAAGATTGAGGAAACCTTGTATGGGCTAAAAAATAAATACACCATGCTCTTGGTTACGCGTTCTATGCAACAAGCCTCTCGTATCTCTGACAAGACAGGATTTTTCCTTGATGGAGATTTGATCGAGTTTAACGATACCAAGAAGATGTTCCTCAATCCTCAACACAAGGAAACAGAAGATTATATTTCAGGAAAATTTGGATAAGGAGATAAATGATGTTACGTTCTCAATTTGAAGAAGATTTAGAGAAATTGCACAACCAGTTCTATGCTATGGGACAAGAAGTGCTATCCCAAATCAATCGTACAGTGCGTGCCTTTGTTACGCATGACCGTGATTTGGCCAAGGAAGTCATTGAAGATGATGCAGAAGTAAACGAATACGAAGTAAAATTGGAGAAGAAATCATTTGAAATGATTGCTCTTCAACAACCCGTTTCTCAGGACTTGCGTACCGTTTTGACAGTCTTGAAGGCCGTGTCTGACTTGGAACGTATGGGTGACCATGCTGTTTCTATTGCCAAAGCGGCAATCCGTATGAAAGGGGAGCAACGCATCCCAGCTGTTGAAGAAGAAATCAAGAGAATGGGTCGCGATGTCAAGAACTTC
Organism: bacterium; assembly: GCA_905221195.1. GTDB lineage: Bacteria > Bacillota > Bacilli > Lactobacillales > Streptococcaceae > Streptococcus. The sequence goes on from CAJNCF010000001.1 coordinate 231,428, forward strand.
GTCGAAGCAGCCCTTGACCTCTATCTGAATGGTTCAGTAGATCAGGCCTATGAAGTAGCAGCCATGGACGAAAAAATCAACCAATACTTTGATAGCATTCGTGACCTAGCTACAGAAGAAATCAAGAAAAATCCAGATGCCATCGTTACAGGTCGTGATTATTTCCAAGTGATTGCTTTCTTGGAACGTATTGGAGATTATGCTAAGAATATCTGTGAATGGGTTGTTTACTTTGAAACAGGTAAAATTGTCGAACTATAAAATAGATTCATTCTGTATAAAAAGGAGCTTGAAATCAACTAACAGCTCCTTTTTTGAATGAAAAAAATATTTTTGAGATAAAAATTCAAAAAATACTTGACAAGCACCTTGAATAGCGTTATAATTATACAAAATTAACAGAGAGGTTGTTTATTTATGAAATCAAAAAAATGGATATTTGTTTTATGTAGTCTTCTTGCAAGTTTCTTCTTAGTAGCTTGCCAGTCAGGTTCGAATGATTCTCAGTCAGCTGTTGAGGCCATTAAACAAAAGGGGAAATTGGTTGTGGCGACCAGTCCTGACTATGCACCTTTTGAATTCCAGTCCTTGGTTGACGGGAAAAATCAGGTCGTCGGTGCTGATATTGATATGGCTCAAGCTATCGCTGATGAACTTGGGGTTAAGTTGGAAATTTCAAGCATGAGTTTTGACAATGTCTTGACCAGTCTTCAAACTGGTAAGGCTGACCTAGCTGTTGCAGGAATTAGCGCTACTGACGAGAGAAAAGAAGTCTTTGACTTTTCAATCCCTTACTATGAAAACAAGATTAGTTTCTTGGTTCGGAAGGCTGATGTAGAAAAATACAAGGATTTAACTAGCCTAGAAAGTGCCAATATTGCAGCCCAAAAAGGAACTGTTCCAGAGTCTATGGTCAAGGAACAATTGCCAAAAGCTCAATTGACTTCCCTAACCAATATGGGTGAAGCAGTCAATGAATTGCAGGCTGGAAAAGTAGATGCTGTTCATATGGATGAGCCTGTTGCTCTTAGCTATGCTGCTAAAAACGCAGACCTAGCTGTCGCAACTGTCAGCTTGAAGATGAAGGACGGCGAAGCCAATGCAGTTGCCCTTAGAAAAAATAGTGCTGATTTGAAAGAAGTGGTGGACAAGGTCATCCAAAAACTCAAGGATGAAGGAACTTACCAAAGCTATCTTGAAAAAGCAGCAACCTTAACAGAAGTTGAACAATAAGAAAAAAGCAGAGTTGGAAGTTATTCCAATTCTGCTTTTAAATAGTCTAAAACATTTTCTAGATTGTCTAAGGACACCTTGGCAAATTGATAAGGGCAGGCACCCAAGTAAGCTTCTTCAAAGAAATCCAAGCCCAGTTGACTGTGTTTGAGACTGGCGATTTTAGGATACTGTCGCAGATCTAGTAATAAACCATCATGTAGAGGGAAATGAGGAAGAGGACAAGGTTTGTAAGCTAACCTTTCTTCGATTTGCTTCTGGTAAGTTTCTTGATTGGTCAAGCGAGCTAGCCGATTTTTCTCAAATAATTGACTGTCAATATAGAGTGATAGGGCTTTTTGCATGATGAGGTTGCTGTCGTAATCTAGGATATTTTTGTAGGCCACAAAGGCTTCTTTAATAGCATTTGGAAGGATGAGTGCCGTTATCCGCAGGGCTGGAAAGAGGCTGGTTGAGAAGGATTTGATGTAAATGACCCGCTCCTCTGTATCTAGATAGTGGAAGGTCTGGCCCTTCTTGGAGTCCAAATCCCCCAGATAATCGTCTTCGACGATATAGACACCATACTTGGCTGCTAAGTCAAGAATAGTCCGTTTGTCCTGCTCAGAATAGGAATGCCCCAGAGGATAGTGAAAACGAGGAATGGTATAGAAAAACTTAATTTTCCCTGTCTTGAAATGACGCTCCAGCTCTTCCAAGTCAATCCCATCAATGCCTCGTTCAATTGTTTGATAGTCCAATCCCTGGGCAATCAAGAGGCGATTCATTCGATGGTAGGTCGGTTGTTCTACCAAGATTTCCTTGGCTTGGCTAGGAAAGGAAATTTGAGAGAGGATGAAAAGAGCTTGTTGAGTTCCAGAAGTCAGTACCAGTTGGTCAGCCTTGCAGTAGAGGGCTTGCTCAAAGAGTAGTTTGTGAATGGACTGTCTTAGGTCTTCTAATCCTTCTTGATTGTCATAGTAGTTGAAAAGGTAGTTTTCTCGGCCAATCAAGGTTTCATTGACACAGAGTCGGAAATCATCGTAGGCACTGGCATGTTCATCAGTGACTTCGATTTCTAAATCCTGGTGTTGCCCTTGTTCTAGGACATAGTAACCACTCTGGGGCTTGGCATAGAGGTATTGCTCGTACCGTAATTCCAGCAGGGCTCTTTGAATGGTATCCTTGCTACAGTGAAAGTCAAGGCTCAGTTGACGGATAGAAGGCAGGCGGCTTCCCGTCGGAAAACGTCCAGACTCGATGCCATTTTTTAGATAGGAAACGACCTCTTGGTACTTGCTTTGTTTCTTCATTCCAAACCTCCCTTGATTTTGTTACATTGTACCTTTTTTTTTTCTTCTTGGCAATGTCTAGAGTGTCTCTCTCGTTCACATCTAGGGGCAAATATGGTATACTTAGGAGTAAGATTTATAGAATAACAGACAAGAAAGTGAATGGATAAGAACGTGCAGGAACCAGTGAAATTATTTCAATACAATACTCTTGGAGCCTTGATGGCTGGCCTTTATGGTGGGACTATGACAGTAGGAGAATTGCTAGAGCATGGTGACCTTGGTTTGGGAACCTTGGATTCCATTGATGGAGAATTGATTGTCTTGGATGGCAAGGCTTATCAGGCAAAGGGATCAGGAGAGCAGCCAGAAATTGTAGAAGTGTCACCAGATGCCCTTATTCCTTACGCTGCAGTGGTACCGCATCAGGCAGAGGTCATTTTCCGCCAGCGCTTTGAGATGACGGACAAGGAATTGGAAGAACGAATCGAGTCTTATTATGATGGGGAAAATCTTTTCCGCTCAATCAAGATTCGTGGGGAATTTTCACATATGCATGTGCGCATGATTCCCAAGTCGACACCAGATACTAAGTTTGCTGAGGTCGCAACTCGCCAACCAGAATATAGTCGTGAAAATGTGGCGGGGACCATCGTTGGTTTCTGGACGCCAGAGATTTTCCATGGGGTCAGTGTGGCAGGCTACCATCTGCACTTTATTTCAGATGATTTGACCTTCGGTGGACATGTCATGGACTTTGTCATCAAGGAAGGGATTATCGAGGTGGGAGCAGTTGACCAGTTGGACCAACGTTTCCCAGTCCAAGACCGTCAATACTTGTTTGCTAAGTTCAATGTTGAAGAGATGAGAAAAGATATTGAAAAGGCAGAATAGGAGAAGAAAATGACCACTCATATTATCATTACCATGGTGCTGTTGCTTGCTCTCTTGCTAGGAAGCATTTGGTATGCCAAAAAGAAATACCAGATCAATCTAGCTGTCTTGGGTTTGGGGGCTGTTGCCTTCTTTGTTTCTTCGCAGATTTTGGAAAAACTGGTCCATATCTTGATTTTGCATCCTCAAAAGGACGGTAGTATTGCCCTCTTGCAGGAACATCCGCTTGTCTATATCCTCTATGGACTAGCCATGGCAGCATTTTTTGAGGAAACAGCTCGTCTTGTTTTCTTCAAATGGTTGGAGAAAAAGAGAAGTTTGGAAAAGGCAGACGCCTTGGCCTATGGACTGGGGCATGGTGGCCTGGAATTGATTTTCCTGGGCCTTACTAGTTTGATTAATCTTTATATCGTGCTTTCAGCAGTTCAAACGCAAAATCCACAGGTCATGCAATTGCTGTCTGAAAATATGTTGAAAACCATCCAGTCGCTATCAGTCTGGCAGATTTATTTGCTTGGTTTTGAACGGATTTTGGCTTTAGGATTCCAATTGCTGTTGACAGTTTGGGTTTACCAAGCTGTTCGCCAGAAGAAATGGACTTATCTCCTAGCGGCCTATGGCCTACATGCCTTCTTTGATCTAGCACCATCTCTAGCCCAAGTTGGCTGGTTAACCAATCCAGTCTTGGTGGAAGTTGTCCTAGCACTTGAGCTCGTTCTGGTTGCCTATGTAACTAAGGTAATCTTTTGCAAAAAATCATAAGAAAAAGAGGGAAACCTCTTTTTTTGTGCAAAAACCAAACAAGGTCTTTTTATGGTCGTCAAATGGTCTTAAAAATGGTATAATGGAATGAATTTTGTAAAAGGAAGAGTGTCATGTCAGTAAAAGAAAACATGCTTGAAATCTTAGAAGGGATTGATATCCGTTTCAAGGAACCCTTGCATAGCTATAGTTATACAAAAGTAGGTGGAGAGGCCGATTATTTGGTCTTTCCACGAAATCGTTTTGAGTTGGCTCGCGTTGTGAAATTTGCCAATCAAGAAAATATTCCTTGGTTGGTCCTTGGAAATGCCAGCAACATCATCGTTCGTGATGGTGGAATTCGTGGATTTGTCATCTTGTGTGACAAGCTCAATAATGTTTCTGTTGATGGCTATACTATTGAAGCAGAAGCTGGGGCGAATTTGATTGAAACAACTCGCATTGCCCTTCGTCATAGTTTGACTGGCTTTGAGTTTGCTTGTGGCATTCCAGGGAGCGTCGGTGGTGCGGTCTTTATGAATGCGGGTGCCTATGGTGGCGAGATTTCCCATATCTTGCAGTCTTGTAAGGTCTTGACCAAGGATGGAGAAATCGAAACTCTGTCTGCCAAGGATTTGGCTTTTGGTTATCGCCATTCAGCTATTCAGGAGTCAGGTGCAGTTGTCTTGTCAGCTAAATTTGCTTTAGCTCCAGGAACCCATCAGGTTATCAAGCAAGAAATGGACCGCTTGACGCACCTACGTGAGCTCAAACAACCTTTAGAATACCCATCTTGTGGTTCGGTCTTTAAGCGTCCAGTCGGGCATTTTGCAGGTCAATTAATTTCAGAGGCTGGCTTGAAAGGCTATCGTATCGGTGGTGTAGAAGTGTCTGAAAAGCACGCAGGATTTATGATCAATGTCGCAGACGGAACGGCCAAAGACTACGAGGATTTGATTGAGTCTGTGATTGAAAAAGTCAAGGAGCACTCAGGTATTACGCTTGAAAGAGAAGTTCGAATTCTGGGTGAAAGTAAGTAGGAAGCTTTAGTTAAAAAGCTGCTGCTATATCATGGAAAGGGGGTGAAAGCCTATCGTTAGTGCAGAAATATGTAGGCAGTTTCATCTCCTACACGAGGTAGTAGCGGCCTGACAGAGCCCTGATCTGTTAATCTATGAAAAAGAAGGAATAAATGACAATTGAAAAAACCAATTATTGAATTCAAAAACGTCTCTAAAGTTTTTGAAGACAGCAACACCAAGGTTCTCAAAGACATCAACTTTGAGTTGGAAGAAGGGAAATTCTACACCCTTCTAGGCGCATCTGGTTCAGGGAAATCAACTATCCTAAATATTATTGCAGGTTTACTGGATGCGACGACAGGAGATATTTTGCTGGACGGTGTCCGTATCAATGACATCCCAACCAACAAGCGAGACGTCCATACTGTCTTCCAATCTTATGCCTTGTTCCCACATATGAATGTGTTTGAAAATGTTGCCTTTCCACTCCGCTTGCGTAAGATTGACAAGAAAGAAATCGAGCAGCGTGTAGCGGAAGTTCTCAAGATGGTTCAGTTGGAAGGTTATGAAAAACGTTCCATCCGTAAACTTTCTGGGGGACAACGTCAGCGTGTGGCTATCGCTCGTGCTATCATCAACCAACCCCGTGTGGTCTTATTGGACGAGCCTTTGTCAGCGCTGGACTTGAAATTGCGAACAGACATGCAGTACGAACTGCGTGAACTACAACAACGATTGGGCATTACCTTTGTCTTTGTTACTCACGATCAGGAAGAAGCCCTTGCCATGAGTGACTGGATTTTCGTTATGAATGATGGCGAGATTGTCCAGTCTGGAACGCCTGTGGACATCTATGATGAGCCAATTAACCACTTTGTTGCCACCTTTATCGGTGAGTCAAATATCTTGCCAGGTACCATGATTGAGGACTACTTGGTTGAGTTTAACGGCAAACGCTTCGAAGCGGTCGATGGGGGGATGAAGCCAAATGAGCCTGTCGAGGTTGTGATTCGTCCAGAGGACTTGCGGATTACCCTTCCTGAAGAAGGCAAGCTCCAAGTTAAGGTCGATACCCAGCTCTTCCGTGGGGTGCACTATGAAATTATTGCCTATGATGAACTTGGAAATGAATGGATGATCCACTCAACTCGTAAGGCCATCGTGGGTGAGGAAATCGGTCTGGACTTTGAGCCAGAAGATATCCACATCATGCGTCTCAATGAAACCGAAGAAGAGTTCGATGCTCGTATCGAAGAGTACGTGGAAATCGAAGAGCAAGAAGCAGGTCTGATCAATGCAATCGAGGAGGAAAGAGATGAAGAAAACAAGCTCTAAACTCTTTGTAGTGCCCTACATGCTCTGGATTGCCCTCTTTGTGTTGGCACCCTTGGTCTTGATTTTTGGTCAATCCTTTTTCAACATCGAAGGCCAGTTCAGTTTAGAAAACTATAAATCCTACTTTGCGTCACAAAACTTGACCTATCTAAAGATGAGTTTCAACTCAGTACTTTATGCAGGAATTGTGACCTTTGTAACCCTCCTTATCAGCTATCCGACAGCCCTCTTTTTGACCCGTCTCAAGCATCGTCAACTATGGCTTATGCTGATTATCCTGCCTACCTGGATCAATTTGCTCCTCAAAGCCTATGCCTTTATCGGGATTTTTGGTCAGAATGGCTCTATTAACCAATTCTTGGAATTTATCGGAATCGGTTCACAACAGTTGCTCTTTACCGATTTCTCATTTATTTTTGTCGCAAGCTACATCGAGCTTCCCTTTATGATTTTGCCGATTTTTAATGTCTTGGATGATATGGATAACAACCTCATCAATGCCAGCTATGACCTCGGTGCGACCAAGTGGGAGACCTTCCGTCATGTCATCTTCCCTCTATCGATGAATGGAGTGAGAAGTGGGGTCCAATCCGTCTTTATCCCCAGCTTGAGTCTCTTCATGCTGACCCGTTTGATTGGTGGGAACCGCGTTATCACGCTGGGAACGGCTATTGAGCAGAACTTCCTGACCAATGACAACTACGGTATGGGTTCAACCATCGGTGTGATTCTCATCCTGACCATGTTCATCACCATGTGGGTGACCAAGGAAAGGAGAGAACGATGAAAAAATTTGCCAACCTTTATCTGGGACTAGTCTTTCTTGTCCTCTATCTACCGATTTTTTACTTGATTGGCTATGCTTTTAACGCAGGCAATGACATGAACAGCTTTACAGGCTTTAGCTTGAACCATTTTAAAACCATGTTTGGCGATGGTCGTCTCATGTTGATTGTGACTCAGACCTTTTTCTTGGCCTTCCTATCAGCCTTGATTGCGACCATTATCGGGACTTTTGGTGCCATTTACATCTACCAGTCTCGTAAGAAATACCAAGAAGCCTTTCTATCACTTAATAATATCCTCATGGTTGCGCCTGATGTTATGATTGGTGCCAGCTTCTTGATTCTCTTTACCCAACTCAAGTTTTCACTTGGCTTTGTGACCGTTCTCTCTAGTCACGTGGCTTTCTCCATTCCTATCGTGGTCTTGATGGTCTTGCCTCGTCTCAAGGAAATGAACGGAGACATGATTCATGCGGCCTATGACTTGGGAGCTAGTCAATTTCAGATGTTCAAGGCAATCATGCTTCCTTACCTGACTCCGTCTATCATTGCAGGTTATTTCATGGCCTTCACCTATTCACTAGATGACTTTGCTGTGACCTTCTTTGTGACTGGAAATGGCTTTTCAACCCTGTCAGTCGAGATTTATTCTCGTGCTCGTAAGGGGATTTCCCTAGAAATCAATGCCCTGTCTGCCCTTGTCTTTCTCTTTAGTATTATCCTAGTTGTTGGATATTACTTTATCTCACGTGAGAAGGAGGAGCAAGCATGAAAAAACTCTATTCATTTTTAGCAGGAATTGCTGCGATTATCCTGGTCTTGTGGGGAATTGCGACGCATCTAGATAGTAAAATCAATAGCCGAGATAGTCAAAAACTGGTCATCTACAACTGGGGGGACTATATCGATCCAGAACTCTTGGAGCAATTCACAGAAGAAACAGGCATCCAAGTCCAGTATGAGACCTTTGACTCCAACGAAGCCATGTATACCAAGATCAAGCAGGGTGGAACGACCTACGACATTGCCATCCCTAGTGAGTACATGATTAACAAGATGAAGGACGAAGACCTTTTGGTACCGCTTGACTATTCAAAACTTGAAGGTCTTGAAAATATCGGACCAGAGTTTCTCAACCAGTCCTTTGACCCAGGCAATAAATTCTCCATCCCTTACTTTTGGGGAACCTTGGGAATTGTCTACAATGAAACCATGGTAGATGAAGCACCTGAGCATTGGGATGATCTTTGGAAGCCAGAGTATAAGAACTCTATCATGCTCTTTGATGGGGCGCGTGAGGTATTGGGGCTAGGGCTTAACTCATTGGGCTACAGCCTCAACTCTAAAAATCCACAGCAGTTGGAAGAGACAGTGGATAAGCTCTACAAGTTGACTCCAAATATCAAGGCTATTGTGGCGGATGAGATGAAGGGTTACATGATTCAGAACAACGCTGCTATCGGCGTGACCTTCTCTGGTGAAGCCAGCCAAATGCTAGAAAAAAATGAAAATCTACGATATGTGGTACCGACAGAGGCCAGCAACCTTTGGTTTGACAATATGGTCATTCCCAAAACAGTCAAAAACCAAGACGCAGCCTATGCCTTTATCAACTTTATGTTGAAACCCGAAAATGCTCTTAAAAATGCAGAGTATATCGGTTATTCAACTCCAAACCTACCAGCCAAGGAAATGCTCCCAGAGGAGAAAAAAGAAGATAAAGCCTTCTATCCAGATGCTGAAACCATGAAACACCTAGAAGTTTATGAAAAATTTGACCATAAATGGACAGGAAAATATAGCGACCTCTTCCTACAGTTTAAAATGTATCGGAAGTAGGAGTTAAACGGATGAAAACGAATCAGTTAAGCTGGTTCGTTTTTTGAATCAGATGGAAGTGTCAGTATGAAATTGAAAAATTCGATTCTTAATAAACTTTTGAAAAAATATTTAAGCTCTTGACCGTTATTAAGACCTTCTGTATAATGATATAGGAGAGGGATTATGCAAAATTCTCCATATAAATAAAAGAGAAATACAATATGAACGAAAAGATATATTTGAAAGATATTTTTAGATTTAATGAGTTATTGTCACAATCGGAGTATAAAGGGTATCGTATTAAGTTACGATTTAACAAGAATTGGGATGATTATAGTTTTGTTGATGATTATATCAGTGGCTCTGAAGATTTTTTGCCATGGATTTTAAGTAATGGTTCAGATAAAAAAAGTCGAAATCGTAGAAATGAAATTCAGTTTCAATTTATAGAAGTAGAGTATCATAAATGGCTTTTTGTTGGTGCTTATCTTATAAAAGAAACGAATAGTCAGATAAAGCAAGTGACCTATGGGAACCATCATGTTAAGTTCGCTTTAGCTGAACGATTAAAAGAGTATGATAAGTTTATAGAAAAAGTTTTGGTTAATCATACTAATACAGGTCAATCATGGTTTTATGTTAATCCTAAAATAATTGAATCAGTTGTAGTAGAATCTGTAAACAGTATTTCCTATTTTAATCAAACGTCTCATTTTCCAGGTTATGAAAATATCTCATTTTCTTATCAAGAATTAAAGAAAAATTGGTCAAATAGTTCTTGGAGACAATATCTATCAGCTGTTTATGGTGTTTATGTTATTACTGATGCTAAGACAGGAAAGCTCTATGTCGGTTCTGCTTATGGAGATAATGGAGTTTATGGAAGATGGTCTACATACTTAAGTGAAGGCTATGATAAATCCGAAATGGAAGAAAATCGTTATCCAAATAAAAGATTATGTGAAATAGTCGAAAAATATGGAATCAGTTATATTAAAAAGTATTTTCAATATAGTTTATTAGAGATTTTTCCAAAGAATGAAGTTGGAAAACAAAAGGCACTTCAACGTGAACGATATTGGAAGAAAGTATTAAAATCTAAAGAACATGGTTATAATGCAAATTAGGAGAGGCTATGAATAATTTGAATGATTGGGAAAAAGCTCGTCGAGAAGAAGAATTGAATCAAGAGCTAAAAAGACAGAATAACTTGTTGGAACAGCAGAGATGGGAACAGCAGTTTTCTAATCAAAAGCAACAGGCAGCACTAGATGAACAAAATCGTCTTGCTCTAGAACAACAAGAAATATTAAAAGAGAGAAATGAGTTAGAACGTCAGAGGCAATGGGATGAGGAATCTCGACATCAAAGAGAGTTAGAATTACGTGTTGAGCAACAATATAAAGATAATATATTTGATTTAAAAAAACTGTGGGCCAAAGCTGAATCAGAAAATGAGAGAGGGAGAATTCAGATACTCTTAGCAGAAGCAGAAGCTGACTGGAATGAGTATTTGCTGGAGAAAGAGAGAGAATCAGAAAGAAAGCGATTGGCTACAGAGCAATTTCAAATAAAACAACAGGAAGAAAGAGAACAGAATGAATTATTAGAGCGTCGTAGACAGAAAATCAATAGAATAAAGTGGTTTTTAGGAATAGCGATAAGCTTACTTTTATTAGTGATGATTGGAACTTTTTTAATAGGTATGAGTAAGTCTAAATCATCTCATAACAGTATCAAGCAATCAACTCAATCATCTAATTCAGCAACCTCCACAAGTTCTACAAATCAAGCTTCTCTTGGTGGAAATAAATCTAAAGATAAACAAACTTCATCAACAAGTTCTGCTTCTTCTAGACCACAGGCTACAAAAGTATATATTGGAAACCTCATTGGTTTAAGTAAATCTGATGCTATATCAGAATTGAAGAGTAGAAAAATTGCCGAGAATCATATAAAAGTTGAGGAAGAAGAAAGTGATGAATATTCTCCTGGTACAATTTTACGTCAGAGTTTGTCGGAGGGAACTTTATATGATTTGAATGATTCATCAGATATTATTTTAACTGTTGCAAAAGAACGAACTAGCGCTACAATGCCAAATTATGCAGGTTCAAGTTTAGAGTTTACAAAAAATAATTTAAAACAGATTGTTGGTGTAAAAGAAGCTAATATTGAAATAGTAGAAGTTTCTAGTGCGCCTGAGGGGACTTCTGAAGGAAGCGTAGTTGATCAAATTCCCAAACCAGACGAGAAGTTTGATTTGAAACGTACACGAGTTAAAATTTCAATTTATAAGCCTAAAACTCATCAAACATCACAAAGTAGATCTAGATAAATTGAGAGGTTAATTTATAAAGCTAACTTATGGCTAACACATGCTGATTGTTAGAATGATTTCCAGTTGACGAAGAACCCAAAAAACGTTATAATAAGAAAGTTGAGAATTGATTTTCACTTGTCTTAGTCCAGAGAAATGGCGGTGCTGCGAGCCATCTAAGCTAGAAAATCATGCTACTCAATTTAACAATTGCATAAGAATAAGAGAATGACAAGTTCATTGAATGAAGGTGGTACCGCGGTTTTTCGCCCTTCGTGATATGAGCTTGTCTTTTGGTTTTTGGAGGTGTTGATGAAAACATTTCTTGTCAAACAAAAGTTTCGTCTTGGAGGCGAACGCTTCGCTATCAAGGATGACAGGGGAGAAATCGCCTATCAGGTGGAGGGATCATTTTTTAAGATTCCCAAAACCTTTACCATCTATGATGATAATGGTGAACAGGTCAGTGAGATTAGTAAGGAGATTTGGACTCTACTTCCTCGTTTCGAGATTCAGCTACGGGACGGTTCAAATTTTGTCATTCGTAAGAAGTTGACCTTCTGGCGAGATAAGTATGAGTTTGATAATCTGGGGCTTCGTATCGAGGGCAATATCTGGGATTTGGATTTCAAATTGCTGGATGATCGCGATCAGCTGATTGCGGAAATTAAGAAGGAACTCTTCCATCTGACCTCTACCTATAGCGTAACAGTTCTGGAGGACGCTTATGCAGATCTAGTCATTTCCCTCTGTGTCGCCATTGACTATGTGGAGATGCTGGAAAGCCAATCACATTAAACAAGTAAATAAGGAGACAATATGAAACAACTATCTAGTGCACAAGTACGCCAAATGTGGCTTGATTTCTGGGCAACCAAAGGTCACTCTGTAGAACCATCAGTAAGTTTGGTTCCTGTAAATGATCCAACGCTTTTGTGGATCAACTCTGGGGTAGCAACTCTTAAGAAATACTTTGATGGGACCATTATCCCTGAAAATCCACGTATTACTAATGCCCAAAAAGCGATTCGTACTAACGACATCGAAAACGTAGGGAAGACTGCGCGTCACCATACCATGTTTGAAATGTTGGGGAACTTCTCTATCGGGGATTACTTCCGTGACGAAGCCATCACTTGGGCTTATGAGCTTTTGACAAGCCCTGAGTGGTTTGACTTCCCAGCTGAAAAACTTTATATGACCTACTATCCAGAAGACAAAGATTCTTACAACCGCTGGATTGAAGTGGGAGTAGATCCAAGTCATTTGATTCCAATTGAAGACAACTTCTGGGAAATCGGTGCTGGGCCTTCTGGACCAGATACTGAGATTTTCTTTGATCGTGGAGAAGCCTTTGACCCAGAAAATATCGGTCTTCGCCTCCTTGCAGAAGATATCGAAAACGACCGTTACATCGAAATCTGGAATATCGTTTTGTCACAATTTAACGCAGACCCTGCTGTTCCTCGTAGTGAGTACAAGGAATTGCCACACAAAAATATTGATACGGGCGCTGGTTTGGAGCGTTTGGTGGCGGTTATCCAAGGGGCTAAGACAAACTTTGAAACGGACCTCTTTATGCCGATTATCCGTGAAGTGGAGAAATTGTCTGGTAAGGTCTACGACCAAGATGGCGACAATATGAGCTTTAAAGTTATCGCAGACCACATCCGTTCTCTTTCATTTGCGATTGGAGATGGTGCCCTTCCAGGAAATGAAGGTCGTGGGTATGTCCTTCGTCGTCTTCTCCGTCGTGCTTCTATGCACGGTCAAAAATTGGGTATCAACGAGCCTTTCCTTTACAAACTCGTTCCAACTGTTGGAAAAATCATGGAAAGCTACTACCCAGAAGTTCTTGAAAAACGTGACTTTATTGAGAAAATCGTTAAGAGCGAAGAAGAGTCATTTGCTCGTACTCTTCACTCAGGTCAACACTTTGCCCAAGGTATCGTAGCTGATTTGAAAGAAAAAGGTCAATCTGTCATTGCTGGTTCAGATGTATTCAAACTTTATGACACTTATGGATTCCCAGTTGAATTGACAGAAGAAATCGCTGAAGAAGCTGGCATGACTGTAGACCGTGAAGGTTTTGAAGCAGCCATGAAAGAACAGCAAGAACGCGCGCGTGCCTCAGCTGTCAAGGGTGGCTCAATGGGTATGCAAAATGAAACCCTTCAAAATATAACAGTAGAAAGTGTCTTCAACTATAATGCTAGCCAATTGTCTTCTAAATTGGTAGCTATCGTGGCTGACAATTCAGAAGTAGAAGCTGTGTCAGAAGGAACTGCCTCACTTATCTTTGCGGAAACGCCATTCTATGCTGAAATGGGTGGACAGGTAGCTGACCACGGACAAATCTTGGATGAGTCAGGTAAGGTTGTGGCTACTGTGACAAATGTTCAAAAAGCACCAAACGGACAAGCTCTTCACACTGTTGAAGTCCTTGCACCGCTTGCCTTGAACCAAGAATATACCTTGGCAATCGATACAAATCGTCGTCACCGTGTCATGAAAAACCACACTGCGACTCACTTGCTTCACGCTGCCCTTCACAATATCCTTGGAAATCACGCAACACAAGCAGGATCTCTTAACGAAGTCGAATTCCTTCGCTTTGACTTTACCCACTTCCAAGCAGTAACTGCTGAAGAATTGCGTGCGATTGAACAGCAAGTCAACGAGAAAATCTGGGAAGCTCTTGAAGTTAAGACAGTTGAAACAGATATTGACACTGCCAAGGAAATGGGAGCGATGGCCCTCTTTGGTGAGAAATACGGTAAAGAAGTCCGTGTTGTTACTATCGGTGACTACTCTATCGAGCTTTGTGGTGGTACCCACGTTGGCAACACTTCTGAGATTGGTCTCTTCAAGATTGTCAAAGAAGAAGGGATTGGATCAGGAACTCGCCGTATCTTGGCAGTGACTGGTAAGGAAGCCTTTGAAGCCTACCGTGAACAAGAAGACGCTCTTAAAGCTGTCGCAGCAATCTTGAAAGCACCTCAACTCAAGGAAGTTCCTCATAAGGTTGAAGGTCTTCAAGAACAACTTCGTCAATTGCAAAAAGAAAATGCTGAGTTGAAAGAAAAAGCCGCAGCTGCAGCCGCAGGCGACATCTTCAAGGATGTTAAGGAAGTCAACGGTCACCGTTACATTGCTAGTCAAGTGTCTGTATCAGATGCAGGTGCCCTTCGTACCTTTGCAGATAACTGGAAACAAAAAGATTACTCTGACTTGCTTGTTCTAGTTGCAGCAATTGGGGACAAAGTCAATGTTCTTGTCGCAAGCAAGACAAAAGACCTTCATGCAGGAAACCTTGTCAAAGAATTGGCACCAATCGTCGATGGACGTGGTGGTGGTAAACCAGATATGGCCATGGCAGGAGGAAGTAACCAAGCTAAAATCCAAGAATTGTTGGATGCGGTAGCAGGTAAATTGTAATCAGGTAAAGATCTATCCATTTGGGTAGGTCTTTTTGTGAATGCAAAAAAGCCAAATCCGATTGGATCTGGCTTTTTAAGTATGATCTATTAGATTGTATTGGCTGCCCAGACACTTACAGATCTTTCTGAGACTGGGAATTGTCCATAACCTTCTTCATCAATTGTAACTTGATCTTGGTGGTTGCTAAGTAAGTCTACAAAGGTTTGGTTAGCCCATTCTTGGCCGACAAACATTGACTTGCTGTTTTCTTGGTCATTTGAGATCAAGACTGCGATTGGGGATTGATTTTCAGCACCTGAACGCACCCAACCGATACAGTTTGCGTCATCAAAGTAGTCTGTTTGTTCTCCATAGGCCAAGTCTTTTCGGACGGCTAGGAGACGATCAAGAACTTCTTTGAAATCTTCTTGGGCGTATTTGCCAGAAATCCCATAGTAGTCTCCGTAAAAGACACATGGAAGCCCATCTTGGCGTAATAGAATAAGGGCATAGGCTGCTGGTTTGAACCATTCTTCAACTGTAGACTCAAGGGCCTGTCCTCGTTGGGTATCATGATTGTCAACAAAAGTCACAGCCTTGTCGGGTTTGAGTTCAACCAAGCTATCTGTGAAAATGTTACGAAGGTCGTAGTTTGCTCCAGCTTGACTGGCTTCAAAGAGATTCTGGTGGAGACGAACATCGACAAGGTCGAAGCGTTCTTCAGTTTTTTCAAGATAGTCTAGATTGGCGTCCTTGTCTGGGTTCCAAAATTCACCAAAAACATAGAAATCCTCACCATATTTTTCCTTCATATCGCGGATGAAATTACGCATAAAGAAGGAGTCAATGTGTTTGACGGCATCCAAGCGGAAACCAGCTACACCAGTCGTTTCCATGAACCAGTCAGCCCAGTCATAGATATTTTGGATGACTTCAGGATGTTTAAAGTCTAGGTCGGCATACATGAGATAGTCGTAGTTTCCGTTTTCATTATCGACTAATTCCTCATTTGCCCAGCCCTTGTTGTCTCCTTGAATCAGATAAATCCCAGACTTACGGCGTTTGGCATCATAGTCTGTACCTGTGAAGTGGTACCAGTGCCAGTGGAAGTCATTGTAGGTATCTTGGCGACCATCAAAGGTAAAGCTGGTCCAGCCATTGATGGTGAAGGGTTCTCCAAGTTCAACCGTACGGTCTACTGGATCAACTTCGATAACCTGAAAGGCTTCCCTGTGATCGGCTGCAGCCTTGTGATTGAGAACCACATCGGCCATAGGTTGAATTCCCTGAGCTTTTAGGGCTTGAATGGCTTGAAGATAGTCTTCTTTGAAACCATACTTGGTGCGGACAGTCCCTTTTTGGTTAAACTCTCCAAGGTCAAATAAGTCATAGACCCCATAGCCTACATCTTTTTCGTTGGTGGCCTTGAAGGCTGGTGGCATCCAGACGTGACTAATTCCCAGATCAGCTAGGTGTGGAGCATCTTCAGCCAGACGTGTCCAGTGCTGACCGTCGTGGGGCAGATACCATTCAAAGTATTGCATGAGTGTTTGATTTTGCATGATGTTTCCTCTTACTTGTCAATCTTGTTCTTTATTCTATCATAAAGTATCTCTCAGAGCAAACGTTTGCGTAATGCTAAATAATAAGTTTTTGACTATTTTATATAAAGTGTTGATTTTTTTGTATCAAAGTGCTAGTATAATGGTATATAACACAGATAAAGATAGGAGTTGTCCCATGATTGAATTTCAAAATGTTAGTAAGTTGTATGGTGATAAAGAGGCTTTGAGCAATCTCAATTTGCAGATTGAAAATGGTGAAATTATGGGCTTGATTGGCCATAATGGGGCTGGAAAATCGACCACCATAAAATCTCTAGTCAGTATTATTTCACCCACTGATGGTCGGATTTTGGTAGATGGATTGGATTTATCGGAAAATCGCTTGGCGATCAAACGAAAGATTGGCTACGTAGCAGACTCGCCTGACTTATTCTTGCGCTTAACGGCTAATGAATTTTGGGAATTGGTTGCTTCGTCCTATGATATGACTAGCTCTGACTTGGAGGCTAGTCTAGCTAGGCTATTGAACGTTTTTGATTTTGCTGAAAACCGCTATCAGGTTATTGAAACCTTTTCTCACGGAATGCGTCAGAAAGTCTTTGTCATTGGGGCACTCTTGTCTGATCCTGATATTTGGGTTTTGGACGAACCCTTGACTGGTTTGGATCCCCAGGCTGCCTTTGATTTGAAGCAGATGATGAAGGAACATGCACAAAAAGGCAAGACGGTCTTATTTTCAACCCATGTCCTAGAGGTGGCAGAGCAAGTCTGTGATCGGATTGCTATTTTGAAAAAGGGGCATTTGATTTATTGTGGTAGCGTAGAGGACTTGAGAAAAGACCACCCAGACCAGTCTTTGGAAAGTATCTACCTTAGCCTTGCTGGTAGAAAAGAGGAGGTTTCAGATGCGTCTCAAGGTCATTAAAAAATTAGTTGATATCAATATCCTCTATTCATCTCAAGAAGCTAATCTGGCTAACCTACGAAAGAAGCAAGCTAAAAATCCTGGAAAAAAAGTAAATGTTTCCGCTAGAGTCCTCAGTTCTTACATTTTTTCCAGTCTCTTGATGCTCATCATGTTTATAAATATAGCCTTTCGTTTTCCTTTTGAGGAAATACCAAGTTTTTTTAGTACCATGGTTGCTATTTTACTGGTGCTGGCCTTTTCAACTTCTTTCACTGCATTTTACAATGTCTTTTATGAGAGTAAGGATTTGGTATCGTATAGACCCTATGCCTTTAAAGAATCAGAGATTATAATTGCTAAAGGACTGTCTGTCCTCTTGCCAGCTCTGCCTGGAATTGTACCAATCCTAGCTTATTTTCTAGTTCTCTACATTAGGCTAGCACCTTCTCTGTGGCTGGGCTTGCCTTTGATGCTGCTGTCCTTGGCCCTATTATTTATCTCTGTTACTTTAGTGATGGTAGTGGCAGTACATTTCTTGGCTCAGACTACGGTCTTCAGAAAGTATCAGTCTATTTTTTCGAATGTGATGATTGGGATAGGGGTTCTCATACCTTTAATATTTGTCCTCTTTCTACAGTCGACTTTTGGAAGTATTGTTGACAAAGTTAGAGACATTCCATTTCTTCTTTATCCTCTTCATATCTTTTACAAAATAGCAGTGGAGCCTTTTTCGACAGAAGCCATACTGGGTCTGCTCGCTTGGATAGCTTTAACTGTTTTCTTGCTTTACCTGACCAAAAAGAAGGTCCTTCCTCGTTTTTATGACGTGATCCTGCTTAACAGTGAGGAGAAGGTCAAAAAAGAACGACGCAGTAAGGAGAGGATTTCAACTACTAAAAAGGGCTTTTTCCGTATGGTTTTACGCTACCACCTCACCCTCTTGGGACAGGGGACTGGCGTGATTACAGTGCTTTTTACAAGTGCTTTCCTTCCTTATCTCATGATGATCGGTCTGATTTCCAAAATCCGAGATTCTCAGATAGTTCCGGACATTCATCCTCCATACTGGTTACCCTTGTTTTTTATAGCTCTCTTTATAGCAGTTGTTAATAACAATATCACCAGCCTGTCTTCAATTGCCTTATCCTTGGAGAGAGAAAATGTTGATTTTCTTAAGAGTTTACCCTTTGACTTTGCTCGTTATGTGAAAGTGAAATTTTGGATTATATTTGCTGTCCAGTCCTTTTTGCCAGTTCTGATTTTACTTGGTCTTTCTCTATATCTAGGCTTGCCCATCCTTTCGATGCTTTACCTTCTTGTAGTCTGGACCCTTGCCAGTGTCATCCTTTCTTGCCACCACTACTTTAAGGACGTTAAAAATCTGTCAACCAATTGGAGTAGCATTACGGACTTGGTGAACCGTTCAAATCGTATAGTAGCAATAGTTTTACTCTTAATTTATAGTGTAATCTTAATGATTTTAGTTATTGTAAGCTTATTCTTGGTTCAGTCTCTCTCCCCTGTCCTTGCCATCAGCTTGGGAGTAGGAGTTCTTATCCTCTTGCTTGCTCTTGCTATTTTTGGCTATCATTACTACCTGTCACGCATATTGGCAGAGATAGAAAAAAGATGAGCTAGTTGTCGCTTGCTTGATAAATTCAATTCGACAAACGCTTTTATAGTTTGTTAGAATGTAGTTGTAAATTATTACGATTGGCAATCAAAAAAATATAGGGAGGAATGTTTTGAATAAGAAATATAATATATTTCTATTGTTGTTGTTTATAGTTTATGTATTTGGATATTTTTCAATTTCAAAAACGTTAATTCCTATAATGTGTGTGATTCAAGTGTTTTCAATAGAAAATATATTTAGAGTTCGAAATAGAATTATTCAAATAGGTGAAATGATAATAATTGTTGCTTCTATAATATTATTTATTGATAGTATATTGAATTTGTAACAAAAAGCTTCTCTATAAAATCAAATTTTCCAGATACCTGCTGAAGCTGATTTATCTTCTCATCTAGCTTCTTCACCAAATTTGACAGACACATATCGCTGATACAGCCTCTCTAGCTACAATCTCAAAGTTAATCTAAGACTAGTTTCTTAGTTTGCTCTTTGATTTTTGTTGATAAAAAGAAATGCTCCTCCAAGACGGAAGAGCATCTTTTATTTTGATTCTCACACAATTACTTCTAAGTTTTTATTAGTATCAGTATACCATTTTTTAAAACGAGAGTAAAAAAGCAAGGGTTGTTTCTTTTTTGAGAATTGTCTAAAAATTTGATATAATGGTAGTTATGAATAGAATAAGAGTCAGCAAGCGGGTTGAAAAAAAGCTTGCCAAAGGTCTGGTTTTACTAGAAGCCAGTGATCTTGAGAATGTCAATCTCAAGGATCAGGAAGTAGAAGTGCAGAGTCAGGAAGGAACCTTTCTTGGGACTGCCTACCTATCTCAGCAAAACAAGGGCTTTGGCTGGTTTGTTAGTAAGGACAAGGTAGCCTTCAATCAAGCTTTCTTTGAAACGCTGTTTAGACAAGCTAAAGAAAAGAGAAAATCCTATTATCAAGATGATTTGACAACTGCCTTTCGTCTCTTCAACCAAGAGGGAGATGGCTTTGGCGGTCTAACAGTGGACCTGTATGGCGATTATGCCGTCTTTTCTTGGTATAACTCTTATGTTTATCAGATTCGTCAGACCATCTCAGAAGCCTTTAGACAGGTTTTCCCTGAAGTGTTAGGGGCTTATGAGAAGATTCGCTTTAAGGGATTGGATTATGAATCTGCTCATGTTTATGGTCAAGAAGCACCTGACTTTTTCACTGTTTTGGAAAATGGTGTTCTGTATCAAGTCTTTATGAATGATGGCTTGATGACAGGGATTTTCCTAGATCAGCATGAAGTTCGTGGTAGTCTGGTTGATGGCTTGGCTATGGGTAAATCCCTGCTCAACATGTTTTCCTATACAGCAGCCTTTTCAGTAGCTGCAGCCATGGGAGGAGCTAGCCAGACAACTTCTGTGGATCTAGCCAAGCGTTCACGAGAATTGTCTCAAGCACATTTTCAGGCAAATGGGCTCAGCACAGACGACCATCGTTTTATAGTCATGGACGTCTTTGAGTATTTCAAATATGCCAAACGAAAAGGCTTGACCTACGATGTGATTGTCCTAGATCCGCCTAGCTTTGCTCGGAACAAAAAACAGACCTTCTCTGTGGCCAAGGATTATCACAAGTTGATTTCCCAGAGTCTGGAGATTTTAAATCCGGGAGGGATTATCATTGCCAGTACCAATGCTGCCAATGTTTCCCGTCAGAAATTTACAGAACAAATTGATAAAGGCTTTGCAGGAAAAGGTTACCAGATTTTAAACAAATACGGTCTTCCAGCAGATTTCGCCTATAATAAAAAAGATGAAAGTAGTAATTACCTCAAGGTGATTAGTATGAAGGTTAGTAAATGAAATTAATCGTTTCAGTAATGCCAAGAAGTTTAGAGGAGGCTCAGGCTCTGGATGCCACGAGGTATCTGGATGCCGACATCATTGAATGGCGTGCCGACTATCTGCCTAAAGAAGCGATTTTGCAGGTAGCTCCAGCTATTTTTGAAAAATTTGCAGGTCGTGAGTTGGTTTTCACTCTGCGAACTCGCGCTGAAGGGGGAGAAATCGAACTTTCTTCAGAAGAATATATCCATCTAATCAAGGAAGTGGCGCAACTCTATCAACCAGATTATATTGATTTTGAGTACTACAGCTACAAGGATGTTTTTGAGGAAATGCTGGATTTCCCGAATCTCATTTTGAGTTACCACAATTTCCAAGAAACACCTGAAAACATGATGGAAATCTTGTCAGAGTTGACGAGCCTAAATCCAAAACTTGTCAAGGTTGCGGTGATGGCTCACACGGAGCAGGATGTGCTAGACTTGATGAACTATACACGGGGCTTTAAAACCCTCAATCCTGAGCAGGAATATGTAACTATTTCTATGGGTAAGGTGGGTAAGGTTTCTCGTATCACTGCGGATGTGACAGGTTCTAGCTGGTCCTTTGCTAGTCTAGATGAGGCTAGTGCCCCTGGTCAGATTTCTCTAGCTAACATGAAAAAAATCAGGGAGATTTTGGATGAAGCTTGATGGCTATACACGTTTAGCTGCGGTTGTTGCTAACCCTATTAAGCATTCTATCTCTCCCTTCATTCACAATAGCGCCTTTGAGGCGACAGCTACCAACGGTGCTTATGTGGCTTGGGAGATTGAAGCGGGTGATTTGGCAGAAACAGTGGCCAATATTCTTCGCTACCAGATGTTTGGCATCAACCTGTCCATGCCTTATAAGGAGCAAGTGATTCCATATTTGGATGAGCTGAGTGACGAAGCGCGCTTGATCGGTGCGGTCAATACGGTTGTCAATGATAATGGCAATTTAATTGGATATAATACAGATGGCAAGGGATTTTTTAAGAGCTTGCCTTCTTTTACAATTACAGGTAAGAAAATGACCCTGCTGGGTGCAGGTGGTGCGGCCAAGTCTATCTTGGCGCAGGCTATTTTGGATGGCGTCAGTCAGATTTCGGTCTTTGTTCGTTCAGTTTCCATGGAAAAAACAAGACCTTACCTAGACAAGTTACAGGAGCAGACAGGCTTTAAAGTGGACTTGTATGCTTTAGAAGATGTTTCTGAACTGCAAGCAAGGATTGCCGAGTCGGATTTACTGGTCAATGCGACCAGTGTGGGCATGGATAGCCAATCCTCTCCAGTTCCAGAAAGTATTAGCTTGCCAGAAGCCCTCTTAGTAGCAGATATTATTTACAAACCCTTTGAAACTCCGTTTTTGAGATGGGCCAGAAATCAGGGAAATCCCGCCGTCAATGGTCTGGGAATGTTGCTCTATCAAGCTGCAGAAGCTTTTCAACTGTGGACAGGAAAGGAAATGCCGACAGAAGAGATTTGGCAGTCTTTAACAGAAAAATACCAATAAAGAAAGGGAGATTCTCCTATGAAAATCAGAATCGATATTCCTCATCATCCTTATGATATTCAGATTGAAAAAGGTTGTCTGGCTCAAGCTGGTCAATGGTTGCGAGAACTCTGGCAACCTCAAAAAGTGGTCATTGTAACCGACAACCATGTAGCTTCTCTTTATGCAGAGAAGGTCAAGCTCAGCCTAGAAGATGCTGGTTTTCAGGTAGCTGTTTTTGACTTTTTAGAAGGAGAAGAAAGAAAGAATTTAACCACTGTCCAGAAAGTTTATGAATTTCTAGTCAAGCAAGGTCTAACTCGTAGCGATGGAATCGTGGCTCTTGGTGGTGGTGTCGTTGGAGACCTAGCTGGTTTTGTAGCCTCAACCTATATGCGGGGCATTCACTTTGTTCAGATTCCGACCAGCTTGACAGCTCAAGTGGATTCGTCTATCGGTGGAAAGACAGGCGTTAACACTCCATTTGCTAAGAATATGGTGGGGACTTTTACCCAACCAGATGGGGTTCTGATCGATCCGCTTGTCCTTGAAACACTTGGAAAGAGAGAGTTGATTGAAGGAATGGGTGAGGTTATCAAGTATGGCTTGATTGAGGATCCAGCACTTTGGGCTCTCTTGACGGAGCTAGATGGTTCTGTAGAGAGCATTCTGGAACATGCAGAGACTTTGATTGAACATTCTTGTCAGGTCAAGCGCAAGATGGTAGTTGAGGATGAGTTGGATAACGGTGTTCGACTTTACCTCAATTTTGGCCATACTATTGGCCATGCCATTGAAGCAACTGCCGGTTATGGTAAAGTCATGCATGGCGAGGCTGTAGCCATGGGCATGGTTCAGATTTCCAAGGTTGCTGAGGAAAAGGGACTCATGCCAGCTGGCATTACCCAATCTATCACAGAGATGTGTCAGAAATTTGGATTACCTGTTGACTACGAAAACTGGGATGTAGATAAGCTTTATCAAGCTCTTACTCATGATAAGAAAGCGCGTGGCAATACCTTGAAATTGGTCTTGGTGCCAGAGCTTGGTTCGGCAACCATTCACCCAGTTTCTCTGGAAGAGATGAAAGACTACTTGGTAAAATAAGGAGAGTGTATGAGATATTTAACTGCAGGAGAATCACACGGTCCTCGTCTGACGGCTATCATTGAAGGAATTCCAGCTGGGCTTCCTTTGACAGCTGAGGATATCAATGGAGACCTTAAACGCCGTCAGGGTGGGTACGGTCGAGGTGGTCGTATGAAGATTGAGAGTGACCAGGTTGTCTTTACTTCGGGCGTTCGCCACGGGAAGACGACAGGGGCGCCCATTACCATGGATGTCATCAATAAGGACCACCAAAAATGGCTGGACATCATGTCTGCGGAGGACATTGAAGACCGCCTTAAAAGCAAACGAAAAATAACCCATCCACGTCCAGGACATGCCGATTTGGTTGGGGGCATCAAGTACCGTTTTGATGATTTGCGAAATTCTTTGGAGCGTTCATCTGCCCGTGAAACCACCATGCGGGTGGCAGTTGGGGCAGTAGCTAAACGCCTCTTAGCTGAACTGGATATGGAAATTGCCAACCATGTCGTGGTCTTTGGTGGCAAGGAAATCGATGTACCTGAAAATCTGACAGTGGCTGAGATTAAGGAACGAGCTGCCCAGTCTGAAGTTTCTATTGTCAACCAAGAACGAGAACAGGAAATCAAGGACTATATTGACCAAATCAAACGTGATGGTGATACCATCGGTGGAGTTGTCGAGACAGTCGTTGGAGGAGTTCCAGTTGGTCTAGGTTCCTATGTCCAATGGGACAGAAAATTGGATGCGCGATTGGCCCAAGCAGTTGTCTCTATCAATGCCTTTAAAGGGGTGGAATTTGGTCTTGGATTTGAAGCTGGTTACCGCAAAGGAAGCCAAGTTATGGACGAAATTCTCTGGTCTAAAGAAGATGGTTATACTCGCCGTACCAACAATCTGGGTGGCTTTGAAGGTGGTATGACCAATGGGCAACCGATTGTTGTTCGTGGAGTTATGAAACCTATTCCTACTCTTTATAAGCCTCTTATGAGTGTGGATATCGAAACCCACGAACCTTACAAGGCAACTGTTGAGAGAAGTGATCCGACCGCCCTTCCAGCTGCAGGAGTGGTCATGGAAGCCGTTGTGGCTACGGTTCTAGCACAAGAAATCCTTGAAAAATTCTCATCAGATAATCTTGAGGAACTAAAAGAAGCAGTTGCTAAACACCGAGACTATACAAAGAACTATTAAGGAGTTCCTATGGCAAAAACAGTCTATATCGCAGGTCTTGGTTTGATTGGAGCCTCTATGGCCCTCGGTATCAAACGCGATCATCCAGATTATGAAATTTTAGGTTATAATCGTAGCCAAGCTTCGAGAGATATCGCCTTGAAAGAAGGCATGATTGACCGTGCAACGGATGATTTTGCCAGTTTTGCTCCTTTGGCAGATATCATCATCCTCAGTTTGCCAATCAAACAAACCATTTCCTTTATTAAGGAGTTGGCCGACTTGGACTTGAAAGAAGGTGTGATTATTTCAGATGCTGGTTCGACCAAGTCATCCATCGTAGATGCGGCGGAGCAATATTTGGCTGGCAAGCCTGTTCGCTTTGTCGGGGCCCATCCCATGGCTGGTAGTCATAAGACAGGAGCAGCTTCTGCGGATGTCAATCTCTTTGAAAATGCCTATTATATCTTTACACCTTCGAGCCTGACAAGTCCTGATACGCTTGAGGAAATGAAGGATCTGCTTTCAGGTCTCCATGCTCGCTTTATCGAGATTGATGCCAAGGAGCATGATCGGGTGACTTCTCAGATTAGCCATTTTCCTCATATTCTGGCTTCTAGTCTCATGGAGCAGACTGCGGTTTATGCTCAAGAACATGAGATGGCAAGGCGCTTTGCGGCCGGTGGTTTTCGAGATATGACCCGAATTGCGGAAAGCGAGCCGGGCATGTGGACTTCTATTCTCTTGTCTAATCGTGAAACTATTCTGGATCGAATTGAGGATTTCAAGGAGCGCTTAGATGAGGTTAGACAAGCCATCAGCAAGGGAGATGAGGAGCAGATTTGGAACTTTTTCAATCAGGCACGTGAGCAACGTCAGGCCATGGAAATCCATAAACGTGGCGGTGTAGACAGTTCTTACGATCTCTACGTTGATGTTCCCGATGAAGAAGATGTCATCTTGAGGATTTTGGAACTGCTACGTGGAACTTCCTTGGTTAACATCCATATCAACGAGGAAAACCGTGAGGATATTCACGGGATTCTACAAATTTCATTTAAAAACGCTCAAGACTTGGAAAGAGCCGAGCACCTCATAACAGAAAACACCGACTACACAGTCGTTGTCAAATAAGGAGAAAATTATGTCAAATATTTACGATAGTGCAAACGAACTCAGTCGCGGTCTACGCGAATTACCAGAATACAAGGCTGTTAAAGCAGCTAAAGATGCGATTGCAGCAGATTCTGAGGCAAGCAAAATCTTTACAGAATATGTTGCTTTCCAAGAGGAAATTCAAAAACTAGCCCAGACAGGTCAAATGCCAGATGCTTCCTTCCAAGAGAAAATGGAAGGCTTTGGCAAGCAGATTCAGGGGAACAGTCTCTTGTCTGAATTCTTTACAAAGCAACAACAATTGGCAATTTACCTTTCTGACATTGAAAAAATTGTTTTCGAACCAGTTTCAGAATTGCTAAAATAAGAAAATAACTATCATAAAGTCAGAAATTTTTAAGGAATTTCTGGCTTTTTATGATAAAATAGGTAAAAGTATTGCAAGTATGAGGTCCAGTATGAAACTAAAAACAAACATTAGCCACTTACATGGTAGCATCCGCGTCCCAGGTGACAAGTCTATCAGCCACCGTTCTATTATCTTTGGAAGTTTGGCTGAGGGTGAGACCAAGGTTTATGATATTCTGCGAGGTGAAGACGTTCTTTCGACCATGCAGGTTTTTCGTGACCTTGGTGTTAAGATTGATGATAAAGATGGGGTCATTACTATTCAAGGTGTGGGTATGGATGGCTTAAAAGCGCCACAAAATGCCCTTGATATGGGAAATTCTGGAACCTCTATTCGCCTGATTTCAGGTGTCCTTGCTGGTGCAGATTTCGAAGTAGAAATGTTTGGAGATGATAGTCTTTCCAAACGTCCTATGGACCGTGTGACGATTCCTCTGAAAAAAATGGGCGTCAGCATTTCAGGGCAAACTGAGCGAGACCTGCCTCCTTTGCGTTTAAAAGGGACGAAAACCCTAAGACCTATTCATTATGAGTTGCCAATTGCTTCTGCCCAAGTCAAGTCAGCTTTGATGTTTGCTGCCTTGCAGGCTCAGGGAGAGTCCGTAATTATCGAAAAAGAATGCACTCGTAACCATACTGAAGATATGTTACAACAATTTGGTGGTCATTTAAGTGTGGACGGCAAGAAAATCACAGTCCAAGGGCCACAAAAATTGACAGGACAAAAGGTGGTCGTGCCAGGAGATATTTCCAGTGCAGCCTTTTGGTTGGTTGCAGGTTTGATTGTTCCAAATTCTCGTCTAGTGCTGCAGAATGTGGGCATTAATGAAACGCGTACTGGTATTATTGATGTCATTCGCGCCATGGGTTTAAAATTGGAAATGACAGAAATCGATCCAGTAGCTAAATCTGCTACCTTAATTGTTGAGTCTTCAGACCTCAAAGGAACAGAGATTGGTGGTGCCTTGATTCCACGTTTGATAGATGAATTGCCCATTATTGCCCTGCTAGCGACACAAGCTCAAGGTGTAACAGTTATCAAGGATGCTGAGGAACTTAAGGTTAAGGAAACAGATCGCATTCAGGTGGTAGCAGACGCCTTAAATAGTATGGGAGCAGATATCACTCCTACAGCAGATGGAATGATTATCAAAGGGAAATCAGCCCTTCACGGTGCTAGAGTCAATACTTTTGGTGACCACCGCATTGGCATGATGACAGCTATCGCGGCTCTCTTGGTTGCAGATGGAGAAGTGGAGCTTGACCGTGCAGAAGCCATCAATACCAGCTATCCTAGCTTCTTTGATGATTTGGAGAGCTTGATTCATGGCTAAGGTGTTATTAGGCTTTATGGGGGCTGGTAAATCGACTATTGCAAGAGGCTTAGACCCAGACTACCTTGATATGGATGCTCTGATAGAGAAGCGCTTAGGCATGTCCATTGCGGATTTTTTCGCTGAAAAGGGAGAAGTGGCCTTTCGTCAGGTGGAGTCAGAAGTCCTAGCTGATTTACTACAGAGAGACCAAGTTGTGTCAACTGGCGGAGGTGTAGTCATTTCTCAGCGAAATCGTGACTTACTCAAGACCAATTCTGATAATGTCTATCTGAAAGCCGATTTTGAAACCCTCTACCAACGCATATCAGCTGATAAGGACAATCAGCGTCCGCTTTTTCTCAATAATAGTAAGGAGAAACTAGCAGCTATTTTTCAAGAAAGACAGTACTGGTATGAGGAAGTAGCCAGTCGGGTTTTGGATGTGACCAAGCTAAGCCCAGAGGAAATTATAGAGGAACTAAGATGAAAATTGCTTATCTAGGTCCCAAGGGATCATTTTCACACCACGTTGTGCAGACAGCTTTTCCTCATGAGGAATTGCAGGCCTTTGCCAACATTACAGATGTCATCAAGGCCTATGAACAAGGCTTGGTGGATTATTCTGTGGTGCCAGTTGAAAATTCTATCGAGGGTAGTGTTCATGAAACCTTGGACTACCTTTTTCATCAAGCTCGCATCCAAGCAGTAGCAGAAATCGTTCAGCCCATTCACCAGCAGTTGATGGTGGTTCCAGATCACACTAAGATTGAGAAGATTTTTTCTCACCCACAGGCCTTGGCGCAAGGAAAGAAATTTATCGATGAACGGTATCCAGATGCTCAAATTGAGGTGACAGCTAGTACAGCCTATGCGGCCCGCTTTATTTCCGAACATCCAGACCAGCCTTATGCAGCCATTGCACCTAGAAGTTCTGCCGAAGAATATGGCTTGGAACTGATTGCCGAGGATATTCAGGAAATGGAAGCCAATTTCACACGTTTTTGGGTTCTGGGAGCTGAAGGTGCAGCCATTCCCTTGCAAGTACAAACTGAAAAAATGAGTTTGGCCCTGACCTTACCTGACAACCTTCCTGGTGCCCTCTATAAGGCTCTTTCGACCTTTGCTTGGCGAGGAATTGACCTGACAAAAATTGAAAGTCGTCCACTCAAGACAGCACTGGGAGAATACTTTTTCATTATCGATGTGGACTATACTGATAAAGCCTTGGTTCACTTTGCCCAAAAAGAATTAGAAGCCATCGGAATCCAGTATAAAGTGCTGGGAGCCTATCCTATTTATCCAATATCAGACCATGGAAAGGAGAGAAGATGAGTAAAGAAAATCCCTTAAGCCACCACGAGCAGTTACGTTATGACTATCTCTTTAAGAACATTCATTACCTCAATGACCGAGAGAAAAAGGAGTTTGCATACTTGCAAGACAAATTAAGTAGGGCAAGTAGTGACGCTACCTCAGAAAGTCAAGAATTGACCGAGGATTATAGAAAGACAAGTGCTAACGCTTCAATTCCTTCTTATAATAGTCGTAGCCGTTCTGAGCGATACCAGAAGATCAATTCTCTTCCAAAGAAAAAGACTAAAAAGCGGAAGCTACGGTGGGGCCGCATTTTTGCTGGACTTCTTGCCCTTTTATCCTGTGCAGGTTTTGGCATGATTTTCATGTTCCTAAAAGGATATTCAAATGCTGAACCAAACAAACCTACCAATGCTAAAGCTGCTCAAGTAGAAGTTTTTCATGGTCAAGATACCAAGGATGGGGTTAATATTTTGATTATGGGAACGGATGGACGGATTGGTCAAAATAGTGCTGAAACGAGAACGGACTCGATTATGGTCCTAAACGTCGGCGGATCAGATAAGAAAATCAAGCTGGTCAGCTTCATGCGTGATAATTTGGTTTATATAGACGGTTACAGCCAAGTCGTTAATGGTAGAAAACAGAGGGATAACAAGTTAAACGTAGCCTATGAGTTAGGAGAACAAGAGGGGCAAAAAGGGGCAGAGATGGTTCGTCAAGTCTTGAAAGATAATTTTGACTTGGACATTAAGTATTACGCTTTGGTTGATTTTCAGGCCTTTGCAACTGCTATTGACACTTTATTCCCTGATGGGGTGACAATTGATGCTCAGTTTTCAACATTGAATGGGCGTCCACTAACAGAAGCTACGGTGGGAGATGACTTACATGCTACGGAAACAGAGTCTCCAACTCAGACTATTAAAGTCGGGAAACAGCAGATGAACGGCTCAACCTTACTCAACTATGCACGCTTCCGTGATGACGATGAAGGCGATTATGGTCGTACCAAGAGACAACAGCAAGTGTTGACAGCTGTTTTGCAGCAACTTAAGGATCCAACCAAACTTTTTACTGGATCAGAAGCGCTTGGTAAGGTCTTTGGGATGACCTCTACGAACGTTCCTTATAGTTTCTTATTGACCAATGGTTTGTCCTTCCTAGGAGGAGCGCAAAACGGCATTGAAAGATTAACAGTTCCAGAACTAGGCGATTGGGTGGATGCCTATGATGTCTATGGTGGTATAGCTCTCCAGATCGACCAAAATAAATATCAAACCAAGCTAGCCCAGATGGGAATGAGATAAGATATGACAGAAGAATCAAAGTTTGAAGGCTATTTATTTAGCAGTCAGGCTTTGATTTTTTACAGTCTGAAATAGCTTTTTAGCCCTTATTTGTGGTATAATGAAACGATACGATAGAAAGAATAATGAACAATATGACTGATTTAAAAGCAATTCAGGCTCGTAGTCTGGAGATGGCTGAATATTTTGTGGCCTTTTGTAAAGAACATGATTTGCTCTGTTATCTCTGTGGTGGAGGTGCTATTGGTGCCCTTCGAAACAAGGGCTTTATTCCTTGGGACGACGACCTAGACTTTTTTATGCCTCGTAAGGACTATGAAAAATTGGCAGAATTATGGCCTCGCTATGCAGAGGAGCGTTATTTCTTGTCAAAGAGTCACAAGGATTTTGTCGATCGCAATCTTTTTATTACCATTCGTGACAAGGAAACCACCTGTATTAAGCCTTACCAGCAGGATTTGAATTTGCCACATGGTTTGGCCTTGGATGTCTTGCCTTTGGATTATTATCCGAAAAATCTATCTGAGCGGAAGAAACAGGTTCGTTGGGCACTGATTTATTCACTCTTTTGTGCACAAACTATTCCAGAAAAGCATGGTGCACTTATGAAATGGGGAAGCCGAATCTTACTGGGTTTGACGCCAAAATCTCTCCGTTATCGCATTTGGAAAAAAGCTGAGAAAGAAATGACTAAATATAGTCTCGCTGAGAGCGATGGCATTACAGAATTATGCTCAGGTCCTGGCTATATGAGAAACAAGTACCCAATCGAATCCTTTGAAGACAATCTCTTTTTACCATTTGAAGAAACAGAGATGCCTATTCCAGTTGGCTATGATGCTTATCTCAGTACTGCTTTTGGAGACTACATGACTCCTCCACCAGCAGACAAGCAAGTACCGCATCATGATGCTGTTATCGCTGATATGGATAAGTCTTATACAGAATACAAGGGAGAATATGGTGGCTAAGAAAAAAATCTTATTCTTTATGTGGTCTTTTTCTCTCGGAGGCGGAGCAGAGAAGATTCTATCTACCATTGTTTCTAATCTGGATCCAGAAAAGTATGATATTGATATTCTTGAAATGGAGCACTTTGACAAGGGATATGAATTTGTTCCTAAACATGTACGAATTTTAAAATCCTTTCAGGATTATCGTCAAGCCAGATGGCTCCGAGCTCTTTTGTGGAGAATAAGAATTTATTTTCCAAGATTGACTCGGCGTTTGCTTGTGAAAGATGACTATGATGTAGAAGTTTCCTTTACTATTATGAATCCACCACTTTTGTTCTCTAGAAGAAAAGAAGTCAAGAAGATATCTTGGATTCATGGAAGTATAGAAGAATTTCTTAAGGATAGCTCAAAAAGGGAATCACATAGACGCCAGTTGGATGCTGCGGATACCATTGTAGGAATTTCAAAAAAGACCAGTCATTCTATCAAGGAAGTCTATCAAGATTATGCTTCCAAATTACAGACGGTCTACAATGGTTATGATTTTAAGACTATTCTAGAAAAATCTCAAGAGAAGATCGATATCGAGATTGCGCCTCAAAGTATCTGTACCATTGGACGGATTGAGGAAAATAAGGGTTCTGACCGTGTGGTGGAAGTGATACGACTATTACACCAAAAAGGAAAAAACTACCACCTTTACTTTATAGGTGCTGGTGATATGGAAGAGGAACTGAAAAAACGGGTCAAAGAGTATGAACTTGAGGATTATGTTCATTTCCTTGGTTACCAAAAAAATCCTTATCAGTATTTATCTCAGGCGAAAGTTCTCTTGTCTATGTCTAAGCAAGAAGGATTTCCTGGAGTGTATGTGGAAGCCTTGAGTCTGGGACTCCCTTTTGTCTCTACAGATGTTGGAGGGGCTGAGGAATTATCCCAAAAAGGTCGATTTGGACAAATCATTGAGAGCAATCAAGAGGCAGCTCAAGCAATTACGAATTATATGACTTCTGCCTCAAACTTCGATGTCAATGAGGCTAGCCAATTCATTCAACAATTTACAATTGCCAAACAAATCGAACAAGTAGAAAAACTATTAGAGGAGTAGCATGGAAACTGCATTAATTAGTGTGATTGTGCCAGTCTATAATGTGGCGCAGTACCTAGAAAAATCGATAGCTTCCATTCAGAAGCAGACCTATCAAAATCTGGAAATCATTCTTGTTGATGATGGAGCAACGGATGAAAGTGGTCGCTTGTGTGATTCAATAGCTGAACAAGATGATAGGATGTCAGTGCTTCATAAAAAGAACGAAGGCTTGTCACAAGCACGAAATGATGGAATGAAGCAGGCACATGGGGATTATCTGATTTTTATTGACTCAGATGATTATATCCATCCAGAAATGATTCAGAACTTATATGAGCAATTAATTCAAGAAGATGCGGATGTTTCGAGCTGTGGTGTTATGAATGTCTATGCTAATGATGAAAGCCCACAGTCAGCCAATCAGGATGAGTATTTTGTCTGTGATTCTCAAACATTTCTGAGGGAATACCTCATAGGTGAAAAAATACCTGGGACGATTTGCAATAAGCTAATCAAGAAAGAGATTGCAACTACCCTATCCTTTCCTAAAGGGTTGATTTATGAAGATGCCTATTATCATTTTGATTTGATCAAGTTGGCTAAGAAGTACGTTGTTAATACCAAACCCTATTATTACTATTTCCATAGAGGAGACAGTATTACGACTAAACCATATGCAGAGAAGGATTTAGCCTATATTGATATCTACCAAAAGTTTTACAATGAAGTTGTAAAAAACTATCCTGACTTGAAAGAGGTTGCTTTCTTCAGATTGGCCTATGCCCATTTCTTTATTCTGGATAAGATGTTGCTAGATGAACAGTACAAACGGTTTGAAGCCTATTCTCAGATTCATCGTTTTTTAAAAGGCCATGCCTTTGCTATTTCTAGGAATCCAATTTTTCGTAAGGGAAGAAGAATTAGTGCCTTAGCTCTATTTATAAATATTTCCTTATACCGATTCTTATTACTGAAAAATATTGAAAAATCTAAAAAATTACATTAGAACGGGGGTGAGCAAGTGATTGATGGGAAACGATTGTTATTTAGTTTGACCATAGTCAGCTATGCCTTGACGTTAGTAAGTGGAATTGTGTATCTGTTTAATAATAATAATGTTAGCTTACTTTCTACTTTATTGTTCTTACTGGTTAGTAGCTTAATTGCCTGCTGGAATGATATCAAGTATTACTTGATCCATTTTATTTTCTTTTTAACCATTTTTATATTTCTGGTATCAAGACCGACCATTGATTATTTTAGGGATGGAGCTTTGGATACCTATCATCCGATAGCCTATCGCTTTGCTTTTATAGTCGTCATGGTTTCGATTCTGGGTTTGACTACAGGAGGCGTCCTAGCTCGTTACTTCATAGCTAGGAAGAAAATAAAAGTACCAAATATAGGAAATTCTCTAAAAGAGATTTATATCAAGCGGTTGCGCTTTGTATCACTAGGAGTTTTTCTTCTAACTTATCCATTCTATTTCATTAGATTATTTGAACGTCTCTTGTATCGCTTGCAGACGTCCTACTATGCCTACTATGCAAATTTTGAAAGTAAACTGCCTTATTTTACCTACATATTATCGACCTTTACGGTCTATGCAATGTGTATGTATCTGGCAACCAAGCCAAAGAAATTGCAGGCAACAGCAGTTCTTGTCTCCTTTATTGCAGCTAATACCATTCATTTGGCAATCGGGACACGAAATCCCTTTATTTTAAGTATTTTATTTGCTTTTGTTTATTACTTTATGCGAGAGCAAACTGAAAAAGGAAAATGGATTGGGTTTAAAGAAAAGTTAGCGATTTTTGTCGGTTCTCCTATTCTCATGTTAGCGATGGGAGTTCTCAATTATGTACGGGATAATGTCCAAGTTTCCCATACAGGTTTCTGGGATATCTTGCTCGACTTTATCTATAAACAAGGAACCAGTTTTGGTGTTCTAGCTCGAGGTTTTCTATTTAACAGTAGCCTCCCTTACCGAGATTTCCGTAATTTTACTTTTGGTCCTGTTCTTGATTATTTTGCAAGGGGAAATTTGGGGGCCATTTTCGGAGGAAAAGCCTTTGAACATACAACCAATAGTGTGGAGCTAGCTATTGATAGTAATAGTTATGCCCACAATTTGTCCTATCTTGTGTTGAATAAGGAATATCTGAAAGGACATGGTATCGGAAGTAGTTATATCATGGAGTTGTATACAGACTATGGTATGATAGGAGTCTTTCTACTTAGTCTCTTACTCGGTATGTTATTTATAGCCATGTTGCAAGTAGCCTATCGTTCAAGAACAGTCCTATTTGCCTTGTCCCTACTCATCTTGAATAATCTATTCTTTATGCCAAGAAGTAGCTTTTCAGAAAGTTTCTTCAATCTATTTACAATGCAATTCTGGGGAATTGTTCTTGTGATTATATTTGTAGCAAAAATGCTTACAAAAGAAAACCAGTATCTACTCAACAAAGGAGAAAAAAATCATGTTTGAACATTATTCAGTAGCTGATTTATTTGCAAATCTTTACAAAAAACGAAAAGCAAATATTCTAGCTCTCATCGCTTTATTTGCTCTCATTGCTGTACCATTTACAATTAAAGCAGTTAAGAATAAAAATACTGTCAAAGACACAACAAGTTATTCAACTTATATCAGCTATAAAATCACTCCTCCAGAAGATTCAGCTAAAACAATTTTGAATCATCAAATTGGTGGTTATAGTGATTTCTACGGGAAATTGATTGATGGGAATTTGAATGGAGCTTATCTTTTCAATGATGTAGAACCTAGTGAGTTGAAAAAAATTGCCAGTGAATTGGATACGACAGAAACAACCTTGAAAAATTCTACGAATGATTATTGGTGGAAAAAACTGACTGTCTACTATATGATTGACGATGCAGGGGTTGGTGTGAAAATTTTGACACCAAGTAAAGACGCTAATGACTTGTTGGAGCGAAAAATTGATGGATTGATTGAGAAATTTAAACATACTTATGCAAATGTAAAAATTGAAAAATTGGAAACCATCAACTCTAAAGAATTGAATGCAAACGGTGAGACAGCGCTTGGATTGAATGTGAAAAATCTGATTCTACGTTTAGCTGTTATTGGAGTAGTCTGTGTGATTTTGGTTGTGATGGGAAATGTATTGGTTTATCTCTTTAATCCAACAATCAATAGAGCAGGTGATTTTTCTCAATATCAAATTGATTTTGTAACAGAGATTACAACAATTGCCAACCTAACAGATGTCTTGTCATACAAAAATGCTGGACAAGAATTAACCATCGTTAGCTCAAATAAAGCGATCTTAGATAAATTGAAACAAAATCAAGAGGCTTTAAAAGGAATGGATTTTGTCGATTTACAAGATGTGCCATCGCTTTTAGAAAGAGATACAGTCCTTCTTGTTGAAGAGTATGGAGTGACTCGTTATAAGAAATTTGAACAAAGTCTTCAAATTCTCAGAAACTTAAATCGTTCTATCCTCGGTGTAGCAACCTTTAAATTATAAGCTTTCTGATGTATTAGGTCTTCAAAGTTGGCTAAGAGTCGATTTTGAAGGCTTTTTCTATTTGTCTACAGAAATTTCCCTTTAGAATTTTCTACAGAAGTTACCCTAGGGAAAATCTATCCGTATAGAGGAGCCTTCTTTTGATAAAATCTTAAAAATCTAGTATAATAGATAGAACTGAAAGTATGAGGTTACTAGCAATGAAAATGAAACAAATTAGTGATACAACTTTGAAAATCACGATGTCTTTAGAGGATTTGATGGATCGTGGCATGGAGATTGCTGACTTTCTCGTTCCTCAAGAAAAAACAGAAGAGTTCTTTTATGCCATCTTGGATGAGTTAGAGATGCCTGAGAGCTTTTTAGATACAGGCATGTTGAGTTTCCGTGTGACTCCAAAACCTGATAAGGTTGATGTCTTTGTGACCAAGTCAAAAATTGACCAAAATCTAGATTTTGAAGACTTATCGGATTTGCCAGATATGGAAGAATTGGCTCAAATGTCGCCAGATGAATTTATCAAAACCTTAGAAAAAAGCATCGCGGACAAAACCAAGGATGATATCGAAGCCATTCAATCTCTAGAGCAAGTTGAAGCTAAGGAAGAAGAGCAGGAGCAGGCTGAACAAGAAGCTGAGAGCAAGAAAGAGCCCTACATTTACTACATCCTTTCTTTTGCAAAATTGGCTGACTTGGTAGCTTTTGCCCAGACAGTGACTTTTGAAATGGAAACTTCTGAACTCTACAAGATGAATGAGCGTTATTATTTGACTATTTTAGTGGATATTGAAAATCATCCAAGTCCATATCCAGCTTGGCTGTTGGCTCGTATGCGCGAGTTTGCGGACGATAGTGACATCAGTCGCTCAGTTTTGCAAGAGTATGGCCAAGTCCTGATGAATCACGATGCAGTGATCAATCTGCAAAAGATTGGATAATCATTTCTGGAAAATTATTTCTAGATTTTAGGAAGAGCGAATCGTTTGATTCGTTTTTTCTTTTCTAGACTGAAATAGTGATTTACTATAATAGGAATTTTCACAAAATTCTGTTATAATGGCTATATTAGAAAATTTCGAGGAGACAAACATGACAGTTAAAATTGCTTTACTAGGATTTGGTACCGTTGCAAGTGGCGTGCCTTTCCTCCTAAAGGAAAATGGAGAAAAAATCAATCAATCAGCACATTCAGAGATTGAAGTTGCCAAGGTATTGGTCAAAGATGAAGACGAAAAGAATCGCTTGCTTGCAGCAGGGAATGACTTTAACTTTGTAACCAATGTGGATGACATTTTATCAGACCAAGACATTACGATCGTAGTGGAATTGATGGGACGTATCGAACCTGCTAAGACTTTTATCACTCGTGCCTTGGAAGCTGGAAAACACGTTGTTACTGCAAACAAGGATCTTTTGGCTGTCCATGGTGCAGAATTGTTAGAAATTGCTAAAGCCAACAAGGTAGCACTTTACTACGAAGCAGCAGTAGCTGGCGGTATTCCAATTCTTCGCACTCTAGCAAATTCATTGGCTTCTGATAAAATCACTCGCGTATTGGGTGTAGTCAATGGAACTTCTAACTTCATGATGACCAAGATGGTGGAAGAAGGTTGGTCTTACGATGATGCTCTTGCGGAAGCACAAAGACTAGGATTTGCAGAAAGTGACCCGACAAATGACGTAGATGGGATTGATGCAGCCTACAAGATGGTCATTTTGAGCCAATTTGCCTTTGGAATGAAGGTTGCCTTTGATGATGTAGCCCACAAGGGAATCCGCAACATCACACCAGAAGATGTAGCTGTAGCCCAAGAACTTGGCTATGTAGTGAAATTGGTTGGTTCTATTGAGGAAACTTCTTCAGGAATTGCTGCAGAAGTAACTCCAACCTTCCTACCTAAAGCGCACCCACTTGCTAGTGTGAATGGGGTAATGAACGCTGTCTTTGTGGAATCTATTGGTATCGGTGAGTCTATGTACTACGGACCAGGTGCGGGTCAAAAACCAACTGCTACGAGTGTTGTAGCAGATATTGTCCGTATCGTTCGTCGTTTGAATGATGGTACCATTGGCAAAGACTTCAACGAATATAGCCGTGACTTGGTATTGGCAAATCCAGAAGATGTCAAAGCAAATTACTACTTCTCAATCTTGGCTCCAGACTCAAAAGGTCAGGTCTTGAAATTGGCTGAAATCTTCAATGCCCAGGATATTTCCTTCAAGCAAATCCTCCAAGACGGCAAAGAGGGGGATAAGGCGCGTGTTGTGATCATCACACACAAGATTAATAAAGCGCAACTTGAAAATGTTTCAACTGAATTGAAGAAGGTGTCAGAATTCGACCTCTTGAATACCTTCAAGGTGCTAGGAGAATAAGATGAAAATTATTGTACCTGCAACTAGTGCCAATATCGGGCCAGGTTTTGACTCGGTCGGTGTAGCTGTAACCAAGTATCTTCAAATTGAGGTCTGCGAAGAACGTGATGAGTGGTTGATTGAACACCAGATTGGCAAATGGATCCCACATGACGAGCGTAATCTCTTGCTCAAAATCGCTTTGCAAATTGTACCAGACTTGCAACCAAGACGTTTGAAAATGACCAGTGATGTTCCCTTGGCGCGTGGTTTGGGTTCTTCTAGCTCGGTTATTGTTGCTGGGATTGAACTAGCCAACCAATTAGGCCAGCTCAACTTGTCAGACCAAGAAAAATTGCAGTTGGCTACCAAGATTGAAGGGCATCCAGACAATGTGGCTCCAGCCATTTATGGTAATCTCGTTATTGCAAGCTCTGTTGATGGGCAAGTCTCAGCTATCGTAGCAGACTTCCCAGAATGTGATTTTTTGGCTTACATTCCTAACTATGAATTGCGCACTCGAGACAGCCGTGGTGTCTTGCCTAAAAAATTGTCCTATAAGGAAGCTGTTGCTGCCAGTTCTATCGCCAATGTGGCGGTTGCGGCCTTGTTGGCAGGAGACATGGTGACTGCTGGACAAGCAATCGAGGGAGACCTCTTCCATGAGCGCTATCGTCAGGACTTGGTGAGAGAATTTGCGACGATTAAACAAGTAGCCAAAGAGAATGGTGCCTATGCAACCTACCTCTCTGGCGCTGGACCGACAGTTATGGTCTTGGCTTCTCATGACAAGATGCCAACGATTAAGGCAGAATTGGAAAAGCAACCCTTCAAAGGAAAACTGCATGACTTAAAAGTTGATACCCAAGGTGTCCATGTTGAAGCAAAATAAAGAATAGAGGATAGGATGGGGAAACTCTCGACCAGAGGGCTTCCTATCCTTTTTTTGAAAAGAGGTTTATACTCAAAGAAAATCAAAGAGCAAACTAGGAAGCTAGCCGCAGGCTACTCAAAACAGTGTTTTGAGGGTGTGGATAGAACTGACGAAGTTAGCTCAAAATACTGTTTTGAGGTTGCAGATGTAAGCTGACGTGGTGTGAAGATATTTTCGAAGAGTATTAGTTAAAAACTTGATAAAGGAGAAATAAAGATGGCAGAAATTTATCTAGCAGGTGGTTGTTTTTGGGGCCTAGAGGAGTATTTTTCACGCATTTCTGGAGTGTTGGCAACTAGTGTTGGCTACGCTAATGGGCAAGTCGAAACGACCAATTACCAGCTACTCAAGGAAACAGACCATGCAGAAACGGTTCAAGTGATTTATGATGAGAAGACAGTGTCACTCAGAGAGATTTTACTTTATTATTTCCGAGTCATTGATCCATTGTCTATTAACCAGCAGGGGAATGACCGTGGTCGCCAATATCGAACGGGAATCTATTATCAAGATGAATCAGATTTGCCAGCTATCTACACTGTGGTTCAGGAGCAGGAGCGCATGCTTGGGCGAAAGATTGCAGTAGAGGTGAAGAAACTGCGCCACTATATTTTAGCTGAAGATTATCACCAAGACTATCTCAAGAAAAATCCTTCAGGTTACTGTCATATTGATGTAACTGATGCTGAGAAGCCATTGATTGACGCAGCAAACTATGAAAAGCCTAGTCAAGAAGTGTTGAAGAAAAGCTTAACTGAAGAGTCTTATCGTGTTACCCAAGAAGCTGCTACAGAGGCTCCATTTAGTAATGCTTATGACCAGACCTTTGAAGAGGGCATTTATGTAGACATTACGACGGGTGAGCCGCTATTTTTTGCTAAGGATAAGTTTGCCTCAGGTTGTGGTTGGCCAAGTTTTAGCCGTCCGATTTCCAAGGAATTGATTCATTATTACAAGGACATGAGCCATGGAATGGAGCGAATTGAGGTTCGTTCTCGGTCAGGAAATGCTCACTTGGGTCATGTTTTCACAGATGGACCTCGGGAGTTAGGCGGTCTGCGTTACTGTATTAATTCTGCATCCTTGCGTTTTGTATCCAAGGATGAGATGGAAGAGGAAGGATATGGCTATCTACTGCCTTACTTAAACAAATAAAACATAGAGGGTGGGAGCTCCCCACTTTCTTCATTTCCAGAATACGCATAGAAGGGATTTATGAAAAACTTATTATCATACTTCAAACCCTACATCAAGGAATCGATTTTGGCACCCCTGTTCAAGCTACTAGAAGCTGTGTTTGAGCTCTTGGTTCCCATGGTGATTGCAGGGATTGTCGACCAATCCTTGCCCCAGAAAAATCAAGGTCATCTCTGGATGCAGATTGGTCTGCTCCTTATCTTTGCAGTGATTGGTGTTGTAGTGGCCTTGGTAGCTCAATTTTACTCAGCCAAGGCGGCGGTTGGATTTGCCAAAGGACTGACAGATGATCTCTATCGTCATACTCTTTCTTTACCCAAGGACAGCAGAGACCGTCTGACATCTTCGAGCTTGGTGACTCGCTTGACTTCGGATACCTATCAGATTCAGACTGGTATTAATCAATTCCTGCGTCTCTTT
The DNA here is from genome assembly GCA_905221195.1 of bacterium. Taxonomy (GTDB): domain Bacteria; phylum Bacillota; class Bacilli; order Lactobacillales; family Streptococcaceae; genus Streptococcus. The sequence goes on from CAJNCF010000001.1 coordinate 271,906, forward strand.
TTACGAGCGCCTATTATCGTTTTTGGGGCCATTTTTATGGCCTATCGCATCTCAGCTGAGTTGACTCTCTGGTTCTTGGTCATGGTTGTCATTTTGACTATCGTCATTGTAGGGATATCTCGACTGGTCAATCCTCTCTACAGTAGTCTGAGAAAGAAAACGGACCAACTGGTTCAGGAAACACGCCAGCAATTACAAGGGATGCGGGTTATTCGTGCTTTTGGGCAAGAAAAACGAGAGTTACAGATTTTTCAAACGCTTAACCAAGTCTATGCCAGTTTGCAAGAAAAAACAGGCTTTTGGTCTAGTTTATTAACCCCTCTGACCTATCTGATTGTTAATGGAACCCTTCTCATTATCATCTGGCAGGGCTATATTTCAATTCAAGGAGGTTTACTCAGTCAAGGTGCTCTCATTGCTCTTATCAACTATCTCTTGCAAATTTTGGTGGAATTGGTCAAGTTAGCCATGCTGATAAATTCTCTCAACCAGTCCTATATCTCAGCTAAGCGAATCGAGGAAGTCTTTGCAGAATCTCCAGAAGATATTCATTCAGAATTAGAACAAAAGCAAACTACCAGTAATCAGGTTTTACAAGTCCAAGAACTGACCTTTACCTATCCTGATGCGGCCCAGCCTTCTCTGAGAGATATTTCCTTTGATATGAAGCAAGGGCAAATCCTTGGTATCATCGGAGGGACGGGTTCTGGTAAATCAAGCTTGGTGCAAGTCCTACTTGGACTTTATCTAGCAGACAAGGGAAGCATTGACCTTTATCGAGATGGACGTAGTCCTCGTAATTTGGAGGAGTGGCGGTTTTGGATTGCCTATGTGCCTCAAAAAGTCGAACTCTTTAAGGGAACCATTCGTTCCAACTTGACTCTAGGTTTACATCAAGAAGTAACTGACCAAGAACTTTGGCAGGCCTTGGAAATCGCGCAAGCTAAGAATTTTGTCAGTGAAAAGGAAGGATTCTTGGATGCCACTGTTGAGGCAGGAGGTCGAAATTTCTCAGGTGGACAAAGACAAAGGTTATCTATTGCTCGAGCAGTCTTGCGCCAAGCTTCAATTCTCATCCTAGATGATGCTACCTCGGCCCTTGATACCATCACTGAGTCCAAGCTCTTGAAAGCAATTCGAGAAAACTTACCTAACACGAGCTTAATCTTGATTTCTCAACGGACTTCGACACTCCAGATGGCTGACCAGATTCTCCTCTTGGAAAAAGGTGAGTTACTAGCTGTTGGCAAGCATGAGGTTTTGATGCAAACTAGTCAAGTCTATCGTGAAATCAATGCATCCCAACATGGAAAGGAGGACTAGCATGAGACGACAAACTGCAAACCAGACGCTCAAACGTTTAGCCATAGATTTAGCCAGCCATCCTTTCCTCCTTTTCCTAGCCTTTCTAGGAACTATTGCCCAAGTTGGCTTATCAATTTACCTACCTATTCTGATTGGGCAGGTCATCGACCAAGTCCTAGTGGCTGGTTCTTCACCAGTTTTTTGGCAGATTTTCCTCCAGATGATTTTGGTAGTCATAGGAAATACACTGGTGCAATGGATCAATCCCCTTCTCTATAATCGTCTAATCTTCTCTTATACCAGAGACTTGCGAGAGCGAATCATCCATAAGCTCCATCGTTTACCGATTGCTTTTGTGGATCGGCAAGGAAGTGGAGAGATGGTTAGTCGTGTGACCACAGACATAGAACAGCTGGCAGCTGGCTTGACCATGATTTTTAACCAATTTTTCATAGGTGTCTTGATGATTTTGGTTAGTATTCTAGCCATGCTTCAAATTCATCTCCTCATGACTCTCTTGGTCTTGCTGTTGACACCACTGTCCATGGTAATTTCACGCTTTATTGCCAAACGCTCTTATCATCTCTTCCAGAAGCAAACAGAGACGAGGGGCATTCAGACTCAGTTGATTGAAGAATCGCTTAGCCAGCAGACCATTATCCAGTCCTTTAATGCTCAGACAGAGTTTATCCAAAGACTGCATGAGGCGAATGGCAACTACGCAGGCTATTCTCAGTCAGCCATCTTTTATTCTTCAACGGTTAATCCTTCGACTCGCTTTGTCAATGCGCTTATTTACGCTCTTCTTGCTGGAGTAGGAGCTTATCGTATCATGATGGGGTCCACCTTGACCATTGGGCGTTTAGTTACCTTTTTGAACTATGTTCAACAGTATACTAAGCCTTTTAACGATATTTCTTCAGTTCTAGCTGAGTTGCAAAGTGCTCTGGCTTGTGCAGAGCGTGTCTATGCTATCTTAGAAAGTCCTGAGGTGGCTGAAACAGGTAAGGCAATCTTGACCAGTGACCAAGTCAAGGGAGCTATTTCCTTTAAACAGGTTTCTTTTGGCTACCATCCTGAAAAAATCTTGATTAAGGATTTGTCTATCGATATCCCAGCTGGCAGCAAGGTGGCCATCGTTGGTCCGACAGGTGCTGGAAAGTCAACTCTGATCAATCTCCTCATGCGATTTTACTCTATTAACTCAGGAGATATCTTGCTGGATGGGCAATCCATTTACGGCTATACCCGAGCGTCATTGAGACAGCAGTTTGGGATGGTGCTCCAAGAGACCTGGCTCAAGCAAGGGACCATTCATGACAATATTGCCTTTGGGAATCCTGATGCCAGTCGAGAGCAAGTGATTACTGCTGCAAAGGCAGCCAATGCAGACTTTTTCATCCAACAGTTGCCACAGGGATACGATACCAAGTTGGAAAATGCAGGAGAATCTCTCTCTGTTGGGCAAGCCCAGCTTTTGGCCATCGCCCGGGTATTTCTGGCTATTCCTAAGATTCTTATCTTAGACGAGGCGACTTCCTCCATCGATACGCGGACAGAAGTGCTGGTACAGGATGCATTTGCTAAACTCATGAAGGGGCGCACTAGCTTTATCATTGCCCACCGTTTGTCAACCATTCAGGATGCAGATTTGATTCTTGTCTTGGTGGATGGCGACATTGTTGAGTATGGTAACCATCAGGACCTCATGACTAGAAAGGGCAAGTATTATCAAATGCAGCAAGCTGCAGCTTTTAGCTCTGAATAATCCTTTCTATTTTGAAATCTTATGGACGAAAAAAGTTGCCTTAGGGGGACTTTTTTGTTACAATAGCTAGAAAAATTATTCACTGTAAATTGTCTTTTAGAAAAGGAGCTTATAATGAAAGTCTATCAGCATGTAAATATCGTGACTTGTGATCAAGATTTTCATGTTTATCTGAATGGAATCTTAGCAGTTAAGGATTCTCAAATCGTCTATGTTGGTCAAGAGAAGTCAGAGATTTTAGAGCAAGCTGAGCAGATTATAGACTATCAGGGAGCCTGGATTATGCCTGGTTTGGTCAATTGCCACACCCATTCTGCTATGACAGGCTTGCGAGGAATTCGGGATGACAGCAATCTCCATGAATGGCTCAATGACTATATATGGCCAGCAGAAGCTGAGTTTACTCCAGACATGACTACCAAAGCGGTCAAAGAAGCTCTGACAGAAATGCTTCAGTCAGGAACAACAACCTTCAATGATATGTATAATCCCAATGGTGTAGATATTGAGCAGATTTATCAGGCAGTCAAGTCTTCCAAGATGCGTTGTTATTTCTCACCGACCCTTTTTTCTTCAGAAGCAGAATCAACTGCTGAGACTATAAGCAGAACACGAGCCATCATCGAGACAATCATAGGATATGAAAATACAAATTTCAAGGTGATGGTAGCCCCACATTCTCCCTACAGCTGTAGTAGGGACTTGTTGGAAGAGAGCTTGGGAATGGCAAAAGAGCTGGATATTCCCATCCATATCCATGTAGCGGAGACCAAGGAGGAGTCAGGAATTATCCTGAAACGATACGGCAAACGCCCCCTCGCTTTTCTAGAAGAACTGGGTTACTTAGAGCATCCGTCTGTATTTGCTCATGGAGTAGAATTAAACGAGCGAGAAATTAAAGGCTTGGCAACTTCTCAAGTGGCAATTGCGCATAATCCTATTAGTAACCTCAAATTGGCATCAGGGATTGCTCCCATCATCCAACTGCAAAAAGCAGGAGTAGCAGTCGGAATTGCAACGGACTCGGTCGCTTCTAATAATAATTTAGACATGTTTGAGGAAGGACGGACAGCAGCCCTTCTTCAGAAGATGAAAAGTGGAGATGCCAGCCAATTTCCTATCGAAATGGCTCTCAAGGCACTGACAATCGGAGGGGCTAAGGTTCTAGGGATGGAAGAACAGATAGGAAGTCTGGAAGTAGGTAAACAGGCAGATTTTCTGGTTATTCAACCACAGGGGAAAATCCATCTCCAACCCCAAGAAAATATGCTCTCTCATTTGGTTTATGCTGTCAAATCCAGTGATGTTGATGATGTCTATATTGCTGGAGAACAGGTCGTTAAGCAAGGTCAAGTCCTGACAGTAGAACTTTAAAAGAAAATCACGAAAAATTTTAAAAAAAGTTTGCAAAAATCTTGCATTCTTTTTTTAACTATGCTATACTTATATACGGTTTGAAAAAACTGCCTAAGACAGTAGGGGAGCTCGACTCATAAGTATCCTACCGAGGACAAAACGTATCATGTAAAAAGAAGCGTATTGTACTTTCGTGTCTAGGTTTGGGCGCGTTTTTCTTTTAGAAAAATTCCCCAAGCAAAATAATTACGGAGGTGAACACACTAATGAGTGAAGCAATTATTGCTAAAAAAGCGGAACTAGTTGACGTAGTAGCTGAAAAAATGAAAGCTGCTGCATCTATCGTCGTTGTTGACGCTCGTGGTTTGACAGTTGAGCAAGATACAGTTCTTCGTCGTGAGCTTCGTGGAAGCGAAGTTGAGTATAAAGTCATTAAAAACTCAATCTTGCGTCGTGCAGCTGAAAAAGCTGGTCTTGAAGAACTTGCATCAGTATTTGTTGGACCATCTGCAGTAGCATTTTCTAACGAAGATGTTATCGCACCAGCGAAAATCTTGAACGACTTTTCTAAAAACGCTGAAGCACTTGAAATCAAAGGTGGTGCAATCGAAGGCGCTGTCGCATCTAAAGAAGAGATTATTGCTCTTGCAACTCTTCCAAACCGCGAAGGACTTCTTTCTATGCTCCTTTCTGTACTTCAAGCGCCAGTGCGCAACGTTGCTCTTGCAGTCAAAGCGGTTGCAGACAACAAAGAAGACGCAGCTTAATTTTAAGCTACGCAGCGTAGCCTAGCTACAAAGAAATATTATAAATTTAAAAACATATTTGGAGGAAATAACAATGGCATTGAACATTGAAAACATTATTGCTGAAATTAAAGAAGCTTCAATCCTTGAATTGAACGACCTTGTAAAAGCTATCGAAGAAGAATTTGGTGTAACTGCAGCTGCTCCTGTAGCTGTTGCTGCAGCTGGTGCTGCTGACGCTGGTGCTGCTAAAGATTCATTCGACGTTGAATTGACATCTGCAGGCGACAAAAAAGTTGGCGTTATCAAAGTTGTACGTGAAATCACTGGTCTTGGTCTTAAAGAAGCTAAAGAACTTGTTGACGGTGCACCAGCACTTGTTAAAGAAGGCGTTGCAACTGCAGAAGCTGAAGAAATCAAAGCTAAATTGGAAGAAGCTGGAGCTTCAGTTACTCTTAAATAATAGAGTGACTACATTAGTAGCTTAAAAACATGATTAAACCGCTATTCTTAGGAGTAGCGGTTTTTCTTTTTATTCGAGAAGGGGCAAAAAAAAGGAATAAATAACTATACAAATTTTTTAACTCAACCTAAAAATCCCCAATCATAGTGATTGAGGAGTTTGGTAATTCTTAAACAATACCTTGGGCAATCATGGCATTTGCTACATTTTCAAAGGCAGCAATGTTAGCTCCTGCAAGGTAGTCTTTATCAAGACCATATGTTTCTGAAGTTGTTTTAGCTGTGTTGAAGATGTTTGTCATGATGTCTTTGAGACGTCCATCAACTTCTTCACGAGTCCATGAAAGGCGAAGGCTATTTTGGCTCATTTCAAGGGCTGAAACGGCTACACCACCAGCGTTGGCAGCTTTTGCAGGTCCGTAGAAGATACCATTTTCTTTGTAAACTTTGATGGCATCAAGGTCGCTTGGCATGTTAGCACCTTCAGATACACAGATAACTCCTTGAGCAACCAAACGTTTAGCTGCTTCACCGTTGATTTCGTTTTGAGTAGCACATGGAAGCGCAATATCATAGTTTCCAGCGTAAGTCCATACAGAACCTTCGTGGTATGTTGCAGTTGCTTTTTCAGCAGCATACTCAGTCAAACGAGCACGGCGTTTTTCTTTAACATCTACTAAAAGATCGAAGTCGATACCGTTTTCATCGATGACATAACCATTTGAGTCAGATACAGAGATGACAGTTGCACCAAGTTCAGTCGCTTTTTGAAGAGCGTATTGGGCAACGTTACCTGAACCTGAAATAACAACTTTCTTACCAGCAAAGCTGTTGCCGTTAGCTTTAAGCATTTCCTCAGTGTAGTAAACCAAACCGTAACCAGTTGCTTCTGGACGAATTAAGCTACCACCAAATCCAAGAGGTTTACCAGTCAAGACACCAGCATCAAATTGGTTAAGGCGTTTGTATTGACCGTAAAGGTATCCGATCTCACGTCCACCAACACCGATATCACCAGCAGGTACGTCAAGTGATGGTCCGATGTGTTTTTGCAATTCAGTCATGAAGCTTTGGCAGAAGCGCATCACTTCAGCATCTGTTTTACCTTTAGGATCGAAGTCTGATCCACCTTTACCTCCACCGATTGGAAGTCCAGTCAAGACGTTTTTGAAGATTTGTTCAAATCCGAGGAATTTCAAAATCCCTTGGTTTACAGTTGGGTGGAAACGAAGTCCGCCTTTATATGGCCCAACAGCTGAGTTGAATTGAACACGGTAACCACGGTTTACTTGAATGTTTCCATCACGGTCAACCCAAGGAACACGGAAAGAAATCACGCGCTCTGGCTCAGTAATGCGTGCCAAGATATTTTCTTCGATATACTCAGGGTGTTTTTCAAATACAGGTTCCAAAGTGTTGAAAAATTCTTCAACAGCTTGGAGGAATTCAGCCTCGTGCCCGTTACGAGCTTTTACAGTTTCAAACACGCTTTGGATATATTCTTTAGCAGATGTCATATCGTTCTCCTTAAATTCTAATTTAATTATGTGTGTCATTATAGCAGAATTTTTTTTAACTGTAAAGAGAAAAACAAAAATTTTCTAAAAATTCTTTCAATTCAGTTCCAGATTTTTCTTTAATTCATAAAATACGAACCTTTTTCTTGGAAATATCTTTCTCAAAGAGAAATTGTGAAAATATGGTATAATATTAGCAATAAAAGGAATCTGGAGGATCAGAATCATGGTATCAACGAAAACACAAATTGCTGGTTTTGAGTTTGAAAATTGTTTGATGAATGCAGCAGGTGTGGCTTGTATGACGATAGCAGAGTTAGAAGGAGTTAAAAACTCAGTGGCAGGAACCTTTGTCACTAAGACAGCGACCCTGGACTTCCGTCAGGGAAATCCTGAGCCACGCTACCAAGATGTTCCGCTTGGTTCTATCAACTCGATGGGCCTACCAAATAATGGCTTAGATTATTATCTGGACTATCTTTTGGATTTACAGGAAAAAGAGCCAAACCGAACTTTTTTCCTATCTCTAGTTGGAATGTCTCCGGACGAAACCCATACTATCTTGAAAAAAGTCCAAGAGAGTGAATTCAAAGGACTGACCGAGCTGAATCTCTCATGTCCAAATGTTCCAGGTAAACCTCAGATTGCCTATGATTTTGAGACAACTGACCGAATTTTATCAGAGGTATTTGCCTACTTTACCAAACCTCTTGGAATTAAGCTCCCACCATATTTTGACATTGTTCATTTTGACCAAGCGGCTGCTATTTTCAACAAATATCCGCTCAAGTTTGTCAACTGCGTTAACTCTATCGGAAACGGCCTCTATATCGAAGATGAGTCGGTCGTGATTCGACCAAAGAATGGTTTTGGTGGAATTGGTGGGGAGTACATCAAACCGACTGCTCTAGCCAATGTTCACGCTTTCTACCAACGCTTAAATCCTCAAATCCAAATCATTGGAACAGGTGGCGTTCTGACTGGTCGTGATGCCTTTGAACATATCCTCTGTGGAGCTAGTATGGTGCAGGTAGGTACTACCCTTCATAAAGAAGGCGTCAGTGCTTTTGAACGTATTACCAATGAACTAAAAGCAATCATGGAGGAAAAAGGGTACGAGAGCCTAGAAGATTTCCGTGGGAAATTGCGCTATATTGACTAAATGAAATCGAAAAATCAGAAGAAAGGAGAGAAGATGCTAGCCATTGAAGAAAGTCAGAAGTTGACTTTAGCAAATTTACCTAACCTGAGCCTATTTACAGGGATAGACCAGGGTCAGTTTGAATTTATGAAGAGTCAAGTGTTGAAACAGATTGGCTATGATTCTGCAGACCTCAACTTTGCCTACTTTGATATGAAAGAAGTGGCCTACAAGGATGTGGAACTGGAGTTGGTTAGCCTTCCCTTCTTTGCGGATGAGAAAATCGTGATATTAGACCATTTTGTCGATATCACAACTGCTAAAAAGCGCTTTTTAACAGATGATGAGCTCAAGTCATTTGAGGAATACCTTGATAACCCTTCGCCAACAACCAAGTTGTTGATCTTTGCGGAAGGAAAGCTGGATAGCAAGAGAAGGTTGGTTAAATTACTTAAGCGTGATGCCAAGGTTTTTGACGCAGTAGAAGCCAAAGAACAAGAATTGCGCCAGTATTTCCAAAAGTGGAGCCAGAAACAAGGTCTGCAGTTTGTGGGGCAATCCTTTGAAAATCTCCTCGTCAAATCTGGTTTTCAATTTAGCGAAATCCAGAAAAATCTCCTCTTTTTACAGTCCTATAAGGCGAATTCTATTATTGAGGAAGAAGATATTATCAATGCTATTCCCAAGACTTTACAGGACAATATTTTTGATTTAACTCAGTTTATTCTGACTAAAAAGATGGACCAGGCGCGCGACTTGGTTAGAGACTTGACCTTGCAAGGAGAAGATGAAATTAAGCTCATAGCTGTCATGTTAGGACAGTTTCGAACTTTTACCCAAGTGAAAATTTTATCGGAGTCTGGGCAAACAGAAGCGCAGATTGCAAGTAGTCTAGGTAGTTATCTAGGACGCACTCCCAATCCCTATCAAATCAAGTTTGCATTAAGAGATTCGAGAGGACTTTCCTTGAACTTTTTGAAGCAAGCTATTTCCTATTTGATTGAGACAGACTATCAGATTAAGACAGGTCTTTATGAAAAAGGTTTCCTTTTTGAAAAGGCACTCCTACAGATTGCTAGTCAGGTAAATTGATATTTTTTGAAACTACAATCCGCGTCAGGATTAGCTTGTCGTGGGTTTCTTGCTGATTTTCTTATTTTATACTCAATATACTCAATGAAAATTAAAGAGGAAACTAGGAAACTAGCCGCAGGTTGCTCAAAGCACTGTTTTGAGGTTGCGTATGAAACTGACGAAGTCAGCTCAAAACACTGTTTTGAGGTTGTGGATAGAACTGACGAAGTCAGTAACCATACCTACGGCAAGGCGACGTTGACGCAGTTTGAAGAGATTTTCGAAGAGTATTAGTTAGAAAGTATGTCACTGATTTCCTTATCTATAAGCAAAAAACTTGAAAAAAGTGAATGTTTGCGTTATCATTTTCATATAGAAAGAAAAAGAGGTATTATAGATGGCTATTATCTTACCAGATCTTCCATATGCATACGACGCTTTGGAACCATATATCGATGCGGAAACAATGCACTTGCACCATGACAAACACCATCAAACTTATGTCAACAATGCTAATGCAGCTCTTGAAAAACACCCTGAAATCGGTGAAGACCTTGAAGCCTTGCTTGCTGATGTAGAATCTATCCCAGCTGATATCCGTCAAGCACTTATCAACAATGGTGGTGGACACTTGAACCACGCTCTTTTCTGGGAATTGATGACTCCTGAAAAAACAGCTCCATCAGCAGAACTTGCAGCAGCAATCGATGCAACATTTGGTTCATTTGAAGAATTCCAAGCAACCTTCACTGCAGCAGCAACAACTCGTTTTGGTTCTGGATGGGCATGGTTGGTTGTCAACAAAGAGGGTAAACTTGAAGTGACTTCAACAGCAAACCAAGATACACCAATCTCAGAAGGTAAAAAACCAATCTTGGGCTTGGACGTTTGGGAACATGCTTACTACGTGAAATACCGCAACGTGCGTCCTGACTACATCAAAGCTTTCTTCTCAGTGATTAACTGGAACAAAGTAGATGAATTGTACGCAGCTGCTAAATAATGATAGTTGGAGGGAAGAATTGTTCTTCTCTTTTTTAGGTTATATAATTCTGGTCTGATAAAATCGTCAGACTTTTTTCATTTTTATGAGAAACGTGCTAACTGCTAGAAATTATGGTAGAATAAAGTATTAAGTAATCGTGAAAAAAGGATATCTATGCGAAAAGAAATTGCACCTGAATTATACAACTATAACAAGTTTCCTGGTCCTGAGTTCCATTTACACGGGGACAAGGTCGAAACGGAAGGGATAGTTTTTTCCTTGGTTGAAAATATCAAGGATGCCTTTGATGTGACGGCTTTTAATCAGCGTTTTTCAGAAGTCTTAACCAAGTTTGATTATATCGTGGGGGACTGGAGTAATGAACAGCTTCGCCTACGAGGTTTCTACAAGGATGATCGAACAGAGGAAAATCTGGAAAAAATCAGTCGTTTACAAGACTATCTTTTAGAGTATTGTAGTTATGGTTGTGCCTATTTTGTTCTAGAAAATGAAGCGCCTAAGCGCGCATCATTTGACAAGAAAATGCGCAAGAAGGAAGAAGAACAGTCTTCTAAAAAAGGGAAGAAACAGGCTCAACCAAAACGAAAACCGAATGCAGATAAGAAAAATAGACGTCGTCAGAAAGACCAGCATTCTCAGAAAGAGGACAAGGGGCAACGTCATTTTGTTATTCGTCAGAAGTGAGTAGAGAATAAGGAGAAGAAATGAAACCGTCAATTTATAGTTTAACACGTCAAACCATGCAGGAATGGGTATTGGAGCAGGGAGAAAAGAAATTCCGTGCAGATCAAATCTGGGAATGGCTCTATCGTAAACGTGTGCAGTCATTTGAAGAAATGACCAACCTTTCAAAGGATTTGATTGCTAAGCTCAATGACCAGTTTGTGGTCAATCCATTGAAACAGCGAATTGTTCAAGAGTCTGCTGATGGTACTGTCAAATATCTCTTTGAATTGCCTGACGGTATGTTAATTGAGACTGTACTCATGCGTCAGCACTATGGTTTGTCAGTCTGTGTGACGACTCAGGTCGGCTGTAATATCGGTTGTACCTTCTGTGCCTCTGGTTTGATCAAGAAGCAACGCGACCTCAATAACGGTGAAATCGTAGCGCAGATCATGCTGGTTCAGAAATATTTTGATGACCGTGGACAAGACGAACGCGTCAGCCATATCGTTGTCATGGGTATCGGTGAGCCCTTTGATAACTACAATAATGTCTTGAATTTCGTTCGTACCATCAATGATGACAAGGGAATGGCCATCGGTGCTCGTCACATCACGGTTTCAACTTCAGGTTTGGCCCATAAAATTCGTGATTTTGCTAATGAAGGAGTTCAGGTCAATCTTGCTGTTTCTCTTCACGCACCCAATAATGAATTGCGTTCAAGCATCATGAAGATTAACCGTGCCTTTCCTATTGAAAAACTCTTTGCAGCTATTGAGTATTACATTGAAACAACCAACCGCCGTGTAACCTTTGAATACATCATGCTCAATGAAGTTAACGATGGTGTAGAACAAGCCTTGGAATTGGCTGAATTGCTCAAGAACATCAAGAAATTGTCTTATGTAAACTTGATTCCTTATAACCCAGTTAGTGAGCATGACCAATATAGCCGTAGTCCTAAAGAGCGCGTGATGGCCTTCTATGATACTCTTAAGAAAAAAGGGGTTAACTGTGTTGTTCGTCAAGAACATGGAACTGATATTGATGCAGCTTGTGGACAATTGCGTTCCAATACAATGAAACGTGATCGCCAGAAAGCAGTTGCAGCAGTCAATCCTTAATGATGAAGAAAACTCATAATCATATTTTAGTCTTGGGAGTCATTTTCTATAGCATTTGTATTGTCTACTTTTGTTTTACTCCTCAAGAACATTCTCCCGTGGGAGTGGAAACTCCAGGTATTCAGCATCGTGGACGCCTGGTTTTTCTTTTGACGCCTTTCAATTCTTTCTGGAAACTGGGGGAAGTGAGTGATATGGGACAATTATGTTGGATTTTTTTACAAAATATCCTCAATGTCTTCTTGCTTTTTCCTCTGGTCTTTCAACTTATCTATCTCTTTCCAAGTTTAAGGAAAACAAAAAGAGTGCTACTTTTCAGTTTTCTAGTGAGTCTTGGAATCGAGTGTACGCAGTTAGTCTTGGACTTTTTCTTTGATTTCAATCGCGTCTTTGAGATTGATGATTTGTGGACCAACACCTTGGGTGGCTATCTGGCTTGGCTCCTCTATAAACAACTACATAAAAACAAGATAAGGAATTAAAATGAGTATTTTAGAAGTTAAAAATCTGAGTCACGGTTTTGGTGACCGTGCAATTTTTGAAGATGTGTCCTTCCGTCTCCTCAAGGGGGAACATATCGGTCTGGTCGGTGCCAACGGTGAAGGGAAATCAACCTTTATGAGTATTGTGACTGGTAAGATGTTACCAGACGAAGGAAAGGTTGAGTGGTCTAAGTATGTGACTGCTGGTTACTTAGATCAGCACTCCGTCCTTGCTGAAGGGCAATCTGTTCGAGATGTTCTGCGTACAGCCTTTGATGAGCTATTCAAAGCTGAAGCTCGTATCAATGACCTCTATATGGAAATGGCTGAAGACGGTGCGGATGTTGATGCTCTCATGGAAGAAGTTGGCGAACTCCAAGACCGTCTGGAGAGTCGTGATTTCTATACCTTGGATGCTAAGATTGACGAAGTAGCGCGTGCCCTTGGTGTCATGGACTTTGGCATGGATACGGATGTAACTTCTTTGTCAGGGGGACAAAGAACCAAAGTGCTTTTGGCCAAACTTCTCCTTGAAAAGCCTGATATCTTGCTTTTGGATGAGCCGACCAACTACTTGGATGCTGAGCATATTGATTGGCTCAAGCGCTATCTCCAAAACTATGAGAATGCCTTTGTTCTTATTTCACACGATATTCCATTCCTAAATGATGTTATTAATATTGTCTATCATGTGGAAAATCAACAACTGACGCGTTACTCTGGTGACTACTACCAGTTCCAAGAAGTCTATGCCATGAAGAAATCTCAGTTGGAGGCTGCCTACGAACGTCAGCAGAAAGAAATTGCAGACCTCAAGGACTTCGTCGCACGAAACAAAGCGCGTGTTGCAACACGAAACATGGCCATGTCTCGTCAGAAGAAATTGGATAAGATGGAGATTATCGAACTCCAAAGTGAGAAACCAAAACCATCCTTTGATTTCAAACCAGCTCGTACACCAGGACGCTTTATCTTCCAAGCCAAGGATTTGCAGATTGGTTATGACCGTCCTCTGACTAAGCCTTTAAATCTTACCTTTGAACGCAATCAAAAGGTTGCCATTATCGGAGCAAATGGTATTGGGAAAACAACTCTCTTGAAGTCTCTTTTGGGAATTATCCCACCTATTGCAGGGGAAGTGGAACGCGGTGACTACCTAGAACTCGGTTACTTTGAACAGGAAGTAGAAGGGGGCAATCGCCAAACCCCACTTGAAGCTGTCTGGAATGCCTTTCCTGCCCTTAACCAAGCAGAAGTTCGTGCAGCTCTTGCCCGTTGTGGTCTGACAACCAAGCATATCGAAAGCCAGATTCAGGTCTTGTCAGGTGGGGAACAAGCCAAGGTTCGTTTCTGTCTCTTGATGAATCGTGAAAACAACGTTTTAGTGCTGGACGAGCCGACCAACCATTTGGATGTGGATGCCAAGGATGAACTCAAGCGCGCTCTCAAAGAATACAAGGGATCTATTCTTATGGTCTGTCACGAACCAGACTTCTATGAAGGCTGGATGGACCAAATCTGGGATTTTAACAAGCTAACTTAAAAATAAGTATAAAAGAAATACAGTACCGAATGTGGGTACTGTATTTTTTAGATTTTTAAGATTTAAAATCGTAGTCTTTCACTACTTCGATGCTGTCGATAGTAATTGCAGTCGTTGGTTTATCTTTCTCATCTTTTTCGGCTTTAGCAATCTTATCTACAACATCCATACCGTCAATCACTTGGCCAAAGACTGGGTGTTTGCCATCTAGACTAGGATTTCCCCCTTCTTTGTAGGCTTCGATGATTTTCTTTGGATACTTGCTTGTAGGGAGTTTAGCAGAGGTATCTGTGGAGTTTTGGTTGATGAAGAATTGGCTACCATTGGTGTTTGGTTGACCAGTATTTGCCATCGCAAGAGCCCCACGGATGTTATAGAGATAAGGAGTGATCTCGTTTTTGAATCCAGTTCCCTTGTCTTTTGTCTTATCCTTGTCATGCCAGATAGACTGACCACCTGTACCATCTCCTTTTGGATCTCCAGTTTGGACCATAAAGCCATCGATGACACGGTGGAAGGTAATGCCGTTATAGTAGCCTTCTTTGGCATGAGTGAGGAAGTTTTCAACTGCTAGAGGAGCGAGTTTAGGGAAGAGTTTAATGTGTATATCGCCTTGACTTGTGTGGAGAACTACTTCGGCTTCATCTTCAGCAACTTCCTTAGAAAGTTGAGGGAAGTTGGCATTCTCATTTGTTAAAGCATCGTTTAACTCCTTGGCAGATTGGGCTGCTGCTTTGGAGCTCTCTTCAGCGGCCAAGCTAGAATCCACATAATCATCACCACGCAAACTACGTTGAATGCTGCTACATCCAGCTAGGGCTACAGTGGACAGTAAAAGAAGGGTTGCTAGTTTTTTCATTCTGTTCCTCTCAAAAATTCATTTCTACCATTGTACCCTAAAAGGAAGTGGATTTCAAATATTAGTGACAAGACAGTTTAAGAGGAAGTCAACCATAAAGTCGCTTGTTTAAAGGTATCAATACCATAAGTGTACTAGAAGTATTTAGGAAACTAGGTCTTAAGAAAGCTCGTAAAGCATCACAATTAGTAAACGTTAATTCGAAAGAATTACTATATTTTAAAAGAGCACATTTTCAAAGGATTTTTTCTTTTGGCTTCAATTCCTAATTAATCAATGAACTTAATACTAGGTCTCGAAAAGAATTATGCTTCCTCTTTCTGTCTGAGTTCAAAGAGGTCTTCTACTTTCAGATTAAAAACTTGAGCAATTTTAAGAGCCATTTCCAGCGAAGGATTGTAACGGTTATTTTCCAAGTGCAGAATTGTCTCGCGTCGCATGCCGATGAGGTCGGCTAACTCCTGCTGGGTCATGCCTGTGGACTCACGAACAGATTTGAGATTAGTAATAATATTGCTTTCTTTGGCCATGTTTATCCTCTACGTTCCAAGATAAGATAGACAACCGAAAAGATGCAAATCAAGGCAGCTATGCTAATAAATATCTGTCCCATGTAAATAGTGAGAGATCCCATATACCCAATGATAACTGCTAGGATCATCAGTGCGCCTAGTATAAAAACAAACATCAAGCTAGCTGCCTTGGCTAAATTAGCATAAAAGCGTTCGTCCGGAGTTTCCTTGACATTTTTCAAACAGAAAAAACCAAATACAATCACTTCAATAACGAGGCCAATTCCCAAAATCCATTCTTTAATACCAGAACTTACGCTTGGGGTCGCAACCCAAATCCCTACTGTATAAAAAATGCTTGCTGCAAACACAAGTATCGTGTAAAACTTAGCAGACAAGTCAAACATAATCTTTCCCTTACCTTTCTGACTCTTATGTAGCCAGCTCCAAATAGCTACAATTTGACCTAACACTGAAATACCAGTAATAACTAACTTGGGTCCCCAACTAAGATTAGAACCAAATAAAACAATAAAATCAATAGAGAGAGCTACGGCAATCATTGCAATGAGGTCACGCATTTTTTGACTTTTTTTCATGATAGACTCCTTTTTTGTGTTATAAATATATAACACTTAAATTTTATGTTATAAATATATCACATTTAAATTTAGAAAGCAAGAATTTATGTGGCAAGGTGGCAATTATTTGAAAAATTTTTTTAATAAAAGCCCTTGATAGTCAAACAATTAAAGAATTCTTTGAAGCAATGCATCGGATTTGGTTTGGATAGTTTCGTTAATAATATTTGATGATAAAGAATTTTTGGAAAATCTAGATACTGTATGAATCTCTACTTTTTTCTTAGACTGTTATAAAGTCTGTCAGAATAAGCGTTATAGGTGTAGAAGTTAATTTTTACAGAACTAAATTATTCCCCTATCTAGAATCTATTAATTCATATTTTATAAATTAATTAGTAGATATCGTTCTTAAAATCCTTGATGTTTCGTTTGGGAATGGGCTTAGGATTTAGGAGCCAGGCATCCAAATCTCGTTCAGGCGATATGAAGGGTTTGAGTTGATGGTCTTTATAAAATGTTTCTAATACTCTTCGAAAATCTCTTCAAACTACGTTAGCTTTGCCTTGCCGTACTCAAGTACAGTCTGCGGCTAGCTTCCTAGTTTGCTCTTTGATTTTCATTGAGTATAAAATAGTATTCACGGCTAGCTTCTTTCAAACATTTATTTCCTACTTCTAACAAATTTATAAATGGTTTAAAAATTTTATAGTCTGTCAAGTTTTTTTCTTGACACCTGTCAGAAATCTGCTATAATAGAACATGTGCTAAATAGCTCAGCTATTTCACCGAAATAAAAAATAAGAAAAGAGACTTTAAAAATGGCAGTTAAAATCCGTTTGACTCGTATGGGTTCTAAGAAAAAACCTTTCTACCGTATCAACGTAGCAGATTCACGTTCACCACGTGACGGACGTTTCATCGAAACAGTTGGAACTTACAACCCACTTGTTGCTGAAAACCAAGTAACTTTGAAAGAAGATCGCGTTCTTGCATGGTTGGCTGATGGAGCTCAACCTTCAGATACAGTTCGCAACATCCTTTCAAAAGAAGGCGTATTGAAGAAATTCCACGATTCTAAATTCTCAAAATAAGTTTAAAGTAGGTTGACAGATGGATACGATTGAAAATCTCATTATTGCGATTGTGAAACCCTTGATTTCACAACCAGATGCCTTAACTATCAAGATTGAAGATACACCAGAATTCTTGGAATATCATTTGGATCTTGATCAAAGTGATGTGGGTCGTGTAATCGGTCGTAAGGGTCGCACTATTTCTGCGATAAGAACGATTGTCTACTCTGTCCCAACTGAAGACAAAAAAGTAAGAATCGTTATTGACGAAAAATAAGAAGGGCGGGACGAATGTCTCGCTTTTTTTGTGTGGAGAAGTTTAAAATAGCATCTATCAAGTAACAGCATAATCGGGATTTGGAAGGATTTTTGAAGGGGGACATCTAAGACGATAAGAAATCAATTTTTTACTAATAAAGAAGGTATTAGTAAATATAAGAAAGAGAAAGCAAGGAAAATGGTAGATTATGCTATAAAAGTAAGGAATCTCCAAGAGGCAGATAAGTTGGAACTTGTGAGACAAGAACGAGAAAGGCAGACTAGACTAGTAGAGTCCTTTTTAGTCAATGAACTAGATAAACGGTGATAGAAGGCATAAAATACTAATCCTAGAAATAGCATCTAGGATTCTACTATGCTACAATGGAAAAACAGTCTCAAAGAATTCTAGTCAATCAATCTTAAGAATAGCTATTTTTAAAAGGAGTAACAGTCTATGAACGAGAAAACAAAAGCTTACCTAGCAGCCTTATCCTTTTCAGCAATCATTGGATTTTCTTTTTTATTTACTAAGATTGCTTTAGGCTATGCTAGTCCTCTCACAAACTTAGCGCATCGCTATACAATCGCAGCTTTAGTAATGGTCGTTCTTCATCAAACCAAACTTACTGAAGTGAGTTTAAGTAGAAAAGACATTCTTTCTATTCTTCCGATGAGTCTTTTCTATCCTCTTCTCTTTTTTATTTTTCAATCCTTTGCTTTACAGTATATATCGTCTTCTGAAGCTGGAATTTTACAGGCTCTTGTCCCGATTTTTACGCTCCTTTTAGCATCGGCCTTTCTCAAGGAAAAGACAAGCTTGCTTCAAAAGTTCTTTTTATTTTTATCCGTAGTAGGAGTAGTTTTCATCTTCCTTAGCAAAGGAGCAAACTTTAGTACGGAAACTGCTAGCTTTGGCTTTCTCTTGATGTTGGGATCTGTTCTCGCCAATGCAATAAACAATATTCTCAGCAAGTCCAAAGGAGGATGCTATCGGGCCATGGATATGACAGCTGTTGTGATATTTGTTGGTTTCGTCACCTTTAATACGCTGAGTCTGACCTCGCACTATCTAGAGGGGAACATATTAGCTTACTTTGCGCCACTTGGACAGGTATCTTATCTGCTTTCAATTCTCTATTTGGGAATTCTAGCCTCTATCGTTACTGGTAGTCTCTCTATCTATGCTATTGTTCGACTTGGAGCATCAACCGTCAGTGTCTTTGGAAATCTTGGAACAGTTTTGACCATTCTAGCCGGAGCACTTATCCTCCACGAACCAATTTATAGCTACCATGTGATCGGAGCAACTTTGATTATTGCTGGAATTTTAGGCATGAATCTGATGAGAAAAAAGTAAAGATTTCTTAGCAGTCTTATTCTTGATCTAAATAATATAGAAAATTCAAAAAATTTAATGTAATCAAGTTTGGAAAACGATGATTTTAATATAGCATGATAAAATAGATAAAAAGAATAACACTAGGATAAAGAGGAGAGAGTTTAGAAATGAAGCAAAATGATATAGCTGAAGCTATTGCTTTTTATAACAGAAAACCTGAGACTCTAGTACGTCACATTATACCAGTCTTAGATTGTGACTTGGTTGTTTATCATCGTCCTGGAAACGCAAGTAAAGGCCACATTATTTTCTATCATGGAGCTTGTGGCCGTAGTCAGATGTGGGCCTACCAGTATGATGCTTTTGAAGGATTTGATCTCTACTTTGTCAATGTTAGAGGACAGGGTGAATCACCTATGAAAGTTGGTCTACCTGACTTAGAAGGTGCTGTTCAAGATGTAGATGCTATTTTGTCCTATTTCCAGTTGGATAAAGTGATATTGGTTGGTCATTCTTGGGGAGGAAATCCTCTTCAAGAGTACACCTATCGCCATCCGGAAAGAGTTCTAGCCTTGGTTATGGTGGATAGTTGGGGACAGCATCGTTACCTATCAGATAAAGAGAAAAATCGCATAAAATATAGTTCCCTTATGTACAAAACGATTCCTTGGAAGATGATTGCAGATAAGAACTCAAAAATGTGTACAGATAATCCTATCACAAGAGAATTAGTCAAGACGGCCATTATAGAAACTGGGAGAGATGTTTTTTTGAACCTTGGAATCACAGGTTTTTTGGCTGTCCATGAGATAGAGGGTTATCATGGCAATCCTCCTATGCTATTAGTAAGAGGAGAACACGATTTTCCCAAACACCTAAAAATGATCTACGATGGTATCATTGCCTTAAATCCTAATGCGCGTCAAGTAACGATTTCAGACAGCAAACACCAACCGATGAATGACCGTCCTAAAGAGTTTAATCATATAGTTGGTGAATTCTTTGAAGAAGTAGTAGGCCCGTAAGATAGGAACTATCCAACTTGTGAAAATCCTTGGAACGTGTTAAAATAAAGGATAAGGATTTTTAATAATTCATTATATAGAATGAGTGGATTTCTTTATGAAGAGGATTAAAGTATCTACAGAAATTGGTAGTCTCTCTGTTACTTATCAAAAGCAAAAGAAAGTGCTAGTTTGTTTAAGTGGCGCAGGTTTGCTACCCAGTTATGAAAATTTTTCACTTATACTTGAAAAACTTCCTCCTACAATTGGTTATTTGACAATTGATTTTCCGAACACAGGTAGGAGTTCGATTCATGACCAAGCTGGAAAAAATCTGGATAATCTTGCAGATGCAGTTTATGAAGTACTTGAAGAATTGGCGATTTCTGAATATATACTTTGTGTACATAGTTTGAGTGGAATTTTAGCTTGCAAATTGCTCAACAAACCAATTAAGTGTCAGGCTTTAGTAGCAATTGAACCGACAACTAAAAACGTCATGTTTGCTGATTTTTCAGAAAATTCTTATCCAGAAATGGAAGAGCAGATGAGGCTGATTGACGAGTGTGGTCCTGAACTTTATTTTAAGAACTTAACTCAAGCAACATTTAGACCTGAAATTAATAAAGAAATCTGGGAAATAATGCAGGGAAAAGGCTCAGAGTTGGAAAATCAAGATCCAGGATTTCAGATATCTGGAGAGATTACTGAGGAAGATTTTGAGAATTTGTCGATAGAAACTTGTACCCCTGTATTTATTTTTTGTCAGGCTTATAGAGAAAAAGAGTACAGAGAATCAGAATATTGGACTTCCAATACTAAACTCATTTTAGGAGGGAATCACCATTATTTACAATGGTCAGAATCAGAAAAAATTGCGACTATTATTCGAGAATTGTTAGAATAAGATGGATAGAAATAGACTACAGGAGACAAGATGAACTACTTTAATGTTGGGAAAATCGTCAATACGCAGGGCTTGCAGGGTGAGATGCGAGTCTTGTCTGTGACGGATTTTGCAGAAGAACGCTTTAAAAAAGGAGCTGAGCTGGCTTTGTTTGATGAAAAAGATCAGTTTGTTCAAACAGTAACTATTGCTAGCCACCGTAAACAGAAGAACTTTGACATCATTAAATTTAAAGATATGTACCATATCAACGCTATCGAAAAGTACAAAGGATACAGTCTCAAGGTTGCTGAGGAAGATTTAAACGATTTGGATGATGGCGAATTCTACTATCACGAGATTATTGGTTTGGAAGTCTATGAGGGAGAGAAACTGATTGGAACCATTAAGGAAATCCTGCAACCAGGTGCTAACGATGTCTGGGTGGTCAAGCGAAAAGGCAAACGTGATTTGCTTTTACCATATATCCCGCCAGTGGTTCTCAATGTTGATATTCCAAATAACCGCGTCGATGTGGAAATCTTAGAAGGGTTAGACGATGAAGATTGATATTTTAACCCTTTTTCCAGAGATGTTTTCTCCACTGGAACACTCAATCGTTGGAAAGGCTCGCGAAAAAGGGCTCTTGGATATCCAGTATCATAATTTTCGAGAATATGCTGAAAAGGCCCGCCATGTCGACGATGAGCCATACGGAGGCGGACAGGGGATGTTGCTCCGCGCGCAACCCATTTTCGATGCCTTTGATGCTATTGAAAAGAAAAATCCGCGCGTGATTCTCCTCGATCCAGCTGGAAAGCAGTTTGATCAGGCTTATGCTGAGGATTTGGCTCAAGAGGAAGAACTTATCTTTATCTGCGGTCACTATGAGGGCTATGATGAGCGGATCAAGACCTTGGTAACAGATGAGATTTCTCTAGGTGATTATGTCTTAACTGGAGGAGAATTGGCGGCCATGACTATGATTGACGCTACTGTGCGCCTGATTCCCGAAGTGATTGGCAAGGAGTCTAGCCACCAAGATGATAGTTTTTCTTCTGGTCTTCTCGAATATCCTCAGTATACACGTCCCTATGATTATCGAGGTATGGTTGTGCCAGATGTACTGATGAGTGGTCACCATGAAAAAATTCGTCAGTGGCGACTGTATGAGAGTTTAAAGAAAACCTACGAGCGCAGACCGGATTTGTTAGAACATTATCAACTGACAGCAGAAGAAGAAAAAATGCTGGCAGAAATCAAAGAAAACAAAAAATAAAGGAGAAACCTATGCAAGTAATCAAACGTGATGGCGAAATTGCTGAATTTAATCCAGATAAGATTTACCAAGCTATCTTAAAGGCGGCCCAGACTGTCTATGTATTGACAGATGATTTGCGTCAAAACCTTGCACAAGTCACTAAGAAAGTGGTTTTGGACTTGGAAGAAGCAAAAGTAGAACGCGCCACTATCAGCATGATTCAGTCTTTGGTTGAACATCGTTTACTGGGTGCAGGTTACATTACCATTGCAGAACACTACATTTCCTATCGTTTACAACGTGATTTGGAAAGAAGTGGTTATGGAGATCATATCGCCGTTCATTTACATTTTGAACAAGTTCGCTAAGAAAAAGAGTGGGATGCAGTAACTACATCTCACTCTTTCTTAAATCTATTTTTTTGGGCTGTTTGGACTGTTGAAGGGACAAATCGCAGGCGTTGAATATCGCTTATGCGGATAATACGGCTCACATTTTTGGCAAAATTTTTCACGATAATTTGCTGGCGTTGCTGATCGTATTTGATGATATCACCTGTAAAGCTTGTCTCAGACAAGATAAGGTGAACAGCGGTTTGTTTCTGGATAGCCTCTTCAATAGTGGCTGTAAGGGAGTTGCTTTCAGTCTGGTCAGCTTGGTCATGTCCATTTAAAAAGTCATGTATTTTATCTAAAACTTGCTGGAATTTATGTCTCATATTGGCCTCCCTTCTTTTATATCAATATTATATAAAATTTTCCTAAAATCTACAAGATTTTACGAATAAACTAATGAAAGCTAAAAAAGGAGAAGAAAATGGCAGAATTTACATTTGAAATTGAAGAGCACTTGTTGACTCTTTCTGAAAACGAAAAAGGTTGGACTAAGGAAATCAACCGTGTGAGCTTTAATGGTGCTCCTGCAAAGTTTGATATTCGTGCTTGGAGTCCAGATCATACTAAAATGGGCAAAGGGATTACTCTCTCCAATGAAGAATTTCAAACCATGGTGGATGCCTTTAAAGGCAACTAATACTTAATGAAAATCAAAGAGCAAACTAGGAAGCTAGCCGTAGGCAGTACTTGAGTACGGAAAGGCGAAGCTGACGTGGTTTGAATTTGATTTTCGAAGAGTATAAGTTTTCAAAATGAAAGAAAAGGATACTGAGTCATGACAACTCGATATCCTTTTTTAGTGAGCAAAGTAAGCCTGATTTTTAAGGCGTTGAAGTAGTGGACGGCTAATAATACTAATAGCAATAATTTTACCAAGATCTGGGATGATAAAGGGAAATACCCCCACAGCAAGAGCTTTTTCAAATGGCATTCCAGCTAGGAAATGTAATCCAATGATCCCACCAACAAAGACAAGTGTATCTCCCAAGAGATTTGCTAGAAAAATTCTGACAAAACCACTATCACTGTTAGTTAGAGAAGAGGTAAGTCCAGAATAAACAAGATAAAACCAAAGATAGCCTGCAGTAGGACCAATCAAAGCATGAAATCCAGCTCCACCTCCTGCAAAGACAGGAAGACCGATAGCACCTAGAAGCAGATAGAGTCCAACAGAAAGTACAGCCTCTCTCGGTCTAAAGACAGTAGCAATCAAGCCGATTGCAAAGTTCTGCAGAGTGAAGGGAACGGGTCCAATTGGAAGACTGATTTGTGCCAAAACAGCAATGAGAGCAGCCCCAATAGCAGGGATAGCATAAACGTGAGCTTTTTTCAAAATAGTTAACCTCTTTTCTGATGTATAGTAACTATTATACTTAAATTAATATTATTGTCAACCTATTTTTATAACAAAGGTAACAAATAAATGTAACAGCCGATTTTGCGTACTGGTTAAGTTGGATAAATTTTTTGTTGATTCGAAAATTATTAAAAAAGAAGCCGACATATTTGTATCAGCTTCTTTTGTTTCGATTAACGCATAGTTACAAATTCTTCGGATGCAGTTGGGTGAATCGCCACAGTTGCGTCAAAGTCTGCCTTGGTTGCTCCCATTTTGATAGCAACAGCAAATCCTTGAATCATTTCATCAACACCGTAGCCAATTCCATGAAGTCCGACAACTTTTTCTTCTGAACCAGTTGTGATCAATTTGAAACGTGTTTCTTGACGGTTGCAAGTGCAAGCAGAGTACATAGAAGTAAAGCTTGATTTGTAAACCTTGATTTGGTCTTGACCGTATTCCTTAATAGCTTGCTCTTCGGTCAATCCAACAGTTCCGATAGCAGGGTGTGAAAAGACAACTGTTGGAATAGTTGAGTAATCCATTTTAGCAGTTGTTTTTCCGTTAAAGAGACGTTCAGACAAAGTACGTCCAGCCTTGATAGCAACTGGAGTTAGTTCTTTTTCGCCTGTTACATCACCTAGAGCGTAGATTCCCTCGACAACAGTATTTTGGTATTCGTCCACTTGGATAAAGCCTCGTTCGTTTAGAGTCACGCCAGCTTTTTCAAGTTGCAAGCCCTTAACGTTTGGACGACGACCAGTAGCCCAGATAACTTGGCTAGCTGTGTGACTAGTTCCGTCTTCAAAATGAATGGTAATACCTTCAGCAGTTTTTTCTAACTTGACAGGGACTTTGTGAGTATGAAGTGGCAAGTTTGTTCTTTCCATTTCCTTTACCAGACCTTCAACGATGTAAGAATCAAAACCACGTAAAGGACGGTCGCGACGAACAAAGAGATCTGTCTTGACACCAAAGGTGTGGAGTACGCCAGCCAATTCAACAGCAATATAGCCAGCGCCTAGAATAGCAACTGACTCTGGCAATTCTTCCCAAGCAAATACATCATCAGAAGAGCCACCTAGTTCAGCACCAGGAATGTTTGGAATACTTGGATGGGCACCAGTAGCAATCACGATATGTTTAGCATGAATCAGCTCACCATTTACGCTAACAGTATGAGAATCTACAAATTCAGCATGGCCTTCAATCAAGTCTACACCGTTGCGTTTAAAACTGCCATCATAAGAAGAACGAGCTCGATCGATGTAAGCTTCACGATTGCGACGTAGAGTTGCAAAGTCAAAATTAAGATCAGTAGTTTTAAAACCGTAGTCTTCTCCAAATTGATGGAAAGTCTCAGCGATTTGCGCCCCGTACCACATGATTTTCTTAGGAACACAGCCGACGTTGACGCAAGTTCCACCTAGTTTCTTTTCCTCAATAACGGCAGCTTTGGCTCCATGTTCACCAGCACGGTTCATGGTGGCAATTCCTCCGCTGCCTCCACCGATAGCAATGATATCGTATTCTCTCATTGAAAACTCCTTTATACTCTTTTAAATAGTAGAGTGTCATTTTTTGATAGTCATATTCTATCTTTTTTTTGATTTGATTGCAAAAATCTGCTACGTTCAAAAAAATTAAAGAAAAGGCTTGCAAAAAAGAAAAATAAAGTGTATTATATAACTAGTACAATGATTGTAAAATAAATTCCGAACAATAATTAAATCCTGAAATGTCATTATTTCGTTCTGAAATGTTATTGTTTATATTTGGTAATTTTTGTATAATCTTGTTAAGGACTTAAATCAAAAAGGAGTTTCATTATGAAAAAGAATGGTAAAGCTAAAAAGTGGCAATTGTATGCAGCAATCGGTGCTGCAAGTGTAGTTGTATTGGGTGCTGGGGGCATTTTGCTCTTTAGACAACCTTCTCATACTGCTGTAAAAGATGAGGCTACTCATCTGGTTGTTGCTAAGGAAGGAAGCGTGGCCTCTTCTGTTTTATTGTCAGGGACAGTAACGGCAAAAAATGAACAATATGTTTATTTTGATGCTAGTAAGGGAGATTTAGATGAAATCCTTGTTTCTGTGGGTGATAAGGTTAGTGAAGGACAGGCTTTAGTTAAGTACAGTAGTTCAGAAGCACAGGCGGCCTATGATTCAGCGAGTCGAGCAGTTGCGAAGGCAGACCGTCATATCAACGAACTCAATCAGGCACGAAGTGAAGCTGTTTCAGCTCCGACTCCACAGTTGCCAACGCCAGCAGGAGGAGAAAGTGCAGCAGCGCAAACTCCAGCTCCAGTAGCAGGAAATTCAGTTTCATCTATTGATGCACAACTAGGTGATGCTCGTGATGCCCGTGCAGATGCAGCAGCGCAATTAAGCAAGGCTCAAAGTCAGTTGGATGCAACGACTGTTCTCAGTACCCTAGAGGGAACTGTGGTTGAAGTCAATCGCAATGTTTCTAAATCTCCAACAGGAGCTAGCCAGGTGATGGTTCATATTGTAAGCAATGAAAACTTGCAAGTTAAGGGTGAACTATCTGAATATAACCTTGCCAACCTATCTGTAGGACAAGAAGTAACTTTCACTTCTAAAGTTTATCGAGATAAGAGCTGGACTGGTAAGATTAGCTATATCTCCGACTACCCTAAAAACAATGGCGAAGCAGCAAGTGCAGCTCCTGCCGCAGCAGCTGGTAATTCTGGTTCTAAATATCCATATACCATTGATGTTACAAGTGAAATTGGTGATTTGAAACAAGGATTCTCAGTAAGTGTTGAGGTCAAGAATAAGAGTAAAGCCATTTTGGTTCCTCTAACAAGTGTTGTGACTGAAAATAATAAGAACTATGTCTGGGTTCTTGACGAGCAGAAAAAGGCCAAGAAAGTGGAAGTTAGTTTGGGTAATGCTGATGCAGACAACCAAGAAATCACTTCAGGTCTGACAAATGGAGTCAAGGTCATCAGTAACCCAACGTCTTCTCTAGAGGAAGGAAAAGAGGTGAAGGCTGATGAAGCAACTAATTAGTCTAAAAAATATCTGCAGAAGTTACCGTAATGGTGACCAAGAACTGCAGGTACTCAAAAATATTAACCTTGAAGTGAACGAGGGTGAATTTGTTGCCATTATGGGACCATCTGGTTCTGGTAAGTCCACTCTCATGAATACGATTGGGATGTTGGATACACCAAGCAGTGGAGAGTATTATCTTGAAGGCCAAGAAGTGGCTGGACTAGGTGAAAAACAACTAGCCAAGGTCCGCAACCAACAAATCGGATTTGTCTTTCAACAGTTCTTTCTTCTATCCAAACTCAATGCTCTGCAAAATGTAGAATTACCCTTGATTTATGCAGGAGTTTCATCTTCAAAGCGTCGCAAGTTAGCTGAGGAGTATATAGATAAGGTTGAATTGACCGAACGTAGTCACCATTTGCCTTCAGAATTATCTGGTGGTCAAAAGCAACGTGTAGCTATTGCGCGTGCCTTGGTAAACAATCCTTCTATTATCCTGGCGGACGAACCGACAGGAGCCTTGGATACCAAAACAGGGAATCAAATTATGCAACTATTGGTTGACTTGAACAAAGAAGGAAAAACCATTATCATGGTAACGCATGAGCCTGAAATAGCTGCTTATGCCAAACGCCAGATTGTCATTCGAGATGGAGTTATTTCGTCTGACAGTTCGCAGTTAGAGAAGGAGGAAGACTAAGATGCAGAATCTGAAATTTGCCTTTTCATCTATCATGGCCCACAAGATGCGCTCTTTTCTCACTATGATTGGGATTATCATTGGTGTTTCATCTGTTGTTGTGATTATGGCTCTGGGAGATTCCATGTCTCGTCAGATCAATAAAAATATGACCAAGTCACAGAAGAATATCCATGTCTTTTTCTCGCCTATCAAAAGCAAAGATGGTTCTTTTACCCAAAAGCAATCAGCTTTGACAGTCTCTGGTAAAGAAGAGGAAGTCCATGTTGAACCGCCAAAACCGCAAGAAGCTTGGGTTAAGGAGGCGGCCAAACTGAAGGGTGTAGATAGTTACTATGTAACCAACTCGACAAATACGACTCTGTCTTATAAAGATAAAAAGGTTGAGCGCGCTAGCTTGACAGGTGGAAATATTACTTACATGAAGGCGGTTGAAAATGAAATTGTCGCAGGTCGTAGTCTTATAGCTCAGGATTATAAAGATGTGGCCAGTGTCATTTTGCTAGATCAGGAACTTGCTAATAGTTTGTTTGGATCTGCTCAAGAAGCTGTTAACAAGATTATAGATGTTGGTGGCTTTAGTTATCGTGTCATTGGTGTCTATACTAGCGATGAAGCCAAGGCTGTCAAGACATTTGGTATTGGTGGACTTCCCATTACGACTAATATTTCTCTTGCCAATAACTTCAATATGGATGAAATTTCCGATATTGTTTTCCGAGTTAATGATACCAGTTTGACACCAACTGTAGGACCAGAATTAGCTAGAAAAATGACCGAAATTGCTAGTCTTCAACAAGGAGAGTATCAGGTGGCAGATGCGACTGCAGCCTTCCAAGAAGTACAACAACTTTTTGGATTTATAACTACGATTATTAGTGCCATCGCAGGAATTTCTCTCTTTGTTGGAGGGACTGGTGTTATGAATATCATGCTGGTTTCAGTAACAGAGCGTACTCGTGAGATTGGTCTCCGTAAGGCTTTGGGTGCGACACGTGCTAATATTTTAATCCAGTTTTTGATTGAATCCATGATTTTGACCTTGTTAGGAGGAGTCATTGGTTTGACTATTGCAACAGGCTTAACCGCTATAGCTGGTATACTGTTACAAGGTTTGATTGCGGGTATAGAAGTCGGAGTATCAATCCCAGTTGCCCTATTTAGTCTTGCAGTTTCGGCTAGTGTTGGTATGATTTTTGGAGTCCTGCCAGCCAATAAGGCATCGAAACTTGATCCAATCGAAGCCCTTCGTTATGAATAAGATCAACAAGATGGACACTCGTCTATCTTGTTTTTGTATGGATTTCTCTATCGAAAATCA
The DNA here is from genome assembly GCA_905221195.1 of bacterium. Lineage (GTDB taxonomy): Bacteria > Bacillota > Bacilli > Lactobacillales > Streptococcaceae > Streptococcus. Next base: position 300,650 of record CAJNCF010000001.1, read on the forward strand.
TTAAAAATGTGATATAATGAAGTGTTAGAAAAACAGGTTTCATTTGCCTGGAAAGGAAAAATTATGTCTGAAAAGAATTTTTATATTACAACGCCGATTTACTATCCATCTGGTAAACTTCATATCGGATCTGCCTACACAACTATCGCATGTGATGTCCTAGCGCGTTATAAACGCCTGATGGGCTACGATGTCTTTTATCTGACAGGCCTTGATGAACATGGTCAGAAAATCCAGCAAAAAGCTGAAGAAGCGGGCATCACACCTCAAGCTTATGTTGATGGGATGGTAGTTGGAGTTAAAGAACTCTGGCAATTACTAGATATATCATACGATAAATTCATCCGTACAACGGATGACTATCATGAAAAAGTAGTGGCACAAGTCTTTGAACGCTTGCTTGCTCAAGATGATATCTACTTGGGCGAATATTCTGGCTGGTACTCAGTCTCAGATGAGGAATTCTTTACAGAAAGCCAGCTGGCAGAAGTCTTCCGTGACGAAGCTGGAAATGTGACGGGCGGTATTGCTCCATCAGGTCACGAAGTGGAATGGGTATCTGAAGAATCATACTTCCTTCGCCTCAGCAAATACCAAGATCGCTTGGTCGAATTTTTCAAAGCCCATCCTGAATTTATCACTCCAGATGGTCGTCTCAATGAAATGCTGCGTAACTTCATCGAGCCAGGTTTAGAGGATTTGGCAGTTTCTCGTACAACCTTTACATGGGGAGTGCCTGTCCCATCAAATCCTAAGCACGTTGTCTACGTTTGGATTGATGCCCTTCTGAACTATGCGACAGCGCTTGGCTATGGTCAAGACGAACATGGTAACTTTGACAAGTTCTGGAATGGAACGGTCTTCCATATGGTGGGGAAAGACATCCTTCGTTTCCACTCAATCTATTGGCCAATCCTTCTTATGATGTTGGATATCAAATTGCCAGATCGTTTGATTGCCCACGGTTGGTTTGTCATGAAAGACGGCAAAATGTCTAAGTCTAAAGGAAATGTCGTTTACCCTGAAATGTTGGTAGAGCGTTATGGGCTTGACCCACTTCGTTACTACCTCATGCGTAGCCTTCCAGTTGGTTCAGACGGAACCTTCACTCCTGAAGACTATGTAGGCCGTATCAACTATGAATTGGCTAATGACCTAGGAAACCTCCTTAACCGTACGGTCTCTATGATTAACAAGTACTTTGATGGGCAAATCCCAGCCTATGTGGAAGGTGTGACAGAATTTGACAATGCTCTTGCTCAAGTAGCTGCTGAATCAATCGCTGACTACCATACACACATGGAAGCAGTTGACTACCCACGTGCCCTTGAAGCAGTTTGGACGCTTATCTCTCGTACTAACAAATACATCGACGAGACAGCTCCATGGGTCTTGGCTAAGGATGAATCTCTCCGTGATCAATTAGCAAGTGTTATGAGCCACTTGGCAGCTAGCCTTCGTGTCGTAGCACACTTGATTGAGCCATTTATGATGGAAACTAGTCGTGCAGTCTTGACTCAACTTGGCTTGAATGAAGTTTCTAGTCTTGAAAACTTGAGCTTGGCTGACTTCCCAGCAGATGTGACTGTAGTTGCCAAAGGAACACCAATCTTTCCACGTCTCGATATGGAAGAAGAAATCGCCTATATCAAGGAACAAATGGAAGGCAATAAACTAGCAGTCGAAAAAGAATGGAATCCAGATGAAGTTGAACTCAAACTAAACAAGGACGAAATCAAGTTTGAAGACTTTGACAAGGTCGAAATCCGTGTCGCAGAAGTCAAAGAAGTGTCTAAAGTAGAAGGCTCTGATAAGTTGCTCCAATTCCGCCTGGATGCTGGAGATGGAGAAGACCGTCAAATCCTTTCAGGAATTGCAAAATACTATCCAAATGAACAAGAATTGGTCGGCAAGAAAGTCCAAATCGTTGCCAACCTCAAACCGCGTAAGATGATGAAAAAATATGTCAGCCAAGGGATGATTCTCTCAGCTGAACATGATGGACAATTAACCCTTCTTACAGTTGATTCAGCTGTACCAAATGGAAGTGTGATTGGCTAAAAGTAGACAGGACTAGTTTATGCTAGTTCTGTTTTTTTATTTTAACTATTATGCTTTACAAACTAGTGTGAAAGTAGTATACTATAGGTGAAGCTACTAGTAGGTATTACAAAATAGGCTAGGAGGGAGAAGGGATGAAAGAAACTCAACTGTTAAAGGGTGTTCTTGAAGGTTGTGTCTTGGATATGATTGGTCAAAAAGAGCGATATGGTTATGAGTTGGTTCAGACTTTGCGAGAGGCTGGATTTGATACTATCGTTCCAGGAACTATTTATCCTTTGTTGCAAAAGTTAGAAAAAAATCAATGGATAAGAGGTGACATGCGTCCGTCGCCAGATGGCCCAGATCGGAAGTATTTTTCGTTAACGAAAGAAGGAGAAGAGCGTGTCTCAGTCTTTTGGCAACAATGGGACGATTTGAGTCAAAAAGTAGAAGGAATTAAGAATGGGGGTTAAACCATGAAGAAAATGAAGTATTATGAAGAAACAAACGCTTTGTTGCATGAGTTTTCTGAGGAGAATCAGCAGTATTTTGAGGAACTGTGGGATAGTTTTAATCTTGCTGGATTTCTCTATGATGAGGACTATCTCAGAGAGCAAATCTATTTGATGATGTTAGATTTCTCAGAAGCAGAACGAGATGGAATGAGTGCAGAGGATTATCTAGGTAAGAATCCTAAAAAAATAATGAAAGAGATACTCAAGGAAGCACCACGCAGTTCTATCAAGGAGTCACTGTTGACACCAACCCTTGTCCTAGTGGTATTACGTTATTATCAACTACTAAGTGATTTTTCTAAAGGTCCTCTCTTAACAGTCAATTTGCTTACGTTTTTAGGGCAACTTCTTCTTTTTTTGATTGGATTTTGGCTTGTGGCCACAATCTTACGATGGAGTTTAGTCCAAGATTCTTCTAAAATGAAAATTGGCACTTATATTGTCGTTGGGATTCTTGTCCTTCTAGTTATTCTGGGATATGTAGGAATGGCAAGTTTTATACAAGAAGGGGCCTTTTATCTTCCTGCTCCCTGGGATAGTTTCCTTGTCTTTACGCTTTCTCTAGTCATCAGTATTTGGAATTGGAAAGAAGCGGTCTTTCGTCCCTTTGTCAGTATGGTTGTTGCCCATCTTGTTGTAGGTTCTCTGCTCCGTTACTATGAGTGGATGGGGATTTCAAATGCTTTCCTTACAAAAATCATTCCTTTAGCTATCCTCTTTATCGGAATCTTTCTCTTTTTCCGTGGGTTTAAGAAGATAAAATGGAGTGAAATATAGTCAAAAAGCCGTTGCAAAGCGGTTTTTTGTTATAATTAAATGAAGAATGTAGAATCAAAGGAGAATAACATGACATTTGAAGAAATTCTGCCTGGCTTAAAGGCTAAGAAAAAATATGTACGCACTGGTTGGGGAGGGGCTGAAAACTATGTCCAACTCTTTGACACTATTGAACAAAACGGTGTTGCGCTTGAAGTGACGCCCTATTTCCTAATCAACGTATCTGGAGAAGGGGAAGGTTTTTCCATGTGGAGTCCGACACCTTGTGATGTTTTGGCGACAGATTGGGTAGAAGTGTATGACTAGGCGTGTACTCATTACAGGAGTGAGTTCAGGTATCGGATTGGCTCAGGCTCGACTTTTTTTAGAGAAGGACTATCAAGTTTATGGAGTGGACCAAGGTGAAAATCCACTCTTAGAGGGTGATTTTCATTTTTTACAGAGAGATTTGACCTTGGACTTGGAACCTATTTTTGACTGGTGTCCTCAGGTTGATGTTTTGTGCAATACTGCTGGAGTTTTGGATGATTACAAACCACTGTTGGAACAGACAGTGCAGGAAATTCAAGAGATTTTTGAAATCAACTACATGACTCCTGTTGAGTTGACTCGTTATTATTTGACACAAATGCTAGAGAATAAAAAAGGGATCATTATCAATATGTGTTCCATCGCTTCGAGCCTAGCAGGAGGCGGTGGACACGCTTATACCTCCTCAAAGCACGCCTTGGCTGGCTTCACCAAGCAGTTGGCTTTAGACTATGCAGAAGCTGGGATTCAGGTCTTTGGTATTGCTCCAGGAGCAGTTAAGACAGCTATGACAGCTGCGGACTTTGAGCCAGGTGGGTTGGCTGACTGGGTAGCTAGTGAAACTCCGATCAAGCGCTGGATTGCTCCAGAGGAAATAGCAGAGCTTAGCCTTTTCTTAGCAAGTGGGAAAGCGAGTGCCATGCAAGGACAAATCTTGACAATAGATGGTGGATGGTCTTTGAAGTAGGAGGACTTGGATGGAAATCAAAAATCACTTTGGAGTCTATGGTGTTTGCTTTAAAAATGGGAAGTTACTCTGCATTGAAAAAACGAGAGGCTCTTATCAACATCGTTATGATCTACCAGGTGGTAGTCAACAACTTGGTGAAGGCCTGACGGAAACGCTGATTAGAGAAGTTATGGAAGAGACGGGATTTACTGTTAGAAGCTACTCTAATCCTCGAATCTACGATGTTTTTGTCAGGGAAGAGTTAACAAATTTTATGGTTCACCATGTCATGGCCTTGTATGATATTGAGATAAACGAGAAGGAAGCTCAAGTTACGATTTCAGAAGCTGTTTCTGATGGTGCGAATGATTCACTGGGATATATTTGGATGGATATTCAAAAAATCACAGAAGAAAATGCATCGCCATTAGTCTTGAAGGTTAAGTCTGAATTATTAGGATTTCCAGAACTGGACAAGACCTTGTATATGAATTGGAAGGTGAATGGCTATGAAAAATCAACTTGCCCTTAGTGGCGAAAAAATTCTTGAAAAAATTTATCCTCAGTTATTGCACCACGTAGGTATGATTAGAGGCGAATACTTGTTGAGAGAGCTAAATCAAAATATCCTGTTACCAAGTTGTCAGCAATTTGTAAAAGATTATCTAGATACTATCTGCTCCTTGTACTCAGATGAGGAGGTCTGGTATCGTTTTTCAGAATTAACGAATACAGAAGCCAATTATTTAGAGGGGACTAAAGAGTGTTTTGATGAAAATCATCCCTTGTTTGGTTATAGAGGAACTAGGCGTTTACTGGCGTGTCCGGATGAATTTCAAGCTGAGGCACATGTCGTTACAGAAGTTTATCAAACCAATCCCAATCTGTCTCTTATTTTTCCTTTTGTCAATGATGCTGAGCAGTTAAAGCAAGCTATTAGAGTATTACGTCAGCATGGTTTTACTGGGAAAGTTGGCACGATGATTGAATTACCGTCAGCATATTTTGACTTGGATAGAATAATGGAAACGGGCATTTCAAAGATTGTAGTTGGAATGAATGATTTGACTTCTTTTGTTTTTGCGACTGTGAGAAATAGTCAATGGCATGATATGGAAAGTCCAATAATGTTAGATATGCTGAGACAGATGCAGGATAAAGCAAGGACGAAAAAGATTGATTTTGCTGTGGCAGGTTATTTGAATGCTTCCTTCATACAAAAAATGAATCTGATGGGGATCAAGTGTATTATCCACTATAGTTCTATTCCAGAAATTTTTGATCTAGAGATTGAGCATCCAGACCACCTCAAACGTGTAAAAGAAGTAAGTAAAAAATTACAAAGGAGCAACCCATGACACCGCAAGAAATGTGGAATGCCTACAAGCAAATCAATCCCTCAATTGGAGATGAGATAGATGCCTGGGCTTTTGGAGTAGATGCTGATCTCTTGGCAGATTTGGTTTTAAGAGGAGAAAAGACAGCAACCGCCTCAGCCTATGACCTTTACGCACTAGAAGCCGAACCCCTTCCACAAGAAGGGACCTTCGATGTCATTTTAGATAGTCAAAATCAGGCTGTCTGCATTGTCGAAATTACAAAGGTTTCTGTTCAGCCCTTTCATCAAGTTTCTGCTGACCATGCCTTTAAGGAAGGTGAGGGGGACAAATCTTTAGCCTATTGGCGTCAGGTTCATGAGGACTTTTTCACCGAGTGGATGAGGGAGGCTGGACTGAATTTTACACCTGACAGCAAGGTTGTTTTAGAAGAATTTCGCAAGGTCTACCCACTTTAGACTGCAGAAGGAAGAAAGTTTTGGAAATTACCGTCCAATCCTTTTTTCTTAGGCAAAACATGATATAATAAGTTTGTTTGAAGAAGAGCTCTAGCTCTTAAACTTAGATAGGAGAAAACTATGCAAGCAGTTGAACATTTTATTAAGCAATTTGTTCCTGAACATTATGATTTATTTTTAGACTTGAGTCGTGAGACCAAGACGTTTTCTGGGAAGGTGACCATTACTGGTCAAGCACAGAGTGACCGTATTTCCCTTCATCAAAAAGATTTGGAAATTGCTTCTGTAGAAGTTGCAGGTCAAGCTCGTCCATTTACAGTTGACCATGACAATGAAGCCCTTCATATCGAATTGGCTGAGGCTGGTCAAGTTGAAGTGGTTCTTGCCTTTTCTGGTAAAATCACGGATAACATGACAGGGATTTATCCTTCATACTACACAGTTGATGGTGTCAAGAAGGAAGTCTTGTCAACACAGTTTGAGAGTCATTTTGCGCGCGAAGCCTTCCCATGTGTGGATGAGCCTGAAGCCAAAGCGACTTTTGACCTCTCTCTACGTTTTGACCAAGCAGAAGGTGAATTGGCCTTGTCTAACATGCCAGAAATCGATGTTGAAAACCGCAAGGAAACAGGTATCTGGAAGTTTGAGACAACACCTCGCATGTCTTCTTACTTGTTGGCCTTTGTTGCGGGTGATTTACAAGGAGTAACGGCTAAAACTAAAAACGGTACCCTCGTAGGTGTCTACTCAACCAAAGCCCACCCACTATCTAATCTTGATTTCTCACTGGACATCGCCGTTCGTTCAATCGAGTTTTACGAAGATTACTACGGAGTCAAGTACCCAATCCCTCAATCTCTCCATATCGCCCTTCCTGACTTTTCATCAGGTGCTATGGAAAACTGGGGTCTTGTGACCTACCGTGAAGTTTACTTGGTTGTCGATGAGAATTCTACATTTGCCAGTCGTCAACAAGTTGCCCTTGTAGTGGCACATGAGTTGGCTCACCAATGGTTTGGTAACCTCGTTACTATGAAATGGTGGGATGACCTTTGGCTCAATGAAAGTTTTGCCAACATGATGGAATATGTCTGTGTGGATGCCATCGAGCCAAGCTGGAATATCTTTGAAGATTTTCAAACAGGTGGTGTTCCGTCTGCCTTGAAACGTGATGCGACTGATGGTGTTCAATCTGTTCACGTCGAAGTTAAACATCCAGATGAAATCAACACGCTCTTTGATGGTGCTATCGTCTATGCCAAAGGAAGCCGTCTTATGCACATGCTTCGTCGTTGGTTAGGAGATGCTGATTTCGCTAAAGGTTTGCATGCCTACTTTGAAAAACACCAATACAGCAATACCATCGGTCGTGACCTTTGGGATGCTCTAGGTCAAGCATCAGGTCGTGATGTTGCAGCCTTCATGGATTCTTGGTTGGAACAGCCTGGTTACCCAGTTCTTACTGTCAAAGTTGAAAATGATGTTTTGAAGATTTCACAAAAACAATTCTTTATCGGTGAGCACGAAGACAAGAACCGTCTCTGGGTTGTGCCACTCAATAGTAACTGGAAAGGTTTGCCAGATACACTTGAAACTGAAAGTATTGAAATCCCTGGCTACGCAGCTCTTCTTGCAGAAAACAAAGGAGCTCTTCGTCTCAACACTGAAAATACAGCCCACTACATTACAGACTATCAAGGAGACTTGCTAGATGCAGTTCTTGCTGACCTAGTTGAGCTTGATAACACAAGCAAATTGCAAATCGTCCAAGAACGTCGCTTGCTTGCTGAGGCGGGTCACATTTCTTATGCTGAATTGCTCCCAGTCCTTGATAAACTTGCTAAGGAAGAGTCTTACCTTGTGGTTTCAGCTGTTTCTCAAGTGATTTCGGCCCTTGAGCGCTTTATCGACGAAGGAACAGAAGCTGAAACAGCCTTCAAAGCATTGGTTGCTAAATTGGCTCGTCACAACTATGACCGTCTTGGTTTTGAAGCTAAAGATGGAGAATCAGATGAGGATGAATTGGTTCGTCAGTTGGCTGTTTCGATGATGATTCGCTCAAATGATGCAGAAGCTAGCCAAGTCGCTAGCCAAATCTTCGCAGCTCACAAGGAGAATCTTGCAGGACTTCCAGCAGCTATTCGTTCACAAGTTCTGATCAATGAGATGAAACATCATGAGACCAAAGACTTGTTAGCACTTTATCTTGATACTTATACGCACGCAACAGATGCTGTCTTTAAACGTCAGTTGGCAGCTGCTCTTGCCTATAGTAAAGATGTGGACAATATCCAAACCTTGATTGCTGCTTGGAAGGACAAATTTGTGGTCAAACCACAAGACTTGTCTGCTTGGTATAATCATTTTCTATCTCATCAAGCAACTCAGGAAACAGCTTGGTCTTGGGCGCGTGAAAACTGGGCTTGGATTAAGGCAGCTCTTGGAGGAGATATGAGCTTTGATAGCTTTGTTATCCTTCCTGCTCACGTATTTAAAACAGAACAACGCTTGGCGGAATACAAGGAGTTCTTTGAACCACAACTTTCTGATCTTGCTCTTAGCCGTAATATCGGCATGGGAATCAAGGAAATTGCAGCGCGTGTTGACTTGATTAACCGTGAAAAAGCTGAAGTGGAAGCAGTTGTTCTTCAATACGGAACTAACTAATTAAGACTAAATGAAAGAAAACTCAGCTATCTCATGTAAAATGCAGAGAGTTGAGTTTTTTTTAAGGCAAATTTGGTATAATGGTTTTAATAAGGAGGAGTTTCTCATGATAAAAATCTTATTAGTTGAGGATGACCTAGGCCTATCAAATTCAGTATTTGACTTTTTAGACGATTTTGCGGATGTCATGCAGGTATTTGATGGAGAAGAAGGTCTCTACGAAGCTGAAAGTGGCGTCTATGACTTGATTTTGCTGGATTTGATGTTGCCAGAGAAAAATGGTTTCCAAGTCTTGAAAGAATTGCGTGAAAAGGGAATTACGACACCAGTTCTGATTATGACTGCCAAGGAAAGTTTGGATGACAAGGGACATGGATTTGAATTGGGAGCAGATGATTACCTGACCAAGCCTTTCTACCTAGAAGAACTCAAAATGCGGATTCAAGCCCTTCTCAAACGTTCAGGTAAGTTTAATGAAAACACCTTGACTTATGGAAATATTGTAGTTAATTTGTCAACAAATACCGTTAAGGTTGAAGATACTCCTGTCGAATTGCTGGGGAAAGAGTTTGATTTACTAGTTTATTTCCTTCAAAATCAAAATGTTATTTTGCCTAAGACTCAGATTTTTGATCGTCTATGGGGATTTGATAGTGATACAACGATTTCGGTTGTCGAAGTTTATGTTTCAAAAGTCCGTAAGAAATTAAAAGGAACCACTTTTGCAGAGAATTTGCAAACCTTGCGCAGTGTTGGGTATATTTTAAAAGATGTTCAGTAAACTAAAAAAAACATGGTATGCAGATGACTTTAGTTACTTTATCCGCAACTTTGGTGTCTTTACTCTGATTTTCTCTACCATGACTCTGATTATTTTGCAGGTCATGCACTCGAGTCTTTATACTTCGGTGGATGATACGCTCTATGGCTTAAGTAAGAATCCTCAGGCGGTTATTCAGCTTGCGGTAAATAGGGCAACAGAAGAGATTAAAGATTTAGAGAATGCCACTACAGATACTAGCAAGACTGAGATAAAACCCAATGTCAGTTCCAATACAGAAGTCATTCTCTTTGATAAGAATTTTACCCAGCTTCTTTCTGGAAATCGATTTTTGGGCTTGGATAAGATTAAGTTAGAAAAAAAAGAACTAGGTCATATCTATCAGATTCAGGTTTTTAATAGCTATGGACAGGAAGAAATCTATCGCATGATTCTGATGGAAACTAATATCAGTTCGGTTTCAACCAATATCAAGTATGCGGCTGTCTTGATTAATACTAGTCAGTTGGAGCAGGCCAGTCAAAAGCATGAGCAGTTGATTGTGGTCGTGATGGCTAGTTTCTGGATTTTGTCTTTGCTTGCCAGTCTCTATCTAGCTCGAGTCAGTGTTCGTCCTCTGCTTGAGAGCATGCAGAAGCAGCAGTCCTTTGTGGAAAATGCTAGTCATGAGTTACGAACTCCACTTGCAGTTCTGCAAAATCGTTTAGAGACCCTTTTCCGTAAGCCAGAAGCTACCATTATGGATGTGAGCGAAAGCATTGCATCGAGTTTGGAAGAAGTTCGAAATATGCGTTTTTTGACGACAAACTTGCTGAACTTAGCTCGACGCGATGATGGAATTAAGCCAGAACTTGCAGAAGTTCCAACTAGCTTTTTTAACACGACTTTCACAAACTATGAGATGATTGCTTCGGAAAATGACCGTGTCTTCCGTTTTGAAAATCGGATTCATCGAACGATTGTCACAGATCAGCTTCTTTTGAAACAATTGATGACTATCCTATTTGATAATGCCGTCAAGTATACTGAAGAGGATGGTGAAATTGATTTTATGATTTCAGCGACTGATCGTAATCTGTATTTGTTAGTTTCCGACAATGGAGTCGGTATTTCAGCAGAAGATAAGAAGAAGATTTTTGACCGTTTTTATCGAGTGGATAAGGCTAGAACCCGTCAAAAAGGTGGTTTCGGTTTAGGATTATCCCTAGCCAAGCAAATTGTAGATGCCCTAAAAGGAACCATTACTGTTAAAGATAATAAACCAAAGGGAACAATCTTTGAAGTGAAGATTTCCATTCACACACCATCTAAAAAGAAAAAATAAAAATATCGCTCCAGATGGGGCGATATTTTGGATTTATCTTCTACGTTTTCGTTTGATAATAGAGCGTTGAATTTTTAAAACAAGTAAACTGGATCCGATTGCTGCGGCAAAGGCAAGAGCAGTTGAGAATTTTAATGCTAAAAAGATAAAACTAAAGATAGCAATACAGATACAAAAAATAGCTATATTAACAAAAAATAGGATTTCCTTGAGATTGGTATCAGATTGCGCTTCAGGTGTATAATCTTGATATCGAGGAACCTGCTGGTGCAATTCTTCTTGATAGCCTACCTCATAGGATTGTAATTTTCTTACGGGCATGTCTCTCTCCTTACAGTACATACCTATTTTATCATTTTTTCAGCAGAGAATTATTACAGAAAGGTTACAAAAAGAATAAAGTCCCTTTTCATTTTCAAAGAATAGCTGATTTTCCAGAATTGTGGTATAATTTTTCTTATGGAAAAGATTATTATTACAGCAACTGCTGAAAGTATTGAACAAGTTGAACAACTGCTCGAAGCTGGCGTAGACCGTATCTATGTCGGTGAGAAAGATTTTGGACTTCGTCTGCCAACAACCTTTAGTCATGACCAATTGCGTGAAATCGCTAAGCTGGTTCATGATGCTGGTAAGGAATTGATTGTTGCGGTCAATGCCCTCATGCACCAAGATATGATGGACCGTATCAAGTCTTTCTTAGATTTCTTGGAAGAAATCAAGACAGACTACATTACAATTGGAGATGCAGGCGTTTTTTACGTAGTCAATCGCGATGGTTATTCATTTAAGACTATCTATGATGCTTCAACTATGGTAACTAGCAGTCGTCAGATTAACTTCTGGGGACAAAAGGCTGGCGCATCTGAGGCTGTTTTGGCGCGTGAAATTCCATCGGCTGAACTCTTCAAAATGCCAGAGATTTTGGAAATTCCTGCTGAAGTGTTGGTTTATGGTGCTAGTGTCATTCACCATTCTAAACGTCCGCTCTTGCAAAACTACTATAACTTTACGCATATCGATGATGAAAAGACGCGTAAACGTGACCTTTTCTTGGCAGAGCCAAGTGACCCTGAGAGCCATTATTCCATTTTTGAAGACAATCATGGGACCCACATCTTTGCCAATAATGACCTTGATTTGATGACCAAATTGACAGAATTGGTGGAGCATGGTTTCACTCACTGGAAATTAGAAGGTCTCTATACACCTGGTCAGAACTTTGTTGAGATTGCCAAACTCTTTATCCAAGCGCGTAGCTTGATCCAAGAGGGCAACTTTAGCCATGACCAAGCCTTCTTGCTGGATGAAGAAGTGCGCAAGTTACACCCTAAAAACCGTTTCCTTGATACAGGATTTTATGATTACGACCCTGATATGGTTAAATAAAGTAAATTAATAGTTGAGAGAAGGAAGATGCAAACATTTCTTCTCTCATTTTTTCTTATTCTCCAATATTTTCAAAAAATTAGCAGGCTAGGATACTCTATTTGATGGGATTTTTAAGCTAAGTAACGTTCTTGAGTTTGAAAATTATCCCATGTTTGCAGGTGCCAAATGGCCCTTTTTTTGGTATAATTTTTTATAATGGAAACGATTGGTAATCGCTATGTTGTGGTTGATTTAGAGGCAACTAGCACAGGTAGTAAGGCTAAAATTATCCAAGTGGGAATTGTTGTGGTTGAGGATGGGAAAATCATCGATCACTATACGACGGATGTCAATCCCCATGAACCCTTGGATGCTCATATCAAAGAACTGACAGGATTGACAGACCAACGTCTGGCGCAAGCACCTGATTTTTCGCAAGTTGCCAGAAAAATCTTTGACTTGGTGGAGGATGGGATTTTTGTAGCCCATAATGTTCAGTTTGATGCTAATCTCTTGGCGGAAAATTTATTTTTTGAAGGTTATGAGCTAAGAAATCCTCGTGTTGACACGGTTGAATTGGCTCAAGTCTTTTTCCCTGAACTGGAAAAATATAGTTTGCCGATATTGTGTCGAGAATTAGGAATTCCTTTAAAACATGCTCACACAGCCCTTTCAGATGCCCAAGCTACCGCGGAATTACTCTTATTTTTACGAGAAAAGATGGCTCAGCTTCCTAAAGGTCTTTTGGAACGCTTGCTGGAGATGGCTGACGCTCTCTTATATGAGTCCTACCTAGTTATTGAAGAAATTTATCGCAGTCAATCTATCCTGAGTTCTCCAGACTTGGTCCAAGTTCAAGGACTGTATTTCAAGAAAACTACAGCTCCTCTGAAGCCACGAAAACTATCTCAAGATTTTTCTAAAAATATTTCTCTGTTGAACCTTGAAATGAGGGAGGAGCAAGAATGTTTTGCTAAAGAGGTCGGTTTGCTATTGAAAGATGAGCCTGTATCATTAATTCAAGCGCCGACAGGAATTGGGAAAACTTATGGTTATCTCTTACCCGCTTTATCTCAAGTAAGAGAGCGTCAAATTGTTCTTAGTGTTCCGACAAAGATTCTTCAAAATCAAATCATGGAAGAAGAAGGTAAACGTCTTAAAGAGGTGTTCCATACAGATATTCATTCTTTAAAGGGACCACAAAATTACCTGAAGTTGGATGCTTTTTATCGTTCCTTGCAGGAAAATGATGAAAATCGCTTATTTAGACGTTTTAAAATGCAACTCTTGGTCTGGTTGACAGAGACAGAGACTGGGGATTTGGATGAAATCGGCCAACTCTACCGTTACCAACATTTTCTGACAGACCTTCGTCATGATGGGAATTTATCATCCAAGAGCTTATTTATGACGGAAGATTTCTGGAAACGAAGTCAAGAAAGGGCACAGGCCTGTAAGCTTTTAGTGACCAATCATGCCTATCTTGTAACCAGACTTGAAGATAATCCTGAATTTGTCAGCGACCGTTTATTGATTATTGATGAAGTCCAAAAAGTTTTGTTAGCTCTAGAAAATCTGCTTCAACAGACCTACGATATCCAGTCTATTATTGCTTTAGTTGATAAGGCTTTAGTAGAAGAAGAAAACAGGGTCCAGCAACGAATACTAGAAAGTATTCGCTTTGAGTGTCTCTACTTGATAGACCAATTTCAGTCTGGAAAATCTCGGAAAAATATCTTGGATTCTCTGGGCAATCTCCACCAGTATTTTTCAGAATTAGAGGTAGAAGGCTTTGAGGAATTGGTTCGCTATTTTACGGCTGAAGGTGATTACTGGCTTGAAGCCACTGAAACGAGTCAGAAGAAAATTCAGATTTCTTCTACAAAATCAGGTCGTATTCTTCTATCTTCTTTAGTGCCTGATTCATGTCAAGTCTTGGGAGTATCGGCCACTCTTGAGATTAGTCAGAGGGTTTCTTTGGCAGACCTTTTAGGTTACCCTGAAGCCAAATTTGTCAAGATTGAAGCTGGTAAAAAACAGGATCAAGAAGTGGTCTTGGTCAAAGATTTCCCTCTAGTAACAGAAACCTCCTTAGAAGTTTACGCCAAAGAGGTAGCTGATTTGCTGATGGATGTTCAAGTTTTCCAACAACCGATTTTGGTTCTTTTTACTGCTAAAGACATGCTTCTAGCAGTATCGGATTTACTTCCAGTTAGCCATCTGGCCCAGTATAAAAATGGGGATGTTCATCAACTGAAGAAACGTTTTGAAAAAGGTGAACAACAAATCCTGCTTGGTGCAGCAAGCTTCTGGGAGGGAGTCGATTTTTCAAGCCATCCTTTTGTGATTCAAGTTGTACCGAGACTTCCTTTCCAAAATCCCCAAGAATCCTTGACGAAAAAGATTAATCAGGAACTAATTCAAGAAGGGAAAAATGCCTTTTATGATTATCAATTGCCAATGGCTATTATTCGTTTAAAACAGGCTTTGGGAAGAAGCACGAGACGCGAATACCAACATTCCTTAACCCTCATTCTGGATAGGAGAATTGTCGGAAAACGATACGGCAAGCAAATTGTGACTTCTCTAGCAAAAGAAGCGAGCGTTACAACGATTGCTCAATCTGAAGTTAATGAGGCTATTGATAGATTTTTAAATGAACTTTGATAAATAGTATAGTATGAAAGTATAAGGTTAGTAAATATGAAACGTTCTCTCGACTCTAGAGTCGATTATAGTTTGCTCCTGCCAGTATTTTTTCTACTGGTTATTGGCGTGGTGGCTATTTATATAGCTGTTAGTCATGATTATCCAAACAATATTCTGCCCATTTTAGGGCAGCAGGTCGCCTGGATCGCCTTGGGGCTTATGATTGGTTTTATCGTCATGCTCTTTAATACAGAATTTCTTTGGAAGGTGACCCCTTTTCTATATATTTTAGGCTTGGGACTCATGGTTCTGCCGATTGTCTTTTATAATCCGAGCCTAGTTGCATCCACGGGTGCTAAAAACTGGATTTCAGTAAATGGTGTTACCTTGTTCCAGCCGTCAGAATTTATGAAGATATCCTATATCCTCATGTTGGCCCGTGTCATTGTCCAGTTTACCAAAAAACATAAGGAATGGAGACGCACGGTTCCGCTGGACTTTTTGTTGATTTTCTGGATGATTCTCTTTACCATTCCAGTTTTAGTTCTTTTAGCACTTCAAAGTGACTTGGGGACAGCTTTGGTTTTTGTAGCCATTTTCTCTGGAATCGTTTTATTATCAGGGGTTTCTTGGAAAATTATTATCCCAGTATTTGTAACAGCTGTAACAGGAATTGCTGGTTTTCTAGCTATTTTTATCAGTAAGGACGGTCGTGCTTTTCTTCATCAATTAGGAATGCCGACCTACCAAATCAATCGTATCTTGGCTTGGCTCAATCCCTTTGACTTTGCCCAAACAACCACTTACCAGCAAGCTCAAGGGCAGATTGCCATTGGCAGTGGTGGCCTATTTGGTCAGGGGTTTAATGCTTCGAATCTGCTTATTCCAGTACGTGAGTCGGATATGATTTTCACGGTTATTGCAGAAGATTTTGGCTTTATTGGCTCAGTCCTTGTTATCGCTCTTTACCTCATGCTCATTTACCGTATGTTGAAGATTACTCTCAAATCAAATAACCAGTTCTATACCTATATTTCCACAGGTTTGATTATGATGTTGCTCTTCCACATCTTTGAAAATATCGGTGCTGTGACGGGCTTGCTTCCTTTGACTGGGATTCCTCTGCCTTTCATTTCACAAGGAGGATCGGCTATTATCAGTAATTTGATCGGTGTTGGCTTGCTTTTATCGATGAGTTACCAAACCAATCTAGCTGAAGAGAAGAGCGGAAAAGTCCCATTCAAGCGGAAAAAGGTTGTATTAAAACGAATCAAATAAGGAGAAAATCATGGTGAAAGTAGCCGTTATGTTAGCTCAGGGCTTTGAAGAAATTGAAGCTTTGACAGTTGTGGATGTTTTGCGTCGGGCAAATATTGCTTGTGATATGATAGGATTTGAAGAGCAAGTGACGGGTTCACATGCAATCCAGGTCAGAGCGGATCGTGTCTTTGATGGTGATTTATCAGACTATGACATGATTGTACTTCCTGGTGGAATGCCTGGTTCTGCACATTTGCGTGACAATCAGGCTTTAATTCAAGAATTACAAAGCTTCGAGCAAGAAGGGAAGAAACTGGCAGCCATTTGTGCGGCACCAATTGCCCTCAATCAAGCAGGAGTATTGAAAAACAAGAAGTACACTTGTTATGACGGTGTTCAAGAGCAAATCCTTGATGGGCAATACGTCAAGGAAACAGTAGTGGTAGATGGTCATTTGACAACCAGTCGGGGCCCTTCAACAGCCCTTGCCTTTGCCTACGAGTTAGTGGATCAATTAGGGGGAGACGCAGAGAGTTTACGAATTGGAATGCTATATCGAGATGTCTTTGGTAAAAATCAATAAAACGGGAGTCAACCTCTCGTTTTTTTACTTGGAAAAATCTAGGAAATCATCGCTTTTTTCATAAAAAAATGGTATAATGAGGGGTATGAAATATCACGATTACATCTGGGATTTAGGTGGAACTTTACTGGATAATTATGAAACTTCAACAGCTGCATTTGTTGAAACATTAGCGCTGTACGGTATCACACAAGATCATGATAGTGTCTATCAAGCTTTAAAGGTTTCTACTGATTTTGCGATTGAGACATTCGCTCCCAACCTAGAGAATTTTTTAGAAAAGTATAAGGAAAATGAAGCCAGAGAGCTGGAACACCCGATTTTATTTGATGGAGTTTCTGACTTATTGGAGGACATTTCAAATCAAGGTGGGCGTCATTTCTTGGTTTCTCATCGAAATGATCAGGTCTTAGAAATTTTAGAAAAAACTTCTATAGCAACCTACTTTACAGAAGTAGTGACTTCTAGCTCAGGTTTTAAGAGAAAGCCAAATCCTGAGTCCATGCTTTATTTAAGAGAAAAGTATCAGATTAGCTCTGGCCTTGTCATTGGTGATCGGCCGATTGATATTGAAGCAGGGCAAGCAGCTGGCCTGGATACCCACTTGTTTACCAGTATCGTGAATTTAAGACAAGTATTAGACATGTAAGAAAAAGGAATAAGATGACAGAAGAAATCAAAAATCTGCAGGCACAGGATTATGATGCCAGTCAAATTCAAGTTTTAGAAGGCTTAGAGGCTGTCCGTATGCGTCCAGGGATGTATATCGGGTCAACCTCAAAAGAAGGTCTTCACCATCTAGTCTGGGAAATTGTTGATAACTCAATTGATGAGGCCTTGGCAGGATTTGCCAACCATATCCAAGTTTTTATTGAGCCAGATAATTCGATCACTGTTGTCGATGATGGACGTGGTATCCCAGTCGATATTCAGGAAAAAACAGGTCGGCCTGCCGTAGAAACTGTCTTTACTGTCCTTCATGCTGGAGGAAAGTTTGGCGGTGGCGGCTATAAAGTTTCAGGTGGTCTTCACGGAGTAGGGTCATCAGTCGTTAATGCCCTTTCCACTCAATTAGACGTTCATGTCCACAAAAACGGCAAGATTCATTATCAAGAATACCGTCGAGGTCATGTTGTTGCGGATCTTGAGGTGGTTGGAGACACAGATAGAACTGGAACAACGGTTCACTTCACACCAGATCCAGAAATCTTCACTGAAACAACAACCTTTGATTTTGATAAATTAAATAAACGGATCCAAGAGTTAGCCTTTCTAAATCGTGGTCTTCAAATCTCCATCACAGATAAGCGCCAAGGTTTGGAACAAACCAAACATTACCATTATGAAGGTGGGATTGCTAGCTACGTTGAATATATCAACGAGAATAAGGATGTTATCTTTGATACACCAATCTACACAGATGGTGAGATGGATGATATCACAGTTGAAGTAGCCATGCAGTACACAACTGGCTATCATGAAAATGTCATGAGTTTCGCCAACAATATTCATACTCATGAAGGTGGAACGCATGAGCAAGGTTTCCGTACAGCACTGACTCGTGTTATCAACGATTATGCTCGTAAGAATAAGTTGCTTAAAGATAATGAAGACAATCTGACAGGGGAAGATGTTCGGGAAGGATTAACTGCAGTTATCTCAGTTAAACACCCGAATCCACAGTTTGAAGGACAAACCAAAACCAAACTTGGAAACAGCGAAGTAGTCAAGATTACCAATCGCCTCTTCAGCGATGCCTTCTCTGATTTCCTTATGGAAAATCCACAGATTGCCAAGCGAATCGTGGAAAAAGGGATTTTGGCCGCTAAGGCTCGTGTTGCTGCCAAGCGTGCGCGTGAAGTCACTCGTAAAAAATCTGGTTTGGAAATTTCCAACCTTCCAGGGAAACTAGCGGACTGTTCTTCTAACAATCCTGCTGAAACAGAACTTTTTATCGTCGAAGGAGACTCAGCTGGTGGGTCAGCTAAATCTGGTCGTAACCGTGAATTTCAGGCAATTCTTCCAATTCGCGGTAAAATCTTGAACGTTGAAAAAGCTAGCATGGATAAAATTCTTGCCAACGAAGAAATTCGAAGTCTTTTTACAGCTATGGGAACAGGATTTGGCGCAGAATTTGATGTTTCAAAAGCCCGTTACCAAAAACTCGTTTTGATGACCGATGCTGATGTCGATGGAGCTCATATTCGTACCCTTCTTTTAACCTTGATTTATCGTTATATGAAACCAATACTAGAAGCTGGTTATGTTTATATTGCCCAACCACCAATCTACGGTGTTAAGGTTGGAAGTGAAATTAAAGAATATATCCAGCCAGGTGTAGATCAGGAAATAAAACTCCAAGAAGCTTTAGCCCGTTATAGTGAAGGTCGAACCAAACCGACCATTCAGCGTTATAAAGGTTTGGGTGAAATGGACGATCATCAGTTATGGGAAACAACCATGGATCCAGAACATCGCTTGATGGCCAGAGTTTCTGTGGATGATGCTGCAGAAGCAGATAAAATCTTTGATATGTTGATGGGGGATAGAGTAGAGCCTCGTCGTGAGTTTATCGAAGAAAATGCTGTCTATAGTACACTTGATGTCTAAAAAAACGGGAGAAGTAGTTCCCTTGGTCTAAAAAATATGATATAATCATTACGATTGTTTCAAGTAAAAAAGGAGTTTAATATGTCTGCTAGACTAGTAATTTATCTAATCATTGCAATCGCAGTTTTATTGATCGTTGCATATGCTATCGCAATCTACGTACGAAAACGCAATGAAAGTAAATTAGCAATTTTAGAAGAGAAAAAAGAAGAGCTGTATAATCTTCCAGTTAATGATGAGGTTGAAGCTGTAAAAAACATGCACTTGATTGGACAAAGTCAGGTGACTTTCCGTGAGTGGAATCAAAAATGGGTTGACCTATCTCTTAATTCTTTTGCCGATATTGAAAATAATCTTTTCGAGGCAGAAGGTTATAACAACTCATTCCGTTTTTTCAAAGCTAGTCATCAAATTGATCAAATCGAGAGCCAAATTACCTTGATTGAAGAAGATATTGCATCAATTCGCAATGCCTTGGCAGATTTGGAGAAACAAGAGTCTAAAAATAGTGGACGTGTTCTTCATACCTTGGACTTGTTTGAAGAGTTACAACACCGAGTTGCTGATCATTCTGAAGAATATGGTAAAGGTTTAGCTGAAATCGAAAAACAATTGGAAAATATCCAATCAGAGTTTTCTCAGTTTGTAACTTTAAACTCTTCTGGTGACCCAGTAGAAGCTGCTGTGATTTTGGATAATGCTGAAAATCATATCTTGGCTTTGACACATATTGTTGACCGTATACCAGCAGTTGTAACTACATTATCTAAAGAGCTACCTGATCAGTTAGAAGATTTGGAGAATGGTTACCGTAAGCTTTTAGATGCTAACTATCATTTTGCTGAAACGGATATTGAAGCTCGTTTCCAATTGCTTCATGAAGCTTTGAAGAAAAATCATGAGAATATTGCGCAATTAGAATTGGATAATGCTGAGTACGAAAATACTCAAATCCAAGAAGAGATTAATGCACTTTATGATATTTTTACACGAGAAATTGCTGCTCAGAAAGTTGTAGAAGGTTTAGTAGCAACACTTCCTACTTATCTGCAACACATGAAAGATAGCAATGGTGTTTTAGTGGATGATATTCAACGATTAAGCCAGAATTATCTACTTTCTGAAACAGATGTTAGTCATGTTCGTAGATTGCAAGCTGAGTTAGAGTCTTTAGAAGAACCTGTATTAGTATTGACTTCTGAACAAGAGGAACATTCTGAGCCATATTCATTACTTGAAGAACGTTTGGAAAACTTACAAGCGACTTTGAAAGAAATTGAGGATGAACAAGTTGAACTTAGTCAACGTCTTGCTCAGATTGAAAAAGATGATATTAATGCTCGCCAAAAGGCAAATGTTTATGTCAATCGTCTCCATACAATTAAGAGATATATGGAAAAACGCAATCTTCCAGGTATTCCTCAGAATTTCTTACAGTTGTTCTTTACAGCAAGTAACCATACAGAAGAGTTAATGGCTGAACTTGAAGAAGCACAGGTCAATATCGAAGTTGTAAATCGCATGCTTGAGATTACAACAAATGATATGGAAGCACTTGAAGATGAAACTTATGATATTGTTCAATATGCAACTTTGACTGAACAATTACTACAGTATTCGAACCGTTACCGCTCATTTGATGAACGAATTCAAGAAGCCTTTAATGAATCATTAGAAATCTTTGAAAAAGATTTTGATTACCATGCTTCATTTGATAAGATTTCGCAAGCTTTGGAAGTTGCAGAACCTGGTGTAACCAACCGTTTTGTTACTTCATATGAGAAAACACGTGAAACGATTCGTTTCTAAAATAATAAAAAAGATTTGGTTTTGTGAGAAGCAGAACCAAATCTTTTTTATTATTTGTCTATAAAATCTTCTATGATAAGATCTCAAGATAAAAAGGCTCTATAATATTTGTAGTGGGTAAATCCCCTATAGATATTATGGAGCCTATTTTTGTGTAGAAAAAAAGTCCCATATGACCTATAATGAAAAGCGACCAAACAACTCATTAGAAAGATTCATATGGAACAATTACATTTTATCACAAAACTACTCGATATCAAAGACCCAAATATCCAATTTATGGATATCATCAATAGGGATACACACAAGGAAATCATCGCTAAACT
The DNA here is from genome assembly GCA_905221195.1 of bacterium. GTDB lineage: Bacteria > Bacillota > Bacilli > Lactobacillales > Streptococcaceae > Streptococcus. Next base: position 322,139 of record CAJNCF010000001.1, read on the forward strand.
GGATTATGAAGCCTCATCTTGCCCTGATTGCGGAAACCAAATGAAGAAATATGATTTTCAAAAACCGTCGAAAATTCCTTACCTTGAAACTACTGGTATGCCTACTAGAATCCTCCTTAGAAAGCGTCGTTTCAAGTGCTATCACTGCTCTAAAATGATGGTGGCTGAGACTTCTCTCGTCAAGAAAAATCACCAAATTCCTCGTATCATCAACCAAAAAATTGCTCAAAAGTTGATTGAAAAGACTTCTATGACAGACATTGCTAGCCAGCTTGCCATTTCGACTTCAACTGTCATTCGCAAGCTCAATGACTTTCACTTTAAACACGATTTTTCTCATCTTCCAGAGATTATGTCCTGGGACGAGTATGCCTTCACTAAGGGGAAGATGAGTTTCATTGCTCAGGACTTTGATAAGATCAATATCATCACTATTCTTGAGGGGAGAACACAAGCTGTCATCCGAAATCACTTTCTTAAATATGATAGAGCCGTCCGATGTCGAGTGAAAATCATTACAATGGATATGTTAAGTCCCTACTATGCCTTAGCTAAACAGCTTTTTCCATGTGCTAAAATCGTTCTAGATCGTTTTCACATTGTACAACATCTTAACCGTGCTATGAGTCGTGTTCGTGTCCAAATCATGAATCAATTTGAACGAAAATCTCATGAATATAAGGTCATCAAACGTTACTGGAAGCTCATTCAACAGGATAGTCGTAAACTCAGCCATAAGCGATTTTATCGCCCTACTTTTCGTATGCACTTGACGAATAAAGAAATTCTAGACAAGCTTTTGAGCTATTCAGAAGACTTGAAACACCACTACAATCTCTATCAGCTCTTACTTTTTCACTTCCAGAATAAAGAGTCTGACAAATTCTTCGGACTCATTGAGGACAATCTAAAGAAGATTCATCCTCTTTTTCAGACTGTCTTTAAAACTTTTCTCAAGGATAAAGAGAATCGTCAACGCTCTTCAATTACCTTATTCTAACGCCAAATTGGAGGCGACTAATAATCTCATTAAACTTATCAAGCGAAATGCCTTTGGTTTTCGGAACTTTGAAAACTTCAAAAAACGGATTTTCATCGCTCTCAACATCAAAAAAGAAAGGACAAAATGTGTCCTTTCTCGATCTTAGCTTTTCTTCTACCCACTACAGTTGACAAAGAGCCGATAAAAAACTGGAGATGATTAAAAAAGCAAGTGAGAACCTCGTTTTATGCTGTAGGGTTCAAAAAACTTTTTAATCTCTCCAAAATGTTATTTAATTGGAATCGAAATCCCAATTAATTTTTCTGAGTAGAGGGTTTTGATATTGGCCTCATCAATAGATTCCTTATCAATTTTACGTTTCAAGAAAAATTCTTGAATGGCTTCAATTTCAGTTTCGCGAATAGCGCGGTGTTTGTTTGAGATGAGGATTTCATAGTGAAGCGGAGCTTGGGTAAAAATAACATCTGTATTCCCTGCAGAATAGACCTCAACAAGGGTTGCATCTGTACTTTCTAGCTGGCTTTTTACAAGTTGCGAGTGTGAGTTTGTCGTATTGATAAGCTTCATAATATTTCCTCCGATTTTCTAATTCTATTATAGCACTTTTTAAATAAAGTAGCTTGATTTATACTCAATGAAAATCAAAGAGCAAACTAGGAAGCTAGCCGCAGGTTGCTCAAAACACTGTTTTGAGGTTGTAGATAAGACTGACGAAGTCAGTCACATATATACGGCAAGGCGAAGCTGACGTGGTTTGAAGAGATTTTCGAAGAGTATTAGTCAATCTTATGCTGTTTTTTCCAAGATTGGATGGCCCATTTATGGCTACCACGTTTGAGGTTTTCAATAGCCTCGTCAATAGGGAACCAGGCAATATGATTAAAGTCTTCTAGTGGTTTTTGTACTTCTTTGAAAGAAGTCGCTTCATAAAGGTAGGCAGGATTGTAGTAGTAGGTGTCACGGTGACGAGAGTAGAAATATTCGTCAGCTTGTCCGTAATAGGTACCAATTTCAGCTGTGAAACCAAGTTCTTCAATCAACTCACGTTTTAGGGCTTCCTGATGGTTTTCACCTGCTTCAATTTCGCCACCTGGTAAGAACCAAGCACCATTAGGTGCTTGAACAAGAACAATTTGTTTTCGCTCAGCATCAGGGATAACAGCATATACGCCATAACGAGCAACATAGTCTGTATTTGCTTTTTTTTCTCCAAAAGTTGGGTTTGCCATTGCATTTTCCTCATTATCTAGTATTGTTATTATTATCATAATGGACAAAGGGCAAGCTGTCAAGAATTTATAGTTATTTTAGTAAAAAGAAGCAGAAAATTTTCATTTTCTACTCCTTTTCTATAGGATTTATACTTCTTTTTCAGAGGTTTTAGCTTCAGCTTTTTTGGCAGACTTAATTTGAATCTTACCCTTACTGGTCATAACTGCCTTGAGGTCTTTCTCACTTGGATTTTCAAGGTAGTAGTCAGTGATGGCATCTTCTATATAGTCTTGAATGGTACGACGGAGTGGGCGCGCCCCCATTTTTGGATCATAACCTAGGTCAACCAATTTTTCTTTGACCTTGTCCGTTACATCCAGATGGATATTGTTGCTAGAGAGGCGCTTGTTAACATCTGCTAGCATGAGCTCGACAATCTGAAGGAGGTTATCCTTGCTGAGAGCCTTAAATTCGATAATACCATCAAAACGGTTCATAAACTCTGGGCTAAAGAAGTTACCGAGTTCACCAAGAACAGAGTTGGTACGTCCTTCGCGAGCTGCCCCGAAACCAACGCTGGCTTCGGCCTTACCTGTACCTGCATTTGAGGTCATGATAATAATGGCATCCTTAAAGCTGACGGTACGTCCTTGCCCATCTGTCAAACGTCCATCGTCCAAGACCTGAAGGAACATATGCATGACATCTGGATGAGCTTTCTCTACCTCATCCAAGAGAATAAGAGAGTAGGGATTACGGCGGACTTTTTCAGTTAATTGTCCAGCCTCATCGTAGCCGACATAACCTGGAGGGGCACCAACTAATTTTGCAACACTGTGTTTTTCCATGTATTCACTCATATCAAAGCGAATCATGCTGTCAGCAGAACCAAAGAGTTCGATAGCTAGTTGTTTGGAAAGTTCTGTCTTACCGACACCAGTTGGCCCAACGAAGAGGAAGCTTCCGATTGGGCGGTTAGGGGTACCAAGTCCGACACGATTACGGCGAATAGCTTTGGCAATCTTATCGACAGCATCATCTTGTCCAATAACATGAGACTTGAGGTCTTCGGCTAGATGGATGAGTTGAGATTGTTCTTTCTCTTTTAAATCACCAACAGGGATATTGGTTTTCTGCTCAATAATGTGTTCAATGGTTTTCTCGCTGATGATAGGAGTATCCTGGTCTGTGACCTTTTTCTTTTGCATTTCCTTATACTTGGCAATCTGGTCGCGGAAGTAGGCAGCCTTCTCAAAATCTTCCTCTCGTGTAGCTTGAGATTTGAGATTTTCAGCCTCAATCAAGCGTTGATCAATCACTTTAGGATCTACAAAATTCAAGGTCAAGTTCATCTTAGAGCCCGCTTCATCTAAGAGGTCAATAGCCTTGTCAGGTAAGAAGCGATCTTGGATGTAGCGATTGGAAAGAGTTGCAGCTGCTTCAATTGCAGCATCAGTATATTGAACGTGGTGATAGTCTTCGTATTTCTTTTGAATACCTTTGAGGATAGTGATTGTTTCTTCCACTGTTGGTTCATCGACCTTGACAGGTTGCATACGACGCTCTAGGGCAGCATCCTTTTCAATGATACGGTACTCATTGAGGGTAGTGGCACCGACCAGTTGCAGTTCCCCACGAGCAAGGGCTGGCTTGAGGATATTTCCTGCATCCATATTGCCATCGCCCGCAGAACCAGCACCGACAATTTCATGGATTTCGTCGATAAAGAGAATGATATCCTCACGTTTGCGTATCTCTTCCATGAGTTTTTGCATGCGTTCTTCAAATTGTCCACGGATACCCGTTCCTTGAACTAGGCTAACCACATCTAGACGGATGACTTGTTTACCTTGTAGTTTATGCGGAACATCTCCATCGACGATTTTTTGAGCTAGACCTTCGACAACGGCCGTTTTTCCGACACCAGGTTCACCGATAAGAACAGGATTATTCTTGGTTCTACGATTGAGAATCTCGATGACACGGATAATCTCATCGTCGCGTCCAATAACGGGGTCGATATCGCCACGACGAGCAATCTCAGTTACATTGATACCAAATTCTTCTAGCAGGCCTTTTTCTTGACTTGGAGGCGGAGTTTGGGCAGATCCACGATTTTGGGAGCCATAACCGCCGTTTCCACCGTAACCTCCACCTGATTGGGTTGGGGGAATAGGAGGAGTATTGCTAGAAGGTCTGAAATTGTTTAGATCATTGAAGAAATCACCAAAGGGATCGAAGTCACGATTGTTCAAATCTGTCATACCTTTAAAGAGACTGTTATTAGGATCTGTTTTGATAATCTTATAGCAGTTTTGACAGAGGTCAATTTGTTTTTGCTTTCCATTGAGATTGGTATAAAGATGAATAGTTGAGTCGTTGATTTTACAGTTTTGACAAAGCATACATCTACCTCATTTCTTTCTTTAGCCTGACCTGTTTAAAGGTCAAAAATAGTCAAATTTCTATACTTTCATTATAACAGGATTGGACTGTAAAGCAAGTAAAAAGATTGCAGCTTTGAGAAGTTGTTACAATGAAAATCTTTGGGAATTTGAACTATAAAAAAATCCTATTTGTGAGACAAAAAGGATTTTGGTTAGACATGCAGGGTGTAATCCCAGCTTGTTTTGTATTAGTAAAGGAGTTCGTAAATCTCCATTGCAATTAAGTCAATACTGTCAAAAGTATACGTTTCGCGAGCTTCGACATCACGAAGGGTAAAGATTGAACCGTTTTCTTCATCATGGCTGTATGCAACTTCTGCAACAACAACTCCTTCGCGTTCAAAATTACGTTTTAAATTTCCGCCGTCTTTTGCCATTGCTTCAAGGCGGTTGATGATTCTAACCAAATGTGATTCCATTTTGATTCTCCTTCATTTCTTATCTTTACTATTTTACCATAAAGGAGGCCAACTTGCCTAGAAAAAACTAAGATTTCTCGCTAATTCTACCAGCTTAAAGTTTTTTAGAATAAATTGGATAAAAGGTTTGAATTTTAATTCAGTACATGTTATAATCATACAGTATTCTATTTTAGAAAGCAGTGTGACTATGAATTTTTCTTTTTTACCTAAGTATTTACCTTATTTTAACTATGGGGCTGTCGTGACGGTTCTCATTTCTATCTGTGTTGTCTTTTTAGGAACCATTTTGGGTGTTGTCTTGGCTTTTGGGCAACGTTCAAAGTTTAAACCGCTTGTCTGGCTCGCCAACTTGTACGTTTGGATTTTCCGTGGGACACCGATGATGGTTCAGATTATGATTGCCTTTGCTCTTATGCATATCAATGCTCCGACTATTCAGGTTGGGATTTTGGGTGTTGATCTTTCTCGCTTGATTCCAGGGATTTTGATTATCTCTATGAACAGTGGTGCTTATGTTTCTGAGACTGTTCGTGCTGGGATTAATGCGGTTCCAAAAGGTCAGCTAGAAGCGGCTTATTCGCTAGGGATTCGTCCTAAAAACGCTATGAGATATGTGATTTTGCCACAAGCCATCAAAAATATCTTGCCAGCATTGGGGAACGAATTTATCACCATCATCAAGGACAGCTCCCTCTTATCAGCTATCGGTGTCATGGAGTTGTGGAACGGGGCTACAACAGTTTCTACAACAACCTATTTACCTTTAACACCACTTTTATTTGCAGCCTTTTACTACTTGATTATGACCTCTATTTTGACCGTAGCCTTGAAAGCTTTTGAAAAACGTATGGGACAAGGAGATAAGAAATAATGACAAAAACCTTGATAAAAATCGAAAATTTACATAAATCCTTTGGAAAGAATGAAGTATTGAAGGGCATCAACCTCGAGATTAAACGTGGAGAAGTTGTGGTTATCATTGGTCCTTCAGGGAGCGGGAAATCTACCTTGCTTCGGTCTATGAATTTATTGGAAGAAGCAAGCAAGGGGAAGGTTATCTTTGAGGGAGTCGATATTACGGACAAGAAGAATGACCTGTTTGCCATGCGTGAGAAGATGGGCATGGTTTTCCAACAATTCAATCTCTTTCCTAATATGACTGTGATGGAAAATATCACCTTGTCACCTATCAAGACCAAAGGTGAGAGCAAGGCAGTGGCTGAGAAGAGAGCCCAAGAGCTTTTGGAAAAAGTTGGTTTACCAGATAAGGCAGATGCTTATCCACAGAGTCTGTCGGGTGGGCAGCAACAACGGATTGCCATCGCGCGTGGGTTGGCCATGGAACCAGATGTTTTGCTCTTTGACGAGCCAACTTCAGCCTTGGATCCTGAGATGGTTGGAGAAGTTCTGGCTGTTATGCAAGACCTTGCCAAATCAGGAATGACTATGGTTATCGTAACACATGAGATGGGATTTGCCCGTGAGGTGGCAGACCGTGTCATCTTTATGGCAGACGGTGTGGTTGTTGAAGACGGAACGCCAGAACAGATTTTTGAACAAACCCAAGAACAACGGACCAAAGATTTCTTGAGTAAGGTTTTGTAATCTATTTTAAGATTTCAAGACAAGATTAGTGAAAAGCTCAACCTGAGCTTTTTCTTATAGTTTGAAACTATAGGCTGACTTAGTCAAGAAGTGTTAGAGCTACATTGTATTTTTTGGTATAATGGAAGATATTTGTAAGAAAAGAGAAGTGATATGACACAGATTATTGATGGGAAAGCTTTAGCGGTCAAATTGCAGGGGCAGTTGGCTGAAAAGACTGCAAAATTAAAGGAAGAAACAGGTCTAGTGCCTGGTTTGGTAGTGATTTTGGTGGGAGATAATCCTGCCAGTCAAGTTTACGTTCGCAACAAGGAACGTTCTGCTATTGCAGCTGGTTTCCGTAGCGAAGTAGTGCGAGTTCCAGATACCATTACTCAAGAGGAGTTGTTAGACTTGATTGCCAAATACAATCAGGATCCAGCTTGGCATGGGATATTGGTCCAGTTACCATTACCAAAACATATTGATGAAGAGGCAGTTTTATTAGCCATTGACCCAGAAAAGGATGTGGATGGTTTTCATCCGCTCAACATGGGACGTCTTTGGTCTGGTCATCCAGTCATGATTCCATCAACACCTGCAGGAATTATGGAAATGTTCCATGAATATGGGATTGACTTGGAAGGTAAAAATGCGGTTGTCATCGGTCGTTCCAATATCGTTGGAAAACCCATGGCCCAGTTGTTATTAGCTAAGAATGCAACAGTGACCTTGACTCACTCACGCACCCATAATCTTGCTAAGGTGGCTGCGAAAGCGGATATTCTGGTGGTAGCAATTGGTCGTGCTAAGTTTGTGACTGCTGACTTTGTCAAACCAGGTGCGGTTGTCATTGACGTTGGGATGAACCGCGATGAAAATGGTAAGCTCTGTGGGGATGTTGATTATGAGGCAGCTGCCCCACTTGCTAGCCATATCACGCCAGTGCCTGGAGGTGTAGGTCCTATGACCATTACTATGCTAATGGAGCAAACTTATCAAGCAGCGGTCAGGACATTGGATAGAAAATAAGAGAAACATTCGCTGAAGAGAGTGTAGTTTCTATAGCTATATCTAGAATGGCATACAATAGTTGTAAAAATAAGATTACAAAAGGAGGTCTACGCCTCCTTTTTGTTGTATAATGGAGTGAGGTGATTAGATGATTTTAAAAATTTATAATGGGGAATATAGTTTACAATGGGATGGAATATACTACGTGGCACTAATTGATTATCCAAATATTCAAGAGTGGGAATTAGAAAAAATTGCTAAATTTATAGCTTACGAAAAACTTCATAAACGTCAAACAAGTATTGAGTGTGCTGATTCTTGTTTAGAAAAAGAAATTTTAGATTACATCTGTCAGCATCCCTTTCTGCCACCGTTTACCCCTACAGATAAAAGAGTAGCCTCGACTTATGATTTACATAAGAGGTTAGTAACTTCAGACTACTGTAGTCATACTACGACTATAGATGCAGCGATTTCTATCTTTAAAACAGGTCAGCTCTTATCTGCTGTGAAAGCCTTTGGGCGAGATGCTGAGGAGTTGGTTTTGGATAGTCGTAATGCAGCTTCTGATCCAGCAGACTATTTTGACTATATTATGTTCGGATGGTCTAATACGACTTCGGGTTACCGACTCGCTATGGAGCGTTTGTTAGGACGGGCACCGTCTGAGGAGGAATTGCAAGAAAAGTTCATTCCTGGCGTTAGTTTTCATTTTCTGTATGAAAAATTAATTCAAGCACCAGGTTATATGTTTGATGGCTACCATGTTGCAAAAATTAAGGACATGTTGAATTTATTTAGTGAGTTGTATATTTGCATTATTCCAACTCATAATAAGAGCCAATTTGAAAATATTATTCTAACTAAAATACAAGATAGGGTGCATTATCTTGACTATGCTGGAGAAGACTTAGAAGAGTGGACTAAGAAAGTCTATCAAGTTGTTTTAAAACAATCAGATAAAGGATAGTTGAGGAAAAAACGATGAAAGTAATTGATCAAACCTTACTAGAAAAAGTTATTATTGAACGTTCTCGTACCAGTCATAAAGGAGACTACGGTCGTCTGCTCTTGCTGGGAGGGACTTATCCTTATGGGGGAGCTATCATCATGTCAGCCATTGCAGCTGTTAAAAGTGGGGCAGGATTGGTGACCGTTGGAACGGACAGGGAAAATATTCCAGCTCTACATAGCCATTTACCAGAGGCTATGGCCTTTTCTCTTCAAGACCAGCAACTGTTAAAAGAGCAATTGCAGAAGGCAGAGGTTGTCTTGCTGGGACCTGGTTTAGGAGACAATGCCTTTGGAGAAGATCTAGTTAAACAGGTCTTTGCTGGCTTAAGACAAAATCAGATTTTGATTGTAGACGGAGGGGCCTTAACCATCCTTGCTAGAACAAGTTTGTCGTTTCCTTTGAGTCAGCTTATCCTGACTCCCCATCAAAAAGAATGGGAAAAACTGTCTGGTATTGCTATTGAAAAGCAAAACGAAGATACAACGGCTAGTGGTTTGACTTCCTTCCCTCAAGGAACGATTTTAGTTGAAAAAGGTTCAGCTACTCGTATTTGGCAAGCTGGCCAATCTGATTATTATCAGTTACAGGTTGGTGGTCCCTATCAGGCGACTGGGGGAATGGGAGATACTCTGGCTGGAATGATTGCAGGATTTGCAGGCCAGTTTAAACAAGTCAGTCTTTACGAACGCGTAACCTTAGCGACCCATCTTCATTCAGCCATAGCCCAAGAGTTAGCTCAAGAACATTATGTGGTCTTGCCGACGGAGATTGGTAATTGTCTTCCTAAAATTATGAAAAAAATATCTCAAAAAGGCACCTGATAGTTGCAGGCGCCTTTGTATGTTTTAGAAAAATCCTTTAATCTTGTCGACTAGGCCATCTAGACCTTCAGAACCAGAAATCAACTGCTGAGCTTGAGAGAAGTATTCTCCAAGTTGTTCTTGATTTTCTGCAACGAATGTTTTTGCAGCTTCGAAATCTTTTGTCTCGATTAACTCTTTTACTTGATTAAATAAATCTAACGGGTTCATCTTATTTCTCCTTTTCTATACTTACCTATTTAATCATCTTTATGATAAAAAATCAACTCTAGCAAGATTTCTTCGAGAATGGTTATCGGTTTCAATTTTCAGATGAATATTAAGCCTTTACATGGTATAATAGAAGTAGCTCTTTAATGGAGGTGTTTGAGTGGAAAATCTGAAAAAAATGGCAGGTATCAAGGCTGCTGAGTTTGTCAAGGATGGCATGGTAGTCGGACTGGGAACGGGGTCTACTGCCTATTATTTCGTAGAAGAAATCGGTCGTCGGATTAAGGAAGAAGGCTTGCAGATTACAGCTGTGACGACTTCTAGTGTAACCAGTAAACAGGCAGAAGGACTCAATATCCCTCTTAAGTCTATTGATCAAGTGGACTCTGTTGATGTGACAGTCGACGGGGCGGATGAAGTGGATAGTCAGTTTAATGGAATCAAAGGCGGTGGTGGTGCCCTTCTGATGGAGAAGGTTGTCGCAACGCCCTCAAAAGAATATATTTGGGTGGTAGATGAAAGCAAGCTGGTCGACAAACTAGGTGCTTTTAAATTGCCTGTGGAAGTAGTTCAGTATGGAGCAGAGCAGGTTTTTCGTCGTTTTGAGCGATCTGGTTACAAACCAAGCTTCCGTGCAAAAGACGGCCAACGTTTTGTGACGGATATGCAGAACTTTATCATTGACCTTGCCTTGGATGTCATTGAAGATCCAATTGCCTTTGGGAAAGAATTGGACCATGTCGTTGGTGTCGTTGAGCATGGCTTATTCAACCAAATGGTGGATAAGGTCATCGTTGCTGGACGAGACGGGATTCAGATTTTAATCTCAAGAAAAGGAAAATAGAAGGAGATACACTATGTCAAAATTTAATCGTATTCATTTGGTAGTATTAGATTCTGTAGGAATCGGTGCTGCACCAGATGCTAATAACTTTGTCAATGCAGGGGTTCCAGATGGAGCTTCTGACACACTAGGACACATTTCAAAAACAGTTGGTTTAAATGTGCCAAACATGGCTAAAATCGGTCTAGGAAATATTCCTCGCGAAACTCCTCTGAAGACTGTTCCAGCTGAAAGCAATCCAACAGGATATGCAACAAAATTGGAAGAGGTATCCCTTGGTAAGGATACCATGACTGGACACTGGGAAATCATGGGACTTAACATTACAGAACCTTTCGATACTTTCTGGAATGGATTCCCAGAAGAAATCCTGACAAAAATCGAAGAATTTTCAGGACGTAAGGTCATTCGTGAAGCCAACAAACCTTACTCAGGTACAGCTGTTATCGATGATTTTGGACCACGTCAGATGGAAACTGGGGAGTTGATTATCTATACTTCAGCTGACCCTGTTTTGCAAATTGCTGCTCATGAAGACATCATTCCTTTGGAAGAATTGTACCGTATCTGTGAATACGCTCGTTCGATTACCCTTGAGCGTCCTGCCCTTTTAGGTCGTATCATTGCCCGTCCATATGTTGGTGAGCCAGGTAACTTCACTCGTACAGCAAATCGTCGTGACTTGGCTGTATCTCCATTTGCACCGACTGTTTTGGATAAATTGAACGAAGCTGGTATCGATACTTACGCTGTTGGTAAAATCAACGATATCTTTAATGGCGCTGGTATCAACCATGACATGGGTCACAATAAGTCAAATAGCCATGGAATTGATACACTCTTGAAGACTATGGGACTTGCTGAATTTGAAAAAGGATTCTCCTTCACAAACTTGGTTGACTTTGATGCCCTTTACGGCCACCGTCGTAATGCTCACGGTTACCGTGATTGCTTGCATGAGTTTGATGAACGCTTGCCTGAAATTATCGCAGCTATGAGAGAAAATGACCTTCTCTTGATTACTGCGGATCATGGAAATGACCCAACGTATGCAGGAACAGACCACACTCGTGAATATATTCCACTTTTAGCTTACAGCCCTGCCTTTAAAGGAAATGGTGTCATTCCAGTCGGACATTTTGCAGATATCTCAGCGACTGTTGCCGATAACTTTGGCGTGGAAACTGCCATGATTGGGGAAAGTTTCTTAGATAAATTGGTATAAGATGAAACGCTATGCTTTACTGGTAAGGGGTATTAATGTCGGTGGGAAGAATAAGGTTGTTATGGCGCAACTTCGTCAAGAACTGACAGAGTTGGGACTGGGAAAGGTTGAAACCTACATCAACAGTGGCAATATTTTCTTTACTGCGACAGCTCCCAAAGCCCAATTGGTTGAAAAGTTAGAGGCTTTCTTTGAAATCCATTATCCATTTATTCAGAGCTTTTCCTTGTTGAGTCTTGAGGACTTTGAAGAGGAACTTGAAAATCTGCCTGAATGGTGGACCAAAGATTTGGCACGAAAGGATGTACTCTTCTACACGGAGAGCTTGGATGTGGATCAAGTCATCGAGAAAGTGAACAGTTTGGAACTGAAAGATGAAGTGGTTCATTTTGGAAGACTTGGGATTTTCTGGGGGAAATTCTCTGAAGAATCCTACTATGCAACTGCCTATCACAAGTACTTGCTCAAGATGCCTTTTTATCGCAACATCACTATTCGCAATGCAAAAACCTTTGATAAAATCGGTCAAATGCTAAAAACTAAAAAAGGAGACACACAATGACATTTTTAGATAAAATCAAGGAAACAGCTGCTTTCCTGAAGGACAAGGGAATCCAAACGCCTGAGTTCGGTCTAATCCTTGGATCAGGACTTGGAGAATTGGCAGAAGAAATCGAAAATCCAGTTGTAGTAGATTATGCAGACATTCCAAACTGGGGCCGTTCGACAGTAGTCGGTCACGCTGGTAAATTGGTTTATGGTGAACTGGCAGGTCGCAAGGTCTTGGCTCTTCAAGGTCGCTTCCATTTCTACGAGGGAAATCCTCTGGAAGTCGTGACTTTCCCAGTTCGTGTGATGAAAGTTCTCGGATGTGAAGGTGTTATTGTAACCAATGCAGCTGGTGGTATCGGATTTGGTCCTGGTACTTTGATGGCAATCTCAGACCATATCAATATGACGGGGCAAAACCCATTGATGGGTGAAAACTTGGATGACTTTGGTCCTCGTTTTCCAGATATGTCCAAGGCTTACACACCAGAATATCGTGTTACTGCCCATGAAGTGGCTAAGAAACTTGGTATCAAGCTTGATGAAGGTGTCTATATCGGTGTAACTGGTCCGACTTATGAGACACCAGCAGAGATTCGTGCCTATAAGACACTGGGAGCAGATGCAGTTGGTATGTCGACTGTTCCTGAAGTTATTGTGGCAGCCCACTCTGGCTTGAAAGTCCTAGGAATTTCATGTATTACTAACTTTGCGGCTGGTTTCCAAGAAGAACTCAACCACGAAGAAGTTGTGGAAGTGACTGAGCGTGTTAAAGGCGACTTTAAAGGCTTGCTGAAAGCGATTCTTGCAGCACTATGAGAAAGAAAAATAAGTGTGAAAACATCTCTATAAATCAGAAGATGAATGAAACAATTAACTTCTGTATAGAATTATGATATAAAAATGAATGAGGTTTCTATACTTTTATGAACCTCTTCAAATTCTTGCTAACAAAGTATAAAAATGAAATCGTGATGCTAAAGGAGATTAGCTGATTGGAGAATATTGTTGGTAAAGAGGGTGAAAAAAATAAAAGAAAGATATATGTATAAATGAAAATTGGTCAACAAATTATGCGTTTTGGCATAAAAAAATTAAGTATCGGAGTTGTATCTGTAGCAGTTGGTTTTGCTTTTATAGTACCAACAGGTGTTTCTGCCAATGAAGGAAATCATGGTCTGAAAAATGAAGGCTCTGTATCAGTAGTAGCAAAGGATAGTCCCGTAAAAGAAAACACTGATAAAAAACAGGAAGTATCTATTACAGAGGAGAAAGCTACAGCTACTCAATCAACTTTAGAAACAAAAGAAGTTGTTACACATGGGAAAGAAAAAGCAGGAGAAGAATTATATAAGAAAGAATCTGCTGTGCCTCATGAGGAATTGAAGAAAGAGGAAATTCTAAAGGATGAGCCGAAAAATTCTCGTCCAGTAACAGAGGCAGACTTTGTCAAAATTTCTAAAGGAGAACTCCATGTAGAGAAGGATCTTGTAGATAATTCTTTATACGGTGGAAAATTTTTAGATCCTGATGGCGATGATGATCATGATGGAATCAAAAATAAGGATGAATTGTATATTTACAATAAAGATGGGAATGACTATTTAGGTTACCATAGCCATCCATTACTAGCAGATAGTGATGGAGATGGATTAGCAGATGGAGAAGATGATAACAAGAAACAATGGTATGTCACAGATCGTGATTCCCTCCTTTTTATGGAGTTGGCTTATCGTGACGATGATTACATTGACAAAATTCTAGATCATAAAAATCCTTTTCCAAGTCTGTATCTTGATCGTCAAGAATATAAAATGATGCACAATGAGTTAGCCCCATTTTGGAAGATGAAAAAGGCTTATCATACAGCAAGTGGGATGGATGCTTTTTTGTTTGAAACTAAGAGTGATCTTCCTTATTTAAAAGACAATACTGTTCAAATGTTGGCTATACGTGGAACAAGACTGAATGATGCGAAAGATTTAAGTGCAGATTTTGTTTTGTTAGGAGGAAATAAACCAGCGCAAGCAGATGATATTCGTAATGTTGTGAGAGAGCTTGCTTTAGATTCAAGTATCACCAATCTTTATATGACAGGTCATTCGCTAGGAGGCTACTTAGCTCAAATAGCGGCAGTTGAAGCTTATCAGAAATATCCTACTTTTTATAATAATGTTTTGAAAAAAGTTACGACATTTAGCGCTCCTAAAGTAATTACTTCTCGAACTATTTGGAATGCTAAAAATGGTTTCTGGGATGTAGGGTTAGAAAGTCGTAAGTTGGCTCTATCTGGTAAAATAAAACATTATGTGGTCGATAATGATAATGTTGTGACATCTTTGATTCGTAATGATAACGATATTGTAACTTTCACAGGTAACTCTAGTTTCAAGCACCGTTCGCGTGGTTATTTTGAAAGTAGAATGAATGCTATCCCGAATTTTAATATTGGAAAACGTGATACGCTTGATAAACAGGGATATCGTGATCAAAAATTGGACAACGTTTATTTCTTTAAGAAAAAGGAAGTTCCCCTCTTGTCTACTCAACCTAGTTCAGAATCATTTGAAAACATAGCTCTAGGAAAACGAGTAACTCAAAGTTCGACAGCTTTTGGAGGAGATGCTAGAAGAGCGGTTGATGGGAAATTAGATGGGAATTACGAACATAACTCTGTCACTCATACAGATTTTCAATCAAAACCTTGGTGGCAAGTCGATTTAGACAAGGAAGAAACGATTCGCCAAATTAATATTTACAATCGAACAGATGCTGCTCAAGATAGACTGACTAATTTTAGTGTGATTCTTTTGGATAGTTTTGGAAAGGAAATTGAAAGAAAGCGTATTGCATACTTACGAGATAGTTCCGCTCAGATTTCAATTGATTATAAGAAAGCTCGTTTTGTACGCATTGAGTTAGATGGATATAACGCTCTTAGTCTCGCAGAAGTTCAGGTTTTTCGTGCTGAAAATATTGCTTGGAAAAAACAAGCACATCAAAGCTCTACCGAATTTGGAGGAGATGCTAGTCGTGCCTTGGATGGAAACACCAATAGTAGTTATAGCCAGCAATCAATTACCCATACAAAATTTGAAAATCAACCTTGGTGGGAAGTTGATTTAGGTCGTACGGAACAGGTTGGGCTTGTCCGACTTTATAATCGTGGGGATGGAGAACTTTCCAAACGTTTGGCAGACTTTGATGTAATTTTATACGATGAAAAAGGGCAAGAAGTTACTAGACAATATGTTTCTCGCTTAGAAGGAAGCAGTTTAGATCTCCAGTTGAATGGTAAACTAGGACGCCGTGTTCGCATTCAATTGCGTCAAAAAAATCAAGCTCTCAGTCTTGCAGAAGTAGAAGTTTTTCGATTTGTAGCTAAAAATAATGTAACTACTCAAGCTTCTAAGCCTGTACAACTATTAAACTACACTCCTGTAAAAGATAAAACCCTGACTATCCAACATAGTGGTGCTTATATTGCACGTTATTCAATATCGTGGGAAGAAGTTATAGTAGATAAAAATGGTCAATCAGTTGTCCGAAGTCGTTCTTGGGAAGGGAATGGGCGCAATCAGACCGCAGGCTCTATCCTTAATCTCCCAATTAAGTCTAATATGCGCAATCTTCGAATTAAGATTGAAAAGAGAACAGGTCTTATCTGGAATAGATGGCAAACAATCTATGACAACAGACCTCTTCTCGCCCAACCACATCGCAAAATTACTCACTGGGGAACAACATTGAATTCTAAGGTGAGTGATGACGATGTCTTGTAATCTGATGATACAATGACAGTTACATTTGTCTAGTTTATAAGGAAAGAATTACCTGAGTTTTAATGAAACTTAGGTAGCTCTCTGTGAAAGAACAAAATTAAAAAAGAAAGGAATTGACCCCACCCTAAAAGCAGTGGGAAAAAGATAGTTGGTCTGGCGAGCATCGCTCACTGCGCCCAACTCCTATTTTCCCTTCGCTTTTTGACGGGTTTGGTATCTTTCTGATTATCAATTTTAGAAAAAAGAAAGGATGGGTAAACCGTATTTGCTGAACTGAATACGGGCGGAGAACTGTGTAAAAAAGATAAACTGTCTAGCATCTGCGATGCGTCGTCAGTTTTCTATTTTTACTTTGTTCTCTGTTGCTATCCTAAATATACAAAAAAGAAAGGTAGAGCGTGTGTTCTAATTTGAACACGAGCGGAAAACTCGGAAAATAGATAATCTGACTGAGAAATCAGGATTTCTCGTCAGATTCCTAATTTTCAGTCGTTTTCTTGTCGCTCTTTGTATCATAAATTATGTCTATCCATATTGCTGCTCAGCAGGGTGAAATTGCTGATAAAATTCTTCTTCCTGGTGATCCTCTTCGTGCCAAGTTTATTGCGGAGAATTTCCTTGAAGATGCTGTTTGTTTTAACGAAGTGCGTAACATGTTTGGTTACACTGGTACATACAAGGGTCATCGTGTATCTGTCATGGGAACTGGGATGGGAATGCCGTCTATTTCGATTTATGCGCGTGAGTTGATTGTTGACTATGGTGTGAAAAAATTGATCCGTGTGGGAACTGCGGGGTCTTTGAATGAAGATGTCCACGTTCGTGAATTGGTTTTGGCGCAGGCAGCTGCAACCAACTCAAACATTGTCCGTAATGACTGGCCACAGTACGATTTCCCACAAATCGCTAGCTTTGATTTGCTTGATAAGGCCTACCATATCGCTAAAGAACTCGGTATGACCACCCACGTTGGGAACGTTTTGTCTTCTGATGTCTTTTATTCAAACTACTTTGAAAAGAACATCGAACTTGGTAAATGGGGAGTCAAGGCTGTGGAAATGGAAGCAGCAGCCCTTTACTATCTGGCGGCCCAGTACCATGTTGATGCGCTAGCTATCATGACTATTTCTGATAGCTTGGTCAATCCAGATGAAGACACGACTGCAGAAGAACGCCAAAATACCTTCACTGATATGATGAAAGTTGGTTTGGAAACATTGATTGCAGACTAAAGGTAAGCTATATTCAGAATGATTTCTCTTGTTCTCAAAATGATAACTATCAACAATGAATCAATCCTGAAATAGGCAAGAATAAGGAAATTGAAGAAAGCCTAATTGTGTCAAAGGACCGAGACTAGTCAGTTTAATATCTAAATCATAATCAAATAAAGTTGGAAGTCGAGTTGACAAGAAGTCAAGACTTTCAACTTTTTAACTTGAAAATTCCTAGGAGTACAAAATGGATAAGATTAAACAATTACAAGATATTATTGATCAAAGTCAGAGAATTGTCTTTTTCGGTGGTGCAGGGGTTTCTACAGAGTCTAATATTCCAGATTTTCGTAGTTCAGATGGTATATATAGTCTGAAACTAGGTCGCCATTTTACTGCCGAGCAACTGGTTTCACGCACTATGTTTGAGCGCTATCCAGAGGATTTTTTTGATTTCTACAAAAAGTATCTGGTCTATCCTGATGCCAAGCCGAATTTAGCACATGATTATCTAGCGTCGTTGGAAAAAACAGGTAAATTAAAGGCGATTGTGACGCAAAATATCGATAGTCTCCATGAAATGGCAGGATCTCAGAAAGTTTTGAAACTGCATGGTAGTGCAGATCGTAATTATTGTTTGGGCTGTCATCGCTTTTATGATTTGACTGCCTTTTTGGAACTTGAAGGTCCAGTTCCCTACTGCTTAGATTGTGGCAAGATGGTCAAACCTGACGTGACCCTTTATGAGGAAGCACTAGATATGGATGTATTTAGTCGCGCAGCTCGAGCCATTCAGCAAGCAGATTTGTTGATCATTGGTGGAACTTCCTTAGTTGTTTACCCTGCAGCTAGCCTAATCAATTATTTTTCAGGGTCAAATCTTGTCGTTATCAACAAGTCCAGCACTCCTCAAGACAGCCAAGCTGATTTAGTTATCGAAGGTAAGATTGGAGAAGTTTTTTCTAAATTGAGACAATAAAAAACTGAAAGAAGTAGGACTATACTTCCTTCAGTTTTTTTGTATCACGAACTCAGAAACTATGAACAAGATTCTCTTCATTTCTAGGGGAATTTTATTGTTGATTTATAAATTGCTCTAGTTATTTTTAATTGTTGAATAAAAGGAAAAAAGGAAGACTTTCTGGATGAAAAACTTCCTTTTTTAGTCAATCAGTACATGCTGATTTTAATGAAATGCTACTATATTGTTTACTTTTTTAAAGATCGCAAAAAACAATCAATCTCTGCTTGAGAATGGAGAATATGCATCTTTTCTGGGTAAGTATTATTTAAGTATTGGTATCTATCCTTAGCATTTTTTGTTCGACCATCCCAGAGAATCCAACGAATAAATTCCCAGTTGAATTGCTCGGGGCATCCCTTAGCCATACTTTCTCTCACTTTTCCTCTGTATGTGAGATACCGTTTAAAGGCTCTAAAGAGACAGGTCAATGGAGACAAGTTGAGAAAGATGATTTGGTCAGCTTCTTGCATTCTTTCCTCGTAATAGCACCAAGAATAATTCCCATCGATGACCCAAGCTTCATGCTTGGTGAGAAAGTTTTTCATCTCGGTCAACATCCATTCGCGATCACTGTCTTGCCAACCAGGTTGAAATTGGAGTGTATCCATGTGAAGTTTTGGGATGGAGTAGTAGTGAGACAACTTTTCAGCTAGAGTTGACTTACCAGCACCAGAATATCCGATAATTGCGATTTTCATTTTCTACCTTTTCTTATTTGAAGACAAAAAAACAGCCTCTGTGGACTGTTTTTTATTTAGCAAGTTTAGCTGAAAGACGAGCTTTATCGCGGCTTGCTTTGTTTTTGTGAATCAAACCTTTAGTTTCTGCTTTATCGATAGCTGAGCTAGCAGCACGGAAAAGTTCTTCAGATGGATTTGCTTCGAAAGCTTTGATAGCAGTACGCATAGCTGATTTTTGAGCTGAGTTCTTTTCGTTTTGTTTAACGTTCAATTCAGCGCGTTTGATAGCTGATTTAATGTTTGCCAATGTTCTTACCTCCATATTTACTAACTATACCATTATATCTGAAAACTTACGTTTTGACAAGGGAAAATTATTTTTTTAAGTAAATTTCATCGATTTCATGGTTCTTTGTTTTATGAAGAATCACTTCTGCACGATTTCTGGTTGGTTCAATATAATTTTGTAGATTTGTGAGATTGATACTGGTCCAGACCTGATGGGCAAAGGATTCCACTTCCCCAATCGGCATCTGAGTAAAACGATAGTAGTAGCTGTCAGGGTCGTTTTGGGCTAGGCTCAGCATTTTCAAGAAACGGTCGAGATACCAACTCTCGATGTCATCCACCGCAGCATCAACATAGATGGAAAAGTCAAAGAAGTCAGTGATATAGAGACGCTCGTTTTGTGGATTTTGAAAGACATTGATTCCTTCAACAATCACAAAATCAGCAGCTTTGACGCTTTGCTTTTCCTCAGGAACAATGTCATAGACCTCATGAGAATAGACAGGAATATCCACATCTTGACCATTTTTGATCCGATCCAAGAAGTTGAGGAGTGCTTCCATATCATAGCTTTCAGGAAATCCCTTGCGATTTAAAATCCCCTGTTCAATCAAGGTCTGGTTGGGATAGAGAAATCCATCAGTTGTTACCAACTCAACCCTAGCATCTGTAAGCGTACGGGATAACAGGATTTGAAGTAGGCGACTGGTTGTGGATTTTCCAACGGCAACACTCCCAGAAACCCCAATGATAAAAGGTTGGGATTTGCTTTCACGTTGGAGGAAAATTCCTTTTGAAAAGGCTAAATCATCCTTTGTACGCTTGTAAATTTGGATGAGATGGGCTAGGGGAAGATAGACATCGATAACATCCTGCAAGCTAATCTGGTCATTAAAACTCTTGATGGATTCTAATTCCTCTTCTGTCAAAGGAGGTGTTGTCTTTCGATGTAAAGATTGCCAAGTCTGGCGGCTGATTTTTTCAAAATGTAAAAATTCGTTGGTCATTTGTTTTCCCCTAGATATTTTGTCTATCATACCATAAAAAGCTAAAAAAATAAAGCGGTTTCTTGAATGTGGTAAGTCAATATTATATAATAGATGTAGATAGAGGATGAACAATTTATTGATGAAGTAGGAGGTAGTTTCTCCTGACTTATAAGCGAATAAAGGGGGCTTTGGGATTCACAACTTATAGGAGGTGTGTCATGAAAATCTTAAAAAGTTATATATTGGAACTCTGTTTTATTTTAAGTTTTGCACTACCTTTTTTAAAAGGAGCAAATGCGGATAATGGTAGACGCTTTGTGGAAATCTATTACGGTTTTACTTTTTTGATGGAACATTCCATTGTAACAGCTGTCTTTCTTTGTTCGCTCTTGATTGCTTGGCTACTAAAAAAACAGTGGACAAAATGGCTTGCTGCTGGTAGTTATCTATTTTTGATTTTGTGGATTGCTACAGAGGGTTATTTATTCCGTATGTCACTAGAAGATTTGATACGACTTTGGACAAGTTTGGAATTCCTGACAAAAACGTATCAGTTGGGCTTTTATCTAAACATCTTGTTGGGAATCTTGTTGGTAATGAAGCATTTGAAGGTAAAGAAATAAAAATGTGCCAGACTATAGACTATGAGATAACTAGTCATACGTGCTTTGTTATTCGGTTATAAAAGTTGAAAGAGATTGAAGAAAAGGTCTTCTTGACTTGTTTTCTTCAGTCTTTTTCGTTTTATTATCAATTTGTAAACGATTTACAATTTAAGTCAAATTATGGTAAAATAGTTTCATGAGTAAAATGTATTATGCAGAAAATCCTGACGCTGCTCACGACATTCATGAGTTGAGAGTGGAATTGTTGGGAGAAAAAATGACCTTTTTGACAGATGCGGGTGTTTTTAGCAAGAAAATGGTTGACTTTGGTAGTCAACTCTTGCTCAAGTGTCTAGAGGTCAATCAAGGCGAGACTGTCCTTGATGTAGGCTGCGGTTACGGGCCTTTAGGCTTGTCCTTGGCTAAGGCTTTTGGAGTTCAGGCGACCATGGTCGATATCAATAATCGTGCCTTGGATTTGGCGCGACAAAATGCTGAACGAAATAAAGTGGCAGCGACGATTTTCCAGTCCAACATCTATGAGCAAGTTGAAGGGAAATTTGACCATATCATTTCCAATCCACCTATCCGTGCAGGAAAGCAAGTGGTTCATGAAATCATTGAAAAAAGTAAAGATTTCTTGGGAATTGGTGGAGATTTAACAATCGTTATCCAGAAAAAACAAGGGGCTCCAAGTGCCAAGTCCAAGATGGAAGAGGTGTTTGGCAATTGTGAAATCGTCAAAAAAGATAAGGGATACTATATCCTTAGAAGTGTGAAAGAATGAGAGCAGTTGATTTAATCCAAAAAAAACGAGACGGTCAAGAATTGACTTCGAGTGAAATTGAATGGCTAGTTGAAGGCTATGTGTCAGGAGCTGTTCCTGATTATCAGATGTCTGCCTTTGCTATGGCTGTTTATTTCAAAGGAATGACGACACGAGAAATCTCAGATTTGACTATGAATATGGTCAAGACTGGTCAAGAGTTTGATTTATCAGCTATTGATGGGGTTAAGGTTGACAAGCATTCTACTGGTGGAGTTGGTGATAAGGTGACCTTGATTTTGGCTCCTCTTGTTGCTAGCTTTAGTGTACCTGTAGCCAAAATGAGTGGTCGTGGTCTTGGTCATACTGGGGGAACAATTGATAAACTGGAGTCTATCAAGGGCTATCAAGTAGAACGTAGTCAAGAAGATTTCATTCGTCAGGTGCAGGGCATTGGAGTGTCCGTCATTGGGCAATCAGACCAGCTGGTTAAAGCAGATAAGCTTCTCTACGCCCTCCGTGATGTGACCGCAACTGTCGACACGATTCCTTTGATTGCGAGTTCGGTGATGAGCAAGAAAATCGCGGCAGGGGCGGATGCTATTTTGCTAGACGTAACTGTCGGAGAGGGTGCCTTCATGAAAACTGTTGATGAAGCGCGTGAATTGGCTCAAACCATGGTAGATCTTGGCAAGGCTGTTGGTCGGAAAACGGTAGCAGTGATTACAGATATGAGCCAGCCCTTGGGACGAGCGATTGGAAATCGTCTGGAAATCCTTGAAGCACTGGAGATTTTACAAGGACAAGGCCGTCAGGATATTACCCACTTTATTTGTGAGTTGGCTCAAATTATGCTTGGACTGGCAAATGTAAATAAAACAGTTGAAGAAGTTCGCCAACATCTTGAAAATGGTAAGGCACTGGCTAAGTTTGAGGAGATGGTCAAAGCCCAAGGTGGAGACTTGGAAGACCTCTATCGTCCTGTCAATGTGGCCCATGTGGTGGAAATCCCTGCTCAGGAAACGGGTGTCATTTCAGCTCTTCCAGCTATGGAATTTGGGCTTTATGCTATGAGACTGGGTGCTGGTCGTGCAGTCAAGACTGATGACTTGGACTATGAAACTGGAATTGTTTTTGAAAAGAAGGTTGGAGACTCCGTTCAAAAGGGAGAAATTGTTGCAAAAGTATACACAAATGGAAAAAATTCTCCTCAGCTAGTTACAGATTTTCAAAAATATGTTAAAATAAATGACAGGGTGCAAAGTTTACGAGAAATTATAGAAATTATCTCATAAACTATAGGAGAATCCGTATATGAAACTAAATAAATATATCGATCATACGCTTTTAAAACAAGATGCGACAGAAAAACAAATTGATTGTTTGTTGTCTGAGGCTAGAGAGTATGATTTTGCCAGTGTTTGCGTTAATCCGACCTGGGTTGAACATGCTAAAAAAGGGCTTGAAGGTACAGATGTCAAGGTCTGTACTGTAGTTGGTTTTCCCTTGGGAGCAACAACTTCAGCCGTGAAAGCATTTGAAACAAAAGAAGCTATCCAACATGGTGCAGATGAGATTGATATGGTGATCAATGTTGGAGCTCTCAAATCAGGTAATTTAGCCTTGGTTGAATCAGACATCCGTGCTACTGTAGAAGCAAGTGGTGACAAGTTGGTTAAAGTCATTATTGAAGCTTGCCTTCTGACCGACCAAGAAAAAGTTGTGGCTTGTCAATTAGCCCAAAAAGCGGGAGCTGACTTTGTCAAAACATCTACTGGCTTTTCAACTGGTGGCGCTACGATAGCGGATGTTACATTAATGCGTGAAACAGTTGGACCTGATATGGGTGTCAAGGCAGCTGGTGGAGCTCGTTCATATGCAGATGCTACTGCCTTTGTGGAAGCAGGGGCGACCCGTATCGGAACGTCAGCTGGGGTAGCCATTTTAAAAGGAGAATTAGCTGATGGCGACTACTGAGTTGATTGAACTAGCTATTGAAACCAGCAAGCAAGCCTATGTCCCCTATTCTCACTTTCCTATCGGAGCAGTTTTAGTGGCAAAAGACGGAAGTGTTTACACGGGAGTGAATATCGAAAATGCTAGCTATCCTTTGACCAATTGCGGTGAGAGAACAGCCATTTTTAAAGCAGTTTCTGAAGGCCAAAGAGAGTTTTCAGAATTGATTGTCTATGGACAAACTGAAAAACCAATTTCGCCATGTGGTGCTTGTCGCCAAGTGATGGCTGAATTTTTTGAACAAGATCTAAAAGTGACTTTAGTCGCAAAAGATAAATCGACGGTCGAGATGACGGTCGGGGAGTTACTTCCATACTCTTTTACAGACTTAAACTAGTCTGAGTCGCTCTCTGAGTGGCACGGTCCTTGTGGCCAATAAATCCATACTTGCAACATCGTTGCACATCTTATTTAGGAGGTTCAGTAATGAACAAGAAACAATGGCTAGGCCTTGGTCTAGTTGCAGTGGCAGCAGTTGGACTTGCTGCATGTGGTAACCGCTCTTCTCGTAACGCAGCTTCATCTTCTGATGTGAAGACAAAAGCAGCAATCGTCACTGATACTGGTGGTGTTGATGACAAATCATTCAACCAATCAGCTTGGGAAGGTTTGCAAGACTGGGGTAAAGAACACAATCTTTCAAAAGATAAAGGTTTCACTTACTTCCAATCAACAAGTGAAGCTGACTACGCTAACAACTTGCAACAAGCGGCTGGAAGTTACAACCTAATCTTTGGTGTTGGTTTTGCTCTTCACAATGCAGTTGAAGAAGCAGCAAAAGACCACTCTGATTTGAACTATGTCTTGATTGATGATGTGATTAAAGATCAAAAGAACGTTGCTAGCGTAACATTTGCTGATAACGAAGCTGCTTACCTTGCAGGTGTTGCAGCAGCTAAAACAACTAAAACAAAACAAGTTGGTTTTGTAGGTGGTATTGAGTCTGAAGTTATCTCACGTTTTGCAGCTGGATTTAAAGCTGGTGTTGAGTCAGTAGACCCATCTATCAAAGTTCAAGTAGACTACGCTGGTTCATTTGGTGATGCTGCTAAAGGTAAAACAATTGCAGCAGCACAATACGCAGCTGGTGCAGACGTTGTTTACCAAGCAGCAGGTGGAACAGGTGCTGGTGTCTTTGCGGAAGCAAAATCACTCAACGAAAGCCGTCCTGAAAGTGAAAAAGTCTGGGTTATCGGTGTTGACCGTGACCAAGTAGCAGAAGGTAAATACACTTCTAAAGATGGTAAAGAATCAAACTTTGTTCTTGTATCTACTTTGAAACAAGTTGGTACAACTGTAAAAGATATTGCGAACAAGGCAGAAAAAGGTGAATTCCCTGGCGGTCAAGTGATTGTTTACTCATTGAAAGATAAAGGGGTTGACTTGGCAGTGACAAACCTTTCAGAAGAAGGTAAAAAAGCTGTTGAAGCTGCTAAAGCTAAAATCCTTGATGGAAGCGTAAAAGTTCCTGAAAAATAATGGATGGAAGTCATTTCTTAGGAAGCGGCCCTCGGCCGCTTTTTTAAGAGTTGAGGCAAAGTCATTTTGTCTCAGTAAAGCTTGCTACTAGACAAACTAGCAAGTTTTATTGAAATAAAATAAGACTCTGAAAGGAAGAGCACATGGCACACGAAAATGTCATTGAGATGCGTGATATTACCAAGGTGTTTGGTGAATTTGTTGCCAACGACAAAATCAATCTGCACCTACGCAAAGGTGAAATTCATGCACTTTTAGGAGAAAATGGGGCTGGAAAGTCCACGCTCATGAACATGTTAGCAGGGCTTCTTGAACCAACCAGTGGTGAAATTGTGGTCAACGGTCAAGTTGTTAACCTCGACTCACCATCTAAAGCAGCTAGCTTGGGAATCGGAATGGTTCACCAGCACTTTATGTTGGTAGAGGCTTTCACAGTGGCTGAAAACATCATTTTAGGAAGTGAATTGACTAAAAATGGTGTGCTAGATATCGCTGGAGCTAGCAAAGAAATCAAGGCTCTTTCTGAACGTTATGGCTTAGCTGTTGACCCTTCTGCCAAGGTAGCAGACATCTCAGTTGGAGCCCAACAACGTGTAGAAATTTTAAAAACCCTTTATCGGGGGGCTGATATCCTGATCTTTGACGAACCAACGGCTGTCTTGACTCCATCAGAAATTGATGAGTTGATGGCTATTATGAAAAATCTTGTCAAAGAAGGAAAATCAATTATCTTGATCACTCACAAGTTGGACGAGATTCGTGCAGTTTCTGACCGCGTTACAGTTATCCGTCGTGGGAAATCTATTGAAACCGTCGAAATTGCAGGAGCTACCAATGCTGATTTAGCAGAAATGATGGTAGGTCGTTCTGTTTCCTTCAAAACAGAGAAACAAGCTTCCCAACCAAAAGAAGTGCTCTTGTCAATCAAAGATTTGGTGGTCAATGAAAACCGTGGTGTCCCAGCGGTGAAAAATCTATCCTTGGATGTTCGTGCTGGAGAGATTGTTGGTATTGCAGGGATTGATGGAAATGGTCAGTCTGAACTCATTCAAGCAATCACAGGCCTTCGTAAGGTTGAATCTGGTAGCATTGAGCTAAAAGGAGATTCAATTGTAGGCTTGCACCCACGTCAGATTACAGAGTTGAGTGTTGGGCACGTTCCAGAAGACCGTCATCGTGATGGTTTGATTTTGGAAATGATGATTTCTGAAAATATTGCTCTTCAAACCTACTACAAAGAACCACATAGTAAAAATGGAATTTTGAACTATTCAAATATCACTTCTTATGCTAAAAAGCTAATGGAAGAGTTTGATGTTCGTGCTGCCAGTGAATTTGTGCCTGCGGCTGCACTCTCAGGAGGAAATCAACAAAAAGCAATTATTGCTCGTGAAATTGATCGAGATCCTGATCTCCTTATCGTCAGTCAGCCAACTCGTGGTTTGGATGTCGGTGCCATTGAATATATCCACAAACGCTTGATTGAAGAGCGTGATAATGGCAAGGCTGTTCTAGTTGTCAGCTTTGAATTGGATGAGATTTTAAACGTCTCAGACCGTATTGCCGTTATCCATGATGGTAAGATTCAAGGTATTGTGTCACCAGAAACAACCAATAAACAAGAACTTGGTGTCTTGATGGCTGGTGGAAACTTGGGAAAGGAGAAGAGTGATGTCTAAAAAATTACAACAAATTTCGGTTCCCTTGATTTCTGTCTTCCTAGGAATTTTACTCGGAGCCATTGTCATGTGGATCTTCGGTTATGATGCTATTTGGGGCTACGAAGAATTGTTCTATACAGCCTTTGGTAGTCTGCGTGGGATTGGGGAAATCTTTCGTGCCATGGGGCCTTTGGTCTTGATTGGTCTTGGTTTTGCCGTTGCCAGTCGTGCAGGTTTCTTTAATGTTGGACTTCCTGGTCAGGCTTTGGCTGGTTGGATTCTCAGTGGTTGGTTTGCCTTGTCGCATCCAGATATGCCACGTCCCTTGATGATTCTAGCAACTATCGTGATTGCCTTGATTGCTGGTGGAATTGTTGGTGCCATTCCAGGTATTCTTAGAGCCTATCTAGGAACATCAGAGGTTATCGTAACCATCATGATGAACTACATTGTCTTATATGTAGGAAATGCCTTTATCCATGCCTTTCCTAAAGACTTCATGCAAAGTACAGATTCGACGATTCGTGTTGGGGCTAATGCAACCTATCAGACACCTTGGTTGGCTGAGTTGACTGGTAATTCACGGATGAATATTGGTATTTTCTTTGCTCTTATTGCCGTTGCAGTCATTTGGTTCATGCTCAAGAAAACAACCCTTGGTTTTGAAATCCGTGCGGTTGGTCTCAATTCTCACGCATCAGAATACGCTGGTATCTCTGCAAAACGAACAATTATCCTCTCAATGATTATCTCAGGTGCCTTGGCAGGTCTTGGTGGAGCTGTTGAAGGTTTGGGAACCTTCCAGAACGTCTATGTTCAAGGGGCGTCATTAGCTGTCGGATTTAATGGTATGGCAGTTAGCCTGCTTGCGGCCAACTCACCAATTGGTATTCTCTTTGCAGCTTTCCTATTTGGTGTTCTCCAGGTTGGAGCCCCTGGTATGAATGCGGCGCAGGTGCCATCTGAGCTTGTCAGCATTGTAACAGCGTCTATTATCTTCTTTGTCAGTGTTCATTATCTTATCGAACGCTTTGTCAAACCGAAAAAACAAGTTAAAGGAGGTAAGTAAAGATGTCTATTACAACCTTGCTCACCCTCTTGGTGTCTTCTATGCTGATTTACTCAGCACCCCTCATCTTTACAAGTATCGGTGGTGTTTTCTCTGAACGTGGTGGTGTGGTAAACGTCGGCCTTGAAGGAATTATGGTTATGGGTGCCTTTTCTGGAGTCGTCTTTAACCTTGAATTTGCAGAACAATTTGGAGCAGCAACTCCATGGCTATCTTTGTTAGTCGCAGGATTGGTAGGGGGAATCTTTTCTATCATCCACGCAGCAGCAACGGTTCATTTCCGTGCAGACCATGTTGTCAGCGGTACGGTTTTGAACTTGATGGCGCCAGCCTTGGCTGTTTTCTTGGTGAAAGTTCTTTATAATAAAGGACAAACAGATAACTTAAGTCAGACTTTTGGACGCTTTGACTTCCCAGTCTTGGCAAATATCCCAGTGATTGGTGATATCTTCTTCAAATCAACAAGTCTGCTAGGTTATATCGCGATTGCCTTCTCATTTCTTGCTTGGTTTATCCTCTTCAAGACTCGCTTTGGTCTTCGTCTCCGCTCTGTAGGTGAACATCCTCAAGCAGCGGATACCTTGGGAATCAATGTCTACAAGATGAGATATTTAGGGGTTATTATTTCAGGTTTCTTGGGTGGAATTGGGGGAGCGATTTATGCTCAATCAATCTCAGTTAACTTCTCAGTGACAACTATTGTTGGACCTGGATTTATCGCCCTTGCTGCGATGATCTTTGGTAAATGGAATCCAATCGGAGCTATGCTTTCTAGTCTCTTCTTTGGACTTTCACAAAGTTTGGCTGTTATCGGTTCTCAATTGCCATTCCTACAAGGAGTGCCTGCGGTTTACCTTCAAATCGCACCTTATGTTTTGACTATTTTGGTCTTGGCAGCCTTCTTTGGAAAAGCAGTTGCACCAAAAGCAGATGGTATCAACTATATCAAATCAAAATAAGCATATAAAAAAACGTCAGTTCTGTTTTGTACTGACCCCAAAAAGTTGGACAAATAATTATTGAAAGGATTTAGTTCTGTATTGGACAGGACTAAGTCCTTTTAGTTTTACCTTAATTCGTTTGTTGTTGTAGTAATCGATATAGTCTATAATGGCTTGTTC
>CAJNCF010000002.1 GCA_905221195.1 bacterium
CTGAACTTTATCATCATAAGTTAATTTCATAATAAAAACACCCCAAAAGTTAGATTTTTTCTGTCTAACTTTTGGGGCGCAGTTCATACATAAAAGCTTGATACAATGCGTTTTATCATGAAAAGATCTACTGAATTCTATAGGAAATGAATTTCCAGCAGCCTTTTCACTTTCTTTTAATAAGTTCCTTCTTCACCTTGACTAGTCAAGATAACAGGTCCATCTTTCGTAATGACAAATTGGTGTTCATATTGGCATGACAGTCCACCGTCGATGGTCTTATGCGCCCAACCAGTTTTCATATCTGTATCAATCTCCCAGTCACCAGTGTTGATCATTGGTTCAATTGTCAAGACCATTCCTTCACGGAGACGGAGTCCACGACCAGCAATACCATAGTTAGGAACCATTGGTTCTTCGTGCATTGTTGGTCCAACACCATGTCCAACCAAATCACGCACTACCCCGTAACCACGGCTTTCAGCGTATTCTTGAATAGCCGCACCGATATCACCGATACGATTTCCAACGACAGCTTGTTCAATCCCTTTGTACATGGCTTCTTTGGTCACATCCATCAAGTTTTTCACTTCTTCGGACGGTGTACCTACAGCGTAAGCCCAACATGAGTCTGCTAGACCACCAGAATAGCTCTGAGTGTATTTCTTCATTTGCTCAACATTGTTAAAGTTTAATTTTGAGACATTCAAATCAGACTTAGCAATAGGACCTCCCAAAACCATATCAACCTTGAGCAAATCACCATCTTTTAAGATATAATGACGAGGGAAAGCGTGAGCAACTTCATCATTAAGAGAGCAGCAGGTAGCATAAGGATAATCCATCATGGCACCGTCAACCCCAATCTGAAGTGGAAGGAAATTTTCTTCCTTACAACGACGGCGAACGTATTCTTCAACTTCCCACATATCTACGCCAGGCTTAATCAAATTACGTAAGCCGATATGAATACTTGCAAGGAAATCACCAGCTTTATCCATAGCTTCGATTTCACGAGCTGATTTTAATGTTATCATTTTTTCTCCTAGTTTCTAATTAATTTTAACAGTCACATTTGCTTTTGAAACAATCTGATGGCCGTGATAAATATCGTAGTCAATAATAGCTGATCGTCTAGTATGATGGATAATGCGTGCTTGAATGCGCAATATATCATCAATCTGAACAGCCTGTAAAAAGTAGATCAGCATCTGCTCTATTATTAAATTTCTTCCGCTATTCACAACCAAATCTTGTGTCATGTGAGTCAGAATTTCAGCCAATACACCATTAGCCAAAACTCCGTTTTTCTCTAACATAAAGGGTTCTACTGTAATGACTACTTCATCATGGTGATAAGAGAGTTTTTGTCCAATCTGCTCAGAAAAAGTCGGTAGAGCCGAAACTTGGGAACGGCTCATCTTCTCCATGACATCTCGTCGCGTCACAACTCCAAGCAAGGTTTGATTATTCCGAGTAACTGGTACCATTTCAAAGTCTTCAGCAATCATCCGTTGACTGACATTTGCAATATTTGTCGATAATCCAACAAAAAATAGACTACGAGACATGACCTTATCAATTGTCGTGCTTGGTGATTTATCCCCTGCATCTCTCATGGTTACAACTCCAACAACAACCTGATGTTGGTTAATAACTGGAAAACGACTGCTACGATTCTTACGTACCAAATCTAAATAATCTTTGACTGTGTCTGTCTCTCTTAGAAAACCATACTCATGACTTGGACGATAAAGTTTCTCAACTGTCAGAATATCAGTCTTGATTTGGACATTTGATAAAGCTTTGTTTATCATGGTCGCAACGGTAAAGGTATCATGCTTGCTTCTTAAAACAGGAATCCCTTTTTGATTGGCCAGTTTAAGCACATCATCATGAATCTGAAATCCCCCTGTAACGAGAACCGCATTTTCATTTTCCAAAGCTAACAACTGAATACGGGTACGGTCTCCGACAATCAAAAGTCCCCCATCATGAAGGTAAGACAAGATGTTTTGTTCAGTCATGGCACCGATTGAAAACTTACTAAATTCTCTCTCTAAACCTTCTTGTCCAGCTAACACCTCAGAAGAAGTTACTTCTGCAATTTCTGCATATGTTAATCTTTCGATAGCAACTTTCTTCGATTTAACGCGAATTGTTCCACTACGGGGACGAGTCTCCACAATTCCACGGTTTTCAGCTTCCTTGATGGCCCGATAAGCAGTTCCATCACTGACGCCCAGATGATTGGAAATACTACGAACACTGACCCTTTTCCCAACAGGTAATTCTTCCAAATAGCTTAGAATTTCTTGGTGTTTACTCATTAAATTCTCCCTTTACAAAGCGAAATTCAAGATAATCTCGCATTTTCCTTGTATAGCGATCACTGCCTTTAAACTGACGGAACAAACTAAATCCAGACTTAAGAGCAACCTTTTGACTAGCTTCGTTTTCTAGATGGGTAATGATGGATAATTGTTTTAAGTCAAATTCTTCAAAAGACAGCTGACAAATTTTTCTAACAACCTCTGTCATAAAGCCTTGCGACCAAGCCTCTTTTTTTAAAAAATAACCAAGTTCTGCTTCTTTTTTAATTTCGTCTAGCTTTTCAAACTTGATTGAACCAATCATTTTTTCAGTTTTCTTGTCACAAATAGCCCATACTCCTAATGGAGATTTCATAAAATAATTGGCCAGTGCATATTGACTCTCTTCGAGACTAGCTTGACTTGGAAAAATAAATTGAAGATTTTCTGGATTCGAAGCTATCTCATAAAAATCCTGGCTATCACTAAAAAAGAAAGGACGCAAATACAAGCGATCCGTTTCAAAAAAAGAAAACATTGCTAATTTGGTCCAAATATTCATAAACACCTCTACGGTTTAATCCTCAATAAGTCTAATATCCGCTCCTAGATTACGTAATTTTTCGATAATATCAGAATAACCACGTAAGATAAACTCGATATTGGTAATTTCAGTTTGTCCCTCGGCCATCAAACCAGCAATAACTAAAGCTGCACCAGCTCTCAGGTCAGTCGCTTTAACACTTGCTCCACGCAAACCACGTCCACCTGTGTATAAAATATGACCATTTGTTGTTGATATATCTGCGTCCATTTTAGCTAATTCAAAAACATGGTTTACACGCTTTTCGTAAATCGTATCAACAATTGTACCACGACCATTTGCTGTTAGCAAAAGAGGGGTAATCGGTTGTTGCAAATCAGTTGCAAAGCCTGGGTAAGGAGCTGTTTTAATATTAATTGCTTTCAAATTAGACTGTTCTTCAACAAAAATACTATCCTCGGATACAGTCATTCGAACTCCCATTTCCTCTAACTTAGCAATAAATCCTTCTAGGTGTTCGTATAATACATTATTGATACGAATTCCCTTACCAACTGCAGCAGCTAAAGATATATATGTTCCAGCTTCAATACGGTCTGGAATTACCTGATGACGAGTTCCATGTAATCTGTCAACACCATCAATAATAATGATATTTGTTCCTGCACCACGGATATGAGCACCCATATTATTCAAGAGAGTAGCTACATCAATAATCTCAGGTTCACGAGCTGCATTTTCAATAATCGTACGGCCATTTGCTTTAACCGCAGCAATCATCGTATTGATCGTTGCTCCCACACTTACCGTATCCATGTAAATACTTGCACCATGAAGTCCCGTTTCTTTGGCAGATAACTTCATGTTATCTCCCTCGTAGCTAACAGTTGCTCCCATAGCTTCAAATGCCTTAAGGTGTAGGTCAATCGGACGAGGACCAAGATCACATCCTCCCGGTAAACCAACTGTTGCTTCACCAAAGCGGCCTAAAAGACTTCCATAAAAATAATAAGATGCACGAAGACTGTTGATTTTACCATAAGGCATTGGAATATTTTGAACACCTCTTGGATCAATCTCTAACACATCGTCATAACGCTTAACGGTAGCCCCCATTAACTCCATGATTTCAACAAGACTAGCAACATCAGAAATATCTGGTACACAATCCAAAGTCACAACATCATCGGCTAAAATGATAGCCGGAATCAAAGCTACTACACTATTTTTTGCGCCACTAATGGTAATCTCACCTTGCAGGGGCAAGCCACCATTGATAACAATTTTTCTCATTTTAAATTTTTAATACTCTTTCAAAATTTCTAAAAAGGTCCTACGTTAAAGTATATCATAAATTCACCCTTTTTTCCATCATTTTCAATTATATGGCTGAATCGTATTTGTTGTAGCTGAGCTTTCTTAAAAAGTTATGTACCCTGAACAAAAAAATAGCCCTTCGGATAAAATCCGAGGGGCTAGAAACGTTGTTAAATCAACGGCCGAACTTTTGAATTTCAAGGTTCGGGATAAAATAGTTCACTGAACTATTTTATTTTTTCAAGTTATCTTCCTATTGTTAGATACTAAAAAATAGGCCTAAGCCTACTCTAAATCTAACTTGATTTCTGCAAAAACAACTAATTTTGAATAAGTTGAGAAAACATAAAGGGTAACAAAAAGGAACTTAAAATGATGAGTTCGGCAGGCAAGAAACTAGCACGGTCAAACGTGCTTTTTTATTACCTGATAGGTTTATTATATCACGTAGTATATAAAAGGCAAAAACAACTCATATCAACAAGCACTTAGATTTCTCTAGGTGCTTGTTGATAGATATTCTTCATATTCTTTACGTGCATAGTCAGGCATCTTTCTCTTTGCTCTGACGATAAATTCATCAAGTGGAGTGTCATTGGTTGACCTACTAGAATTATAGAAATCACTCCTAAAACAATGAATCCATCTTTTAGATCTTTCGCTTGTAAAAACTGGTGGGTAATCTTTTGAAAACTCCTCCAATATTTGCGGATGATTTTTCTCTAAAAATGCTTGACTAAAGAAAATCGCAACTCCTAAAAAAGCAGCTTGTTCATCTGTCGCATTCTTCAATGGTTCAAACAAGATATATTCTAAATACTTTGCTTTCAATCCACTACCTCCACTTCAATAATTCTTCGTTTAGTGTCAAAAGCCATCTCTTACACCGTTTTAGATAGAACCTCCTTGACTTTAACCTCATTATAAAATTTCCTAAACCATTTTTCAACCACTAAAACACCACCACGATAGCTTTTAGCAAAGTCTAGCAGTATCTTCGCTTACTTATACACTTCTAGCTCTCCGTTCTGGTGGATTCTCGCAAAGTTTAAGACGGCTATCTGTTTGTATCGGTGGTAACTTGTAACACTAGTACCTGCCATTTCTACGCATTCGCTTATTGTTTTCTTCCTCATGTAGCAATAATGGATAATAAAGTATTTTCTGGCTCGTTTGTTCTCTATACTGTTGATGTCTTGGGCGAATATTTCCAACCCCTCACGGATTGCTTTTTCATGTTCACCACTCAAATTCCACTGATCAGGTAAGACAAGTTCCCAAGCCTCTTCATCTATCGTAACTTGGTTTTCACTTCCTGCCATCCTCTGGAAACGTAGAAAGTAAGTCATCCGCTCTCTGACGTTCATCATCGTTTTAAACTTATCCAGCTCCATTAATTCGCTCCTTTGTGATATAATAATATTTGAGATTATAGCTGAGGCGGAGCGCCTTGGCTTTTTTTCGTATTCTAAGGCTATTACTTTTGAATCTCATCTTCCCAGACGGATTCAACCATTGCGCTCATGGCCTCTATAAATTTATCATCCTTAACTGGAGTTTCTTGATGGATGTTACTCTTAATCACACTGATTTCTGCTCGCAACTTCTCGTCCAGCAACTCCAAATCACGAAAAGCGCTATTATTCATCCCATGCAAAGCAGAAAGAAAGGCATTGAAATTGCTAGGCTTCAATCCACTTTCGATAATTTCAGATTTAGCTTTATTTTTTAGCCATTCATACTCATTAAAAGCCTGCTCCCTTGACCACAAAGCACGGTTTGAAAACTCTTTTAATAACTCTCTGTACCTTGTATTAACCTTGTACTCTTTCAGCAACTTACTGGCCCTTGAATCTATCGTACTATCAGCCATCTTTTGGGCGTTGTATGCCTCTTTATATGCTTTTCTTTGAGATAGTCCAGCCACTAGTCCTTGGACAAATTTTTCTTGTCTTTGCGTTAACTTATCTGTCACATTAGTTCACCTCCTTAAGCGACAAAAAGGGGAAAACCTCCCCTTGTCTTAAGCGTTATCTTGCTCTTTCTCAGCTTTTAATACTGATTCTTCTACGTTGTAGTCAATGATTGCACCAATAGCATCACCATCTTCAATGTATTTAAAATTATAACGCTCGTACTCTGGATGTGCTTGCTGGTGTTCCTCCATTAGTTTAAAGAGTTCTACAATCGTTGGTACTGGTTCAATTTTGTGTCTAATTTGTCTCTTCATCTTTTAAAAATGTCCCTTCACATCGTTGTAAGTATTTCCGAAAGCTCGCACATAAACATCTCTTAAGAATGGTTCAACTGGATGGACTGGTTCGTATCTAACCCTTCCATCGGCTGGAGAGATAATAGATCCCCCTGTACTGAAAGTAAACTCTCTCTTACCTTTCCCAACTTTGTAAGCCATAGCATGGTAAAGGGCTTGAAGTTTATCTGAATCTGCTCTAAATTCGTCATCGATCTGGTCAATCTCTCGTAGCAAATCCACGGCTTTATCATAAAGCGCCTTATGCTTTTTGTCAACCGTTGAATCTAGTTCATCGATTTTTGCCTTAAAATCTTCAAGACTCATAAGTGTTTCATTGTGCAAGTCTTCCAGCTTTTTAGCATTCTTTTTTAATTTACTTTCAGCAATCCATAAATTATCCTTGGCATTGCGTAGCTTGTCTTTATCTACTTCATCAACCGCTTCATCGTGTTCACGTTGGGCGTTCGCTTGATTTTGAAGCAACTGTGTTTTTTCTCGTTCAGCCTCAGCAATCGCATTTTCGTTTTGTGTGATCAATGCGTTCACTTCCTTAGTGATTTTATCTAGTGCTTTATCCATTTTTTGGGCTAGTTCTTGGCGTTTTTGCGCTTGTTCAATGTTGTTGGTGTTTTGTGTTTCTGTCATCTTATTCTTTCCTTTTCTGTTGTGTTATTAAGTTTTAGAGTGCTAGATCCAGTCACGGGGTCTCTATTGTAGTTCATCTACTTACATCCTCTCTACTCTATTCCTCAACTTCTTCATCTATTGGATTTTCGCTATTCTTGAAAACCTCACAAATGCGCTTAAAGTTGATATCTAAGCTGTTATCCTCCAAATACTCAGCGATAAGCGTTCCGTTTTCCTTATATCTTATTTTAATAGCTGGCACTAGATAAGTACCTCTCATATATCCAAATAAAGCTAGTCCTGCTATTTGTGCGTCTTCTAGGTCTCCAAATTCATAAGTAAATGTATGTTTTGGTGCTGTTTCTGAAAATGCTTTTAATGTCATGTTGTTTTTCCTCTTTCTGTTTTAAGGGTGTCACTAGTAGTTACACCATCTCAAGGGGGTCGGTACTATCTACCCCATTTCTTCAATTCTTCATTATAGTTTGTACGCTTACTGTTTTCTTTTTACGCTTGATTTTGCAAGTGTTCAAAATTTGGAGTCAGTCATATCAAGGGGTTTAGCCTTATTTTGTACACTTGGTACACTTAGTACATATAAAATTAAATCGTGTATAGATTTAACGTTAAATCTTATAAAATGTTAAAAGAAAAAAACTTACCGTACCAAGTGTACAAGTGTTCAAAATCCTTGGTGCTCTAAGGATTACGATAGGAACACTTTATTTGCCAAGCGTACCAAGTGTTCTTCTACTCGATCATTTCCTTGCTTTCTTGTTGAAGTAACCTCGTTCAGTTTTGGGTTTTAACCTTTTCTCAGGTCTTTCTCTGCCGTTAACATAGTTCAAACTGGCATAAGGTGCTAAATCATCTTTAGGGTAAAAACCAGAATGAAATTGTCTACCTGACGCTATCACTTTCTTTCCAGCGGTTATCCATCCTGGTAGATTACTTTTAATCTCTTTATGTAACCCCGTCTCGGTCTTGTGCAATTTCACTCCATAATATTCTGTAAATCCTTTCCAATTATGGAAAACAAAGCTATTCGGCAAAAATTCACTTGCTAGATTGTCGGAAAAGAATGAAGCCACAAAAGCAATAATCGGGTTGTTATCTTCATGGTATTCTTGCAATACCTCCTTTGATTTTTGAGGTGTAATGTCCCTTGTAGGCGTTTCAAGGGCTAATCTTGTGAAATACTCCAATACCTCCTTCCTATTGATGTAGTCCTCTTTGATTGCCTTGTTTGGCTTACCTTTAAAGACTTTGGTAAATGATAAAATTTTAAATCGCCTATCAATCGCCCCTCTATCTCCATTCATTCTTGGTAGGCCGTTGGAGGACTGGACTATGGTCATGTTCAATCGCAGACTGTAAGGGCGTTTCCCTTTGTCCTCTATGGTCATGATGTCCCCAGTAGCAAGACTAAACATATTTGAAGTATCTTTGATAACTGCGTCCTTTTGCACGTCGTCTCCGATGACTAGGGTCTTTCCTAACAAAATGGAGGTAGAAAAACGGCTTTTATCTAACTCAGTTATCTTGAGACTCGCAACGTTCTCCATGCCTACAAGATTAATGAGTAACTGCTGGAATGTCCCCTTACCAGTTCCACCCTCTCCATAAAGCCAAAAGATATTTTTTAAGGTTTTTCCTGTGATACTTGCTTTAATAATCTGAATGGCTAGATCATATAGTTCTTGGTCATTATCAAACAATTCAGCAAGCCATCTTGTAGGCTTCCAGCCGTTTATAATCGGCTCATAGGCTTCAGGGGAATACCTCGTGCGTATTTTTCGAGTTACGATTACAGTGGGCTTTAAGGGTTCAAATATCTCTTTTTTTGAGTTATAAAGCTGGTTTCCAATCACTGTATATTCATTTTGAATGGATTTTAAAGGGCTATGCCTTGAAATTTTGTAAAGAGTATCGAATGCCTGTTTTTCAGTCGTATCAGGGCGAACGGTTGCGATTAAATCCTGTAATAGTTCATTATCTTCAACCCACACCCCTTTATCTGGATGGTAGAAATACAAGGGCGCTTTTTGCCCCTGCGCCTCTGGTCTGATTCTAACGAATCGGATATACTTTCTCAGAAAGTTAGCAACCCCCAAAGGCTTGGACGGCCTGCTTTCCCCTAAGTTTTGACACTCATTAGCCAAAAACCTTTGTATCCCTTTAAACGATGTCAGATAGCTTTCTGGCTCTCCTATCGGCTTAATTTGGGGTTGTTGCTTATCTTCTTCAATGATTTTATTTACAATGTCATTGCTACTCAAAAGCCACCTCCTTATAAAATATTCTTGCTACTTCTAAAAAATAACTGGCTAGGTCTTTGCGTTTAACGATTGCAGAAAACAAGTCCACCAGCTGACTAAAACTGTAGCCATTCACAAATAGCAAGCGGACAAAGAGTGAAGTTTCATATCTGGTATAAATGCCATTACAAATCAGGTCGAAAATCCAACCTTTTAACTCCACTCCAAGCCCCTGCCGTTGCTCGGTCAATTTGTTTACCTCTAAATCTTTCAGGATCGTCAGCAAGTCAGGACTGGCCAAAGCAATATCCAAATCTCTGACCAATTCCCATCCTTCTACTGCCTCATTTTCGTCTTTAATAGACACATATAAACCTTTGTATTGAAAACCCGTCAAAGCCTCATCTACAGGCTCATAATAGGTAAATTTGTAGTGTTCCCCATTCTTCCATACTTGAGTAGGATTTGACTTGAGAAAGCCAAATAGGGGCATTTTCTCAACGGATATAGTCAACTCTATTATTCTCATTACACCTCCTAATCTATTGCAAGAAAATTATAAACATCACTCTTGCGGTAATAAATTTTCTTACTACTTTCAAATGGGGAACGTAGTGGCCGGAGACCTTCTTTTTCCCAATTATTTAAGGTAGTTCCACTAATACCAAGTTTTTTGAGTAAGTCAGGCCTAGAAATCAAGTCCCAGTTGTCATCACGTTGCTTTTCCAGTTCCATCCTTTTAGCTAAGTGATCTCCCACTTTCTCCAGTAATTCAAGTTCTGCTTCTCTTGATAATAGTTGCATATTACACCCCTTTCTAATTATGAATCTTACCAGCAAGCTGGATATAACGTCCGTAGTAAGGGTTTAAATCCTCACTAGGTGTTTCTATCGTCTGTTTGCTTTCTCGCTCAAATTGGGCGCCTTTTTTGCGGTCTCGGTGGTTTAGATAGACCAGTAAGCCAATCAGTACCACGGTAATAAAAACCGCCTGTGTATTGGTTAAATCTAGTTCGTTCATGTTATGCCCTCGCCTTATAGTTCTTGATAAATTCCGCTTGTTTAGGTTGTTCCATATTCAGCAAGTTGTCTTCGGCTTGTGCCATTTCTTTAATATCTTTAGTCATGGTATGCCTCCAGCTCTTTAGCGTCGTCATTGTTCAAAAGCAAAAAGGCTATTTCATTTAGACGATCGTATAGCTTTTCATTCTGGGCGTATGCTGTATCAGTGTATTTTTTAGCAAGCCATAAGAATGTGGTTGTATCTTTCTGTAGTGCAAACTCAAGCCCTTCAAGAGCTAGGTTATTCATTTCTAAAACATTCATGATGTCGGTTAATTCGTTCCCTAATTCTGCTAGTTTCTTAGCCGATAATAGAACTTGTTGGCTTGATGTCGCTTTTTTTGTTGTCATGTTTTTTACCTCTTTTTCTATCTTTTTATACTTGCCACGATGGCTTTTTAATGCTTTTTTTCTGTCACATACCTCACGCTCAAAAGTTGGCCGACCGAGAGCGTGGGGATTTTGAATGGTTGTTTCTTATACAGTTTTTCTTGTAATGAAGTTCCTCACGCTCAGAGTCGCCAAATTGAAAGCGTGAGAAAGTACCAGTTTTAAGAGTTGGCGCTCTATGTTTTTCAAAACCTTTTCTAATTGCTTGCCTGCTCTTCGGTTTTCTTAGTTTTTCTTTGTTTCGTTTACGGCTTTCACTACCTTTTCTCTTAGTTTTGTAAATTCTTCAAGAAATTCATCTTGAGTTATAACTCCACGGTTAAACGTGAGAATTAAGGCGCTTGCTCTTTTTGTGTATTGTTCCATCTGTTAGCCCTCCATCATGTCATAAAGTAGGGCGTAATGTTTATCTGGGATTCTGTCCAAGGCTTTCAAGCCGTCGTGTTCTGCTTTTTGTCTGGTTTCCGCCTTGACCGTACTATCAAAGGCGATAGAAAAAGCATTCAGCATTGCCTTGTAGCGGTCTACGCTCTTCAAATAGCGCCCACGTTCAGAAAGTTCCTTATCTTCTAGGTCCTCTTTGACTGAATTGTCCAAGAGTTCAAACTTGCTATAAACTCCTTTTTCTAGTGTAAAACCTAGGCGCTTATTTTGTTTCAGTTTGCAGAGGTTTGTTCTGCAACTCTCTAGGTTACGGTAACCTAATACTTTAGTAATTTCTTCTAGGTTTTTGCCCTCTAATTCAGGCAATTTTTCAGCAATATCCTTGAATTTTACTATTTGATGTTTCTTTCCCATTGTTTACCTTGTCTTTCTATGCTATAATCAAGGTACGTTAAAAAACGTATCCTTTTCATTCAGTCGCTTGCTTCGGTCGCCAAACGTTCAGCAAGTGACTTTTTTTGTTGTCAATCCCCAGTGCTAAAGCACCAGTGGAGTACCTTGTAGATGTAATATAGTATTGCGATTGGTTCGCTCCTTTCTAACTGTAAAATAGTTCATCTATGGTTATATCTGGTTTGATTTCTGCAACCATTGACTTAATCACTAGACGTTCTTTGTCATTAAAAGCCGTCTTTTTTGTCTCTTTGTTATTATAAGACTGCAAAGAAATATCTAGCTTATCTGCCATCTGTTGCTGAGTTAGTCCAAGCATAACCCGATATCCTTTTAATTTGCTCATAGGTTTCCTCCCTTCTAAAAATCCCCCTCCATGAATAGATTGAAAGTGTAAAAGGTTGGAGGGTTTGTATCCGTTTTGGATAACTACGCGTTTATTATATATCCATTTTTGTTACTTGTCAACTCTTTTTTTGATTTTTTTGTAACATTTATTGATACTTTTCTAAAAATTAGATATAATCATCTATGAAAGGTGTGATAAACATGAATAGACTGAAAGAATTAAGAAAACAAAAAGGGCTAACCCAACAGGAATTAGCTGATGAAATATCTGTATCAAAAATCACCATCTTAAGATGGGAGAATGAAGAACGTCAAATAAAAACAGAAAAAGCCCAGCAACTAGCTGACTACTTCGGGGTAAATGTTGGTTATCTCCTAGGATATAAAACCAAAGCGGAATATAGTTCTTTTAATGATCAAGAATATCAAAACGAATTAAAAAAACTAGCGTTCTCGCTAGCACATCTGGAGTTGCTTATCTCAGATTCTCAAATAAAACATCTGCACGCCTTATTGAAAGGTATGTCTCACGATAATACTTTACTCAACGATGTAAAAACCGTTAAAAACAAAGACAAATACTACACTGAAATTTTAAAAAGAAACCGTGAGTATAATTTGTTGAATGAGATTAAAGAAGATACTGAATTACTAGAAATACTAAAACTACTGAATGAGAAACTCTAATAAAACTCTTGAAAGTCTTACAATCGGCATATGGCGAACGCGACTACCTAGATTAGTAAGATTATTATCGGCGAAGTCGTGGGCATATATAGAGAAAAGTAAAATACTATCGCTGATAAAACGATGGTGATTGATGAATATAAATCTTTAGTTAATGAAGTGAAGGACATGGAGAAAAATAATGCAATTTAATTCTCACGGAAACCTAGAAGGTGGTATAATAGAGTCAAGTTCTTTATTAGAAATTGAAAAATTTTTAGTAACAGCATTTCCAAATTCAATAACAAGAAAAAGAAATTTCGATTCTTTTAAATCGTTCTTGGACCAACTAGATACTTCTAAAATTAAGCGTGTCTGGTTAGATGGTAGTTTTTGTTCAAACAAGATTGATCCAAACGATATAGATTGTGTTGTATTTGTGGATCCACTGTTTGGAGATTATATTTTTCATTTAATGGATATGCATAATCTTTTTAAGACACAATATCTTGATGTTTATGCTATACCAGATAAAGAGTTGATTGATTTTAAGTTTGATGGGGCAAAAGAAGCTTATCGAGATGCTGATTATCAAGAAAAGTATTGGCAAGGACAGTTTGGGTTTGACAGAAATAGAGAACACAAAGCGATTATTGAATTAAGATTGGATGGTGATGAGTAATATGATGGATGTATATGCAAAAATAATAGAACAAGACATTAATAATATTCCAGACTCTAGTCCATATAAAGCTTCTATGATTGAAGGACTAAAATCAATACAACTATTCGAGTCTGAAAAATTAAAAAATAACAGAGTTAAAAACGTACTCTCTATCCGCTTGATGGCCGACTG
Source organism: bacterium (assembly GCA_905221195.1). Taxonomy (GTDB): domain Bacteria; phylum Bacillota; class Bacilli; order Lactobacillales; family Streptococcaceae; genus Streptococcus. Next base: position 13,472 of record CAJNCF010000002.1, read on the forward strand.
TTACGAGTCCGGACAAATCGGTTTAAAACCTCTAACCGAAGTGCTCTCTTCTCTTGAAAATATACAAAAGAATGGACTCGCTTCGATTTCTGGCTATTCTGGCAAACGTGGCAAAATCCCTAAAGATATACTTTCTAAAAATGAATTAATTATTACAGCGACTAGAGCAGGTTCCTTTGTAGTTGATTTAGCAATGAAGGAAAGTCAATTGTCAATATTTGAAGAAGAAAATCATCCGGCTAATAAAATTATGGAAGATGTTACTGATTTTCTTCAAAATAAAATAGAAATCGCTGACTTTGTTGATAAATATAGTCCTCGCACATTCGGTTCGGTCAAAAAGCTTATTTCTAATCTAAATAGCGAAGGCATAGGTTTTGAAATTATAGATGACATAAAAAAACAAACTGCCTCTTTCCCAAGAGAGAAAGTTAAGGAAATTAATACAGAATTAAAATCTACGCATATTGAAAAACGTGAAGGAATGAATATTCTAGGTAAACTAACAAAAGTAGATCTTGGGGCTCAAAAAATTACATTGGATACAGATAGTGGTGCTGTTACAATCAAAGTAAATGATGAAAAAATTAAAGATTATCGTTTAACAACAAATGACGTTTATGAAGTAACTACTAATGTTAGAGAAGTAGTTCGCAAAGGACAACGAACACAAACATATTCAACCAACTCGATTGATAAAATCACCAAAAAATAAAAAATCCCCACCTCATCGAATCCCCTTTTTTTCATGGATCTATTGTACAAAAACAGGGTAAATTGAAGAATAGAAAGCCGATTTGACAGACTAAAGTGCAAAAATGGTCTAAATTGACAAATAGAAAAAGACAAGCCAGCTACTGCTAACTTGTCTGATAATGCCTAAATTAAACTCTTGAAATATTGGGGCTTGTATGTTAGAATGAAAGCATAAAGGGAAAAACAGTGCTTCTAGCATATGTAACTAAAAAGCCCCACCGTTCCAGCGATGGGGTTTTTTGCTACCCTCTAAAAGGGTTAAATGCTACTTGCTACGTCTCTTTATCCATAGCTTGAAAAGCTCAGATAGTACGTTAACAAGTAACGGAGCTAGAAAAAGGGAAAACAACTCTAGCATATATAACACCTCCCTTCTTTAAATTGAGGGGGCGAAAACATTATATCAAAAACACCCACCACAAACAAGCTCATATAAGCCCCCCTATATCCGCCTTGTTTCCTACTCTGGCATTATTTACCATCTGACTGCTTAAAATCGAAAATAAGGAGGTTCTCGTAGCCCCTCGCATGGTATAAACTCAAAATCTTTTCTAATTGCTTGCCTGCTGATGGAAAAGGAGTAAACCATGAATATTACAGAATACAAAAAGAAAAACGGATCTATCGTATACCGAGCAAGCGTGTATCTTGGAGTTGATAAACTTACAGGGAAAAAAGCTAGAACCACGGTCACGGCCAATACTAAAAAGGGGATTAAAATCAAAGCAAGAGAGGCTGTCAATGCTTTTGCTTCAAACGGCTATACAGTTAAAGATAAGCCAACAATCACAACATACGAAGAATTGGTAAAAGTTTGGTGGGATAGTTACAAGAATACAGTTAAACCCAATACTCGCCAGTCTATGGATGGATTGGTTAGAGTGCATTTATTGCCCGTATTTGGCGATTATAAGCTAGATAAGCTAACCACGCCTATTCTTCAACAGCAAGTAAATAAGTGGGCTGACAAGGCCAATAAGGGTGAAAAAGGGGCGTTTGCCAACTACTCCTTGCTCCACAACATGAATAAGCGTATTTTGAAGTATGGCGTAGCTATCCAGGTAATACAATACAATCCAGCTAACGATGTCATCGTTCCACGCAAACAGCAAAAAGAAAAGTCTACTGTAAAATACTTAGACAACAAAGAATTAAAACAGTTTCTGAATTATTTAGATACTCTGGATCAATCAAATTATGAAAACCTATTTGATGTTGTCCTGTATAAGACTTTATTGGCCACTGGTTGCCGTATTAGTGAGGCTCTGGCTCTTGAATGGTCTGATATTGACCTAGAAAACGGTGTTATCAATATCAATAAGACACTAAACCGCTATCAAGAAATTAATTCGCCTAAATCAAACGCTGGTTATCGTGATATACCAATAGACAAAGCCACCTTGCTTTTACTTAAACAATACAAGAATCGTCAACAAATTCAGTCTTGGAAATTAGGTCGTACTGAAACGGTCGTATTCTCTGTATTTACAGAAAAATATGCTTATGCTTGCAACTTACGCAAACGCCTAAATAAGCATTTTGAGAATGCTGGTGTAACAAATGTATCATTCCACGGTTTCCGCCATACACATACCACTATGATGTTGTATGCTCAGACTAGCCCTAAAGATGTCCAATACAGATTAGGACACTCTAACTTATTAGTGACTGAAAATGTTTATTGGCATACAAACCAAGAGAATGCAAAAAAAGCTGTCTCAAATTATGAAACAGCCATCAATAATTTATAAAGGGTGTCACGTTTAGTGACTACCCTCTTACTATACCTAAAATCAGTTAAGGGTAACTAAAAGGGTAGTAAAATTAGAAAAAGCACTAAGGGAAAGCGCCCCAAAGTGCTTATTTTAAAGGCTTTACGCCATTTAATCTAGAAATTAGATTATTTTTTAAGGTTGTAGAATGATTTCAATCCACGATATTCTGCTACTTCACCAAGTTGGTCTTCGATGCGAAGCAATTGGTTGTATTTAGCGATACGGTCTGTACGTGAAAGTGAACCAGTCTTGATTTGTCCTGCGTTAGTTGCAACTGCGATATCAGCGATTGTTGAATCTTCAGTTTCACCTGAACGGTGTGATACAACGGCAGTGTAGCCAGCTTCTTTAGCCATTTCGATTGCTTCGAAAGTTTCAGTAAGAGTACCGATTTGGTTAACTTTGATAAGGATTGAGTTAGCAGCACCTTCTTGGATACCACGTGCAAGGTAGTCAGTGTTTGTTACGAAGAAGTCGTCACCAACAAGTTGTACTTTCTTACCAAGACGTTCAGTAAGAGCTTTCCAACCATCCCAGTCGTTTTCATCCATACCATCTTCGATAGTGATGATTGGGTATTTGTTAACCAATTCTTCAAGGTAGTCGATTTGTTCTGCAGATGTACGAACAGCAGCGCCTTCACCTTCAAATTTAGTGTAGTCGTAAACTTTACGTTCTTTATCGTAGAATTCTGATGAAGCACAGTCAAATCCGATAAATACGTCTTTACCTGGAACATATCCAGCAGCTTCAATCGCAGCAAGGATAGTTTCAACACCGTCTTCAGTTCCTTCGAAACGAGGAGCGAATCCACCTTCGTCACCTACGGCAGTTTCCAAACCACGTGATTTAAGGATTTTCTTAAGAGCGTGGAAGATTTCAGCACCGTAACGAAGAGCTTCTTTGAATGTTGGCGCACCAACTGGCAAGATCATGAACTCTTGGAAAGCGATTGGAGCGTCAGAGTGAGAACCACCGTTGATGATGTTCATCATTGGAGTTGGAAGAACTTTAGTATTGAATCCACCAAGGTAGCTGTAAAGCGGGATTTCAAGGTAATCAGCAGCAGCACGAGCTACAGCGATAGATACACCAAGGATTGCGTTCGCACCCAATTTACCTTTGTTAGGAGTACCGTCAAGTGCGATCATAGCACGGTCGATAGCTTGTTGATCACGTACATCGTAGCCGATAATAGCTTCAGCAATAATGTTGTTTACGTTGTCAACAGCTTTTTGTGTACCAAGACCACCGTAACGAGATTTGTCACCGTCGCGAAGTTCAACTGCTTCGTGTTCACCAGTAGAAGCTCCTGATGGAACCATACCACGTCCGAAAGCACCTGATTCAGTGTAAACTTCTACTTCAAGTGTTGGGTTACCGCGTGAGTCTAGGACTTCGCGAGCGTAAACATCAGTAATAATTGACATTTTTTACTCTCCTTATGAGTTAAATTTTTTACACCTCTATAATACCTTAAAACCCCTCCTTTTTCAAGAAAAAACGTTATCTTTGTGCAAATTTTCCTTAACTTTATAAAGTAATCGCTTTCTTTTGTCTGTTTTATTCTAACTTTTATGATATACTGTTTTCATGACAGATTTATCAAAACAATTACTTGAAAAAGCTCATGGTGGACCAAAATTAAATCCAGATGAGCAAAGACGCTATCTTGGCACTTTTGAGGAAAGAGTTCTTGGATATGCAGATATTGACACATCAAATAGCCCTCAGCTAGAAAAAGGCTTTTTATCTATTTTAGAAAACCTTCAAGAAAAGGCTGAGCCTCTATTTGTTAAGATTTCCCCAACTATCGAATTTGACAAGCAAGTTTTCTACTTGAAGGAAGCAAAAGAAACCAATAGTCAAGCTACCATAGTATCTGAAGAACACACTTCTTCTCCTTTCGGTTTGGTTATCCATACCAATGCACCAGTTCAAGTAGATGAAAAGGATCTTCGACTTGCTTTTCCAAATCTTTGGGAAGGTAAAAAGGAAGAACCTGCCAAAACATCCATCTGGAAGAAATGGTTTGGCTAAATCTTAGGCGTATTTAATAAACGCCCAATATTGGCAGCCTTGTGCTCCAGATAGACACTGGCATTGTTCAAACTATCTTCTAGTGGTTCACTTTTCTCCAAAATAGAAAAGGCAGCTTGGATATTTTCAAATGGTAGGGAAGGTAAATCTTCAGCGAGACTACCACAAATAGCAATAACAGGAACTCCGACAGGGGTTCTTTTTGCTACACCTATAGGCGCTTTCCCTGCTAAACTTTGACAATCTAACCTTCCTTCTCCAACAATAACCAAATCAGCATCTGAAACTTTCTTATCAAAGTCAATCAAGTCCAGGCATGTGTCAATTCCAGATACGATTCTTGCCTTAGCAAAGGCACACAAACCGCCAGCAATGCCTCCACCAGCTCCTGCTCCTTTAATTTTCAATGTTGCAGGGGAGACTTTTTCATAAAAATCTTGGATTGCCTGATCTACTGCCTCAAACATAGTAGGATCTAGGCCTTTTTGCTTTCCAAAAGTGTAGGTTGCACCTTGATGTCCACATAAGGGACTCACGACATCTGCTAAAATACGAATGTGAACATCTTCAGGAATTTTATAGCAATTTTCTGTTAAAACAGAAGCTAAGTTTAGTAAGGATTGACCGCAAGCAGGCAATACATCTCCATCCTTATCACAATATTGATAACCCAAACCAGCAGCAATCCCAATTCCTCCGTCATTACTGGCCGTGCCACCAACGCCAATATAGATATCTTTAATCCCTTGAGCAATAAGGTGGCAAATCAACTCTCCAATTCCACGAGTTTGGATTTGCAGTGGATTTCGTTTCTCCAGCGGAATTTTCCAAAGGCCAACTAAGTCGGCAACTTCAAAGAGTGCCAGTTGTCCTTTTTGAAAATAGCGCATGGCTGCTTTGGGGCCAAAAGGTCCTGTCACTTGGAGGCATTTTTCCTCAAGTTCAAGAGAATGTCGGATAGCATCTACAGTGCCTTCTCCTCCATCACCAACAGGGCAGAGGAGACAGTCTACATCTGCTATTGATTGTTGGAAGCCTCTTTTAATAGCTTCAGCTACCTGCTCAGCGGTCAAACTTTCCTTAAACGAATCTGGTGCAATTACAATCTTCATGTTTTCCCTCATTCTAAAAAGTCAATCAAAGGAAGAACTTCTAAAAAATCCCTCTTGTCAACATGATGTGGTATTTCTTTTTTGAGTACCTCTTTGGCACAAAAAGCAATTCCCAGTCCTGATGACTTCAACATTAATAAGTCATTAGCCCCATCACCGATTGCAATCGTTCTTTCTTTAGAAAATTTTAGTTCCTTTCTCCATTTTTCCAGAGTCTCTTTTTTGACCTCAGGACTGATAATGTGTCCAACTAATTTTCCTGTTAGAAGACCATCTTTGACTTCAAGTTGATTAGCAGAGAAATAGGCAATACCAAGAGATTTTGCAAGCCTCTCAACTATTGGAGTAAATCCACCAGACACCAGACCAACTAAAATGCCTTTCTTTTGGAGAATTGAGATGAATTCTTGGGCATTTGGAGATAGATGAATAGAGTTGAAGACTTTATCAAAGACCGAAATAGAAAGGCCTTCCAAGAAGGACACTCTTTTTCTTAAACTGCTTTCAAAGTCTATCTCTCCTCGCATTGCCTGACTTGTAATCTGCGAAATTTCCTCCTCACAACCTGCCTCTCTACCCAACAAATCAATCACTTCTTCTAGGATTAAGGTTCCATCAACATCCATGACACACAAGCCTTTTACTTTAGACATATCTTCTCCTCTCTAAACAGCCCAAAAATCGTATGAAGTCATCATACGATTTTATCTAATAGTTAACTAAGCTTTGGTACAAGTCTAGATATGACTTGCAGGCTGTATCCCATGAGAAATCACACTCCATAGCTTGTTTTTGTAAGTTTCTCCAAACGTCAGGATGGTTTCTATACAAGTCCAATGCTGTTTGGAAAGTCCAATTTAACCAATAAGGAGATAGATTGTCAAAGCTAAAGCCAGTACCGCTTCCTTCAATTGGATTAAAGGCTCGAACAGTATCTCGCAAGCCCCCAACTTCATGGACCAATGGCAAGGTTCCATAACGCATAGCCATCATTTGAGACAAGCCACATGGTTCAAAACGACTTGGCATGAGGAAGAGGTCACAAGCAGCGTAGATTTCTTGGGCAAGTTTGACATCAAAAGTGATATTGGCTGATAGCTTGTCTGGATAAACTTGAGCAAACCATGAGAAAGCCTCTTCAAAGGTGGGATCACCAGTTCCTAAAAGAACAATCTGAACATCATTTTGCAAGATATGGTGCAGACTTTCCACCACGACATCAAAACCTTTTTGACGTGTCAAACGAGAAACAATTCCCACCAGTGGAACGTCAGCTCTAACTGGCAAGCCAACTCGCTCTTGCAATTTTGCCTTATTTCGTGCTTTTCCAGACAAATCTTCCTGATTAAAATGGTAATCTAAAAGAGCATCCGTTTGAGGATTATACAGGTCGGCATCAATCCCATTCACGATACCAGATACCTTGCCAGATTCCATTCGAAGAATCTGATCTAAGTTACATCCGAACTGACTGGTCATAATTTCATAAGCATAGCTAGGCGAAACTGTTGAAACACGGTCCGCATAAAGAATACCAGCCTTCATCCAGTTCAGACAGTTGTTCCAGCGAAGGGTACCATCAGCATAACGTTCAAAGCCAACTCCAAACAAATCCCATAACATTCCTTCTGAAAATTGTCCTTGGAATTCCAAATTATGAATGGTTAAAACAGTTTTAATTCCTTGATAAGCTTGAATCCAACGGTATTTTTCCTTTAACAAGAATGGTATCATGGCTGTATGGTAATCATGAACATGGAGAAGGTCAGGGATAAAGTCAATTCTTTCCATAGCCTCAATGGCAGCCAGTTGGAAAAAGGCAAAGCGTTCTCCGTCGTCAAAATCACCGTAAACATGGCCACGGAAGAAATAATATTGGTTGTCAATAAAGTAGAAGGTCACACCATTTAGTACTGTTTTCTTAATTCCACAGTACTGTCTGCGCCAACCAACATTCACCTCAAAATGAAGAACATCTTCAATCTGATTTCCAAACTTAGCTTCTACCATGTCATAGTAGGGTAAAACAACTGCCACTTCATGTCCCGCTTTTACTAGTGATTTGGGAAGAGCACCAATGACATCTCCCAAACCACCTGTTTTTGAAAAGGGTGCACCCTCTGCTGCTACAAATAAAATTTTCATGAATGAATATCCTCTGTTACTTTAGCACCTTTCTTAACGACAACTGGATGTTCTGCAGTGCCTCGAATCACAACGCCATCCGCAACTTCAACACCCTTGTCCAAGATAGCATATTCGACCTGAGCTCCTTCTCCAATAACAACACGAGGGAAAAGTAAGCTGTCTTTAACCAAGCTATCCTTATGTACATGAATATTACGTGATAGAACGGAATTAGCCACTTGACCTTCAATGATACTACCAGAGGCAAACTGAGAAGTACTTACCTTAGATGTATTAGCATAGTAAGTGGGTTCTTCGTTCTTAACTTTTGTATAAATCTTTTGGTTTGGTGAGAAGAGAGAATAGAATTTTTGCGATTCAAGCATATCGATATTCGCTTGGTAATAAGACTCTACAGAGTGAATGTTGGCTAGGTAGCCTGTGTACTCGTAAGCAAAAGCCCCTTCTTTTGCAGCCAAATCACGTAAAACATAACGTAACTTCTCTGGATGTTCTTTTTTAGATTCCTCTTCTAGACGTTCAATCAACCACGGTGTATCCACTACAAAAATATCTGTAGACATATTGAATATTTCTTCTGTTGATTTTCTATCAAATAGCTTGTGAGAACGAACATGATCTGTTTCATCTACTTCCAAGATTGCGTTTACTTCTGAAATATCTTTCTTAGCTAGTTTTTTATAAACTACAGTGATAGGTCCTTTTGTTGTACTATGTAGGTGAAACACTTGGTTCAAATCAATGTTAATCAAAACATCACAGTTGAGTGATACTGTTTGGTTTGACCCAGAGCGTTTTAAATAAGTGAGCAGCTGTTGGTAATATTCTTTTCCTACTGTACTACTCTCAACGCGTGTATTATAAATCCCTAGATAATAGTGGCTAAGAAGAGTTGACAACCCCCACTCACGCCCTGAACGGATATGGTCAAAAACAGAACTAATATTATCCTGCTGAAAAATACCAAAAACACTGCGAACACCAGCATTGGCAAGACTTGAGAGCGGGAAGTCAATCAAACGATATTTACCGCCAAATGGCAAACTAGCTACTGGACGGTGGTCTGTCAATGTTGACATGTCATGAAAACCAACTGTGTTTCCTAAAATGGCAGAATATTTATCAATCTTCATCTGTTGCTACCCCCACTACTTCATTATATCCTACAACTTGTACTTCTTCTGTTCCATCAATTTCGACACCATCAGAAATAACTGCACCTTCACCAATAATAGCACGCTTGATTTTAGCTCCGTGTCCAATAATGGCTCCACTCATGATAACTGAATCTACTACTTCTGCACCTTCACGAACTTGCGCCCCTGTTGAAAGGATAGAATGTTTAACAGTTCCATCTACGAAACAGCCATCGACAACCAAAGAATCTTCAACATGTGCATTTGCACCAAGGTAGTTTGGTGGTGAAATCAAGTTTCTTGAGTAAATCTTCCATTGACGGTTACGGCTATCCAAGGCATTTTCTGGAGAAATGTACTCCATGTTGGCTTCCCAAAGCGACTCAATCGTACCAACATCTTTCCAGTAACCATTAAATTCGTAAGCATAGACACTTTCACCTGACTCAAGGTAATTTGGAATGACATTTTTACCGAAGTCTGACATATCAACATTGCTCTTTTCAGCAGCGACTAACATATTGCGTAGACGTTGCCAATCAAAAATATAAATCCCCATAGAGGCTTTAGTAGATTTAGGTTGGGCTGGTTTCTCTTCAAATTCTACAATACGATTGTTAGCATCTGTATTCATGATACCAAAACGACTAGCTTCTTTCAGAGGGACATCTAAAACTGCTACTGTCAAACTAGCATTATTATCCTTGTGAGATTGGAGCATAGCATCATAGTCCATTTTGTAGATGTGGTCCCCAGAGAGAATCAAGACATACTCAGGATTAACACTGTCGATATAGTCGATATTTTGGTAAATAGCGTGACTAGTTCCTTCAAACCAACGATTTCCTTCACTTGCAGAATAAGGTTGAAGGATAGAGACACCAGAATTAATCCCATCTAGACCCCAACTTGAACCATTCCCAATATGGTTGTTGAGAGCAAGTGGTTGATACTGGGTGATGACTCCAACATTGTTGATGCCTGAGTTGGCACAGTTTGAGAGAGCAAAGTCAATGATACGGTAGCGCCCACCAAATTGCACAGCTGGTTTTGCGATGCTTTGAGTAAGTTTACCGAGACGAGTTCCTTGCCCACCAGCAAGAATCAAAGCTAACATTTCATTCTTCATTTTCTACTCCTTTTTGGTTTTTACTTGTGACGGTTTTAGTAGGTTTCAAGCGACGCTTGATTTTCCATACACTTGCTCCCATAGCTGGTAGGGTAAAGGTCAGGGTCTGCTCATAATCTTTCCATAGTCCTTCTTGCGTTTGAACAGTTTGATTATGTTCTTTCCAGACACCTCCCCACTCTTCTAACTCAGTATTCCAGACTTCTTCGTAAATCCCTGCAACAGGAAGTCCGATTGTAAAATCTTTTCGTTCAACAGGTGCCATATTAAAGATACAGACTAACACATCATCCTTCTTACCCTTACGGATGAAGGAAAGAACACTCTGGTCTCGATTATCCGCATCGATGATTTCAATACCATCATAGCTGGTATCAATTTCCCACAGACAGCGATGGTCTTTGTAAAACTGGTTTAGCTGAGAAGTGAAATACTTCATCTTAGCATTCATCGGATCTTCTAAGTTAGACCATTCCAGCTGTTCTTCAGACTTCCACTCCAAGAATTGCCCATATTCACTACCCATGAAAAGCAATTTCTTACCAGGGTGGCAAATTTGATAGGTGTAAAGATTGCGCAAGCCTGCGAATTGATTGTAACGATCTCCCCACATCTTGTGCATCATACTCTTCTTGCCATGAACCACTTCATCATGCGAGAATGGTAATAGATAATTCTCCTTGAAGACATACATAAAGCTGAAGGTCACCAAATTAAAGTCATACTTACGGTAAATAGGGTCTTCTTCGTAGAATCGGAGGATGTCATTCATCCAACCCATATTCCATTTATAGTCAAACCCAAGACCATCTGAATCCTTGGTGTCAGTAATCTGAGTAGCTGATGAACTTTCCTCAGCTATCATCATCACATCTGGATGAGCTTGTTTAATGACATCATTCAAGCGTTGAAGGAAATAATATCCTTCATAGTTGAGATTACCGCCATCTTTATTAGGTGTCCATGGGGCATCATCGTAATCTAGATAGAGCATGTTGCTAACCGCATCCACGCGAATACCATCTAGATGGTAAAAGTCAATCCAAAACTTAATGCTAGAAATCAAGAAGGACTGGACTTCATTCTTTCCAAGGTCAAAATTGAGTGCTCCCCAACCGTAGTTATGAGCCTTATTATGGTCTTGGTATTCAAAAGTCGGTGTTCCATCATAATAGGCCAAGGCATCATCATTGATAGTAAAGTGACCAGGTACCCAATCTACAATAACGCCTATATTGTTTAGGTGACATTCCTCAACAAAATCTTGAAACTCTTCAGGACGACCATAGGCATGCTCCAGAGCAAAGTAACCCATAAGCTGATAGCCCCAACTCAAACCGAGAGGGTGGGACATCAAGGGCATAAACTCAATGTGAGTATAGTTCATCTCAACTAGGTAAGGAATGAGTTCATCTTTCAATTGAGCAAAACTATAGGGACTACCGTCTGAATTTCTCTTCCAAGAGCCAGCATGAACCTCATAAATATTGACAGGACGCTCTTCAAAGCTCAAGCGTTTTCTACGAGCTAGCCAGAGACCATCTTTCCATTTCTTTTCTGGAATCTCTGTTAAAATCGCTCCAGTACCAGGGCGAGCCTCATATCGAACGGCCATAGGATCAATCTTCATCAGCTGATGACCATTTGCACGTGTAATATTGTACTTATAAATTTGGCCTTCATGAGCAAGACTGGTAAAAACTTCCCAAACTCCAAATTCATTCCGTTCCATTGGAATTTGATTCTCTACCCAATTGGTGAAATCCCCTACCAAGTGAACTGCCTGAGCATTAGGTGCCCACACACGGAAAGTATAGCCAGACTCACCATCTTTTTCTTCCCTATGCGCTCCCAGATAATGCTGGAGGTGAAAATTCTCACCTGTCATAAAAGTTTCTAAAGCTTTTTTCTTATCCATATACCCTCCTATCTTTTGTAAGCGTTTTCTATAGTTTTATTATACTATCTTTTTAGATAAGATTCAAGTAAATTACTATATTTGCTAAAAATTCTTTTGAAAGTCTTCAACAAATTCACTGATGTGTTCACTTGTAAATCAAAAAATTTTCAGAAACGCTTTGAAAACGAATTGTTTTTTAACAATACTATCATAAAGTTCGTTATTTTACTAACAAAAAAATAATTTTAAGTAAAAAAATAAACCAGGAAATGAATTTCCTGATTTTATTGTTTTTAAGAGATAAACTACTGCAAATGAAATTAAATTGCAAATTTTTTCTACAAGACTTTAAAGACACTGGCACTAACGCCGCCAACCGTGTCTTTATCAGCTAAGTGGCTATTGGTCACCAAGAGTTCTAGATTTCCTGCATTTTCAAACTGGAAGTCTTGCCCTTTAGCATTAAAGACAACCAATAGATGTTCTGCCCCATGAATTTCATAGACAATCCAACCACTGTGTTCATTTGCTGAATGAACAAAGACATGATGGTAAATTTCCTCATAAGTAGGGTAAGAAAAGGCACTGGTTTCTGTCTTCAAACGAATCATCTGACGAATAAATTCAATACTGTCTTGGCGCTCATTAATCAAGTCCCAGTCCACTTGGTTCACACTGTCAGGAGCATTATAGCTATTCATAGCACGCTCTCTATCATCATGGGTCAACTCACCATTCTCACCTGTCGCAACTAGTTTGGTACGACCAAATTCTTGACCAATTTCCATAAAGGCCATCCCTTGCATGAGCAGATTCATGGCTGTGGCAGTTTCGACCTTACGCATGATTTGCTCGGAACTTTGGTCTGGATGAAGGGTCGCTAACAAATCGTGAAGATTGTAATTGTCATGGGCTTCTACATAATTAAGCACTTGATTTGGATGTGTATAGGTCCCTAATTCACGACTTCCTAAGATTGCTTTGGCAAGAATTGGCTCTGTTGCAGCACCACTGACAAAGCCTGACTTGATAGCACCGTAGACTTCTCCCCCTTTAACAGCATCGCGCTGATTGTCATTAAAGAAACCAATATTGGGCATCTGATAGGCATTGTCTTTCTTAGCCTTATCATAAGGGGCAAGACCTGTTCCCATATCCCATCCTTCTCCATAGAGGATAATGTTTGGATCGATTTCATCCAAGCTCTGGCGAATCATCTGCATGGTCTTAACATCATGAATCCCCATCAAGTCAAAACGGAAGCCGTCAATATTGTATTCTTGTACCCAGTATAGAAGAGAATCAATCATATACTTACGGAACATTTCGTGTTCACTGGCAGTTTCATTTCCAACACCCGTTCCATTCTGGAAGGTACCATCTGGATTCATACGGTAATAGTAATCAGGGACAGTTGTTTGGAAAGGTGCATCAACAACTGAGAAGGTGTGATTATAGACTACATCCATAATGACACCAATACCTGCATCATGATAAGCTTGAACCATGCTCTTCAAATCACGAATAACCTGAGCTGGATCATCTGGATTGGTTGAAAGGCTCGTTTCTGGTGCGTTATAGTTTTGTGGGTCATAACCCCAGTTATAGGTCACATTCCCATCCGCATCATATTCTTTGTGACGGTCTGCAATTGGTTGCAACTGAACATAATTGTAACCCAGCTTCTTGATGTAATCAAAAGCAGTCGACTGACCATACTGGTTAACCGTTCCAGTCTGAGCCGCACCCAAGAAAGTTCCTCGAAGATGTTCATCCACACCCGAGGTCGGTGATTTGGTCAAATCACGAATGTGCATTTCACAAATAACTGCCTTACATGGATTTTTCAAACGCCAAGTAGCCTGAGAACCGTGCTTGACCTCGAAGCTTTCGACTTGTTTTTCTACATGGCTCAGAATAGCTGAACGTTTGCCATCAGGACTGGTCGCGATTGTATAAGGATCGCGTGTCAAGGTTTGGTGATGAGGGAATTGGACTTGATACTGATAAGCCTTACCAGTCAAATCTTCCTCAACATCCAAACTCCAGACACCGATTGTATTGTCTTTATGATTATAAGAGTAGCTATTTCCTCGCTCCATATCAAAAGTTTTCCAAACAGGTGCATCATTAGTAGAAGATTCATAAACAACAACCTGCACTTCTGTCGCTGTTGGAGCCCAAAGGGCAAAGTGAGCCTGATTATCCTCTACACGACAACCCAATTCACCTTGATAGCCCCAATGGTGATCAAAACTAGCACTGTTAATGGCCTTATCAAAGGCAAAAGGATTTTGATTCTTATAGAAAGGACTGGCAATAGCAGGATTTTCAGAATAATAAATTCTATCATCGCCTTCCAAAATCCAGACCTCCGTTAAGAGAGGATAGTGATTGAAACGGATAGCATATTCTTTACTGGTTTGGCCTGTATGAACCACAAAATTCAAGCTTTCCAAAGCATGGGCACTTGGGTGTTCAAAACTAAATAAGGCACCAAAATAATCTTCTTTGTATGTCAGTAAATCAATTCGTTGGTCCTGACTTTTTACAAAAGAGCATGTATCGTATTCTCCATTCTTGCGATGGTAATGAATGCGCATAGGGTAGTTATACATTGTTTTTCCCTTTTCTATTCTTAATTTATTTCTGTTTCACTATAAAATTCTTGATCGGCTTTGTCCCGACTAACAAACATAGTTATATTATCTAAACTCTGGTTTTAAACTATGATTACAGACTTTCTAACCAAGCTTCATCTCGAACTTCGATGCCGAGTTCTTGTGCCTTTTGCAGTTTACTTCCAGCATCTGCTCCAGCAACGACAAGGTCGGTCTTTTTAGAAACACTACCTGTTACCTTGGCACCCAGACTTTCAAGTTTACTTTTAGCTTCTGAGCGTTTGAGACGTTCCAATTTTCCAGTCAATACAACTGTTAAACCTGACAAGGCTGCATCTGCTACTACAGTCTGACCTTTATAGTCCAGATTGACCCCAGCTTCTTTTAATTCTTTAAGGAGAATTTCAGAGCCCTCTGTCGCAAAATAAGTCTGAAGACTCTTGGCAATCACACCACCAAGACTTTCAATACTAGCCACTTCCTCTGGATCTGCCTGAGCCAGATTTTCAATCGAGTGAAAATGTTGAAGTAAGAGCTGACTGGCCTTACTTCCGACATGACGAATTCCCAAACCGAATAAGAGCTTCTCAGCAGAATTGTCCTTGGAAGTCTGGATAGCCTGATAAAGTTTAGCAGCAGACTTTTCCTTGACCCCCTCTAAAAGGAGAAAATCTTCCTCTTTCAAACGATAAATATCCGCCACATCCTTAACCAGATTGGCAGCAAAGAGTTTTTCGACTACTGACGGACCAAGACCTGTAATATTCATGGCATCACGAGAGGCAAAGTGAATCAAACCTTCCATAATTTGGGCAGGACAACGCGGATTAATACAACGGAGGGCCACTTCATCTTCAAAATGCAACAAATCAGAATCACAGCTTGGACAGTTTGTAGGGATATCTAGTTTCTCTTCAGAAACTCGTTGGGACTCTACGACACGCAAGACGGCAGGGATAATATCTCCAGCCTTATAAACAATAACCGTATCGTCTTTTCGGATATCTTTTTCAGCAATATAATCCACGTTATGTAGAGTCGCACGGCTAACAGTTGTCCCAGCAAGCTGAACAGGAGTCAGATTTGCAGTTGGAGTCACAACACCCGTACGGCCAACTGTCCAGTCAACTGAAAGGAGTTGGGCTTCTTTTTCCTCAGCAGGAAACTTGTAGGCTACTGCCCACTTTGGTGCTTTAACGGTAAAACCAAGTTCTTCTTGACCTGCTAGCTCATTGACCTTAATCACCACCCCATCGATATCATAAGGCAGATTGTCCCGTTCTTGTCCTACTTCTTGGATAAAATGCCAAATCTCATCCATATTTTCAGCCAAAATTCGCTTAGGATTAACTACAAAACCAAGCTGTTCTAGGTGCTTCAAAACCTTTTCTTGGCTGTCACGAGTTGAAGGGCTGGCTTCTTGATAAAGAAATGTAGCAAGATTTCGCTTGGCAACTACTGCTGTATCCAGCTGACGCAATGTTCCTGCTGCCGCATTACGAGGATTGGCAAATTCAGGCTCTCCATTTTCTTGGCGAGTTTGATTAACCTGGTCAAAAGAAGCGCGTGGCATGTAACATTCCCCACGAACTGTGATATCTAGCTCTTCTGGCAAGGTCAAAGGAATGTCCTTAACGCGCTTAAGATTTTCCGTGATGTTCTCCCCAATAGAACCATCTCCACGCGTTGCACCTGCAACTAGAATCCCCTTTTCATAAGTAAGCGAGATAGATAAGCCATCGATTTTCAGCTCACAAATATAGGTCGGATGGGCCACTTCCTTACGAACACGCGCATCAAAAGCATCAAGCTCCTCACGTGAAAAAGCATCCTGCAAACTATAAAGAGGATACTGATGACTGTATTTTTCAAAACCATCTAAAACCTTGCCACCAACACGATGGGTCGGACTATCTGCTAATACTTGATCTGGATAGGCAGCTTCCAACTCGACCAACTCACGGTAAAGGTGGTCATACTCACTGTCTGAAACCGACGGATTGTCGCTGGTATAGTACTCGGTCGCATAGCGATTGAGCAAGGCGACTAACTCATTCATTCTTTTATTCATAAGACCATTTTACCATAAACTAAGCCCTCCTCACAAACGAGAAGGGCGGAAAAAACACTTAGATTGGAATTATTTTTAAAAGTCAAACAGACTTATATCTCTTTTTTAAAATGAGTTCGAACATAGCCTAGAGCTAAGAAGGATAAGATGACAACTCCTAGTCCTATAATCAAGAAAGAATAAAGATGGACACTTGGAAGCAAGGTCATTAAACCTGTTGCTATAGGCATAAATAGTATAGCTAGGGTATAAATCGAACTAAGGACTCTGCCCAGATATTCACCATCAACCTTGGTTTGTACTTGAGTAAAAAAATGAATATTGAACATCGTCATAAATAGTTCACAAATGAAATTCCCTGAAAAAGCGAGATAGGAGGGGAGGGTAAATCCCATTATCATCACCCCAAGTCCAGTCAGAGCTAATAACAACAAAAGCATTTCCATACTGGCTTTAATCTTATTAGCTAGCAAAGCCCCAACAATAGATCCGATAGCCCCCATTGTCAAAATAGTGGCATAGGAACCTTGTACTCCATATAGCTGATTTGAAAAGGGAAGAAGATAATTAAAGGCTGCAAAGAAAAAATTGACACTTGAAGCCATGACTAGTAAAAAGAAGATTTCCTTTTGCTTGACAATATAGTGAACTCCCTCCTTAATATCAGAAAAAATAACTTTAAATGTGAGTTTCTTCTCACCCAAAGTCTTCCCTTCTTTCTTTGGAAGCAAGGCTACCAAGCCAAAAGCGAGAAAAAAACTAAGGGCATCTAATACCAAGGTAATGCGAAGACTTGCGAATTGTAAAACCAGAAAAGAGAGTACAGGAGAACTCACACTGACAACCTGCATCACCAATTCCAAACGAGAATTGTAGAGGACCAGTTCATCCTTCTCTACCAATTCTGTGATAATGGCCTTATTTGCAGGTCTAGAAAATGCAAAAGCAATAGCTTGCACAATATTAGCCCCAATCAAAGCTCCAATCATCCAGCTGTCATTCCTTATAAAAGAAATAGCTAGACAAAGAATCCCACAAACAAGGTCTGCCGCCATTAAAATCTTACGACGAGAAAAACGGTCTGAAATAACTCCACCAAAGGGATTGATGAGAATAGATGTAACGAGTTCAGAAATCTGATACATTCCTAAAACAGTCTGTCCGATAGTCCCCATGGAAGCCAACCAGACACTATTTCCATAATCATAGAGCATATTCCCTATCTTGTTAACAGCTCCACGGCTAATCAACTTTACTGCATAGCGATTCATATAAAAACTCCTCTCAAATTTTGAAACTATTGTATCAAAACCGAAAGGAGCTTTTTATTTTTTCCCTTATTTGGGAAAATTAATCTTTGACAAATTTTTCATAGTGTTCCTGATAGTAGGCTACTTGCTCAGGAAGACCTAACACGTCAAAAATATGCATGGCCTCTTGCATTTGGCTACAACCTTCTTTACACTGTCCTTTTTGGTACAAATCAAAGCCTTTTAGATAATGGAAAATATTACGCTCATAAAGCTTAATACCTTTACCAATAATCTTCTCTGTATAAGTCTCAAAATAGCTTGCATTATCAAAAGAATCATGCTCTAAACAATGCTGGTAACAATTAAGGGCCAAAATCAAAACCAATCTCTTATGGCGTCCAATCTCTTGGTAAAATTCTTCCCTCTCCATAACTTCTCTACCAATCCGTGTGACATAGTCCACATCGTAGAAACTATAGAGGTTCCCGAAAAGAATCAATTCATACATGGTCCATTCTTCTGTTTTGAAAAGATAATCTGCTACCTTATCCAAATCATCCTGCTTCATATCATAACTCGAATCTCTTTGACAAATCAGACCTTGCAACAAAATCCAGTTCAGCTCAAAATAGAGGGGATTTGTCGAACTCTTAGCCTTTTCAAGTTGTTCTCTTTGAAGCTTTTGAAAACCTGCAATATCATTTGAATAGTAAAGGGGAACAATTTGTCCCATCATGGCAACATGTTCATGATTATGAAAATTCCTTGCCTTGTCCATGAAATTTTCGATTGTTACATGAATGTTATCCAAAAGCTCAAAGAAACGTGAGACTGCTAGGTCAGACTCCCCAAGCTCAAAGCGAGATAACTGAGAAGTTGAACAGGAGTCGCCTGCCGCCTCCTTTAAAGAATAATTTCCACTTGTCCGAAATTCACGAAATACTTTTCCTAGATTTTCCATCTTTACACCTGCTCTGATAATTCTTCCCACTCAAGCATAGCTTCTTCCTGACGGTGGCTGATTTTGTCCAGCTCAACCTGCAATTCCATGAGTTTACCTGCATCGTTGGTTTCCAACATTTGTTCAGAAATGGTTTGACTTTGACTTTCTAACTCTTCGATTTCAGCTTCTAAATTTTCGATTTGTCGCATGAGCTTGCGGACTTCTTTTTGACTTTCTTTCTGAGCTTGATAGTCATTAACTGGACTTACTTCTTTTGCTTGATTGCTGGTTGAAGTTTCCTCAGCCTGAGTCATTTCTACTTCTGCTTTCTTCTCAACATAGTAGTCGTAATCTCCCAGGTAAAGAGTCGAGCCATTCTCAGACAATTCTAGAACATGAGTTGCCACACGATTGATAAAGTAACGGTCATGACTGACAAAGAGCAAGGTCCCATCAAAGTCAATCAAGGCATTTTCCAACACTTCCTTGCTATCAATATCCAAATGGTTGGTCGGCTCGTCAAGAATCAGGAAGTTGTTGTTTTCCATAGATAATTTAGCCAAAAGCAAACGAGCTTTCTCGCCTCCAGACAGCATGCCTACTGATTTTTTAACATCATCTCCTGAGAAAAGGAAAGCACCTAGACGATTGCGGATTTCAACTTCAGGTGTCAGTTTGAAATCATTCCAGAGTTCATCCAGTACAGTATTACTTGGTGTCAGCTTGCTTTGGGTTTGGTCATAGTAACCAACCTCAACATTGGCGCCAAAGCGCTTTTCACCCTTGATAAAAGGAATCTGGTCCACAATAGACTTGATAAAGGTTGATTTCCCAATACCATTGGGACCAACAATAGCGACAGCATTCATCTTACGGAGGTCTAGGTTAATAGGCTCTGACAATATTTCGCCGTCATAGCCAATAGCCGCATCTTCAACAGTTACTACAACATTGCCCGACGTTTTTTCAGACTGGAAGGTCATATTGGCTGATTTCTTGCCAGCTTCAGGCTTGTCTAATCGGTCCATTTTTTCCAGTTGTTTACGACGGGATTGGGCACGTTTAGTCGTTGAGGCTCGGACTAAATTGCGATTGACAAAATCTTCCAGAGCTGCGATTTCCTTCTGTTGCTTTTCATAGTTTTTTGCCTCAGTAGCTAGTTTTTGCTCCTTCAGCTCGACAAAGCGAGAGTAATTGCCCACATAGCGATCCAAGGAATGCTTGGTCAAATCCAGCGTAATTGTCGCAACCTTGTCCAAGAAATAACGGTCGTGGCTGACGATAATGAGGGCACCGCTATAATTTACCAAGTAATTCTCTAGCCAGGCAATGGTTTCGATATCCAAGTGGTTGGTTGGCTCGTCCAAGACCAAGAGATTGGGCTTTTCAAGTAGCATTTTGGCAAGTGCCAAACGAGTATTTTGACCACCAGAAAGCTCGGCAATTTTCATCTGCCACATAGATTCGTCAAACTTGAATCCATTTAAAATCGCTCGAATATCAGCTTCATAGGTAAAGCCACCTGCTTGACGAAAATTCTCAGATAGGCGATCGTAATCTGACATCAGTTTATCCAAATCTTCACCAGATTTTTCACCCATCTCCAACTCCATCTGACGAAGTTGTTTCTCCGTCCGACGTAAGTCATCAAAAACATGAAGCATTTCATCGTAGATGGTATTTTCAGACTCAAAACGGCTATCTTGGGCTAGATAAGACAGAGAAATATCTTTTTTCTTATTGATTTCTCCACTAGTTGGCTCCTCTTCTCCAACCAAAATCTTCAAAAGAGTAGACTTACCTGCTCCATTTTTCCCAACGAGGGCAATCCGGTCTCGTTCATCAACCTGCAGATTGATATTATCAAAAAGAACTTCTCCTGCAAAAGATCGTTCAATTTTATTAGCTTGTAAAATAATCATACAAGTAGTATAGCATGTTTCTCTAAGGCATTCAAGACTTGATATATCAAGCCTAGTTAGCTCTTTTCTGAAAATTATGCTAAGGTTTTACTAAAATTTCAAAAAATGCTATAATGTAAACGATTAAAACAATTTACAAAAAGGAGAATTTTAATGTCTTACCAAGAAAATTACCAGAAATGGGTTGATTTTGCGGAGCTTCCTGACTACCTTCGTCAAGATTTGGAAAATATGGATGAAAAAACAAAGGAAGATGCCTTCTATACAAATCTTGAATTTGGTACTGCAGGCATGCGTGGCTTGATTGGTGCTGGTACAAACCGCATCAACATCTACGTAGTTCGCCAAGCTACTGAAGGATTGGCTCGTTTGATCGAGTCAAAAGGTGGAAACGAAAAAGAACGTGGTGTAGCAATTGCCTACGATAGCCGTCACTTCTCACCTGAGTTTGCCTTTGAATCTGCGGCAGTTCTTGCTAAACACGGTATCAAATCTTACGTTTTTGAAAGCCTTCGTCCAACTCCAGAACTATCATTTGCAGTTCGTCACCTCAACTGTTTCGCGGGTATCATGGTCACAGCCAGCCACAACCCTGCTCCATTTAACGGTTACAAGGTTTACGGTGAAGACGGTGGACAAATGCCTCCACACGATGCGGACGCGTTGACTACTTATATCCGTGCTATCGAAAACCCATTTGCAGTTGAAGTTGCTGATGTGGAAGCTGAAAAAGCTTCTGGCTTGATTGAAGTCATCGGCGAAGCTGTCGATGTTGAATACCTCAAAGAAGTTAAGGACGTAAACATCAACCCAGCCTTGATTGAAGAATTCGGTAAAGACATGAAGATTGTCTACACACCACTTCATGGTACTGGTGAAATGTTGGCTCGTCGTGCTCTTGCCCAAGCAGGATTTGACTCTGTTCAAGTCGTTGAAGCGCAAGCAACTGCTGACCCTGACTTCTCAACTGTAAAATCTCCTAACCCAGAAAGCCAAGCAGCCTTTGCCCTTGCTGAAGAACTTGGTCGTCAAGTTGGTGCAGATGTTCTTGTCGCAACCGACCCTGATGCTGACCGTGTTGGTGTTGAAGTCCTTCAAAAAGATGGTAGCTACCTCAACCTTTCAGGTAACCAAATCGGTGCTATCATGGCTAAATATATCTTGGAAGCCCACAAAAACGCTGGAACTCTTCCTGAAAATGCAGCCCTATGTAAATCTATCGTATCAACTGACTTGGTAACGAAGATTGCTGAAAGCTACGGCGCAACTATGTTCAACGTCTTGACTGGTTTCAAATTCATCGCTGAAAAAATCCAAGAATTCGAAGAAAAACACAATCACACTTACATGATGGGATTTGAAGAAAGCTTCGGTTACTTGATCAAACCATTCGTACGTGATAAAGACGCTATCCAAGCTGTTCTAGTCGTGGCTGAACTTGCTGCCTACTACCGTTCACGTGGTTTGACACTTGCTGACGGTATCGAAGAAATCTATAAAGAATACGGCTACTACGCAGAAAAGACTATCTCTGTAACTCTTTCTGGTGTTGATGGTGCTGAACAAATCAAAGCAATTATGGCTAAATTCCGTAATAATGCTCCGAAAGAATGGAATGCAACAGCTATCACTGTCGTAGAAGACTTCAAGGCTCAAACTGCTACTGCTGCTGACGGAACTGTTACAAACTTGACAACTCCTCCAAGTGATGTGTTGAAATACACACTTGCTGACGGTTCATGGATTGCCGTTCGCCCTTCAGGGACAGAACCAAAAATCAAGTTCTACATTGCAGTTGTAGGTGAAACCAACGAAGAATCACAAGCTAAGATTGCTAACATTGAAGCAGAAATCAATGCTTTTGTAAAATAAAATCCTATAAAAGATGAGACAAACCAATCTCATCTTTTTTTCGTATCAAATCTAAGCAATTTTAGAAACTTTATGGCATACTAGACTTATCAATGAAAGCGAGGTAATCTCATGGAACAATTTTTAGATAATATCAAAGACCTTGAAGTCACTACAGTTGCGCGTGCGCAAGAAGCTCTTGATAAAAAAGAAACTGCAACCTTCTTTATCGGTCGCAAAACTTGCCCTTACTGCCGTAAATTTGCTGGTACCTTGGCAGGTGTCGTAGCTGAAACTAAAGCTCACATCTACTTCATCAATAGTGAAGAAGCAAGCCAACTCAATGAGTTACAAGCATTCCGCTCACGCTATGGAATTCCAACTGTACCAGGCTTCGTTCACATTGCAGATGGACAAATCAATGTCCGTTGCGATTCTTCAATGTCAGCACAAGAAATCAAAGATTTCGCAGGATTGTAAAAGATATAAAAAAGAAGGCACTCGCCTTCTTTTTTATATATCTGTCAATGGTGTTGCGGTATCTGGTGAGGTATCATAAACCTTAAAGTCTACTCCGACTCCCAGATCAGCTTGTGCTAGCTGGTTGACCATGGTCATGTGAGCTAGCTCCTTGATATTGTTTTCCTTGGACAAATGTCCAAGATAGATCTTCTTAGTGCGATTTCCCAAGGTACGAATCATAGCTTCAGCACCGTCCTCGTTAGAAAGGTGACCTAGATCCGATAGGATTCGTTGTTTAAGTCGCCAAGCGTAAGAACCTGCTCGCAAAATTTCTACATCATGATTGGACTCGATAAGATAGCCGTCCGCATTTTCGACAATCCCTGCCATACGGTCACTAACATAACCTGTATCTGTCAAAAGGACAAAACTTTTATCGTCTTTCATAAAACGATAGAACTGCGGTGCGACTGCATCATGGCTTACACCAAAACTCTCGATGTCGATATCTCCAAAAGTTTTGGTTTTGCCCATTTCAAAGATATGCTTTTGAGAAGAATCCACCTTGCCAAGATACTTACTATTTTCCATAGCTTGCCAAGTTTTTTCATTGGCATAAAGATCCATACCATACTTGCGAGCCAACACACCAACTCCATGGATATGGTCTGAATGCTCATGGGTAATCAAGATGGCGTCCAAGTCTTCTGGTTTGCGATTAATTTCAGCAAGTAGGCTGGTAATTTTCTTGCCCGACAAACCTGCATCCACTAAAAGCTTCTTTTTTGGGGTTTCCAGATAAAAGGAATTTCCACTGGAACCTGATGCTAAAATACTGTATTTAAAGCCTATTTCACTCATTCTAGTCTTCTACTTCGTCCTCCCATACTTCTTCTTTCACTGCATCCTTATCATAAGGGAGCACAATGGTGAAGGTCGATCCCTTACCATATTCACTCTTGGCCCAAATAAAGCCATCATGTTGTTTGATAATCTCTTTAGCAATAGCTAGTCCTAAACCAGTACCTCCTTGGGCACGACTTCTAGCACGATCCACACGGTAGAAACGGTCAAAGATACGTGGTAAATCCTGCTTAGGAATACCCAATCCTTGGTCTGAGATGGATAAAATCATCTGATCATCAGTTGTCTTCATGGTCACTGTGATTTTCCCACCATCTGGCGAATACTTGATGGCATTGTTGAGAATATTATCAATCACCTGTGTCATCTTATCTGTATCAATCTCAATCCAAACTGAAGTAATTGGATAATCTCTCACCAGTTCGTATTTCTTCTCTTCATCCTGCCCTCTTATCTGATCAAAACGGTTGAGAATAAAGGTTATAAAGGCAGTAAAATTAATCAATTCCACATCCAGGTGGCTGGTTGCATTATCAATTCGTGAAAGATGAAGAAGGTCTGTCACCATCCGCATCATACGGTTAGTTTCGTCTAGAGACACCTTGATAAAGTCTGGTGCAACAGGTTCCGACAAGGCTCCCTCATCCAAGGCTTCAAGATAGGATTTTACGCTAGTCAGAGGCGTCCTTAACTCATGACTAACGTTGGAAACAAAGAGTCTCCGTTCCCGTTCTTCCTTCTCCTGCTCTGTCGTATCGTGTAAAACGGCAACTAGACCAGAAATAAAGCCAGACTCGCGACGGACTAAGGCAAAACGTACACGAAGGCTCAGATATTCACCATTGGCATCCTGAGAATCAATCATGAGTTCAGGAACTTGGGTAATCAAATCACGAAGTTCATATTCATCTTCAATCTTTAGCAATTCAAGGATACTTTTGTTGAGAACATCTTCTTTTTGAACACCTAGCTGTTTCTTAGCCATGTCATTAATCATGGTAATCTTGCCACGTCGATTGGTCGCAAGGACTCCGTCAGTCATGTATGAGAGGATACTATGCAATCGTTTACTCTCTTGTTCCAGATTTTCTTGGGTTAAACGAATTACTTCTGATAAATCATTGAGATTATTGGTAATATTGGTGATTTCAGAGCTTCCCTGCATATCCAATACCTGAGAATAATCTCCTGCAATCAGGTCTTTTACCTTTTGATTGATTTGCTTCAACCGAATATTATCCCTACGATTTTCTAGTAAAAGCAAGGTCACGACTAAAATAAAGCCAAGTAGAATGAGGATAAAGATAAAATCACTGGTTAAAACTGTGTCTTTAATTAGTTTAATCATTATTTCTCATATAATAACCAACACCACGACGTGTTAGGATATACTCTGGACGACTTGGTGTATCTTCAATCTTCTCACGCAAACGTCTGATAGTTACATCAACAGTCCGAACATCTCCGAAATAATCATACCCCCAAACCGTTTCAAGCAAGTGTTCACGCGTAATGACTTGACCGATATGAGACGCCAAGTGATACAAAAGTTCAAATTCACGGTGAGTTAAGTCTAGTTCTTCACCGTATTTTTTAGCTACATAAGCATCTGGCACAATCTCCAAGTCCCCAATTTGCAAGGGCTGAGTTTTCTTTTCATCAGACTCTTGGTTATCTACAGAAGCCAAGTCCGTACGACGAAGAAGGGCTTTGACACGCGCCTGCAACTCACGATTTGAGAAGGGTTTTGTGACATAGTCATCGGCCCCAAGCTCTAAACCGATAACCTTATCAAATTCGCTATCCTTAGCTGACAGCATGATAATAGGAACACTACTGGTCTTACGAATAGTCTTAGCAACTTCTAAACCATCAATTTCGGGAAGCATCAAGTCCAGAATAATAATATCTGGCTGCTCTGCTTCATATTGCTCTAGTGCTTCACGACCATTAAAAGCAGTTACAACCTCGTAACCTTCCTTGGTCATATTAAACTTGATAATATCCGAGATTGGTTTTTCATCATCTACAATTAATATTTTTTTCATTTGTTCACCTTTTTCTCTACTATTATATCAAAAAAATAACAAGAAAACACAATAGCTAGTCTTTGCTACTGTCTAAGTTCGCTTGTGCATAAGCCTGCCAGATTTTTTGTTGGGGTTTGGCAAGTGGGTAATTCTTAAACTCTTCTGGTGAAAGCCAGCGAACCTCCCTATCTGAAAAATCATGGGAATCACTCACCTGGCCTGCTACAATTTGAACATGCCATTTACGATGGCTAAAGATATGCTTGACAGTCTCAAAACAAACATCAAGCCAATCAACTTCTAAGTCATAGTCTTGCTGGAAACTCTCCTCGGGGCTTGGGCCAAAGTTCACACTTTCTTCTGCAACCTGATGAAAGAGGTCAAACTGCTCTTCTTGCGAAAAGTTATCAACTTCTATCAAGGGGAAATGCCAAAAACCAGCCAATAGCTTTTCGCTTGCATTTTTTTCAAGTAAAAATTGTCCTTGAGTATTTTTGACCACCAAGGCTTTAAGATAAATAGGAACAGGCTTTTTCTTTGGAGCCTTGATTGGATAACGGTCCATGGTTCCATGCTGATATGCCGCACTAAAGTCCTTAACTGGGCTTTCTTCTGGTCTGGGATTTACAGGAGCCTCAATATCTGAACCTAAGTCCATCAAGGCTTGATTAAAGTCACCAGGCTTTTCTGGGTCAATCAGGATTTCCATCATTGCCTGAAAAATTTTGCGATTACTTGGAATCCCAATATCATGGTTGACTTCGAACAGACGGGCCAGCACTCGCATAACATTACCATCTACAGCTGGCTCAGGCAAATTAAAAGCAATACTGGAAATGGCGCCTGCAGTGTAAGGACCAATTCCTTTCAAACTAGAAATTCCTTCATAGGTGTTTGGAAATTGGCCACCAAAGTCAGTCATAATCTGCTGAGCCGCAGCCTGCATATTGCGTACTCGAGAATAATATCCCAAGCCCTCCCAAGCCTTCAACAAACTTTCCTCAGGCGCATTTGCCAGACTTTCGACTGTTGGAAACCAGTTCAAGAATCGTTCGTAGTAAGGGATAACTGTATCAACTCTGGTCTGCTGGAGCATAATTTCAGACACCCAGATATGATAAGGATTTTTACTTCTCCTCCAAGGTAAATCTCGTTTGTTTTCATCATACCAAGCAAGGAGTTTTTCACGAAAAGAAATGATCTTCTCCTCTGGCCACATGACGATACCGTATTCTTTCAAATCTAACATATCTCTAGTATAACACAGAAGATTCTAACTGTCCTTTTCCTTGTATTAATACTCTTCGAAAATCTCTTCAAACCACGTCAACGTCGCCTTGGATTATATATGTAACTGACTTCGTCAGTCTTATCTACAACCTCAAAGCAGTGCTTTGAGCAGTCTGCGGCTCCTAGTTTGCTCTTTGATTTTCATTGAGTATAAAAAGCCTCTTCCCAAAGGAAAGAGGACTAAATCTTATTGATGAACAGCTTGGGCTGCTGTGATAAGGGTCAACTTGTAAACATCATCTGCATTACATCCACGAGAAAGGTCGTTAACTGGCTTGTTCAAACCTTGCAAAACAGGTCCTACAGCTGCAAAGCCACCGAGACGTTCGGCCATCTTGTAGCCGATATTTCCTGCTTCGATACCTGGGAAGATGAAGACATTTGCTTGACCAGCTACCGTACTTCCAGGAGCTTTCAGAGCTGCAGTTTCTGGAACAAAGGCCGCATCAAATTGCAACTCACCATCGATTTCAAGGTCAGGACGCAAGTCGTGAGCAATTTTAGTTGCTTCTACTACCTTATCAACGCTTTCACCAAACCCAGAACCTTTAGTAGAATAGCTTAGCATAGCAATTTTAGGCTCGATACCAAACATCTTAGCTGTGATTGCTGAATTAATAGCAATTTCAGCCAAGGCTTCTGCATCTGGATTGATATTGATAGCGCAGTCTCCAAATAGATAACGTTCAGAACCACGAACCATGAGGAAGGCGCCTGAAGTACGAGATACATTCGGACGTGTTTTGATGATTTGAAGTGCTGGACGAACTGTTGAAGCTGTTGAGTGAATCGCACCTGATACCATTCCATCAACTAAGCCCAAGTAAACCAACATCACACCAAAGTAGTTGACATCTTCAACCAAAACCTTGCGTGCATCTTCTTCAGACATTTTGCCCTTACGACGCTCCACTAAAGCAGCAACCATTTCGTCAAATTTATCGTAGTGTTGAGGGTCGATGACTTCATAACCGTCCTCGATACCTTCGATTTCAAGATAAATTTTAATTTTTTCAGGATTTCCCAGCAAAACAGGAATTACTTCTGTTTCTTTTACCAAGCGTTTAGTTGCTTGAAGAATACGAGGCTCTTCCCCTTCAGGGAGAACGATACGAGCATTTTTGCCAACTAGGTTGGCTTTGAGACTTTCAAAAACTTCCATGAGTTTTCTCCTTTAAAAAATAAATTATACTCTGAATTAGTTTTTTATAGAGTATTAGTTGATAACTGAGTAATAAGATTACTAAAATCATCCGGCAAGGGACTTTCTAACTGCAAGTCTTGCTCTAAAAATGGATGATAGAAGGATAGATAATGGCAATGCAGAGCCTGCCGTTGGATGCCGTCATCCAGACTACCACCATACAAGTCATCTCCCAACAAAGGAAAACCAATATGAGAAAAGTGGACTCGGATTTGGTGGGTTCGACCAGTATGCAGGCGAATATCGACCAGGTGAATATTGCCATAAGATGCTACAATCTTATATGATGTATGGGCATACTTTCCACCTTTAGCCACTCGCCTAGTGATAATGGAGTCTTCATCACGCGCAATTGGGGCAATAATTTCTCCCTCTGGCTCCAAGTGTCCATCTCCCTTAACCAAAGCAAAGTAGCGCTTCTCAATAGACTTTTTCTGCAACTGCTTGTCTAATCGTGCATGAGCGTAGCCATGCTTAGCAAAAAGCATCAAACCAGAAGTGTCTCGGTCAAGCCTAGTCACAATGTGAACCTGCTGATTTTCATAGTCTTGCTTGACGTAGTAACCCTTGATAAAATTAGCAATGGTATTGGAATGATTGACACTAGGAATAGAAGCCACTCCATAGGGTTTATTCAAGACTAGAAAATGATCATCCTCATAGAGAATATCCAGAGGGCGCTCAATAGCTTCCAGAGTTTCAAAGCCTTCCTCGGCGGGAATATCAATAATCACTCGGTCCCCAATATCCAATAGATAGGTTGCATGTTGCGGTTGGTCATTGACCAGAATAGCTCCGCCTCGAAACTTAATCTTGGCCAAAAGTCCCTTAGAAACCTCGTGCTTTTTCAAAAAGGTCTTAACCTTGACATGCTCATCTGCGATAAATTCAAACCTCATTCATCCACCTCGCCGATGAAAGCATCCTTAACACGGTTCCAAAAACTGGTATGACTAGGTGATGCGACAAAGTGAATCTTATGATGATCGATTTGATACTCAATACGCCCAATATTGCGGAAGGAATAAACGCTATTGTCAACGGAAATGGTATGGTAATCGTTTCTCGTCGGAATGAGTTCAATCTTATCCTTCTTAGGAACAATAATAGACGAACCTAGCGTTCGATAGACACGATTATTAAGGCTGGCAATTTCCGTCAACTGAAGAGCTTCAATGGTAGGGTGTAAAACAGCACCGCCAAGAGACTTGTTGTAGGCTGTACTACCAGTCGGTGTCGAAACTGTTAGGCCGTCTCCACGAAAACGTTCAAAGGGAACGCCGTTAATCACAACATCTGCTACCATTGTTCGGTCCGATCTACGGATGCTTGCTTCATTTAGTGCTCTAAAAATCTTGACTTCACCATTTTCAAGAAAGACCTTCACATTCAAGACAGGATAAGATATCTTAGCTCCCGTATCAAGTTGCAAATTAGTCACTAGCTTGTCCAACTCAAAATCACGATAGTCCGTATAAAAGCCCAAATGTCCCGTATGAACACCGATAAAGCGTACCTTATCAAGCTGGTTTTCATACTTATGAAAGGCCGACAAGAGCATGCCATCCCCACCAATGGAAATAACGATATCTGGACTGGTATCATTGATTATAAACTGATTTCTCTTCAAACGATCTCGCAATTCATACAAAACCCTTTGACTCTGTGGGTTTCTATTGGCTATCAGGTCAATTCGTTTACCTGTATTCTTCATCTGTATCGTCACTGTTTCCTACACCGTCATTTAATTTTCTACTCAAAGGATCAAAAAGTGCCTGAGCTTCCTGGATATTATCACGAATTTTTCCCATTTCTTCATCCAACTGATGGGCAATCTTGGCAGTAATTTCCAGTCGCTTCTTAATCTCCTCTGGGAAATCCCCTTGGTACTTGTAGTTGAGAGAATGTTCTATTGTTGCCCAGAAATTCATGGCCAAGGTACGTATTTGAATTTCTGCCAAAATGGTCTTGGCTCCATTGATGGTGTCAACCATATATTCTACTACCACATGATAAGAACGATAGCCTGAAGCCTTTCGATGAGTAATATAATCTCGCTCCTGTATAATCCGCATATCCTGACGCTTGCGCAAAATAGCTACAACTTCTTGGACATCATCTACAAACTGAACCATCACACGTAAGCCAGCAATATCCTGCAAATCGTGTTCCAAGGTCGCATAAGTAATACCACGTCGAGCCATTTTCTCCTTGATACTCTCAATTGGCTTGACCCGACCAGTCACAAACTCAATCGGAGAATGCTTATTTTGCTTGCGATATTGCTTACGAATACCACGTAGTTTAATCTTTAACTCACCAACAGCTTGAATGTAAGGATCTAGAAATTCTTCCCATTCTAAGGTCATATATTCTCCCTTGTTCTCATATTATCCTTCAAAAATATCTTTGATTTTTTCTCCAGATTCATATACAATAAATACAAAGCTATTATATCATATAATCCGCTTTCATAGATAAAGAAAAGGTAAGAAAAATGAAACATTTAGAAATTGAATTGAAAACACTATTGAAAAAAGATGAATATGATCGTCTAAAAGACCAGTTCACTAGTGTTACACCTGTTCTTCAAAAAAATTACTACATGGACACGCCTGATTTTAAACTACGAGAAAAGAAAGTCGCTATGCGCATTCGAACTTTTGAAGACTGGGCAGAATTGACACTCAAAGTCCCACAAAGTATTGGAAACATGGAATACAATCAAAAATTACAACTAAAGGATGCTGAAGATTTTCTGGCTAAGGAAGAGCTTCCTCAAGGGCCTGTGCTAGATGAATTAGCAAAACATGGGATACAAAGTAAAAAATGGCAAGTACTTGGTTGTCTCACAACGCTTCGCTATGAAATGGAAACAGCTATCGGTCTCATGGCGCTGGATGAAAGTCAGTACTTTGATATGACAGATTACGAGTTGGAGCTTGAAGTGGAAAATCACGAGCAAGGGAAACAGGATTTCCAACAATTTTTAGAGGAAAATCAGATTGCTTATCAAAAAGCTCCTTCAAAATTGGTTCGATTTGTTAAAAGCATGAAAAATAGCTGAAATAATCTCCATTTTTTGGTAAAATAGAAAAGACAAAAATACTCGAATCCAAGTTAATATATGCTAAACAGAAATGACTTGGCTTCATTAAGTTTACAGAGGACGGTCTATAATGTCAGATATAAAAAACATGAAACTTTTCGCACTCAACTCTAACCAAGAGATTGCACAAAAAATTGCGGATGCTGTCGGTATTCCACTTGGAAAACTGTCATCACGTCAATTTTCTGATGGAGAAATCCAAGTTAATATCGAAGAGAGTGTCCGTGGTTATGATGTTTACATCATCCAATCAACAAGTTTCCCAGTTAACAACCACCTAATGGAATTATTAATCATGGTTGATGCTTGTGTGCGTGCAAGTGCCCACAGTATCAACGTTGTACTTCCGTATTTTGGCTATGCACGCCAAGATAGAATTGCATCATCTAGAGAACCACTAACAGCTAAACTAGTTGCTAACATGCTGGTTAAAGCTGGTGTAGATCGTGTCCTTACCCTCGACTTACACGCAGTTCAAGTACAAGGTTTCTTTGATATTCCTGTCGATAATCTCTACACTGTCCCTCTCTTTGCTAAACACTACTGTGATAAAGGATTAAGAGGTTCAGATGTTGTTGTCGTTAGCCCTAAAAATTCAGGGGTGAAACGTGCTCGTAGCTTGGCTGAATATCTTGATGCTCCTATCGCCATTATCGACTACCCTCAAGACGATGCAACTCGCAACGAAGGCTATATCATCGGTGATGTTGAAGGTAAAAAAGCCATCTTGATTGATGACATTTTAAATACAGGACGTACCTTCTCTGAAGCAGCTAAAATCGTTGAACATGAAGGGGCTACAGAAATTTATGCTGTTTCTAGCCACGGTCTCTTCGTCGAAGGCGCTGCTGAACTTCTTGACAATACTAAGATTAAAGAAATTCTTGTGACTGATTCAGTAGCAACAAAAGAAAAAACTCCTAAAAACGTATGCTACATCACTGCTAGTGAGTTAATTGGTGATGCTATCGTCCGTATTCACGAAAGAAAACCAGTCAGCCCACTCTTTGCCTACAACAAAAAGAAATAAGGTGATTCTTTGATTTATTTGGACAATGCTGCAACGACTCCCATGTCAGCGGTTGCTATTTCAGCTATGACCAAAGTTATGCAAGAAACTTATGGCAATCCTTCTAGTATTCATGGGCATGGTCGTCAAGCTGGCAAACTCTTGCGAGAAGCCCGTCAGGAACTAGCTCAGTTACTGGGGACAAAACCTCAACATATCTTTTTCACTTCTGGTGGGACTGAAGGCAACAATACTGCCATCATTGGCTACTGTCTTCGTCACCAAGAACAAGGAAAACATATCATCACAACTGCCATCGAGCACCATGCTGTCCTTGAAACCATTGATTACTTGGTTCAACACCTTGGTTTTGAAGTAACCATTATCCAGCCAGAAAATCAAGAAATCACCGCCCAGCAAATTCAAGAGGCCTTACGTGACGATACAATTTTAGTTTCTACCATGTTTGCCAATAATGAGACAGGAAACCTTCTTCCCATTGCTGAAATTGGCCAAATACTCAAGCAACATCCTGCTGCCTATCATGTTGATGCAGTTCAGGCAATCGGTAAAATTCCTATTCATCCAGAAAAATTGGGCATTGATTTTCTCACCGCTTCAGCCCACAAGTTCCATGGTCCTAAGGGAATCGGCTTTCTCTACGCATCAAGCATGGACTTTGATTCCTATCTTCATGGCGGAGACCAAGAACAGAAAAAACGAGCAGGAACTGAGAATCTAGCTGCCATCGTAGGCATGGTTGCAGCCCTAAAAGAAAATTTAGAAAAGCAAGAAGAACATTTTCAACATGTACAAAATCTAGAAACTGTCTTTTTGGCAGAGCTTGAGGGGGTTCGGTATTACTTGAATAGAGGCGAACACCATCTCCCTTATGTTCTCAATATTGGATTTTCTGGCCAGAAAAATGACCTCTTACTCCTTCGTCTAGATTTGGCTGGAATTTCAATCTCTACTGGCTCAGCCTGTACGGCAGGTGTTGTTCAATCCAGCCATGTTCTTGAAGCCATGTACGGAGCAAATTCAGAACGCTTGAAGGAATCCGTTCGTATCAGTTTGTCGCCACAAAATACTGTTGAAGACCTACATACCCTCGCAAAAACCTTAAAAGAAATTATCGGAGGTTAGCCATATGGCATTTGAAAAAACCATTCAGTTAAAAAATTGTCGTTACGACTACACTCTTAGCCCTTCTGTTAAGAAATTCACCCTCAAGGACAACACTTTTTTTGAAACAAAAGTCGGGAACTATGAACTGACTCGCCTTTTGGAAAAAGTGCCAAACAGCGGTGAAGGCTTCCAACTCAAAATCATCATTAACAAGGAACTTACAGGTGCTAAAATCAATATCACTGACAAGTTTGGCCTTCGTCTAGTTGATATTTTCAAATCAGAAGACCACCACATTCATCAGGAAAAATTCTATTTCCTCATGGATAGTCTAGTAGAACGTGGTGTCTTTACAAAATCTGAGAGATAGGTCCCATATGTTTGAACTAACCTATAAGGATAGCTATCATGTAGAGCGGACTCTCAAGTATGAAGATTATGAGGCTCTCATGTTGGCTTTGTCAGGCTGTGTAACCCTACCAGATACACTTTATGTAACTTCTTTGACCTTTAAGGGGAAGGAAGTTTACCAAGGTCTGGTCGGAGATCTCTACCGTTTTCTATCAGATACAGAATTTTTACATCAAAACTAAGATTTTTCTTAGTTTTTTCTTATTTTTGTTGATTTTTTCACAATGTTTATATAAAATAGAAGAATAGAAAGGTTGTGATTTTGTGAAAGATAAACAGTCTGCTATTCCAAAAGCTACAGCAAAAAGACTCTCTCTCTACTATCGAATTTTTAAGAGATTTCATGCAGAAAAGATTGAACGTGCCAACTCTAAGCAAATTGCAGAGGCCATTGGAATTGATTCAGCGACCGTACGTCGGGATTTTTCCTATTTTGGTGAACTAGGTCGTCGTGGTTTTGGCTATGATGTCAAAAAACTAATGACGTTTTTTGCCGATTTGCTCAATGATAACTCTATTACCAATGTCATGCTGGTTGGAATTGGAAATATGGGCCATGCCCTTCTCCACTACCGCTTCCACGAGCGTAACAAGATGAAAATCATCATGGCCTTTGACCTAGATGATCATCCTGAAGTCGGTACCCAAACCCCTGACGGGATTCCCATTTACGGGATTTCTCAAATCAAGGATAAAATCAAAGATGCTGATGTGAAAACTGCTATCTTGACAGTTCCTAGCGTTAAATCACAAGAGGTTGCTAATCTCTTGGTGGATGCTGGCGTGAAAGGAATCCTCAGTTTTTCACCTGTCCATCTTCATTTACCCAAAGACGTGGTCGTTCAGTATGTCGATTTGACAAGTGAACTCCAAACCCTCCTCTATTTCATGCGAAAAGAGGATTAGAAAGCGAAAATCATTTTATGAAAAAACCAGTTATTGGGATTACAGGAAACGAAAAAACTCATCCAGATGATGACATCATGATGAGCTACGCAGCAAAAGGTTTTGTTGAAGGCGTTAAAGACGCTGGAGGGATTCCCATCATCCTACCGATTGGTGATCAAGAAATGGCTAGCCACTATATCAGTATGATTGACAAGCTCATCTTGACAGGTGGGCAAAATGTTGACCCAAAATTCTACGGTGAACCGAAAACCATTGATAGCGATGACTACCACCTTCAAAGAGATATCTTCGAACTGGCTCTCATCAAGGAAGCTATTAAACAGAAAAAGCCGATTTTCTCCATCTGTCGCGGTACTCAACTCTTTAACGTTGCTATGGGTGGAACTCTGTATCAAGATATAGAAGACCACTGGCAAGATTGTTCTGCCGAGTACACAACACAACGTTTAGTAACAGAACCTGATACTATTCTTCGAGAAATCTATGGAGAAATCTCCCATATCAACTCCTTCCACCACCAGAGTATCAAGGATTTAGCTCCCAACTTAAAGATTGCAGCTCATGATCCTAAGGATGGTATCATTGAAGCTGTCGTGAGTACGAATGATGTCGCCTTTCTCGGTGTCCAATGGCATCCAGAATTTCTTTTTGAAAATCGTCCCAAGGATAAAAATCTCTTTGACTATGTCGTTAATAAACTTTAAATTAAATCTGTCTTTTCACGGTAACTAAAGTAATCAGAGTGAGAGACAATCAAATGGTCCAAGAGGACAATCCCCATCAGATCGCAGGCTTCTTTAACAAGTTTAGTAACATGATCATCATTTCGACTAGGAGCTACTGCTCCTGAAGGATGATTGTGAACCAAGATCAGAGAGGTCGCCATATGCTTGATGGCATAATGAAGAATCTCTCGCGGTTCAGCGATACTGCGAGTGGCAGAGCCGATAAAAATAGTCTGTTGATGGATGATTTGATTTTGAGTATTGAGATAGAGCGCCACCAGGTGCTCTTGTTTTTTATCTCCCAATTCCTGTTGCATCTTCTTGGCCAGCTTTTTACTACTGAGAATACTTTCCATCTCAAGGGTTTCATGTTTGTGAATACGATGCCCCAGCTCAATCATAGCTTGTAATTCTATTGCCTTAACACGACCGATACCAGATAGACTCTGCAATTCCTGCAGGGTCATTTTTTTTAAATCCGTTAGGCTTGAAAGATTGTTCAAGACTTTCTGGGCAATTTCAAAAACACTAGCTTGACGTGTACCTGTTCTGAGTAAAATAGCTAGCAGCTCTTGGTTACTGAGCGCTTCTACTCCTTCCTTAGCCAGTCTTTCTCTTGGCAATAGTGAATCTTCTTGGAATGAAATACTGTACATAAAAATCCTCCTCACTTTATTATTCGTGAGAAGGATGAAAAATTAGATTTTTTTCTCAATTGGGGCTACACTGGCTAAAAGTTTTTTCAAACCTACTTCTGGGAAATTTATTTTTAATTCCTGTGTAGCACCGCTACCTGAAACTTCGAGAACGGTTCCCTCTCCCCATTTCTTGTGGAGAGCAATGTCTCCAATGGACCAATTTGCCTCGCTAGAGGTTGATTTTGCGCCAGCTGTAAATTGACCAAATGGGAGACCACTTGACTGGATAGATTTTGGGGCAGCACTGCGTTTACGGTCTTGGAGGGCCTGGGCAAGACTCATACCTTGACCGAAGGCAACCCCACCACTGCTATAAGATGCCTTAAAGCTTGTATTGGCTGGACGAGCAAATCCTTGATACTCAAGCAAGTCTGAACTGATTTCGTTAATAAAACGAGTTGGACGGTTATAATTGGTACGACCAAAAAGCAGGCGTGAGTTGGCATTGGTCAGATAGAGAATTTTCTCTGCACGTGTGATACCTACATAAGCCAGACGGCGTTCTTCTTCTAATTCATCTTGATCTTCAGCCGCACGGCTAAGCGGAAAGACATTTTCTTCCATCCCAATCAAAAAGACAACTGGAAACTCGAGACCTTTAGCAGCATGCAGGGTCATCAAGGTCACTTCTGATGTCTCCTGACTACCTGAATCTGTATCCGCAATCAGGGCTAAATCATTTAAGAAACAACTCAGTTTGTCCAAACCAGTTTCTTCTTCTGTCACATCAGAGGTGTCATCAAAGTTTTTCGTAACAGAAAGGAACTCCTCGATGTTTTCAACCCGAGCCTTGCTTTCTAAGGTCGCTTGGGCATTGAGAATATCTACGTAACCAGTTTTTTCTAGGACGGCCTCAACCAACTCAGTAATGCTTAATTGATCCAGTTGCTCCCGCAGATCCAGAATCATATTAGCAAAATCCCAGATAGATTGGGCAGCCTTACCCTTAATTCCTGACAACATGATATTTGCTGAAGCATCTAGCATAGACATGTTTTGCATATTGGCAAAATCACGAATTTTTTCAACAGTACCTGGGCCAATTCCACGTTTAGGCTCATTGATAATACGCTCAAAACTGATATTGTCACTCAAATTAGCAATGAGGTTGAGGTAAGCGATAATATCGCGAATTTCCTTACGACTGTAGAATTTGGTCCCTCCAACCATGGTATAAGGAATATTAGACTTGAGCAGAGCTTCCTCAATAGTACGGGACTGGGCGTTAGTACGATAGAGAACTGCAAAATCCTTGTGAAGGAAGTTTTGACTGCGACTAAGTTCATCGATGGTTCTGGCTACAAATACAGCCTCATCCAGCTCATCATTGGCGCGATAATAAACAATTTGTTCTCCATCCGCATTTTGGGTCCAGAGATTCTTAGGACGGCGGTTTTTATTGTTTTTAATGACCTCGTTGGCCGCTTGGAGAATGGTTTTAGTTGAGCGGTAATTTTCCTCCAACAAGACAACCTTGGCTTGGGGATAATCCTTTTCGAAGTCCAAGATATTCTGCATATCAGCACCACGCCAACCGTAGATAGACTGGTCTGCATCCCCAACCACACAG
The DNA here is from genome assembly GCA_905221195.1 of bacterium. Classification (GTDB taxonomy): domain Bacteria; phylum Bacillota; class Bacilli; order Lactobacillales; family Streptococcaceae; genus Streptococcus. The sequence continues at coordinate 51,538 of CAJNCF010000002.1, forward strand.
ATATTTTTAAAGCGTGAAGCCAAGAGTTTGACCAGTTGGTACTGGGCATGGTTGGTATCTTGGTACTCATCAACGTGGATGTATTGGAATTTTTGCTGGTAATAGGTCAAAACATCAGGATTTTGATCAAAGAGACGCAAGGTCAGCATAATCAAATCATCAAAGTCAACCGACTCTGACTGACGAAGCTCTTTCTGATAGGTTGTATAACACTGGGCCACGATTTGCGTGTACATATCTCCAGCTTGAGCAGCATAAGCCACATCATCAATCAAGTCATTCTTGGCATTGGAAATGGTCCCTAAGATGCTTCGTTCATTCCATTTTTTAGGATCCAAGTTCAACTGCTTGAGAATGCGTTTCATGAGCGTTCGCTGCTCCCCAGGATCTACAATAGTGAAATTGCGGTTGTAGCCAATATGATCCGCATCACGACGCAAAATACGAACACACATGGAGTGGAAGGTCGCAATCAGACAGTCCTGAGTGACTGGATTGAGGCTATAAGCACGCTCTTTCATCTCACGCGCAGCCTTGTTGGTAAAGGTAATGGCCAAGATATTCCACGGATTGACCAGCTTTTCATCAATCAAATAAGCGATACGGTGGGTCAAAACTCGGGTCTTTCCAGAACCAGCCCCTGCCATGATTAACAAGGGACCTTCTGTCGTTTGCACCGCCTCAGCCTGACGGTCATTCATTCCATTCAATAATGCGTTCATCTTCTCTTCCTTACTCTTGAAGTCAATATTTCTATTATATCAGAATTCAAGGAAAATATCTTTACCTAGACTGGTTACGTGTGGAAGACAACTTCTTATATCTAGATAAAAAATGAGCTTGGATATTATTTCCAAACTCATTTAAAGTCAATTGTAATATACTAGAACAAGCCCAATACTGTTCCATCGCTTTCAACATCCATATTGAGGGCTGCTGGTCGTTTTGGAAGACCTGGCATAGTCATGACATCACCAGTTAGGGCAACGATAAAGCCTGCCCCTAATTTTGGCACCAATTCACGAATGGTAATTTCAAAGTTTTCAGGTGCTCCAAGTGCATTAGGATTGTCTGAGAAACTATATTGAGTTTTAGCCATACAGATTGGCAATTTGTCCCAACCGTTTTGAACGATTTGAGCGATTTGCGTTTGAGCTTTCTTTTCAAAGTTCACTTTGCTACCACGATAGATTTCAGTAACAATCTTTTCAATCTTTTCTTGGACAGAAAGGTCATTGTCATACAAACGTTTATAGTTAGCTGGGCTTTCAGCGATAGTCTTGACAAGAGTTTCAGCAAGAGCTACTCCACCTTCTGCACCATCAGCCCAGACACTTGCCAACTCAACTGGTACATCGATTGAGGCACAAAGTTCTTTCAAGGCTGCAATTTCAGCTTCTGTATCAGAGATAAATTCGTTAATAGCCACAACTGCAGGTACACCAAATTTACGGATATTTTCAACATGGCGTTTCAAGTTGGCAAAACCTGCACGAACTGCCTCCACATTTTCCTCTGTAAGAGCGTCTTTAGCCACACCACCATTCATCTTAAGGGCACGAAGGGTTGCGACAATAACTACTGCATCTGGAGAAGTTGGCAAGTTTGGTGTCTTGATATCAAGGAATTTTTCAGCACCAAGGTCCGCACCAAAACCAGCTTCAGTAACTGTGTAATCAGCCAAGTGAAGGGCTGTTGTAGTTGCCAAGACAGAGTTACAGCCATGAGCGATATTGGCAAATGGACCACCGTGTACAAAGGCAGGTGTTCCGTAAATTGTCTGAACCAAGTTTGGCTTAATAGCATCTTTCAAAATCAATGCTAAAGCACCCTCAACCTGCAAATCACCTACAGAAACTGGTGTACGGTCGTAACGATATCCGATAACGATATTGGCCAAACGGCGTTTCAAATCTTCAATATCAGTCGCCAAGCAAAGAATCGCCATGATTTCGGAAGCAACGGTAATATCAAAACCATCCTCACGTGGAATACCGTTTAGAGGACCACCAAGTCCAACGGTCACATGACGAAGGGCGCGGTCGTTCAAGTCCACTACACGTTTCCAGAGGATACGACGTTGGTCAATTCCTAGCTCATTTCCTTGGTGCAAGTGGTTGTCAATCAAGGCAGAAAGAGCGTTGTTGGCAGTTGTAATGGCATGCATGTCTCCAGTAAAGTGGAGGTTGATGTCTTCCATTGGCAGGACTTGGGCGTAACCACCACCAGCAGCACCACCCTTAATCCCCATTACTGGACCAAGAGATGGTTCGCGGATAGCAATCATGGTTTTCTTACCAATCTTGTTCAAGGCATCCGCCAGACCAATGGTAATAGTTGATTTTCCTTCACCTGCTGGTGTTGGGTTGATGGCAGTAACCAAGATCAATTTCCCAACTGGATTGCTCTCAACTGCACGAATTTTATCAAAGCTGAGTTTAGCCTTGTATTTTCCATATAACTCCAAATCGTCGTAAGAAATACCCAGTTTCTCTACAACATCAACGATTGGCTTCAACTCAATACTCTGTGCGATTTCAATATCTGTTTTCATTCAAAACTCCTCTAACCTCTTATATGATAATTCATTATAACACAAAACAAGATTTTTAACATCCTTAAACTCTCTAAACGTTCGTAAATATCCCTATTTTTAAGGTTTTTAGAGTCCTTTCTTAAATTTTATATGGCTTTATAGTTTGAAACTATAGTAAATCTTCGTTTTTACCAAAAATTTATCGCTTTCATTTTACTTACCGTTTATTTTTGTGTACAATAGTGCTATGAAAATTTTAGTTACATCGGGCGGTACCAGTGAAGCTATCGACAGCGTCCGCTCTATCACTAACCATTCTACTGGTCGCTTGGGGAAAATCATCACAGAAACCTTGCTTACTGCTGGGCATGAAGTTTGTTTAATTACGACAAAACGAGCTTTGAAGCCAGAATCACATCCCAACCTAAATATTCGAGAAATCAATAATACCAATGACCTTCTTCTAGAAATGCAAGAACGTGTTCGTGATTATCAAGTTTTGATTCATTCAATGGCTGTTTCTGACTACACTCCTATTTATATGACAGGGATTGAAGAAGTCCAAGCTAGTTCCAATCTAGAGGAATTTTTAAACAAGCAGAATCATCAGGCTAAGATTTCTTCAACTGATGAGGTTCAGGTTTTATTCTTGAAAAAAACCCCTAAAATCATCTCTTTAGTCAAAGAATGGAATCCAGCTATTCATCTGATTGGCTTCAAACTGCTGGTTGATGTTAACGAAGACCATCTAGTTGACATTGCTAGAAAAAGTCTTATCAAAAACCAAGCAAACTTGATTATCGCAAATGACCTCACTCAAATCTCAGCAGATCAACACCGCGCGATCTTTGTTGAGAAAGATCATCTTCAAGCAGTCCAGACCAAAGAAGAAATTGCAAAACTCCTCCTTGAAAAAATTCAAGACTATCATTCTTAGAAAGGAAAGCTATGGCAAACATTCTCTTGGCTGTAACAGGCTCAATCGCCTCTTACAAGTCGGCAGATTTAGTCAGTTCTCTAAAAAAACAAGGCCATCAAGTCACTGTCTTAATGACTCAGGCTGCTACAGAGTTTATCCAACCTTTGACACTACAGGTCTTATCTCAGAATCCTGTCCACTTGGATGTCATGAAGGAACCCTATCCTGATCAAGTCAATCATATCGAACTGGGAAAAAAGGCGGATTTATTTATCGTGTCCCCTGCAACTGCTAACACTATTGCAAAACTAGCCCACGGCTTTGCGGACAACATGGTAACCTGTACGGCTCTAGCCTTGCCCAGTCATATTCCTAAACTCATCGCACCTGCTATGAATACAAAGATGTATGACCATCCAGCAACTCAGGCTAATCTGAAAGCATTAGAAACCTACGGCTATCAGCTGATTGCTCCAAAGGAATCCCTACTAGCTTGTGGAGACCACGGACGAGGAGCTTTAGCTGACCTCACAATTATTTTAGAAAGAATAAAGGAAACTCTCGATGAAAAAACGCTCTAATATTGCACCCATTGCTATCTTTTTTGCAACCATGCTCGTGATACACTTTCTGAGCTCACTTATCTTTAACCTTTTCCCATTTCCAATCAAACCGACCATCGTTCATATTCCTGTCATTATTGCCAGCATTATCTACGGTCCACGCGTTGGGGTTACACTTGGATTTTTAATGGGGCTACTTAGCTTAACTGTTAACACGATTACAATTCTACCGACAAGCTACCTCTTCTCCCCATTTGTACCAAACGGAAACATCTACTCAGCTATCATTGCCATTGTCCCACGTATTTTGATTGGTTTAACTCCTTATCTAGTCTATAAACTGATGAAAAATAAAACTGGTCTGATTTTAGCTGGTGCCCTTGGTTCACTGACCAACACAGTCTTTGTACTTGGTGGAATTTTCTACCTTTTTGGAAATGTTTTTGATGGTAATATCCAAAAACTCCTAGCAACTGTTATCTCAACAAATTCGATTGCCGAATTAGTTATTTCCGCAGTTCTAACCCTAGCCATTGTTCCAAGACTACAGACTTTGAAAAAATAAAAACAATCTCCACTTTCAGGTTTGAAAGTGGAGATTTTGTTTGAAGTAGTTTCTTTTTAGTGAAATTTTTACCAATATTTATACTCAATAAAATCAAAGTGCAAACTAGGAGGCAAGCTGCAGGTTGCTCAAAATACAGTTTTGAGATTGCAGATGGAAGCTGACGTGGTTTGAAGTGATTTTCGAAGAGTATTAACTTAAAAATGACCTATAAACCCAAGTAAATCCTTGCTTTATTGTCTTGTTTATAGTACTATACTAGTGTATATACAGATAAAAAGGAGATTCTTATGAATACACGGAAAAAGACACAATTTATGACAATGACAGCCCTCTTAACGGCTATTGCAATTTTGATTCCGATTGTTATGCCTTTCAAGATTGTCATTCCACCTGCTTCTTACACTTTAGGAAGTCACATTGCTATTTTTATAGCCATGTTCTTATCACCCTTGATGGCAGTTTTTGTCATCCTAGCCTCTAGTTTTGGATTTTTGATGGCTGGCTATCCTATGGTTATCGTATTTCGAGCTTTTTCCCATATCTTTTTTGGGACTTTGGGAGCTCTTTACCTACAAAAATTCCCAGATACCCTAGATAAAGCAAAATCTTCCTGGATTTTTAACTTTGTTTTAGCGCTTATCCATGCCCTTGCTGAAGTACTAGCCTGTGTGGTTTTTTACGCAACTTCTGGTACCAATGTAGAAAATATGTTTTATGTTCTCTTTGTGCTAGTTGGATTTGGCACAATTATCCATAGTATGGTAGACTATACATTAGCACTAGCTGTCTATAAAGTGCTTCGAAAACGCCGTTAAAAGGAAGAACTATGACAAAAGATCGCAAACAAGCCCTGCTCCAACTCCTGAAAGAAGCTCCTAAAGCCCTCAATGGCCAAAGTTTGGCTGAACATTTTCATGTCACACGTCAGGTCATTGTACAGGACATTGCAATTTTGAGAGCCGATGGCGCTCCTATCCTATCCACCAATCGTGGCTACGTCTATAAGCAAGTTGATGTCAATCCATACGTCCACAAACTTTTCAAAGTGAAACATGAAGTTGAAGAAATCGGTCAAGAACTCCTCGCTATCGTAGATAATGGTGGACGGGTTCAAAACACCTTGATTGACCATCCTGTTTATGGAGAAATCGAAACCTTGCTGAAACTGTCTTGTCGCAGAGATGTTCAGCATTTTCTAGAACAAGTCGAGCATTCAGACTTTAGACCTCTGTCTGAATTGACAGATGGCATCCATTACCACCTAGTCGAAGCCGAAACACAACAAGACCTCCACTATATCGAGGAGGCCTTGGATAAACTTGGTTATTTAGTAAAAGACTAGAAGATTTTCTTCTCCCAATCGTCTTCTGTACGGCGAGGGTAGAAAAATTCAGATTTGTCAGGAGCTTCCATCATTTCCATCAAGGGTAACATATCATAGGCCAGATCCAAGTTTGGAATCTGGTCTTTTTGCACCCAAGAAACTTCTCCTTCATCTGAAGAGCGAAGGATACCAGAGAACTCAGTTGCCTTATAACAAACGACAATATAGCGCCCACCTGTATCTAGTGGCCAATTTTTAATGCCGACAAGTTGAGGATTTTGGATAGTTAATCCTGTTTCTTCATAGATTTCACGAATGACAGAATCTGCGAAAGACTCGCCATTTTCTACATGGCCTCCAGGAAAGGCATAACCAGACCAGCGATTGTTTTCAGGAGAGCGATACTGCATCACCACGCGCTGGGTTTCGAGGTCTTCTATTAGACAAATGTTTGTTAAAATCGTTAATTGTTCTCGAGACATAAATTTACTCGCTTTCTAATTTATTAAATTTTCAGACTTGGGACCAGTACCATTAGCTTCTACTTTTTAAAATTATTTAGAATAAAATACCATCCGTTTTTCCTTTATGGGCTTTCCAAGTTCAAGCATCTTTTCTTGTCCATCAAAAGTAAAACCCATTTTTTGATAGAAAGCAATGGCGCGCTTATTATCTTTCAATACCCATAAAAAAATTTCAGAAAAATGATCAAGAGCAGTCAAAGCTGCTTTCACTAACTTTTGTGAGATACCTTTTCCATAATAGTCTTTTAAAACATATAAAGCAATAATTTCACCAGCTTGAATAGTCTCATCACGAAAGTTGCCATAACTGATAAAACCAACTACCTTCACGCCATCTGTCGCAATCAATGTATTTTCTGGATACTTTTTACTGAAGAATCGACATCTTTCTAATGTCATTGTCTCCTGAAATTCTGCAGGCAAAAGGTCATCATAAGCCTCTCTCCACGTTTGCCAGTGAATAAGGGACTTACCTTCTATCTCTTCAGGAGTTTCCATTGATTTGATAACAACCGTCATTTGTTTTCTTCTCCTTAATCCAACAGTCTGACTTCCTTTGCTACTTTTTGTAGAAATTTTTCTCTTGTTGAACTTATATTCACTTCACGTCCTAACTCTCCTAAGATTGAAACCCTCTTTGTTTTTATGCCACAGTGATTCAATACAGCATTCTTTAATACTGATATTCCATAACTGTCTGGAATATTAATCAGACCTGAGAATACTTTGTACCACCAAGTTGGTGCCATGGAGGTTGCATAGATACTAGCTGTTTTTCCTTTTAGTAACTTTTTGAACTGTTTACCTCTCAAGTAGTTCAAAATAAAGCTTCCTCGATTATTTGCAGAGTATGCAATGCCTGGCGTAAAAACACGATCAATCCACCCCTTCAATAGACTAGGCATACTACTCCACCAAATTGGATAAACAAAAATGAAATGATCTGCCCACTGAATTAATTCCTGAGAGCGTAGAATAAACAGATCATCCTCCATCCTTTGTCGGTAACCATAACGTAAAACAGGATCAAAATCTTCTTCATTAAGGTTAATCATTTCAAGTTCATGTCTCTTTGAGTCTATATTTTCTACAATCGTTTGAAAAATTGCTTGACAGTAACTTTCTTTATCAGGATGTCCATTGATAACTAAAATATTCATAAAATTTCCCTAATCCAAGGCTTTGACTTCCAACATCATATCACGAATCTGAGCCGCTAGTTCAAAGTCAAGCACCTCAACGGCTTCTTGCATTTGTTTTTCAAGTTTCTTGACAAGTTCCTTACGTTCTTGTTTGTTGAGGCTATTGATATCGACTTCCTTGTCCTCTTCCTTAGCAACTGCCTTGGTCACGGCAATCAGGTCACGGATTTCTTTCTTGATAGTTTGTGGAACGATACCATATTCTTCATTATAAGCCATCTGGATTTTACGACGACGAGCAGTTTCATCAATGGCACGTTGCATAGACTGGGTCACAGTATCCGCATACATGATGACATGGCCTTCGCTGTTACGGGCAGCACGTCCAATGGTCTGGATGAGTCCACGTTCGTTACGAAGGAAACCTTCTTTGTCAGCATCTAAAATAGCTACGAGACTCACTTCAGGAACGTCAATCCCTTCACGGAGTAGGTTAATACCGACCAAGACGTCAAAAACACCCAAGCGCAGGTCACGGATAATCTCTGTCCGTTCCAAAGTCTTGATATCTGAGTGCATATACTTGACCTTAATGCCCATTTCTTTGAAGTAGTCGGTCAAGTCTTCCGCCATCTTCTTGGTCAAGGTGGTGATAAAGGTTCGCTCGTTCTTTTCAACACGGGCATTGATTTCACCTAAGAGGTCATCAATCTGTCCCATAGTCGGACGGACTTCCACCTCTGGATCTAAAAGACCTGTCGGACGAATGATTTGCTCAATCACTGTCTCAGTCTGTTCATTTTCATAGTCACCAGGTGTCGCTGAAACGTAAACAATCTGGTGCACATGACTTTCAAACTCCTCACGGCGTAAAGGTCGATTGTCCAAGGCGGACGGTAAACGGAAACCATAATTAACCAGCATTTCCTTACGCGAACGGTCACCATTGTACATACCCTTGATCTGCCCCATAGTCATGTGACTCTCGTCAATCATAATCAAGAAATCATCTGGGAAGAAATCTAAGAGCGTATAAGGAGGCTCTCCTTCGCTACGTCCATCCATGTGGCGTGAGTAGTTTTCGACACCGTTGGTATAGCCCATCTCGCGCAACATTTCGATATCATACTCTGTCCGCTGTTTCAAACGTTGGGCTTCAAGCAATTTACCTTCCTTCTCAAAGATAGCTAGTTGCTTCTCCAACTCCGCCTGAATCTTGGCAATGGCTACTTCCATATGGTCGTCATTGGTCACAAAGTGAGTGGCTGGGAAAATCGCCAAATGATCCACTTCTCCCAATACCTGACCAGTCAAAGCCTCCACTTCGCGGATACGGTCAATCTCATCCCCGAAAAACTCTACCCGAAAAGCATGTTCATCACGGGAAGCTGGAAAAATCTCCACCACATCCCCACGAACACGGAATCTTCCGCGTTGGAAATCAATGTCATTGCGTTCAAACTGAATATCAACCAAGTCATTCAAGAGTTTATCACGAGAAATTTCCAGACCTGGACGCAGACTCACGACGCTGTCGGCGTATTCCTTGGGCGAACCTAAACCATAGATACAAGAGACTGAGGCCACAACAATGACATCATTACGCTCCAAAAGAGCTGAAGTCGCTGAGTGGCGGAGCTTGTCAATCTCGTCATTGACAGAGCTGTCCTTCTCAATGTAGGTATCACTAGAAGGGACATAAGCCTCTGGCTGGTAATAGTCATAGTAAGATACAAAGTACTCAACAGCATTCTCAGGGAAAAATTCCTTAAACTCTCCATAGAGCTGTCCTGCCAGAGTCTTATTGTGAGCGATGACCAGTGTTGGTTTATTGACTTTGGAAATGACCTGACTCATGGTATAGGTCTTCCCTGTACCAGTCGCCCCCATCAGAATCTGTGCTTTTTCGCCCCCCTCGATATTATCTACCAACTGCTCAATAGCTTGGGGTTGATCTCCTGATGGTTGATATTTTGATACTAGTTTAAATTGATTATCTGTAATGCGGTTAATCATAAGAATCCTCTCTCGATGTGCTATTCCTATTTTAGCACACTTGTAACATTTTCACGAAGAAAAGGACGGAACGAAGTCACATCCTTTCATTTTCTTTCTTTAATTGATGAGCGAGATAGACAATCAGCAGAAACAAAATAATACTGGACATGATGGAACCCTCAATACCAAAAGATCCACCAGATAGCCAGTCTTGATTGCCTTGTGGAGTAAATTTCATGATTGAGGTTCCTGAAGACTGACCACTAACTAATACTCCAAAGAGGTTACCCTGTGCAAAATTCCAAGCTCCATGAATACCACCTATACCCCATATGGTATCTGTTTTAAGAAGATATAGGGACATGGCAACCCCAAATAAAAAGAGATCAATTGCAGATAAGAAAGTTATGCCTGAATTTCCTAAATGAAGTAAGGTAAAGAGACTACTAGATATGATAATAGCGACTTTAAGATTGGTTCTCTTAGCCAATTGTGGAATCAACCAAGCACGAGTAACCAATTCTTCTGCCGTTCCTTGTAAAATCCAAAAAGGTATTGTAAATAAAGTAAAAGCTAGCGAATAAGTATCCAAGTGAATGGAGTCAAATTGATACTGCCCCAACACTACTAGTCCAGCCAAAGCAAGTATAAAGAGGGATAGACCAAGACCGTATCCTTTAAGTAAGGCACTTAAAAAATTTTCTTTATAGAATCCCAAGGTTCTAATAGGTCTTTTCTCTACTTTTCTAGTCCATCTAAACACAGTTAAGATGATAAAACCAAAGGACAGTAATTCAAATATTAAATGGATGTCACTTGATTTATCAGATAAATTCTGAAATAACATTTGAAGGAAATCTGCAATTCTTTGACCACCCATACCAAGATTGCTAAATAGTCCGATCAATGCTAAAAAACTGAGGCCAAAAAATAGAGAAGATATGAACTCAGATACATAGACGAAAAATAGAGCTAACAAGGGGCTTGTGTAAATGTTTAAACTCATTTTAGAAGTTTCAAAGTCTTTTAAGATTCTTTTGTCTTTCATAACTTTATCCTCTTTTACTATATGATATACCTTTATTATAGCACTTCTGTTGTTTGATTCAAGACAAAATCAGAATTATAAATGTTATATCTTCTTACATAGTTTTTATAAAAATTTGCCTTTTTTTACTTTTTCTGATATAATGGGAAAATATTCGGAAAAGGAGACTAAAAATGAAGAAAAAATTTCTAGCATTTTTGCTAATTTTATTCCCAATTTTCTCATTAGGTATTGCCAAAGCAGAGACGATTAAGATTGTGTCTGATACCGCCTACGCACCTTTTGAGTTTAAAGATTCAGATCAAACTTATAAAGGAATCGATGTTGACATTATCAACAAAGTCGCTGAGATTAAAGGATGGAACATTCAGATGTCCTATCCTGGATTTGACGCAGCGGTTAATGCGGTTCAAGCTGGTCAAGCTGACGCTATCATGGCAGGGATGACAAAGACTAAAGAACGTGAAAAAGTTTTTACCATGTCTGATACTTACTATGATACAAAAGTTGTCATTGCAACTACAAAGGCACACAAGATTAGTCAGTATGACCAATTAAAAGGTAAAACTGTTGGTGTTAAAAACGGAACAGCCGCTCAACGTTTCCTAGAAACGATTAAAGATAAATACGGTTTTACTATTAAAACATTTGACACTGGTGATTTGATGAACAACAGCTTAAGTGCTGGTGCTATCGACGCTATGATGGATGACAAACCTGTTATCGAGTATGCCATCAACCAAGGTCAAGATCTCCATATCGAAATGGATGGTGAGGCTGTAGGTAGCTTTGCTTTCGGTGTTAAAAAAGGTAGCAAATACGAGCACTTGGTTACTGAATTTAACCAAGCCTTGGCTGAAATGAAAAAAGATGGTAGTCTTGATAAAATCATCAAGAAATGGACTGCTTCATCATCTTCAGCAGTGCCAACTACAACTACTCTTGCAGGCTTAAAAGCTATTCCTGTTAAAGCTAAATACATCATTGCCAGCGATTCTTCTTTTGCACCTTTTGTTTTCCAAAATTCAAGCAACCAATTTACTGGTATTGATATGGAATTGATTAAGGCTATCGCTAAAGACCAAGGTTTTGAAATTGAAATCACCAACCCTGGTTTTGATGCAGCTATCAGCGCTGTCCAAGCTGGTCAAGCAGATGGTATCATTGCTGGTATGTCTGTCACAGATGCTCGTAAGGCAACTTTTGACTTCTCAGAATCATACTACACTGCTAATACTATCCTTGGTGTCAAAGAATCAAGCACCATTGCTTCTTATGAAGATTTGAAAGGAAAGACAGTCGGTGTTAAAAACGGAACTGCTTCTCAAACCTTCCTAACTGAAAATCAAAGCAAATACGGTTACAAAATCAAAACTTTCGCTGATGGTTCGTCAATGTATGACAGTTTAAACACTGGTGCCATTGACGCCGTTATGGATGATGAGCCTGTTCTCAAATATTCTATCAGCCAAGGTCAAAAATTGAAAACTCCAATCGCTGGAACTCCAATCGGTGAAACAGCTTTTGCTGTTAAAAAAGGAGCAAATCCAGAATTGATTGAAATGTTCAATAACGGACTTGCAAACCTTAAAGCAAACGGTGAATTCCAAAAGATTCTTGACAAATACCTAGCTAGCGAATCTTCAACTACATCAACAAGCACTGTTGACGAAACAACTATCTGGGGCTTGCTCCAAAACAACTACAAACAACTCCTTAGTGGTCTTGGTATCACTCTTGCTCTAGCTCTTATCTCATTTGCTATTGCCATTGTCATCGGGATTATCTTTGGTATGTTTAGCGTTAGCCCATACAAATCTCTTCGTGTCATCTCTGAGATTTTCGTTGACGTTATCCGTGGTATTCCATTGATGATTCTTGCAGCCTTCATCTTCTGGGGAATTCCAAACTTCATCGAGTCTATCACAGGCCAACAAAGCCCAATTAACGACTTTGTAGCTGGTACTATTGCCCTATCGCTCAATGCAGCTGCTTATATCGCTGAAATCGTTCGTGGTGGTATTCAGGCCGTTCCAGTTGGACAAATGGAAGCCAGCCGAAGCTTGGGTATCTCTTATGGAAAAACCATGCGTAAGATTATCTTGCCACAAGCAACTAAATTGATGTTGCCAAACTTTGTTAACCAATTCGTTATCGCTCTTAAAGATACAACTATCGTATCTGCTATCGGTTTGGTTGAACTCTTCCAAACTGGTAAGATTATCATTGCCCGTAACTACCAAAGTTTCAAGATGTATGCAATCCTTGCTATCTTCTATCTTGTAATTATCACACTTTTGACTAAACTAGCGAAACGCTTAGAAAAGAGGATTCGTTAATGGCAAAATTAAAAATTGATGTAAATGATTTACACAAGCATTATGGAAAAAATGAGGTTTTAAAAGGAATTACAACTAAGTTCTATGAAGGAGATGTTGTTTGTATCATCGGTCCTTCAGGTTCTGGTAAGTCAACCTTCCTTCGTAGCCTTAATCTTCTAGAAGAAGTTACGAGCGGTCACATCACTGTGAACGGCTATGACTTAACTGAAAAAACAACCAACGTTGACCACGTCCGTGAAAATATCGGAATGGTGTTCCAACACTTCAACCTCTTCCCACATATGTCTGTTTTGGACAACATCACTTTTGCTCCTATTGAGCACAAGTTGATGACTAAGGAAGAAGCTGAGAAATTGGGAATGGAGTTGCTTGAAAAGGTTGGACTAGCAGATAAAGCTAATGCTAACCCAGATAGCCTATCAGGTGGTCAAAAACAACGTGTGGCCATCGCTCGTGGACTAGCAATGAATCCAGACATCATGCTCTTTGATGAACCAACTTCAGCCCTTGACCCTGAGATGGTTGGAGACGTACTGAACGTTATGAAGGAATTGGCTGAGCAAGGTATGACTATGATTATCGTAACCCATGAGATGGGATTTGCCCGTCAGGTTGCCAACCGAGTTATCTTTACTGCAGACGGTGAATTTCTAGAAGACGGAACACCTGATCAAATCTTTGACAACCCACAGCACCCACGTCTGAAAGATTTCTTGGACAAGGTCTTAAACGTCTAAACTCAAACTGTAAGGATTTCCTTGCAGTTTTTTTCTATCTCGTATTGGATTTTTTGATTTTTCGGAAAATTATGTTAGAATTAAGTTTATGAAATGAGATTTCCTCATACCTAGCAAGACTAGGAATAAAAATAGAAATTAGGTAGCTAGATGTCATCTAAGGTTATTGTTACAATTTTCGGTGCGAGTGGAGACCTGGCTAAACGCAAGCTCTACCCTTCCCTATTTAGACTATATAAATCCGGCAATCTTTCCGAACACTTTGCCGTTATTGGAACTGCCCGTCGTCCTTGGAGCAAGGAATATTTTGAATCTGTTGTAGTCGAATCTATCCTTGATTTGGCAGATAGTACTGAACAAGCTCAGGAGTTCGCTAGTCACTTCTACTATCAAAGCCATGATGTCAATGATACAGAACACTACATTGCTCTACGTCAATTGCAGGCTGAACTTAATAACAAGTACCAAGCCGAACACAACAAGCTTTTCTTCTTGTCTATGGCTCCTCAATTCTTTGGAACCATTGCCAAACACCTCAAGTCTGAAAACATTGTAGACGGTAAAGGTTTTGAACGTTTAATCGTTGAGAAACCATTTGGTACAGATTACGCAAGCGCAAGCAAGTTGAATGACGAACTCCTAGCGACATTTAACGAAGAACAAATTTTCCGTATTGACCATTATCTTGGTAAGGAAATGATTCAAAGTATCTTTGCAGTTCGCTTTGCCAATCTGATCTTCGAAAATGTTTGGAACAAGGACTTTATCGACAATGTTCAAATTACCTTTGCGGAACGTTTAGGTGTTGAAGAACGCGGTGGTTACTATGATGAATCAGGTGCCCTTCGTGATATGGTTCAAAACCATACGCTCCAACTCCTATCACTTCTTGCTATGGACAAACCATCAAGTTTCACAAAAGATGAGATTCGAGCTGAAAAGATTAAGGTCTTTAAAAACCTCTATCATCCAACTGATGAAGAGCTTAAAGAACACTTTATCCGTGGTCAATACCGTTCAGGTAAGATTGATGGCATGAAATACATCTCTTACCGTAGCGAGCCAAATGTAAATCCAGAATCAACAACTGAAACCTTTGCATCTGGTGCCTTCTTTGTAGACAGCGATCGCTTCCGTGGTGTTCCTTTCTTCTTCCGTACTGGTAAACGTCTGACTGAAAAAGGAACTCATGTCAACATCGTCTTTAAACAAATGGACTCTATCTTTGGAGAACCACTTGCTCCAAACATTTTAACCATCTATATCCAACCAACAGAAGGTTTCTCTCTTAGCCTAAATGGGAAGCAAGTAGGAGAAGAATTCAACTTGGCTCCTAACTCACTTGATTACCGTACAGATGCGACTGCAACTGGTGCTTCTCCAGAACCATACGAGAAATTGATTTATGATGTCTTAAATAACAACTCAACTAACTTTAGCCACTGGGATGAGGTTGGTGCGTCATGGAAATTGATTGACCGTATCGAAGAGCTCTGGGCTGAAAATGGTGCCCCACTTCATGATTATAAAGCTGGAAGCATGGGACCTCAAGCAAGCTTTGACTTACTTGAAAAATTCGGTGCCAAATGGACTTGGCAACCAGATATCGCCTATCGTCAAGATGGTCGTTTAGAATAAAAAAATTTCCTGCAAGTTTGTTCCTTGCAGGATTTTTGTTTCTGATTAGATTAAGCCTTCCAAGAGACCTTTCATAAAGTTTTCTGAGTTAAATTCTCCAATATCATCGATTTTTTCACCAAAACCAATCAATTTCACAGGAATATTGAGTTCTTCTCGGATAGCTAGAACAACACCACCTCGAGCAGTTCCATCAATCTTAGTCAAGACAATTCCTGTTAAAGGAGTGATTTTTGAAAATTCTTTGGCCTGTACAAGAGCGTTTTGACCTGTTGATGCATCAAGTGCCAAGAAGGTTTCATGCGGTGCTTCAGGCACGACACGTTTGATGATACGACCAATCTTTTCCAGCTCAGCCATGAGGTTGTCCTTATTTTGCAGACGACCAGCAGTATCAATCATAAGAATATCGATACTTTCAGCGACAGCACGTTCCATGCCATCAAAGACTACACTGGCTGGGTCAGCTTTTTCAGGTCCAGTCACTACTGGAACATCTACACGTCGACCCCATTCAGCTAGCTGGGCTACTGCCCCTGCACGGAAGGTATCTGCGGCAACCAGCATGACCTTCTTACCAGCTTGTTTGTAGCGGTGGGCTAGTTTGCCGATAGAAGTTGTCTTCCCAACACCATTGACCCCGACAAAGAGCATGACTGTCAAGCCATCTTGGAATTGAATGCTTTCATCGTAGTTGCCATCCTTTTCATAAAGCTCAACTAATTTCTCAATGATGACACGGCGAAGGGCGTCAGGTTTCTTGGCGTTTTCAAGCTTGGCTTCGTAGCGTAGCTCCTCTGTTAAGTTAGAAGCAACTTGGACACCAACGTCACTCATGATCAGCAGTTCTTCTAGTTCCTCGAAAAATTCTTCGTCAACAGAGCGGAAATTAGCAAAGAAGGCGTTCAAGCGGGCACCAAAGCCTGTACGAGTTTTCTTAAGACTGCGGTCATATTTTTCCTGAACAGTTTCTTCTACCTGAGGCCTTTCTGCTTCAAGAACTTCAGAATTATTTTCTTCTACAGCTTCTTCAAGCTCATGATTTTCTTCCTCTGGGACTTCTTCTGAGTTTGGTAATTCTTCTACTTGTTGAACTTCTACAACTGGCTCTGAATCATAATTTTCTTCAACTGTGTCTTGGATTTCCTCTTCTTCAAGCACAGCTTCTTCAAAACTTTCAACCTCTGCTTCTTCTTGAGAAACTTCCTCAGTTTCTGTAAGAGAAGGCTCAGTAGCTTCAGACAAATCAAGATTTTCCAGAGCTTCTTTTACAACTTCTTCGATTTTAGGTTCTTCTTTTTTTCCGAATAGACGGTCAAACAATCCCATATCTTAGTTCTCCTTTAGCACATATTCTTCGATAGCCCAGGCGACAGCTTCCTCATCATTAGTCATTGGGGTCACCACATTTGCTACTGCCTTGACTTCAGGAACAGCGTTTTGCATGGCAACACCGAGCCCTGCCCATTCAATCATAGAAAGGTCATTGGCTTCATCACCACAGGCCATGACTTGGCTTTGATCGATTCCCAGATGGCTGATTAGTTTAGCCAAACCTGTTGCTTTATGAACATTCTTTGGTGACCACTCTAGCAACATTTCACGTGATTTAAAGATTTCATATTGGTCAAACAATTCTGGAGAAATCTTCTGAATGGCGGCATCCAAGGGTTCTTGAGCAAAGGCAGTTACACATTTATTGTAAGTCATTTGACTAGACAGGTCTTCAAAGTCAACTGGAACAAAAGTCAATGCTGGATTGAATTTGGCATAAAGACTTTCTTGGTCAGATTGGATTTGATAAACCGTTCCTTCTGAGATGGCATCAAGAGGCAATGATAATTTCTCTGTTTCTTCATACAAGCGTGCCACATCATCATATGAAAAGACTGTCTTATCAAGGATTTCACCTGTATTTTTCTGAACCAAACCACCATTAAAAGTAATCGTATACTCATCTTCATGGCCGTCAGTCCCTAGTTCATGGAGGAAGAAATCCATAGCTTTTAAAGGACGGCCCGTTGTCAATACGATCTTGATACCACGATCACGCGCTGCTTTCAAGGTTGCCTTGGTACGATCCGTCAGCCTTTTATCAGTAGTCAGCAAGGTACCGTCCAAGTCCAATGCGATTAATTTTATATCTGCCATCATAAGCCCTCCATATAAGCGATAACCGACTGGTCCTTATGGTGACCAATCACAGTCTCTGCTAATTCTAAAATTTCTGGTCGTGCATTTTCAGGAGCTACAGGATGTCCCACAACCTGCATCATGTGCAAGTCATTCAGATTGTCTCCAAAAGCCATAACCTGATCCATTGTGATACCAAGTTTTTTAGCTAATTCAACAATAGCCACTCCCTTATCGACATAGTCCAGAACAATATCAATGGATTCAAAGCCAGTTGTCATAGCCTTAACACCAGGAACATTTTTGTTTACCCAAGCTTCTCCAGCTTCTAGCGTTTCTTCTGTGAAGTTGGTTGTAAATTTGAAAATGTCATCTGTGATATCTTCTAAACTCGCTACTTTTTGGATATTTTCATTATAATGCTGGCTCTCTTTCAAATAGGTCTCATCAACCGTATCCAGAACATAAGAGCCTTTTTTCCCTGTTAAAAGCAATTTATTGATATCGACATAAGGTGACGTTTTCAGTTTTTCAAAAGTTGCCAGATAAAAGTCACGAGACATGGTCGCTTCATACAAGTCCTGACCTTGATATTCGACCAAACTGCCATTTTCCGCGATGAAAATAATGTCATCACGAACATCAGCAAATAATTTTTCTAAAGACAGAAATCCCCGACCCGAAGCCACCGCAAAGTAAATCCCTTTTTCCTTGTAGGAAGCCAAAAGAGACTTGAGGCGGTTCATATCAAAGCGTCCATTCCCATCTAGGAAGGTCCCGTCCATATCCGTTGCTACTAGTTTAATTGTCATCCTTCAATACTTTCTAAATCTTTTAACTTCACCGAAACAATTTTTGAAACACCTGATTCTTGCATAGTCACTCCATAGATGGAATCGGCCGCTGCCATGGTTCCCTTACGGTGGGTTACGACGATAAACTGGCTGTCCTTATCAAAGCGGTTAAGGTAATCTCCAAAACGTTTAACATTGGCTTCGTCTAACGCAGCCTCTACCTCATCCAAGATAACAAACGGGATAGTCTTAACTCGAATGATAGAGAAAAGCAAAGCTAGAGCCGATAGAGCTTTTTCACCACCACTCATGAGGTTAAGAGACTGGATTTTCTTACCTGGTGGTTGGACAGAAATTTCAACCCCAGCTGTCAGCAAGTCTCCTTCAGTCAAAATTAAGTCTGCTTGACCTCCACCAAACATCTGCTTGAATGTCACTTTAAAGGACTCACGAATAGCTTCAAAGGTTGATTTAAAGCGTTCCTTGACCTCATCATTCATCTCTGTAATGGTTTCAAGGAGCAGATTTTTCGCTGACAAAATATCATCTCGCTGGCTATTTAGGAAATCCAGACGATTGTGGACTTCTTCGTACTGTTCAATAGCTTCCAAATTGACAGGCCCCAGTGAGCGAATAGCCTTCTCTAAATCCTTAACCTCTTGCTCCGCCAGATTGAGATTTTCCAACTCATGTGCCTTTTCTAGTGCTTCTGTATAGCTAATCTGGTACTGGTCTGTTAATTGGCTTTGTAAATGGCGCAAGCGCTCGCTGACCTTTTCTTTCTTAGCTTCAGCACGTGTTTGCTTGCGAATCCACTCTTCATTCTGCTGGCGAGCCTGATCTAAATAACTAGCAATATCATCCAGTTGACCCTCGATATCATCCAACTCAAACTGCTTGCGAATCAAACCTTGTTGGAGATTTGTTTTCTGAGTTTTGGCTTCTTCGACCTGCTGGGCTAGAAGCTCCGTATCAACCTTTTCAAGATTGTCAACCTTTTCTTGAAGAAGGCGCTGGATTTCCTCTTGTTCGATATCTAAATTGTCCAATTCCTTGCCTAAGCGCTCAATATCAGCTACTTCATAACGTTTTTGCCCTTGCAGTTCTGTCTTATGCAAGCGAGCTTGCGCTACGTCTTCCTGCAAGTTTTGATAGCGTTCTTGGATGGCGTTTTTGTTAGACTTAATCTCTTCAATCTCAGCTTCCAGATTTTTCTTGTCACTGGCGATTGCAGCAAGGCGCTCTTGGCATTTTTCCTTATCCGCTTGCCAATCTCCCTCAGAAAGACGATTCAATTCTTCTTCTTGGAGTTTCCAAAGAGTTTCCAGTTCTTCAACTTGCTGACTAGTTTGCTGATAAGCGAGGGCCAAGCCCTGCTCCTGAATACGAGCCTGCTCTCCCTGAGATTTGATGGTTTCTAACTTTTCTGTCAATGAAACCATCTCATCTTGCAAGATCTTCAAACTCGCTTCTTCAGAACGCAAGCTTACTTCTTCTTCAGCGATTTCTTTTTGTAATTGCTCCAGTTCTGGCTTGATGAAAATACTGTTATTCTGACGATTGGCTCCACCTGCATAGGAACCACCTGTGCGCAACTCTGTCCCGTCCAATGTCACCATGCGAACCTGATAACGAACCTGGCGAGCAGCTGCACGTGCATGTTCTACAGTATCAAAAATAGCTGTTGTAGCTAGCAAATTCTTGAAAATTGCTTCCAATCTAGTATCAAAAGTAACCAGCTCATCTGCCATCCCAAGGAAACCTGGACTTGTAGCGATAGCATCTTGATTCTGGCTAGAAATCATACGAGCCTTGATAGTGGTCAAAGGAAGGAAGGTTGCACGACCTGCTCTGTTTCGTTTGAGGAAATCAATCGCCTTGGTTGCCGCATGTTCATCTTCTACGATAATATGCTGACTACTCGCTCCAAGCGCAATCTCTAGAGCAGTTTGATAATGCACATCAAAGGTCAGGTGTTCACTAACTGCCCCAATAATCCCACCTAGACGATCTTTTTCTTGGAGGACACTCTTGACACCTGCATAAAAGTTGCTATGATTTCTCAGAATATTTTCCAAACTTTGGGCTCTAGCCTGCTTGTTTTTGAGACTATCCAGACGGTCAAAGAGTTGGCTTTGTTGAGCTTGATAGGAAGTTTTCTGCTCCTCTTGCTCCTTGGCAATAGCTTGGTAGTCTGCCAATAATTTCTGAACCTGCTCCTTGGCAGTTTCAAGTTCTTCTTTTTGCTGACTAGCCTTCTCCTTAGCTGTAGCCAGTTGTTCTTTAAGTTTTTCTAATTGATCTGCTTGTTTTTGAGAAAGCTGACGACTATTTTCCAACTCGTTTTCGATACGGGTCAACTGGTTTGAGACATCTGCTTCTTCTTGTAAAAGGGTTACAAAGCGTTCACGTAGAAGCTCAATCATCTGATCAGGATCATCTGAAAAAGCTAGTAATTCAGCTTCTAAACGATTGAGTTTTTGATTATTTTGGATTAGATTTTCATCTAACTCTGCCAAATTCGCTTCTTTTTCAGCCTTTTCCTGACTTAGAGCATTTCTCTTATCCTCCAAAGCAGCCAAACGGGCTTGCGCTTCCTGTTGATTCAGGGCTACTTGCTCAGATTCCAGTTTCGATAGGGCTAATTTTCTCTCTAAGTCACTAATTAGACTGGTCAAGTCCATCAAACTGCCTTGGTCTTTGGCCATTTCAGCCTGTAAATCTTGGCGTTGCTTCTTAAGAGCTTGATTTTCTTCTTCTAATTTTTCACTCTTTTGGTAATAACTAGTCAAGAGTTCTTGAACCTGTGCCAACTCTTCTTCTGTCAACTCTAATTCAGCCTTATTTTCCTTGATTTGAGCAACCAGCACGTCTAAATAAATAGCCTTGCGTTGACCTTCCAAGTCTAAAAACTTACGGGCATTCTCAGCTTGCTTCTCAAGAGGCTTGATTTGATTATCCAACTCGTAGATAATGTCTTCAAGACGGTCTAAATTATCCTGAGTTTGTTGCAGTTTACTCTCAGTTTCTTTTCTGCGAGTCTTGTATTTCAAAACTCCTGCAGCTTCTTCGAAAATAGCTCGGCGTTCTTCAGGCTTGGAGTTAAAAATCTCCTCAACCTTGCCTTGGGAAATAATGGAGAAAGAATCTCGTCCCAAACCTGTGTCCAAGAAAAGATCATGAATATCACGTAGACGGACTTTCTTGCTGTCAATTTTGTATTCACTATCCCCACTACGATAGATATGGCGTTCTATTCTGATTTCTTGACCAGCGTTCTTGATAAATCCGTCATGATTATCCAGAGTTACAACTACAGAAGCGTAATTGAGCGGTTTGCGACTCTCTGTTCCAGCAAAGATGACATCTGGCATCTTGCCACCACGGAGACTCTTAACACTAGACTCCCCCAAGGCCCAACGCAGACTTTCTGTGATATTTGACTTTCCAGATCCATTTGGTCCAACGACTGCCGTCACACCTTGGTCAAAGACGACCTTGGTCTTATCAGCAAAAGACTTGAATCCCTGAATTTCGATTTCCTTTAAATACATGAATCCAGCCCTTTCTCAACAGCATTTTTGGCAGCTTCTTGCTCTGCTAATTTCTTAGAACGACCTTGACCTTGACCAATGCTCTTGCCTTCAACAAGAACTTCTACATCAAAGACCTTATCATGGGCAGGACCCGTTTCAGAAATCACCTGATAACGAATAGCCACATCCCCATTGACCTGTAGTAACTCTTGAAGATGGGTTTTGTAGTCTGTAATCATCTCAAATTCGCCTGCTTCAACCTTAGGAATCATGACCTGATAGATAAATTCCTTTACCTTGGCCACATCCTTATCCAAAAGGAGGGCACCTAGAAAGGCTTCAAAGGCATCACCAAGGATGGTATCACGATTACGCCCACCAGACTTTTCTTCCCCCTTACCCAGCTTGATAAACTGGTCAAACTGGCAATCACGCGCAAAACCAGCCAAACTCTCCTCGCGGACAATCATGGCACGGAGTTTAGACAAGTCACCCTCAGGCTTTTTAGGATATTTTTTATACAGATATTCTGAAATCAATAACTGTAGAACAGCGTCTCCTAAAAATTCCAAGCGCTCATTGTGTGAAATTTTTAAGAGGCGGTGCTCATTAGCATAACTCGTATGAGTAAAGGCAGTCTCCAGTAACTTTTGGTCTGCAAATTCGATTGCAAAATGGTTCTTTAGTACAGTTTGTAATTCTTTCATACCAACCTCTTTCTAACTGATAACAGTCCTTTTTATTATATCAAAAAAAGCCCCCTGAGTCACTTTAAAACGGGACTGGAGAGCATTTGGGAATTCATTGAAATGAGATTTTCAGTTTTAGGGGCAAATTTGAGGCAGGATAAATAAAAAGCCCTATTAAAGGCTTTTTTAGAATATTTACATCCACCCTGAGGGAATCGAACCCCCATCTCAAGAACCGGAATCTTACGTGATATCCATTACACTAAGGGTGGAAACTTGTTTTATTATAACAAAAATCTGCTCTAATAACAAGTTTTTTTCTGGCCATATAGCCCGTCTTAGTGGGAAGCATCCCCATTCCAGATAGAGTTTTTCACGATAACATAATCAACGTGTTTAAGGTCAGCAACCTGACGTCCACCTGCATAAGAAATAGCACTTTGAAGGTCTTGTTCCATCTCAGTAAGGGTATCTTGCAGATGACCTTTGGCAGGAAGCAAGATGCGTTTGCCTTCCACATTTTTGTAAGCACCTTTTTGATATTGTGAAGCTGAACCGTAGTATTCTTTGAACTGTTCACCATCCACTTCAATCGTTTTCCCTGGACTTTCGATGTGTCCTGCAAAGAGGGAACCAATCATGACCATGCTGGCACCGAAACGGATAGACTTGGCAATATCACCGTGAGTACGAATTCCTCCATCAGCAATAATCGGTTTACGGGCAGCCTTGGCACACCAGCGTAGGGCAGCCAACTGCCAACCACCTGTACCGAACCCAGTCTTGACCTTAGTGATACAAACCTTACCAGGACCGATTCCAACCTTAGTAGCATCCGCACCAGCATTTTCCAATTCACGCACAGCTTCTGGTGTTCCCACATTTCCAGCAATGACAAAAGTATCTGGCAATTCTTTCTTGATGTGTTGAATCATTGAAATCACGCTATCTGCATGACCATGAGCAATGTCAATCGTGATGTATTCGGGAGCATCAGCCTTGAGCTGGCTAACGAAATCATACTCATAGTCCTTAACACCGACAGATATAGAAGCAATGAGCCCTTGCTCGTGCATTCGTTTAATAAAAGGAATGCGTCCTGCTTCATCAAAACGGTGCATAATGTAGAAGTAACCACCTTTAGCAAGTTGCTCTGCTACATTTTCATCTAAAATCGTCTGCATATTAGCTGGCACCACAGGTAGTTTAAAGGTGTGATTTCCTAGAGTGACACTTGTATCCGCTTCTGCACGGCTTTTAATGACACATTTATTTGGAATCAATTGAATATCTTCGTAATCAAAAATTGGAAATTCATTTAACATATCGATTTCTCATTTCTTTTGTAATGACCTACCTATGCTCTCGCATCACTACGCCTTTTCCGACGTTTCCTTAATTTATTATAAATCAAAGTACAGTTTTTGTCAAATAATTTTATAAATTAAAATATATTGTTCGGATTTTGTTGTATAAATAACAAAAGAAAGAGGAGAGATTATTTTCTCCCCACTTCTTTTCTATCCTAATAATACTCGCCCTGACGGTAGTCCCATGAGTTAAAGGTGTCTGACAGGTGCATCATGATTTTATCAATATCAAGCCCCTTTCGGATTACAACTGGTGCTGGTGAAGTTGAACGTTCTCCTCCTTGTTCTGGGATGAGTTTGCCATCTTTATCGACCATAGACACCATCACACCTTGCTCGTAGCGAGTTTCAATCGTTTTGTCAGGTTGGATGGATGCTACATAGTCGTCTGCTTCAATGACAAGATCCACTGCTCCTTCTATACGTTCTCCGATTCCTTCTACCTTACCACGGTTTCCTTTTCCAGACGGGTTAGCTGATGAGGCATAGACCATCTTGCCTTCTTCCCAAAGTTTGGCAGCCAATTGTTCACCAGCTTTACCAAACTTGATTACGAAACAGCTAGTACCACGCACGTCAGTCATCAGTTCTTCACGTCCATCACCGTATGCTTTGAGCTTTTCAAAAGCTTCTGGTTTCCAAGGAAGGATACAACCGAGGAGAATGTCTTCGTCCCAATGTTTTTGGTAGAAGGCTTCAATTTCTGGGTTAAGTTGTGCTAAAGCTCGAAGCTCGTCCATGCTACCACAAAGTACAACACCTGGCTTGTTACGATTACGTTCTTTGGCTGCGAACTTGCGCTCAAGACCAGCCTTATCGCTAGTCATAATAATGTAACCAACTTTGGTAGGGCAAACGATACATCCGCCCTCACCTTTTAAAATGTCATATCCTTCTTGTGAAAGTGTTCCCTTCCATTGAATGTGTTTTGTCATAGTTCTATTTCCTTTTCTAATTTTCTTCTAATCCTGCCAGTAGGCTGGTCGTTGTTTTTCATAGGCAGCAATCAAGTCTTCATACTGCAAAGTAATACCGATATCATCCAAACCATTTAAGAGTTTGTATTTCCATTCGCTATCGATTTCAAAAGTGAATTCTCCAACTGGCGAGATGATTTTTTGTTGTTCCAAGTCCACAGTTACCTGATCACTTGGTTGTAGCTGGGCTAGTTTCTCTCTAACCTCTCTGGGCTGAACGATTGGCAACATGCCATTATTGAGTTCATTATTGTAATGAATATCACCGAAAGACCCTGCAATCACGACTTTAAAACCATAGTCCGCTAGAGCCCAAGCTGCGTGTTCCCTCGAAGACCCTGCCCCAAAGTTATCTCCTGAGATGAGGATGCTGGCTTTGCGATATTCAGGTCGGTTAAAGACAAAGTCTGGATCCTCAGTATACTTATCGTCCAAATATCGCCAAGAATACATGAGGTACTTACCAAAGCCTTTTTTATCAATTAACTTGAGAAACTGCTTGGGTAGGATTTGGTCGGTGTCGATGTTATCATTCATGAGAGGAACGGTCGTTCCCCTATAAACTGTAAATTTCTCCATATCCTCTCCTTACTGGGCTTCTGGCATTTGCCGAACATCTACAAAGCGCCCTGCAATAGCTGCCGCAGCTGCCATAGCTGGACTGCAAAGATGGGTCTTAGCGCCAAAGCCCTGTCTGTCTTCAAAGTTACGGTTGCTTGTTGAGGCGCAGTGGACGCCATCAGGTACCTTGTCGGGATTCATCCCTAGGCACATAGAGCAACCTGGGTCTCTCCATTCAAAGCCAGCATCTAGAAAGACCTTGTCCAAACCCAATTTCTCAGCAGCTCGTTTCACAGGACGAGAGCCTGGAACCACGATAGCCGTTAAATTGGGAGCAATTTTCTTTCCTTTGACAAATCGCGCAGCCAGCTGTAAGTCGCTGAGACGAGCATTGGTACATGAACCGATAAAGATATAGCCCAGTTCAATATCCTCTGGCTTTTGACCAGGCTCCAAGTCCATGTAATTGTAGGCTCGTTCATCATTCATATCCTTAATTTCTGGAAAGCTACTGTCAAAGTCAACGCCCATAGCAGGATTGGTGCCCCACGTTACCATGGGAGCCAAGTCTGAGACATCCATCTGGATAACCTTATCGTAAATAGCATCATCATCACTGACCATTGTCTTCCAATCCGCCACAGCCTCTTCAAAATCCTCTGGAACACACTCACGTCCCTTAAGATAATCATAGGTAATTTGATCCGGATTCATGATTCCCATCTTGGAGCCAAACTCGATAGACATATTGCAGATGGTCATTCGCTCTTCCATGCTCAGTGCATCAATAGCCTGTCCACGATATTCCACCACGTAGCCAACTCCACAGGCAACGCCGTATTTAGCAATCAAGGCTAAAATGAAATCCTTGGAATAAACTCCTTTTTGAGGAACACCAGTGAATTCCACCAGCATTTTCTTGGGTTTAACCTGCCAGAGGGTCTGGGTAGCGAAGACATGCTCAACCTCACTGGTCCCAATTCCAAAAGCGATTGCTCCGAAAGCCCCGTGGGTTGCCGTATGGCTATCTCCACAGACGATGAATTTTCCTGGTTGCGTCCGTCCTGTTTCTGGACCAACCATGTGAACGATCCCCTGTTTTTCAGAACCGTGGGCTGCATGTTCGATCCCAAACTCCTCAACATTTTCAGCAAGCTTATCAATTTGTGCCTTAGAAATCACATCTCGAATATCGTAAATATTGACTGTCGGGACATTGTGGTCAAAGGTCCCAAATGTCAAGTCTGGTCGTCTCAATCTGCGGCCTGCATCTCGTAATCCTTGAAAAGCTTGGGGACTGGTCACTTCATGAATATAGTGTTGATCCACATACATGAGTTGAGGTTGCCCTTCTTCTCCTGTGATGACATGGCGGTCCCATAATTTATCAAAAATCGATTTTCCTGCCATCCATTACCTCCAAATAAAATATAAGACTACTAGTGTGGTCACCATCCCGAGAAACCAAACCGTTTTAAAGTACCATTTTCTAGTCTTGTGATGAAAGATGATTCCTGCTAACCAGGCACCAAAACCACCACAAGTAAAAGCTAAAATAAGTAAGATTTTCTCAGGGATGCGCCAAGCTCTTCTCCTTGCCTTGGATTTGTCAATGCCATAAATCAAGAAAACCATGACATTCCAAATCAAAAGGACTAGAGTAATTTTTTCGTCTAACTTCATAACCTTGCAATGATAGCTTCCGTCATTTCCTTGGTCGAAGCCTGTCCACCTATATCTCTTGTTAAAATGCCAGCCGCTAAACTTGCCTCAACAGCACGCTCGATACGCTCTGCATCCTCATAACGTCCAAAGCTGTCTCTCAGCATCATGGCCACTGATAAAATCATGGAGATAGGATTGGCAATTCCTTGACCTGCAATATCGGGTGCCGAACCATGAATTGGCTCATAGAGACTTGGTCCATTTTCAGAATGACTGGCTGATGGCATAACCCCAAGTGTACCAGATAAAACGCTTGATTCATCAGATAAGATATCTCCGAAAAGATTCTCCGTTACGATAACATCAAACTTAGCAGGATTGGTAATCATGAGCATAGCAGCTGAGTCGACTAGCTGGTGCTCCAAGGTTACATCTGGGAAATCCTGTGCGACTTCCTCAGCTACTTTCCGCCAGAGTTTTGAGGTCGCTAGAACATTTTGCTTATCGATACTAGTCACGATTTTTCTGCGATTTCTTGCAATTTCAAAGGCCTTACGAATAATCCGCTCTACTTCCTCATAGCTATAGTCGTTGATATCACACGCTTTTCGCTCTTCAAGGATATGATTTCCAAAGTAAATCCCGCCTGTCAACTCACGCACCACGACAAAGTCTACACCAGCAATTCGTTCTGGTTTGAGTGGTGACAAATGCTTGAGGCTATCAAAGATTTTTACAGGGCGAATATTGGCGTAAAGATTGAGTTCCTTACGGAGAGCCAGCAGGCCTTGTTCTGGGCGAACCGCTGCTCCATCATACTGAGGACTACCGATAGCTGCTAGTAGGATAGCATCTGCTTCTCTACTTGCCTTGAGGGTTTCATCAGGTAAGGGATGCCCTGCAGCATCGATACCTGCACCTCCGAAAGGTCGTCTATCAATCTCATAGTCAAAACCTGTTTTTTCAGCTAGAGCTTCCAGAACCTCTAAACCAGCCTTCATGATTTCTGGACCGATTCCGTCCCCTGCTAGAGCTACTATTTTCTTTGTCATAGCATTCTCCTTTACACACTAGGCATATCGCGGTATGAAACACTGCGTCCCATCTCACCTGCATTCTCTTTTTGAACAAAGGTATTAGCATTGATGTAGGCAATAGCCGAAGCCTTCAACACATCGAAATCAAGCCCTGCTGCATTAAAGATGGTTTCTGTATCTCTGTTTTCAACAGTGACCAAGACCCGAGCTTGGGCATCAATTCCATCTGTCACCGCATCAATGGTATAGGACACCAAGCGGACAGATTGGTTAAAGAACTTGTCAATAGTGTTAAAGATAGCCTCAACAGAGCCTTGCCCTGTCGCATTAAATTCGACTTTCTCACCATCCATATTGGCTAGGCTAACAAGCGCTTCAATGTTATTGTCTGCATGAGTTTGAAGTTGTAAATCATCAAAATGGAAGCCTTCTGGATTTTCAACCATGGTTCCAGCTACCAGAGCTCGAATATCTGCATCTGTGATTTCTTGTTTCTTGTCTGCTAACGCCTTGAACTTAGCAAAGAGTGGTTTGATGTCCTCTTCTGAAAAGTCTAGGGCCAATTCTCTTAGTTTTTCAACAAAGGCATGGCGACCAGACAATTTTCCAAGCGGAAGACTATTACTCTTAACACCGACCAATTCAGGTGTGATAATCTCATAAGTAAGAGGATTTTTAAGGACTCCGTCTTGGTGAATACCAGACTCGTGAGAAAAGGCATTGCCACCAACCACAGCCTTATTTTTAGGAACTGGAATACCTGAGAAGCGAGAAACCATTTCTGACGTATTGATGGTCTCATTTAGGACAATACTGCTCTCTGCTTGGTAGTAATCTTGTCGAATATTGAGAGCCACTGCTATTTCTTCCAAAGCAGCATTCCCAGCTCTCTCCCCAATACCGTTGATGGTTCCTTCAACACGTCCTGCTCCATTCTTGACAGCAGCAAGGCTATTTGCCACTGCCATTCCGAGGTCATCGTGACAGTGAGGCGAATAGATAATCTGACGATCTGTCTTAACATTCTCAATCAAGTATTTGAAGATAGCTCCGTACTCTTCTGGCGTGGTAAATCCTACCGTGTCAGGAATATTGATATAAGACGCCCCTGCATCAACCGCTGTTTGAACAACTTGCAAGAGGAAATCCAACTCTGTTCTAGTTGCATCCTCAGGAGAGAATTCGACCACTTCAAACTTAGAACGTGCATAAGAAACATGCTCCTTAATAGCTTCCAAAATCTCTTCCTTGCTCTTATTAAGTTTATACTTGCGATGAATGGGACTAGTAGCGATAAAGACGTGAACTTGTGGATACTTGGCGTCCTTAAGGGCCTCGTAACAAGCATCAATATCAGACTTAACAGAGCGAGCCAAACCAGTCACCGCTGTTTTCTTCAAGACCTTAGCAATCTCCTGCACTGCCGTAAATGAGTCAGGGCTAGCCGCTGGAAAACCAGCTTCGATGGCTGAAATGCCCCATTTCTCCAGCTGCCTTGCGATGGCAATTTTTTCTTTGATTGAGAAGTTAACACCAGGTGTCTGTTCTCCATCCCGAAGGCTGGTATCTAGAAATTCAACTGTTCTCATAAGATTCCCCTTTTCCAAATGTGGTTTTTAAAAAAAACATCTCGCTCAGAAGTTCAAGCGAGATGTTGATTCACTCCCGCTTGGTAAGCCAAACAGGACTAATGCTTTTTGCACTAGCCCGAGTACCTCAACAACAAAGCAAATTGATTAAACTTAGCTGTTTTCATGTTTGACTTTCTCCTTCGTTTGATATCATGTTTAGTATTTTAGCATAGGTAAAAACACTTGTCAAGAAAAAATCCAATATTTTCTGAAAATTTCTTCAGTATAGAATATTTTGCTAATTGAAAGTTCTTGAAAATTCTTGAAATGTTTCATTTTTTTAAAGTTAAGTTCCAACTTATTTCTATCAATTCCAGGACTTCTTCATCTGATAAAGTATCATCAAGAGGCACACTAATCCAGTAGCGTTTGTTCATATGGTAAGCTGGATAAATACCTTTTTGTGAAAGCAAGTCCGCTACTTGGTCATGTTTGAGGTTAATTGCTTCGACTAGACCTTTTCTATCCTTTTCCAGCTTATCCCAAGAAATTTTCATCAAAACAGCATACCACTTTTGATTGCCTTCATGTCGTAATACTACCGTATCATGCGATTTCTCCCACAGATACTCCAACTGATTTCCATACTTTTCTTGAACTTGAGTCATAATTCGCTTAGTCTGAGGACAGATAAAATCCTGTACCTCAAAACAAGCCTTCCGAATCTGGTAAAGAATCTCCAGACAAGCCTCACGGACACTTGCAACAAAACTTCCTTTAAAACTTTCCATATGGACTTGAGGATAGAGTTCACCAGTCTCCTGATCAAAGACCTGAAAACTCACATTATCAGTAGTGATGGAGACTGTCATGACAAAGTCACCCTGCAAAATCTGGCAACTATAAGTCCAGACTTCCTCATTTTCTACAAAACCATAGGCACAAGCCTTTTCTTGATTAAACTGATAGGATTTAAAAATTTCAAACATAAGTGAAAACTGCTACCAAAAGCTAGCAGTTCCTTTCTATTTTTTAAAAGACAACCTTGGTTCCATGTAATTGTGTCACGCCCAGCTGGTCGATAAAGATTTGACGGTTGTCAAGGTCAATCCCCCCACCTGGTAGAATTTCAATTTTACCTTTAGCATGTTCCAAAATTCTGTGATAGTGAGCGAAACGTTTGTCTAGCGAGTCACCAGATACTCCAGCACGAGTTAAGATACGGGTGACACCAGCTTGGCTGAGCCAGTCAATTGCCTCCAACTGGTCTTCATCACTCAATTCATCAAAGGCCATGTGGAAGACAATTTCCATCCCTTTTGATGCAGCAATTAGCTTCTCCAGATTAGCTTTATCCAACTTCTTCTCAGCAGTTAAAGCCCCAAATACAACCCCTTGACTTCCAGCCTGAGCAGTCAAACGAATATCTTCTAGCATGATAGCAATTTCCATATCATTATAGACAAAGTTGCCACCACGTGGACGAATCATGGTCATAATAGTAGTATCGTAGTTAACTGCCAGTTCAACCGCTGCCTTAGTTACTCCATAGCTGGGTGTTGTTCCACCAACTGCTAGATTATCACAGAGTTCGATTCGACGAGCTCCAGCCTGCATCGCTTTTTCAAGCAAGGTCACATTTTCAGCACAAAATTCGTAAATCATTTGATTCTCCTTGAGTATTACTTTGAATTTATTATATCATATTGTCGTGAATATGCTTTCAATTTTATCAAGGGAAATAGTAACAAATTTTACCTATTCTTTGTCTGGAATAACCTTAAAAAGATAGTAGGTGATAAAGATGGTCAAAGCTCCCAGACCGATTTTGACTGGTAAGAGAGGAGCAAAATAAATGGAAATTCCCATCAGAATGTAGATGGATACAATGATTTTTTTCTTACGTTCACGCGCAATGGACTTGGTCTCACGAAAATCAGCTACATATGCTTGATAGAGCTTGGTATGGTAAAGCCAATCTTCGAAACGCTTAGAACTTCTGGAGAAACAAGCGATAGACAACAAAAGAAAGGGAGTTGTTGGCAACAAGGGTAAAACAACCCCAACAATAGCCAAGGCCAGTGATAAAAAACCAATAATAAGATAAATAATACGCATAACTTCTCCTAGTTAAAATAATCTTCTTCTAGTTTCGCATACAATGGTGAATTTTGTCAAGCTCCAACCAAAAAGAGCCTGAAATTCACTTTCAGGACTCTCCACTTATTTAATCTTTTCCTCTTCGTAGTCGCCATTACTACATACAACTTGCTTACCACCACCACGGACTTTTTTCTCCATGAGGAAGTTGCCACATTTTGGACAGTCACGACCAACAGGCTTGTCCCAAGAGGTAAATTCACATTCTGGATAGCGGTTGCAACCATAGAAGAGGCGGTTACGTTTTGTTTTACGTTCAATAATTTGTCCCTGATGACAACTTGGACACTCAACACCGATTTCTTTCACGATTGCTTGGGTATGGCGGCAATCTGGGAAATTGCTACAAGCGTAGAACTTACCAAAACGACCAAGCTTAATGACCATCGGACTGCCACATACTTCACAGTCAAATCCAGCTGGTTCATCCTTGATTTGGATTTTCTCCATTTCTTCTTCAGCCTTGGCGACTTCTTTAGAGAATGGTTTATAAAAGGCGTCAATGACACGTTGCCACTGCTCTTTTCCGACTTCTACGTCATCCAGTTTACCTTCCATTTCAGCTGTGAAGGTCACGTTTACGATATCTGGGAAATATTCAACGATAAGCTTGTTGACAATTTCACCCAACTCTGTTGGTTCAAAGCGTTTGGATGCAAGGCGAACATAGTAACGTTTCTGAATAGTTTCAATGGTAGGTGCGTAGGTTGACGGACGTCCAACCCCATTTTCCTCCAAGGTCTTGATAAGGGTCGCTTCAGAATAGCGAGCAGGCGGTTGAGTGAAATGTTGCTCTGGTTTGCTATTGACCTGTTTGACCACATCTCCAACAGCCATATCTGGTAACATCTTATTCTTATCAGAGTCATTATAAATGGCAAGATAACCATCAAACTTAACCTGACTACCATTGGCAGCAAATTGGACCCCATTTTGAGACAATTTAACAGCCATGGTATCAAAGACAGCCGCTGTCATCTGACTCGCCACAAAACGATTCCAGATAAGAGTATAAAGCTTGAGCTGATCCTTATCCAAATACTTAGCGATGCTTTCAGGTGTATTAAAGACACTAGACGGACGAATAGCCTCGTGGGCATCCTGAGCACCTGAAGCATTTTTAACCTTGCTCCCATGCTTAGAATACTTGCTACCAAAACGGTCCGTAATGAAACTTGCTGCTTCATTTTGCGCTACAGGACTGATACGAGTCGAATCAGTACGCATATAGGTAATTAAACCTTGCACCCCAGAACCAATATTGATCCCTTCATAGAGCTGTTGGGCAACCATCATGGTCTTTCGAGTACGGAAATTGATTTTATTAGCAGCATCCATCTGCATGGACGAAGTGGTATAAGGTAAAGGAGCATTGCGCTTGCGCTCTTTCTTATCCACCTGATCTACTGAAAAGTCTTTACTAGTCAGACGAGACAAGACTTCCTTAACCTCGTCATTACTAGTCAGTTTCAGCTTTTTACCATCTAATCCATAGAAGGAAGCCTGAAATTGCTTGGTTCCCTTTTTAAAGACAGCATCAATTGTCCAGTATTCTTCAGGCTGGAAAGCATTGATTTCATTCTCACGGTCAATGATTAACTTAAGCGCAATAGACTGAACGCGACCTGCTGACAAGCCCTTCTTGACCTTCTTCCACAAAATAGGCGAAATCGAATACCCTACCAAGCGGTCCAGGACACGACGAGCCTGTTGGGCATCGACCAAGTCCATATCAATCTTGCGTGGTTCTTTAAATGCATTTTTGACTGCATCCTTGGTGATTTCATTGAAGACCACACGGTTGGCATCATTTTCATCCAAGTTGAGAATATGGGCCAAATGCCAAGAAATCGCTTCTCCTTCACGGTCCGGGTCACTCGCAAGAAAGACTTTATTAGCTTTTTTGGCTTCTTTTTTCAAGTCATTGATGAGAGGACCTTTTCCTCGGATATTGATATATTGCGGTTCATAATTATTTTCAATATCGACGGACATACTGGATTTCTTCAAATCACGGATATGCCCGACACTGGCTAAAACTTTGTAATTTCTGCCTAGATATTTTTCAATCGTTTTCGCCTTAGCAGGCGACTCCACGATAACTAGATTTTTTTTAACTGTTGATTTTTTCTTTTTTGTTGCCGTAGCCACAGTATCACACCTTTTCAAAGTAATAAACTTTATAAAGTGTAAACCATTTTGCCATAACTGTCAAGACTTAGCTCCTATATATAGAAGAAAAGTTTGTCCAGTAAGCGAACTTTCGTCCTATACTCAATGAAAATCAAAGAGCAAACTAGGAAGCTAGTCGCAGACTGTACTTGAGTACGGCAAGGTGAAGCTGACGTGGTTTGAAGAGATTTTCGAAGAGTATTAAAATTCAAATTCTGCAAGAACATCCTGCCCGCTGGTGACCAATTTTGCTCCTTCTTGGATCAAATGATGGCAACCATCTGATAGTCCATCTAAAATGCTACCAGGAATAGCAAAGACATCGCGCCCTTCTTCCATTGCTCGCTCACAGGTAATGAGACTACCTGAGCGCATCTTGGCCTCTGCTACAATCACACCACGGCAAAGTCCAGCAATAATGCGATTACGGGCAGGAAAATGAAATTTCAGAGGTTGTTCACCAGGTCCATACTCACTGAGAACCAAATGCTCATTTCCGATGTAGTCTTGCAAGCGTTTATTGGCTTTAGGATAAAACACATCCAGACCTGTACCAATCACTGCAATGGTTTTTCCGCCATTCTGAAGAGCTGCCATATGAGCTGATGTGTCAATGCCCTTGGCTAATCCACTGACGATAACCAGTTCATTTTCCAAGCCTTGAATGACTTTTTCAACTGACTTAGCTCCCTGTTTGCTACAAGCACGACTCCCCACAACCGCTACCTTAGGAAATTTCAAGAGGTCAAGATTGCCCTTGTAAAATAAAAGTACAGGCGCATCGTATATTTCACTCAAATCCCAAGGGTAACAGTCATCTAAAATAGAGAAAGATGGAAATTTTTGAAATTCTTTCTCCAAATGCGCATCGTCTATCTGAAAATAACGTTCCATAAAAACAGCTGGATTTCGGCAACCTGATATATCTGCAATATCACCCAACAAAAGTTCTTGATCAACACTTTCACCGTATTCTAGGACCTTCAAAATCTGTTGATTGGTCAAACCTGATTTTTTTAACTTATAGATTTCATAGTTTGTGATTTTCATAAATAACTCCATTTCTTTTTCTACTCATCTATTTATTCGTAAAAAAATAAAAAAACATCCGACTATTTCAGCCAGATGTTGGAATCTTTAATTTTCGTTTTTAAGAATTTCTTCTAATTTATGATAGTCTTGGACACTATCGATTTCATAGATGCTATTGCCTTCTAATTCTTCAACATAGACATCTAGCTCTTTGATATTGTCCTTAACCATATTGTCCCAGTAGAGATCAACAAATTCGCCACTTGCATAAGCCTTGTCGATAAAGCTGACAATTTTTTCTGCAGTTGGAGCATCCCAGAAAGAGACACCACTAAGGATACGACCTGCCTTGCTATCAACAGTAATGTCTTGAACCTTATAGTCATCTCCATAGACCAAGAACCACTCGTTGGTACAATCTTCACGATAGACACTAAAATAAGTCGAACGTGTCAAATCATTGCGGAACATATTTTTAAAGAGATAGTTATCGGCATCAATAACATAGCTGTTGGCCAATTCTTCTTTTACAAGATAGAGAGAATAAAAGTTATTATAGTCAGCGTATTTATCATTGAAAACGAGGCGAACACCGTATTTTTCTTTCAAATAATCAAATTGCTCTTTAAGATAACCAACAATGATGATAATTTCATCAATTCCTTTTTCTTTGAGAAACTCAATTTGATATTCTATCAAAGGTTTTTGATTAACCTGAACCAAGGCTTTAGGGGTATTTTCAGTCATAGGACGCAAGCGAGTTCCCAATCCCGCTGCTAAAATGATGGCTTTCACACGAATCTCCTTTATTCTTTAATAATAATATAAACTCCAGCAATGACGACAAGTGACGTGATAATTGTCAGCATATCTAGCGGTGCACCCAAGAAAACAACTGCGAACAAGACAGTCCAAACTACATAGCTCACATTTAAGCCTGTAGCCTTGGCTGGTTGCAAGCGATTGATAGCGATATAATAAGCCAAGTAAGAAATCATATCAAAGGCTGCAAAGACAATCATAAGACCTAGCAATTGCCCATTGGCTACTTCTGCAAATGATTGATGAGAGAAGAGCACAATCACAAGATAAGACAAGAATGAAGTCACTTGACGGATTAAGAGGGCTTCTATTTCACTCAGTTCACTTTCCATAGCAAAAGAGCTAAGAACACTCTCACTTCCCCATGCGATAGCACAAACCAAAGCACAGAGAATACCAATGTAGAAGGAATTAACCTGTTCAACCTTATAAGTTTGAGCAATAATCCCTCCAATAATCAAGACAATCCCAAACACAGTATTTTTCGAAATCTTGTGCTTCAAAAAGAAGAAAGCCAATAAAACTGAAACTGCAGGGTAGATAGCAGATACCGATGAAGCTAAGGAACTTCCAATATACTTAACTGCATAAAGATTGGCCTGCATTCCGATAGGACCAGCTAGCAAGGCTCCGATGATAACACTAACATTGCGAATATTTAAGAAAATTGAGAGACGCACTTTTCCTTCTTTTACCAAAAGAAAAGCTAGTAAGATAAAGATACTCAAGAAATCGTGAGCAGCAGCTACCACAAAGGGCGACAAATCTGTAAAAATCGAAAAGATATAAGCACTAATCGTTAGACCTAATCCCCAGAAAACACCTGAGAGTAGACCAAAAGAAACTCCATTTTTATTTTTCATCTGAACCTCCATAATATGACAAACCTTTAATAGCTCTTTGGTAACGGCTCACACCATAATCACCAAAATCTGCACCTTGCTCTTCTTTGTAGACTGTCCATAGACTCCAAATAGTATCTTGTAAAATTTTATAAATGGCAATCTTTTCACGAGAGACAGGTGTTTGGTCACTCTCATAGCGAGACAAGAAGGCTTCTTCCTCTTGAAGACTGAATTCAGACTCTAAAAAGAGAGCAGCCAAATCCCACATTGGATCGTTCATGGATGAATATTCCCAGTCAATCAGATAAAGTCGTCCTTGAGGTGATTCGATAAAGTTTTCAGGAACCAAATCGATATGGCAAGATTTTCTATCAACACCTAAGTCAATCAACCTTTTCTCTAAGGAGAAGACTTCTTCTCGAACAGCTTCATAGTTGGCATAAGGGATTTTCTCTTCAATCAAGGATTCGTATTTTTTGATTTCTTCAAAAGGAGCAAATTCTCCTCTTAATTCCTTGCCAGAAGCATGAATGGTTTGTAAAATTGGAGCAATTTTATCAAATTTAGTCTTGATTGACGTTGAATCAAGCGTGATAGCAGATTCAATATACTCATTCACTTTGATACCAGCTTCAATATCAAAAAGATAATTTTTGACATCTAAGTCTAAATCTTTAAGTAGTTCAAGATTGTACTTTTCATCTTGACGATTGATTAGTTTTTCAGTCCCTTTACCAAAGAACTTAACAATGTATTGCTTATTTGTTGTTTTGACCAAATAGTTTTGATTGGTCATTCCCCCCAGTTGTTCAACACTGAGGACTTCCTCTTCTTGACTAAGTAAGGAAGAAATTTTTTCTTTAATGATTTTCTCCACAATTAACCTCCAGTTCTTATACTTCCCACTTAAACACGGTTTTAAAGGCTGTGTTTAAGTCAGTCGCAAAGACACGGTGAATATCTTTTATTTCTCTTACAGGTTCTTCTAGATAAAGGATATTTTTAAGACGATTGGCAAATTTCTTGACTTCCATCATTTGGATTGCATTTTCAAAATCAATGCGACCAGAACGAGAGGAACCAACCAAGAGCAAACCTTTTTCTAAGGCATCGCGTGTATTGATGTTGACTTTATATTCGCTAACTCCCATCATGAGAATCGTTCCCTGAGGACGAATATAGCGAATCAAGTCGTTAATAGCTGGTCCAGTACCATCACCACCACAACATTCAAAAGCATGGTCAAAGGCCAAATCTTCAGGAATATTGTCAGTAATATAGCATTCTTTGGCAAATGAGAAGAGTTCCAACTTTTCCCAATGACGACCAATAACCACAATATCTGCTTCTGGCAAAGTATAGTTGATAATATTAGCAACGACAAAAGCTAAACTTCCATCTCCGATAACGGCGATTCGGTCCCGCTTGCTATGAGCAAGAGTCAATAGGCGATTCATGGCATGCATACCAACACTTACAAACTCTGTAATGGCTGCAACCGTATCTTCGATAGCATCGTAAGCCACCACACGGTCTTTAGGGAGAGAAACAAACTCTCTCATAAAGCCATCAAATCCACTAGACAAGAAATGGGTCCCTGTCATATAGTTCTCATAGAATTCTTCATCGCTCTGCATAGGAGGCTGATTGGGAATCATGACAACTTTTTGACCA
Source organism: bacterium (assembly GCA_905221195.1). Taxonomy (GTDB): domain Bacteria; phylum Bacillota; class Bacilli; order Lactobacillales; family Streptococcaceae; genus Streptococcus. The sequence continues at coordinate 89,915 of CAJNCF010000002.1, forward strand.
ACCTCGTAGGTTCCTGTCGGGTCAGAAATAACGGTTCCACAAGACTCGTGAATCATTGCCATTGGAAGCTTTTTATTCAAAATCTTTGGATCACGTTTCCCTTGGTAGTAACGCTGATCCGCATGACAGACAGCCATGTAGTTGGGACGGATAAGGATATGATTCTCTTGGTCAATAGCCTCTTCCTGGTATTTGACATTGATGAACTTAGGCTTAGTTAGTTGATAAATTTGATTAATCATTTCACTAGTCTTTCTCAATCATACTTTTTGCAATCTTCAAGTCTGTCACTGTTGTGATTTTCAGATTTGAATATTCACCCTTGGCCAAGGCTACATCTTTTCCTTTAATCACAAAGATTTTACATGCGTCTGTTAAGATTTCCTTCTCCTCAGCTGAGAGTGAACCGTAAAGGTCCATGAAGTCCTTGCAACGGAATGTTTGAGGTGTTTGTCCTTGATAAAGATGAGCACGATTTGGAATATCTGTAATGAATTGACCATTGGTACTTTCAACGATAGTATCAACCGCTTCTACCACTGTGTCCACTGCGTCATGATTTTGACAAAGTTTGATATTGTCTTGAATCATGCGAAGTGTAATAAATGGACGAACAGAATCGTGTGTAACAACGATGTCCTCTGGAGTAAGCGGACGATAAGCATCAATGGCTTCAATGATTTTCTCAATACTCGTATTACGGTCAGCACCACCTTTTGTAATGATGATACGATCCTTATGAAGAGACAGATATTTATCTACAAGATCCTCTGCATGAGAAACCCAGTCTCCGTGAACACCAACCACAATTTTTTCAATGCTTGGTTCCAAGACAAATTTTTCAATTGTATGAATCAAAATAGGTCGATCACCTAGCTCTAAAAATTGTTTTGGCAAGTTACTGATTCCCATGCGTGTGCCAGTTCCACCAGCAAGAATTCCTGCATAAATCATCTTTTTTCTCCTTTGTCTTACTAAAAAAACTTATTCTCTCTATTATACCACAATCTAGTCCTATCATGAAAGAAATACTAGACCTCCCTTTCTAGAATAGAAGGGTTAAGCAGTTCTATTATTCAAAGAAACTAGTCTATTTCTAGTAATAACTAGGAATTCTGTAGCAATTACTAATAAATAGCTGTGAAATTTTAGAGTTCTTCAGAATAATATAATTTTCTTAAAGAAAACTTAAAATTAAGATTTGAAACTTCAAAGTGATTACTTACTTTACTGCCCTTCATTTCTTATTAGCTGACTTTATGATATAATGAAAAACGAGGTAAATTGAATGAAAAGTATAAAATTAAATGCTCTATCTTACATGGGAATTCGTGTCTTAAATATTATTTTTCCCATCTTAACTGGTACCTACGTCGCGCGTGTCTTGGACCGAACTGACTATGGTTACTTCAACTCAGTCGACACAATTTTGTCATTTTTCTTACCCTTTGCAACTTATGGGGTCTATAACTACGGTTTACGGGCTATCAGCAATGTCAAGGATAACAAAAAAGATCTGAATAGAACCTTCTCTAGTCTTTTTTATTTGTGCATAGCTTGTACGATTCTGACCACTGCTGTCTATATCCTAGCCTATCCTCTCTTCTTTACTGATAATCCAATCATCAAAAAGGTCTACCTTGTTATGGGGATTCAACTCATTGCCCAAATTTTTTCAATCGAGTGGGTCAATGAAGCTCTGGAAAATTACAGTTTTCTCTTTTACAAGACTGCCTTCATCCGTATCCTGATGTTAGTCTCTATTTTCCTTTTTGTCAAAAATGAACACGATATTGTTGTCTATACACTTGTGATGAGTTTATCGACACTAATTAACTACCTGATTAGTTATTTTTGGATTAAAAGAGACATCAAACTTGTTAGAATTCACCTAAGTGATTTTAAACCACTCTTTCTCCCTCTGACAGCCATGTTAGTCTTTGCCAATGCCAATATGCTCTTCACTTTTTTGGATCGCCTCTTCCTCGTTAAAACAGGGATTGATGTCAACGTTAGTTACTATACTATGGCTCAACGAATTGTGACCGTTATAGCTGGTGTTGTAACTGGTGCAATTGGAGTGAGTGTCCCCCGTCTCAGTTACTATCTAGGGAAAGGAGATAGGGAAGCCTATGTTGCCCTAGTTAATAGAGGTAGTCGAATCTTTAACTTCTTTATCATTCCTTTAAGTTTTGGGCTCATGGTTTTAGGACCAAATGCCATCCTACTTTACGGTAGTGAAAAATATATCGGAGGTGGCATCTTGACCTCTCTCTTCGCTTTTCGGACGGTTATCCTGGCTTTAGATACCATTCTTGGCTCCCAAATTCTCTTTACAAATGGCTATGAAAAACGTATCACAGTCTATACAGTCTTCGCTGGATTACTCAATTTGGGCTTAAATAGTCTCCTCTTTTTCAGCCATATCGTGGCTCCTGAATACTACCTACTAACAACCATGCTATCAGAGGCCTCTCTACTTGTTTTCTATATCATTTTCATCCATAGAAAACAGCTTATCCACTTGGGACATATCTTCAGCTATACTGTTCGATACTCTCTCTTTTCACTTTCCTTTGTAGCAATTTATTTCCTGATTAATTTCTTGTATCCTGTGGATATGGTCATTAATTTACCATTTTTGATTAACACTGGTTTGATTGTCTTGCTATCAGCCATCTCTTATATTGGTTTACTTGTCTTTACCAAAGATAGCATTTTCTATGAATTTTTAAACCATGTCCTAGCCTTAAAAAATAAATTCAAAAGATCATAGGAGTTTAAAATGAAACAACTAACCATTGAAGATGCCAAACAAATTGAATTAGAAATTTTGGATTATATTGATACTCTTTGTAAAAAGCACAATATCAACTATATTATTAACTACGGGACTCTGATTGGGGCAGTTCGACATGAGGGCTTTATCCCTTGGGACGACGATATCGATCTTTCCATGCCTCGAGAAGACTACCAACGATTTATCAACATTTTTCAAAAAGAAAAAAGCAAATATAAGCTCCTATCCTTAGAAACAAATAAGAATTACTTTAACAACTTTATCAAAATCACCGACAGTACGACTAAAATAATCGATACTCGAAATACAAAAACCTATGAGTCTGGTGTTTTTATTGACATTTTCCCTATGGACCGATTTGATGATCCTAAGGTTATTGATACTTGTTACAAACTGGAAAGCTTCAAACTTCTGTCTTTCAGCAAACACAAAAATATCGTCTATAAAGACAGCCTTTTAAAAGATTGGATACGAACAGCCTTTTGGTTGCTCCTGCGACCTGTTTCTCCTCGTTATTTTGCAAATAAAATCGAGAAAGAAATTCAAAAATATAGTCGTGAGAATGGTCAGTATATGGCCTTTATCCCTTCTAAATTTAAGGAAAAAGAAGTCTTCCCAAGTGGTACCTTTGACAACACAATTGATTTACCCTTTGAGAATTTAAACCTTCCTGCACCTGAAAAATTTGATACTATTTTGACTCAATTTTATGGGGATTATATGACCTTGCCACCAGAAGAAAAACGCTTCTACAGTCATGAATTTCACGCTTACAAATTGGAGGATTAGGATGCAATATTTAAAAAAAGAAGAAATTAAAGAAATCCAACTAGCCCTGCTAGATTATATTGATGAGACTTGTAAGAAACATAATATTCCTTATTTTCTCAGTTATGGAACCATGCTTGGAGCTATCCGCCACAAAGGTATGATTCCTTGGGATGATGATATTGATATTTCCCTTTATCGTGAGGATTATGAACGTTTACTAGAGGTTATTGAGAAAGAAAATCACCCTCGCTACAAGGTTCTTTCCTACGACACCTCTTCTTGGTACTTCCATAACTTTGCATCGATTTTAGATACTTCTACTGTTATCGAAGACCATGTTAAGTACAAGCGTCATGACACTAGTCTCTTTATCGATGTCTTCCCAATTGATCACTTTACCGATTTGAGCATTGTCAACAAGAGCTATAAGTATGTGGCCCTTCGTCAACTAGCATATATCAAAAAATCACGCGCGGTTCACGGTGACAGCAAGTTAAAAGATTTTCTAAGATTATGTAGCTGGTACGCCCTCCGCTTTGTCAATCCTCGCTACTTTTACAAGAAAATTGATCGGCTAGTCAAGAATGCTGCAACCAGCACTCCTCAATATGAAGGAGGAATTGGGATTGGTAAGGAAGGAATGAAAGAAGTCTTCCCAGTTGATACCTTTAAAGAACTCATCTTAACTGAGTTTGAGGGCCGTATGTTGCCAGTTCCTAAAAAATATGACCAATTTTTAACCCAGATGTATGGCGATTATATGACACCACCATCAAAAGAAATGCAAGAATGGTATAGTCACAGTATTAAAGCTTATCGCAAAAGCTGATTGAGAGCGACCATATAAACTACAAAGAAGGTGGGGAAAAGTCAATTTCAGAAGAAAATGAAGTAAATATTCCCACAACAAAACGCATAATATCAAGGCTTTTCAATACCTGATATTATGCGTTTTCCTTATCTTAAGACCTTTTGTATAACTTATTTTCCTATTTATACTCTTCGAAAATCTCTTCAAACCGCGTCAATATCGCCTTGCAGTATGTATGTTACTGACTTCGTCAGTTCTATCTACAACCTCAAAGCAGTGCTTTGAGCAACCTACGGCTAGTTTGCTCTTTGATTTTCATTGAGTATTAAATGGCTTCTGTAACAAAACTACGGCTTTCCAATACCTTAAGCATGGCATTAGCTGTATCTAGGGCTGTAAAGAGAGGCACACCATGTTCAATGGCTGAACGGCGGATTTGCTCTCCATCTTCGTCAGCAGTTCGTTTGGTTCCCACTGTATTTATGATAGCTTGGATTCTTCCTTTACGAACAAAGCTTGGGATATCCTGATCATCATCACCAATCTTACCAACAGGTTGAGCTTCGAGTCCATGACTAGCAAAGAAAGCTGCTGTTCCTTCCGTCGCGAGGATTCCATAGCCAATATTTTGGAAACGACGTGCCAAATCCAAGGCTTCTTCTTTGGCATCATCAGCAATGGTAAATACAACGTTACCAAAAGTTGGCAAGTGAAGGTAAGAAGCTTCAAAGGCTTTATAGAGAGCTTTTTCCAAAGTAGTATCAGAACCCATAACTTCCCCTGTTGACTTCATTTCAGGACCAAGCAAGCTGTCTACCTTAGCTAGTTTGGTAAAGGAGAAGACAGGTGCTTTGATATGAACGCGAGTGCTTTCAGGGTAAAGTCCATCTTGGTAACCAAGTTCTGATAAGCTTTTCCCAAGAATGAGCTTGGTCGCTACTTGAGCCATAGGAATATTGGTCACCTTAGAAAGGAATGGAACCGTACGGCTGGCACGTGGATTGACCTCAATAACGTAAACTTTTTCATCCTTGATAACAAACTGGATGTTCATCATTCCAAGGCAGTTAAGACCAATTGCTAGGCGTTTAGTATAGTCTGCGATTGTTTCTTGCACCTTTTGCGACAAGGTTTGTGGTGGATAAACGGCCATTGAGTCACCTGAGTGGACACCGGCACGTTCGATATGTTCCATGATACCAGGGATAAGGACATTTTCTCCATCTGAAATAGCATCAACTTCACACTCTTGTCCAACAATGTAAGAGTCAACAAGAACTGGGTGGTCTGGACTAGCCTTAACAGCCGTACGCATGTAAGAACGGAGATCTTCTTCATTTTCAACGATTTCCATGGCACGTCCACCCAAGACATAAGATGGGCGGACAAGAACTGGGAAGCCAATCTTGCGAGCTGCAAGAACTGCTTCTTCTTCATTGGTCGCTGTTTGTCCTGGTGGCTGTGGAATATCCAATTCTTTTAGGGCCTGCTCAAAGAGGTCACGGTCTTCGGCACGGTCTAGGTCAGCAACCTGTGTACCAAGGATGGTCACACCTGCTTTTGCTAATGGCTCCGCAAGGTTGATGGCTGTTTGACCACCGAACTGAACGATAACACCTTTTGGTTGCTCCAAATCGATAACATTCATGACATCTTCAAAAGTCAACGGCTCAAAGTAGAGCTTGTCAGACACAGAGAAGTCTGTAGAAACGGTCTCTGGGTTTGAGTTCATGATGATGGCTTCATAACCAGCAGCTTGAATAGCCTTAACAGAGTGAACGGTTGCGTAGTCAAACTCAACTCCTTGACCGATACGGATTGGACCTGAACCTAGAACTAGGACGGATTCCTTATCAGACTTGATAGATTCATTTTCCCATCCATAGGTTGAATAGAAATATGGTGTTTCAGAGTCGAACTCTGCCGCACAAGTATCGACCATCTTGTAGACTGGAACAATCTTGTTTTCCAAACGAAGTTGGCGAACTTGGTCTGCAGTTGTTTCCCAAAGTTCCGCAATCTTACGGTCTGAGAAACCATTGAGTTTAGCTGTTTTCAAAACGTCTATATCTTGTGGATGGGCACCCAATTCTTGCTCAATTTCAAAGATGTGTAAGAGTTTATCAAGATAGAAGATATCAATTTTTGTCAATTCAGCAATTTCTTCTGGTGTGTAACCACGGCGAATAGCTTCTGATACGTAGAAAAGACGGTCATCTTGGGCTTTGACAACTTTTTCAATCAAGGCATCATCAGAAACTGCTTCAAGTTCAGGCATTTCATTGTGGTGCACCCCAATTTCAAGGGAACGACAGGCCTTAAGGAGAGATTCCTCGATGTTTCGACCGATTGCCATGACTTCTCCAGTCGCCTTCATCTGGGTACCAAGACGACGTTCACCCTTTTCAAACTTGTCAAATGGGAAACGTGGAATCTTGGCAACCACGTAGTCAAGGGCAGGCTCAAACATGGCATAGGTTGAACCTGTAACTGGGTTAATAACCTCATCCAAGGTCAAACCTACTGCAATCTTAGCAGCCAACTTAGCAATTGGGTAACCTGTCGCCTTAGAGGCAAGAGCTGACGAACGTGATACACGAGGGTTTACTTCAATGACATAGTATTTGAAGCTGTGTGGGTCAAGGGCCAGCTGAACATTACATCCACCTTCAATCTTAAGGGCACGAATAATACTCAAGCTCGCATCACGAAGCATTTGGTTTTCATAGTCTGACATGGTTTGCGCAGGGGCAAATACGATGGAATCCCCTGTGTGAATCCCAACTGGGTCAAAGTTTTCCATGTTACAAACAACCAAAGCATTGTCAGCTGAGTCACGCATGACTTCGTATTCGATTTCCTTGAAACCTGCGATTGAACGTTCAATCAAACATTGAGTAACAGGTGACAACTTCAAACCATTTTCAGCAATTTCACGCAATTCTTCCTCATTGGCACACATACCACCACCAGTACCACCAAGGGTAAAGGCTGGACGGACGATGACTGGGTATCCAATTGTCGCTGCAAAGGCAACTGCTTCTTCTACTGTGTTAACAATTTCAGATTCTGGAATGGGTTGTTCCAATTCTTCCATCAATTGTTTAAAGAGGTCACGGTCCTCGGCTTGGTCAATAGCAGATAATTTAGTTCCCAGAAGTTCAACACCAAGCTCATCGAGGATACCATTTTTAGACAATTCCATGGCCATATTAAGACCAGTTTGCCCACCGAGTGTTGGTAGCAAGGCATCTGGACGCTCCTTACGAAGAATACGAGTTACAAACTCAAGTGTAATTGGCTCAATGTAAACCTTATCAGCGATTTCCTTGTCCGTCATGATGGTGGCAGGGTTTGAGTTAACTAAGACAACCTCATAACCTTCCTCTTTCAACGACAAGCAAGCCTGGGTCCCAGCGTAGTCAAACTCAGCAGCCTGACCAATAATAATCGGACCAGAACCAATCACCATAATTTTTTGAATATCAGTACGTTTAGGCATAGTTTATGATACAAAGCCCGTAAAGAACACAGTTAAAATAGGAAACTCGGTGCAGACGCCTTTAGCGTCAAGACGACGTTTATCTTTTTCACACAGTTCTTAGGGCGTGTTCACTTCCGCGAACAATGTATCTTCTCCTTTCTATTCGGCAACTCTCAGGTTGCCATTAAATAAATTCTCCGACGATTTTTTAGAGAAACGATATTTTTCGATAAAAAATCTAGTGCAGGGAGTTTTTAGTTCGCCTAATAGCGACTAAAAGAAACGACCTGCCTTTCTATTCGTCGCCTCACAGAGCGACATTAAATAAGATACAAAGGACGAATAGAAAGCGATTGAATTTTGGGAAACCAAGGAAGGATTAACAATCCAAGTTGGTTTCTCTAAATTCCGAGCTTTCCGTCCGTGTTCAGTTACATAAATTCTCCGACGAGCTTTTACTCGTTCTTAGTTTGATTGTTTAAAAGCTTCCATCATCTCGATAAACTCGTCAAATAGGTAGCTAGCGTCGTGTGGACCAGGAGCTGCGTCTGGGTGGTATTGAACAGAGAAAGCAGGTTGGTATCTGTGGCGCACACCTTCAACTGACTTGTCATTAATTTCTTCGTGGGTAATGATCAAGTGCTCTGGTAAATCCTCACGGCTAACTGCATAACCATGGTTCTGGCTAGTAAAATCCACACGGCCTGTAGCAATTTCACGTACTGCATGGTTAAAGCCACGGTGACCAAATTTCATCTTGTAGGTCTTAGCACCATTTGCCATGGCGAAGAGTTGATGCCCCATACAGATACCGAAGATTGGAATTTTTCCTTGCACACCGCGAATCATATCCAGCGCTTGTGGAACGTCTTCTGGGTTACCTGGACCATTTGATAACATAACCCCATCAGGATTGAGGTGGAGAATTTCTTCAGCCGTTGTTGAATACGGGACAACCGTCACGTTACAGTTACGCTTAGAAAGTTCACGTAAGATTGAGTGCTTGAGACCAAAGTCCACTAGAACCACGCTCAAACCAACTCCTGGAGCTGGATAGGAAGTTTTAGTAGAAACCTGTTTGATATTATCTGTCGGCAAGACTGTTGCTTGAAGCTGGTCCGTCACATGGTCCATACTATCCCCAACATGGGTCAAGGTTGCACGCATAGTGCCATGTTTACGAATAATCTTAGTAAGGGCACGTGTATCAATCCCTGAAATACCCGGAATTTTCTTGGCTTTCAAAAATTCATCCAAGGTCATTTGGTTGCGCCAGTTGCTAGCTCTACGTGCTTCCTCGAAAACAACAACTCCCTTACAAGTTGGAATAATGGATTCGTAATCATCACGGTTAATTCCATAATTTCCTACCAAAGGATAAGTAAAGGTCAAGATTTGTCCATTATAAGACTGGTCTGTAATGGATTCTTGATAACCAGTCATCCCTGTATTAAAGACGATTTCGCCTGTTACATCAATATCTGCTCCGAAGGCCTTGCCTTCAAAAACTGTGCCATCTTCTAATACCAGAAGTCTTTTTGTCATATTTTCACCTCTCGTGGACGCTCACTGGCGTCTTTTAACGTCTTGTGTTTTAGTTGGCGTTTCTACTCGCCAATACGGATTCTAAGATTGCCATTCGAACAAAGACACCATTGGTCATTTGTTGGACAATCCGTGATTTTGGTGCTTCAACCAAGTGATCTGCGATTTCTACATCACGATTGACTGGAGCTGGGTGCATAAGGATTGCTGTTTCTTTTAAGCGATCGTATCGTTCCTGTGTCAAACCATGTTGCGCATGGTAGTCTTCTTTTGAAAAGACCGCTCCACTATCATGACGTTCATGTTGCACACGAAGAAACATCATGACATCCACCTGATCAATGATTTCATCAATGGTTACAAACTGTCCATAGTCTGCAAACTCTTGACTTCTCCATTCCTCAGGTCCAGCAAAGTAAAGTTCAGCTCCCAAGCGTTTCAAAATCTGCATATTGGATTTGGCAACGCGTGAGTGGTCCAAGTCACCTGCAATAGCAACCTTGAGCCCCTCAAAGTGACCAAATTCCTCATAAATAGTCATCAAATCAAGCAAGCTCTGGCTAGGGTGTTGTCCCGAACCATCTCCACCATTAATGATGGAAGTCGTAATCGTCGGACTCGCAATTAACTCTCTGTAGTAGTCGACCTCTGGGTGACGAATCACACAGACATCCACTCCTAAGGCAGACAGAGTCAAGATAGTATCATAAAGTGTCTCACCCTTATTTACCGAGCTGGTCTTCACATCAAAGTCAAGTCGTTCCAGCCCCAGTTTAATCTCTGCTACTTCAAAGGACTTATGCGTCCGTGTGGAATCCTCAAAGAAAAGATTGGAAACAATCGGGTGGTTTTCATAGGGAAGCTGAGCTCCATTTTTAAACTCAATTCCTCGCTTGATCAATTTCATTACTTGATCGACAGTGAGGTCTTCCATGGACACCACATGGTTCAATGCTTGTTGATTTTCTGACATGGCTACTCCTTTAGCTTTCTAAGCTTCTTCAGTAATCAGAACTCTGTCTTGGCCATCAAGTTCTGCCATCTCTACGATGATTTCTTCAGAACGACTGGTTGGGATATTTTTTCCAACGTAATCTGGACGGATTGGCAATTCTCTATGTCCACGATCGACTAAAACTGCTAAACTCACGCGCGCAGGACGACCATGACCTACAATATTATCAATAGCAGCACGGATAGTACGACCTGTATAGAGCACATCATCCACCAAGATAACCTCACGGCCTGTCACATCAACAGAAATCAAAGAAGTATCTTCTCCGCTTTTAACATCATCACGGAAAGGTTTGGTGTCCAATTCCACAACTGGAACTGAAAGATTTTCTAGTTGCTCCAAACGTTCTTGGATACGGTGGGCGATAAAGACACCACGAGTTTTAATACCAGCCAAGACGATTTTATTCAAATCTTTGTTACGTTCGATAATCTCATAAGTAATACGCGTAATCGCTCGTTTGACGGTCAATTCGTCTACAACTTCTTTTGTCTTCATGACAAACCTCCAAAAAGAAAAGTCTCCTTAAACAAGGAGACTTGAAATGTATAGCCAAGCGAGCCCTACTGCAAACAGTATAGACTTCACCCTTCTACTTTATCGCGCTCCTTGCCTGCCTCACGGGACAGGTTTAAAGGAATATTTAGTTACCAATTAATATAGCACAAAGCAAGACTAAAATCAAGCAAAAACTTTCTATGTTCCATCTTACAAATTGCTAAAATCATATAACTGTGGGTACTGGTCACACTCTGGATTTTTAGGATGGCAAATGGCTCTTCCAAAATAAATCATAGCCTGATGAGCTGCTAACCACTGCTCAGGTGGCAAGATATCCATGACCCGCTTTTCCACCTCAAGCGGTGTCGCTGATTTTTTGACGATATCGTGGTGTTTGCAAATACGCTCCACATGAGTGTCCACTGCAAAAGCTGGAATTCCAAATCCTACACTCATGACAACATTGGCTGTCTTGCGACCAACACCTGCTAGACTCTCTAATTCCTCACGTGTCTGAGGAACTTGACCATCAAAATCATCTAGTAACTGTTGAGCACATTTTTTAAGGAATTTAGCTTTATTCCGATACAGTCCCAGACGAGAAATATGTGAAGCAATTTCACTCTCTGTCGCTACAGACATGGCTTGAGGCGTTGGGAAGGCAGCAAAAAGTCCTGGTGTGGCCTTATTGACTGCTGCATCCGTCGTCTGGGCTGACAACATGACCGCAACCAAGAGTTCAAAATGATTGGTAAAATCAAGACTAGGCTTGGCATCTGGGAAGAGGGCAATGATTTCTTCTAGCACTTTTCGTGCTCGTTTTTTTGACAAGACCATTATTCGTCTCCATCAAATAGTCCTTGTAAGCCAGCAAAAGGACTATTTTCTTCTTTCTTAACTGCCTGTTGGGCTTGGTATTCTTCCTCAGTCATGATTTGCCAGTCATTTCCTGACACAAATCCTTGGCCAGCCTCTTCTTCAGCCGTCAAAACCTTGATAGGGATATTAAGCAAAATATTATCTGACACGCTCTCAGCAAGGTCTAGTTCTCCATTTTCAATAGGCAAGACCAAGTCGTCATCTAGAACTTCTTGATCCAACTGGTTGGTTGCACCTTCCATAAAAACTTCTGTGACTGGATAAGATTCAGCTAATTCAACTGGCTCCATACTACGACTTGAAGCAAGAACAATGGTGTAAGATAACTGATAATCTAAGAAATACATACGATCTTCGTATTGTACTTTCCCAACTGCAAGAATATCTTTCACATCTAAAATTTCTTGATTGCGTGCACGCAAGTCTGCAGCTAGGTCTAAACTTTGTTCAAAATGCAATCCTTCAGACTGCTTGCGAATCTCTTGAATATTTAATTTCATACTTCCTCCATAAAGATTTACTCTCTTGATTATACCATGAAAAGCTTACAAATCAGCACACTAAACTTTGTAATTAAAATTGAATTTTTTAATGTGTTTATTACTATATTTTTTGATACTATACTATAGGCAAGAATGCATGATAGCAAAGAGGATGCTCATATGGAAGACAAAGAACTCATTACTAATGCTTACCACTCAGATTTTAGAGCTTGGAATTGCCAGTTTTCTGTTGACAAAATTTCCTTAAAGGTATAGGATAAGGGTACTAATACTCGGAGGTAAGGGAGACATGAACAACTAAGTCTATCAAATAAAGAACCTTTATTTAGTAGATCTTGTTTTTGTCTCTTTTTGTGTGCTCTTTTATGCTCTTTTTCTGGCATGTTAATAGAGTTTTTTTGACATAGACTTTGGGCTCTACTAGGTAAAGTAGAGCTTTTTGTTATGCACTATTGACATTATAGAAAGGGCAATCATATGATAAAAATTAATCACCTGACCATCACACAAAACAAAGATTTACGAGACCTTGTATCTGACCTAACCATGACCATCCAAGACGGAGAGAAGGTCGCTATTATTGGCGAAGAAGGAAATGGCAAATCAACCTTACTTAAAACTTTAATAGGGGAAGCTTTGTCTGATTTCACTATCAAGGGAGACATCCAGTCTGACTATCAGTCACTGGCCTACATTCCTCAAAAACTCCCAGAGGACCTGAAAAAGAGAAGTTTACACGACTACTTCTTTTTAGATACTATTGATTTAGACTACAGTATTCTTTATCGTTTAGCGGAGGAGTTGCATTTTGATAGCGATCGATTCGCTAGCGACCAAGAGATTGGCAGTCTATCAGGCGGCGAATCTTTGAAAATTCAGCTCATCCATGAGTTAGCAAAACCCTTTGAAATTTTATTTTTAGATGAACCTTCAAATGACTTGGACCTTGAGACTGTTGATTGGCTAAAAAGACAGATACAGAAGATGAGACAAACCGTTATTTTCATTTCCCATGATGAAGACTTTCTTTCTGAAACGGCAGATACTATTGTCCACTTGCGATTGGTCAAGCACCGTAAAGAAGCGGAAACGCTAGTCGAGCATTTGGACTATGATCGCTATAGTGAGCAGAGAAAGGTTAATTTTGTCAGACAAAGCCAGCAAGCTGCCAACGAGCAGAGAGCCTATGACAAAACCATGGAAAAACATCGCCGAGTCAAGCAAAATGTAGAAACTGCTCTTCGGGCTACCAAAGACAGTACTGCTGGTCGCCTATTGGCTAAAAAGATGAAAACTGTCCTCTCTCAAGAAAAACGCTTTGAAAAGATAGCTCAGTCCATGACCCAAAAGCCACTTGAAGAGGAAGAAATCAGACTTTTCTTCTCAGATATACAGCCATTACCTGCTTCTAAAGTCTTAATCCGACTGGAAAAAGAAAATTTGTCCATTGGCGAGCGCGTTTTGGCTCAGGAGTTACAACTAACTATCCGTGGCCAAGAAAAAATCGGTATTATCGGGCCAAATGGTATTGGAAAATCAACTCTATTAGCCAAGTTACAACAACTGCTAGGTGATAAACGAGAGATTTCTCTTGGTGTTATGCCACAAGATTACCATAAGAAACTAGAATTGGAGCTATCTCCAGTAGAATTTCTCAGCCAAACTGGACAAAAAGAAGAACTACAGAAAATCCAATCTCACTTAGCCAGTCTCAATTTCAGTTATCCAGAAATGCAACATCAAATTCGCTCCTTATCTGGCGGGCAACAGGGTAAACTCCTGCTTTTGGATTTAGTCCTGCGCAAACCAAACTTTCTCCTTCTGGATGAACCCACACGAAACTTTTCTCCAACTTCTCAACCTGAAATCAGAAAACTCTTTACCACTTATCCAGGCGGTCTCGTCACTGTTTCGCATGACAGGCGTTTCTTAAAAGAGGTCTGTTCGACCATCTATCGCTTGACAGAACACGGTTTGGAGCTAGTTAATTTAGAAGATTTATAAACTTTGAACATAGCAAAAATCCAGAGACAACCTCTGGATTCTTTTTACATATGTTTCAAACGCTCAATCCGTTCTGAGATAGGTGGGTGGGTATAAAACAGTTTTTGGAAGCCTCCACCTTTCTTGGGATCATTGATATAAAGTGCGCTACTAGCATCATCGACATGGTGATGCATTGGCTCGCTATTATCCAACTTACGTAGAGCATTGATCATCCCTTGAGGATTGCGCGTCAACTCGACACTGGAAGCATCAGCTAGGAACTCCCTCTGACGAGAAATAGCTAGTTGCACCAAGGTTGCAGCAAGAGGGGCCAGCACGATAGCTAGTAGGGAAACCACTAGCATAATAATTTCTAAGCCATTTCCATCTCTGTCATCGTTACTTCGTCTGCGACCTGCTCCACCCCACCACATCATACGACCTGCCATACTAGAAAGCATGGTAATGGCACTGGCAAGAGCAACGGCAATAGTCGAAATACGGATATCGTAATTACGAATATGACTGACTTCATGGCCCATAACAGCTTCTAGTTCTTCACGATTCATGATAGCTAGAAGACCTGAAGTTGCAGCAACCGCCGCATTTTGAGGGTTAGAACCTGTCGCAAAGGCATTTAAGGCTGGATCATCAATGATGAAAACACGGGGCATGGGAATCTGAGCCACCATAGCCATATCTTCCACTACATGATAAAGATCTGGTGCCGTTTGCTCATCAACTTCACGCGCCCCATTCATGGACATGACAATCTCTGTAGATTGAAAAATCATAGACATGGCATAGATAAAGCCGATAATCAGAGCGATAACCAAACCACCAAGCCCAGACCTCATAAAGAGGTAACCAACCGCATAGCCAACCAGAGCTAAGAGTAGGAAAAATACCAGCAACAAAATCCAGGTTTTTCGTTTATTGCTTGCAATTTGATCAAACAACATCTTAGTCACCTAAACCGCTAAAATCAACTTTAGGAACTGCCTTTTCCTCTTCTGGTGTTTGAAGGAAATCCGCTGCTTTAAATCCAAACATTCCAGCGATAATATTGCTTGGGAAAGTCTCCAATTTCACATTGTAATTGCTGACAACGCTATTGTAAAGTTGACGAGAGTAAGAAATTTTATTTTCTGTATTGGTCAACTCCTCTTGCAATTTAACAAAGTTAGCACTGGCTTTCAAATCTGGATAGCTTTCTGCAACTGCAAAAATACCTGAAACTTGACGAGTGAGGGCATCACTAGCTTTCATTGCTTCTGCTGGTGAAGTCGCTGCAGCCACTTGGTTACGTAGTTCTGCCACCTTTTCAAGGGTAGAACCTTCATATTTAGCATAACCTTTTACAGTTTCAATCAAGTTTGGCAAGAGGTCATTTCGACGTTTCAACTGAACATCAATCTGGCTCCAAGCCTCCTTGGTTTGCATACGATTCTTAACCAAACCGTTATAGCTAACAATCACAAAAATAACAACAAGAGCCAAAACTCCAAGAATAATCCAAGTCATAATATAAGTCCTTTCTACTTTTAGATTAGTACCAGTATATCAAATTTTTAATGATTGTGGTAAAATAAGATGATACTAAAGAAGGAAAACACTATGAAACCAGAAACATTTTACAACTTGCTTGCCGAGCAGAATCTTCCACTTTCGGACCAGCAAAAAGAACAATTTGAACGTTATTTTGAACTCTTGGTCGAGTGGAATGAGAAGATTAATTTGACAGCTATTACGGACAAGGAAGAAGTCTATCTCAAACATTTTTATGATTCGATTGCACCCATTCTTCAAGGTTCGATTCCTAATGAAACTATCAAACTTCTTGATATTGGAGCTGGGGCAGGATTTCCTAGTCTGCCGATGAAAATCCTCTATCCTCAGCTTGATGTGACCATCATTGATTCACTAAATAAGCGCATCAACTTCCTCCAACTGTTGTCTCAAGAACTGGATTTGGACGGAGTTCATTTCTACCATGGACGTGCAGAAGACTTTGCCCAAGACAAAAACTTCCGTGCTCAATATGATTTTGTAACAGCTCGTGCGGTTGCCCGTATGCAGGTCTTATCTGAATTGACAATTCCTTACCTTAAAGTTGGTGGCAAACTATTGGCACTCAAGGCCAGCAATGCGCCTGAGGAGTTGCTAGAAGCTAAGAATGCCCTCAACCTCCTCTTTAGCAAGGTAGAAGACAATCTCAGCTACGCCCTACCAAATGGAGATCCGCGTTACATGACAGTGGTAGAAAAGAAAAAAGAAACACCAAATAAATATCCACGTAAGGCTGGCATGCCCAACAAACGTCCACTTTAATCTTTTTAGTAAAAAAATATTTACAAAGTTTGTAATTTTTGCTATACTATCACAAGCAAAGGTTTTTAATGTCATCCCGTGAGGTGACGAAGACGCAGAAATATTTGAAACTCTTTAAAATCTAAATTTTAAAGAAGTCTTACTCTGAGGGCCTATTGCTGTAAAATAATGGGCTCTTTTTTGATGCCCAAAAGTGAGGTTTATATGAAACAAGAATCAACTGTTGATTTGTTACTAGACGTTGACCAACGTCCTTCAGCTGGAAAAGGAATTCTCCTTAGTTTCCAACACGTTTTCGCCATGTTTGGTGCGACCATCTTGGTACCCTTAATTTTGGGAATGCCTGTATCTGTTGCCCTTTTTGCTTCAGGTGTTGGAACACTCATCTACATGATCGCAACTGGTTTTAGAGTTCCAGTTTATCTAGGATCATCATTCGCCTTTATCACAGCTATGTCCCTAGCTATGAAGGAACTAGGAGGGGATGTATCAGCTGCACAAACAGGGGTTATCCTTACAGGTTTTATCTATGTCCTTGTCGCTGCTGGTGTTCGTTTTGCAGGTACAAAATGGATTGATAAACTCTTGCCACCAATCATTATTGGTCCTATGATTATCGTTATCGGTCTTGGACTTGCAGGCTCAGCTGTTACTAACGCTGGTCTTGTAGCGGACGGAAATTGGAAAAATGCTCTTGTAGCGGTTGTTACTTTCTTGATTGCTGCCTTTATCAATACAAAAGGAAAAGGCTTCCTACGAATCATTCCATTCCTCTTTGCCATTATCGGTGGTTACCTCTTCGCTCTAGCTCTTGGGCTAGTTGACTTTACACCAGTTCTTAAAGCTGACTGGTTTGAAATTCCTGGTTTCTACTTGCCATTTAGTACTGGTGGTGCCTTTGAAGAATACAATCTTTACTTTGGACCAGAAACCATCGCTATCTTGCCAATCGCTATCGTAACAATTTCTGAACATATCGGAGACCATACTGTTTTGGGTCAAATCTGTGGTCGTCAATTCTTGAAAGAACCAGGTCTTCACCGTACTCTTCTTGGTGACGGTATCGCAACTTCTGTTTCTGCCTTCCTTGGTGGACCAGCCAATACTACTTACGGAGAAAATACAGGGGTTATCGGTATGACTCGTATCGCTTCTGTCTCAGTTATCCGTAACGCTGCCCTTATCGCGATTGCCCTTAGCTTCCTTGGTAAATTTACAGCCTTGATTTCAACTATTCCAAACTCTGTTCTTGGTGGTATGTCAATCCTTCTCTATGGAGTTATCGCCAGCAACGGTTTGAAAGTCTTGATTAAAGAACGTGTTGATTTCGCTCAAATGCGTAATCTCATCATTGCTAGTGCTATGTTGGTCCTTGGACTTGGAGGAGCTATCCTTAAACTTGGTCCAGTTACCCTTTCAGGTACTGCCCTATCAGCCATGACAGGAATCATCTTGAACTTGATCTTACCATACGAAAATAAAGATTAAGAGTCTAAATACATTTAATCCACTCAGACGACTGAGTGGATTTTTTAAATGTTAAAATAAAAAATTCTTTATAAAAAAGGAAAGCCCTGCGACCTTCCTTTGTCTTACTTACGTTTCTTCTTCGCTTTTTTCATTTTATTCGCCATGCGTTTCATCGACTGTTTCATAGCAAATTCACCGATTTTACCTTTGAGTCCGCCACCAAACATCTGGCTCATATCTGGCATTCCTGCTCCTCCGAGAGCTGACAAGTCAGGCATACCACCTTGCCCCATCATTCCTTCAAGGGCAGACATATCCATTCCTCCCATATTTGGCATATTTTTAGGAAGGTTGTTTGGATTGATTCCCATCTGTTTCATCATCTTGTTCATATCACCAGACATAACACCCTGCATGAGCTGTTTAGCCTGGTTAAAGTCTTTGATGAATTTATTGACTTCGACAAATGTATTTCCAGAACCTGCAGCGATACGACGGCGACGGCTTGGATTTAACAAATCAGGATTTTCACGCTCTTCAGGCGTCATAGAAGACACAATGGCACGTTTGCGGGCAATCTGACGCTCATCCACCTTCATATTTTGTAGAGCTGGATTGTTGGCCATACCTGGAATCATCTTGAGCAAGTCTTCCATTGGTCCCATGTTTTGCACCTGATCCAATTGATCGATGAAATCATTGAAATCAAAGGTGTTTTCACGCATCTTCTCAGCCATTTCAAGGGCTTTTTGCTCATCGTATTCCTGAGAAGCTTTCTCAATCAAAGTGAGCATATCCCCCATGCCAAGGATACGGCTAGACATACGGTCTGGGTGGAAGGTTTCAATGTCCGTAATCTTTTCACCTGTACCAGTGAACTTGATTGGTTTACCAGTAATGTGACGAACAGATAGAGCCGCACCACCACGAGTATCCCCATCAATCTTAGTAAGGATCACCCCAGTGACTTCTAACTGAGCATTGAACTCACGCGCAACATTGGCCGCTTCCTGACCAATCATGGCATCAACGACGAGCAGAATTTCGTTTGGTTGAGCCAGTGCTTTCACGTCACGAAGCTCATTCATCAGAAGCTCATCAATCTGCAAACGACCTGCCGTATCGATCAAGACATAGTCGTTGTGATTGGCTTGAGCTTGTTCCAAACCTTGACGTACAATCTCCACAGCTGGAACTTCTGTTCCTAGAGCAAAAACTGGTACATCAATCTGTTGTCCCAAGGTTTTAAGCTGGTCAATGGCAGCTGGACGATAAATATCCGCCGCAATCATCAAAGGACGAGCATTTTCTTCTTTCTTGAGTTTGTTGGCCAATTTACCAGCAAAAGTTGTTTTACCAGCTCCCTGTAAACCAACCATCATGATGATTGTCGGAATCTTAGGTGACTTGATAATTTCTGCCGTATCAGAACCTAAAACAGCTGTCAGTTCCTCATCAACGATTTTAATAATCTGTTGCGCTGGATTAAGGGTATCAATGACCTCATGCCCGACTGCACGCTCACGAACTTTTTTGATAAAGTCCTTCACAACAGGCAAGGCAACGTCAGCCTCAAGCAAGGCCAAGCGAATCTCTTTGGTTGCCTCTTGGACATCAGCCTCTGAGATTTTTCCTTTTTTACGTAGATTTTTAAAGACGTTCTGCAAACGTTCTGTTAAACTTTCAAATGCCATGTTTCTTCCTCTTATTCTCTATTATCAATGCTTGTTAAAACTTCTATCTGCTCCTGCAGAAAGTCATCCTTGGGGTAACGCTCCAAAATCTGGTCAAAAATTTGACTGCGGACAATATAGTCCGAGTACATGTGCAATTTCATCTCATAATCTTCCAGAATCTTTTCTGTCCGCTTGATATTATCATAGACAGCCTGACGACTGACACCAAACTCTTCAGCAATTTCAGCAAGGCTGTAATCATCAGCGTAGTAGAGCTCTATATAATTCATTTGCTTATCTGTCAAAAGCGCTGCATAAAATTCAAAGAGCGCATTCATACGATTGGTTTTTTCGATTTCCATAACTTTTATTATACCAAAAAATAGCCTAATCTACCACACTAGGAAGCCAATTCGAGAAGATAGCTAGCTAAATTTGAAAAAGACAAAAGACTAGCCCCAAGTAATTTCCAATTGATAGCTGGCAAAGGGGTGTCCCTCTTGATTTTGTAGTTGATAGTCTAAATAAATCTTTTGTCCATCCACTTGATAACGATTCGTTTGGATGATAAACTCCTGCATGCCCATAGGTGTAGGAATATAGGCTAAACTATCACTATCCTTTAGAAAACGCATAATGGTCTTGGGATTGGAAAATCGGCTCATCACCAGTTCTTGACCATGAAATTTAATCACTACTTTTTCCTTTTCCTCATTATAGAAAAGCAGGTAGCGATAATCTCCCTTTTCATGCACTTCAACATCATAAAGCTGGTCAATTACTTCCAACTGCTCATCAAATTGAATCCTATTTCGCATCCGAATCTTCACATCAGGTCCTCTTTCTTCTCTCTTGTCCTACTATTTTACCAAAAACTCTAGCTTTTTGCTATAATGGTCATATGAACGAAAAAGTATTCCGTGACCCAGTTCACAACTACATCCATGTCAATAACCAAATCATCTACGACTTGATTAATACAAAAGAATTTCAGCGCTTACGTCGCATCAAGCAACTGGGAACTTCCAGTTATACCTTCCATGGTGGAGAACACAGTCGCTTCTCCCACTGCCTTGGAGTCTATGAGATTGCTCGACGCATCACGGAGATTTTTGAAGAAAAATATACTGAGGAATGGAATCCTGCCGAGTCTCTCTTGACCATGACCGCTGCTCTCCTACATGACCTTGGACATGGTGCTTACTCTCATACTTTTGAGCATCTCTTTGATACCGATCATGAGGCCATCACTCAGGAAATCATCCAAAGTCCTGAGACAGAGATTCACCAAATCCTGCTACAAGTAGCGCCTGACTTTCCAAAAAAGGTTGCCAGTGTCATCGACCACACCTATCCTAACAAGCAGGTCGTGCAACTCATTTCTAGCCAGATTGACGCAGACCGCATGGACTATCTCTTGCGCGACTCCTATTTTACAGGGGCATCTTATGGGGAATTTGACCTGACTCGAATCCTCCGAGTCATTCGTCCAATTGAAAACGGCATTGCCTTTCAGCAAAATGGCATGCATGCTATTGAAGACTATGTTCTCAGTCGCTACCAAATGTATATGCAGGTTTATTTCCACCCAGCAACGCGTGCCATGGAAGTTCTTCTACAAAATCTTCTCAAACGCGCCAAAGAACTCTATCCTGAGGACAAGGATTTCTTTGCTCGAACTTCTCCACACCTCCTGCCTTTCTTTGAAAAGAAAGTTACTCTATCTGACTATCTAGCTCTGGATGATGGTGTGATGAATACCTACTTCCAACTCTGGATGACCAGTCTTGACAAGATTCTTGCAGACCTGTCGCAACGCTTTGTCAACCGCAAGGTCTTTAAATCCATTACCTTTTCACAAGAAGACCAAGACCAACTCGCTAGCATGAGAAAATTGGTTGAGGATATCGGCTTTGATCCAGACTACTATACTGCCATTCATAAAAACTTTGACCTTCCTTATGATATCTATCGTCCCGAATCTGAAAACCCAAGGACACAGATTGAGATTCTACAGAAAAATGGAGAACTAGCAGAACTCTCTAGCCTGTCTCCTATTGTTCAATCCCTTGCTGGCAGTCGCCACGGAGATAATCGTTTCTATTTTCCGAAAGAAATGTTGGACCAAAACAGTATCTTTGCTAGCATTACCCAGCAATTTTTACACTTGATTGAGAATGATCATTTTACCCCAAATAAAAACTAGAAGAGGAAATGTATGAGTATTAAACTAATTGCCGTCGATATTGACGGAACCCTAGTCAACAGTAAAAAGGAGATCACTCCTGAAGTCTTTTCTGCCATCCAAGATGCCAAAGAAGCTGGTGTCAAAGTCGTGATTGCAACTGGACGCCCTATCGCTGGTGTTGCCAAACTTCTGGACGACTTGCAGTTGAGAGACGAGGGTGACTATGTAGTGACCTTCAACGGTGCCCTTGTCCAAGAAACTGCTACAGGACATGAGATTATCAGCGAATCCTTGACCTATGAGGATTATCTAGATATGGAATTCCTCAGTCGCAAGCTTGGTGTCCACATGCACGCCATTACCAAGGATGGTATCTACACTGCCAATCGCAATATCGGAAAATACACAGTGCACGAATCAACCCTCGTCAGCATGCCTATCTTCTACCGCACACCTGAAGAAATGGCTGACAAGGAAATCGTCAAATGTATGTTCATCGATGAACCAGAGATTCTAGATGCTGCCATTGAAAAGATTCCAGCCGAATTTTACGAACGCTACTCCATCAACAAATCTGCTCCTTTCTACCTCGAACTCCTTAAAAAGAATGTAGACAAGGGTTCAGCTATTACCCACCTAGCCGAAAAACTAGGGCTGACCAAAGATGAAACCATGGCGATCGGTGACGAAGAAAATGACCGTGCCATGCTGGAAGTCGTTGGGAACCCCGTTGTCATGGAAAATGGAAATCCAGAAATCAAAAAAATCGCCAAATACATCACTAAAACAAATGACGAATCTGGCGTTGCCCATGCCATCCGTACATGGGTACTGTAAAAGTATCATTTTTCAATAAAAATTGATTATCAATAAAATCCAATGAATTTTTTTAGCAAACTATTTAATTTAAAACAAAATAATCATAATAGAGACACAAATTCTGATTGTAACAATTTTTACCTAAACAAATTAGAATGCGGCCTTACTCCTGGGCAACTCATACTCATAGATTGGACTCAAAAAACAGGGAGAAATTATAATTTTCCAAGATATTTTAAATACTCTCTTCAAATTGACCCTGAATCTACACACAATCAATTATACAAATTAGGATACTTCACTAAAAATAAGACTTTAGCCTATCTTAAAGTAGTAGAATTAAAAACTATATTAGCTAAACATAGTTTACCTACTTCTGGAAAAAAAGCAGAATTAATTACAAGAATAATTGATAATGTTAACATTGATAAATTAGATATTCCGTTCGAATTTAAACTAACAAAAGAAGCACAAAATCTTATTCTAGAATATAATGACTTTATCAAAGCATACTATGATAAAGACATAACTATGGAAGATTATTATAAAGAAAAAAACAATATTTCTTTTAAAGCAGCTTATGGTGATGTAAAATGGAGTCTCTTAAATAAACAAGCTCATAGGAATACTGTAGCAAAAGATTTTGGATGCTTATCTGTCACACGAAATGCACAGGGAAGACAATTGGAACAAGAAGGTAATATTAAACATTCTTTAATATATTACATAGAATCTTTGATAATTACTATTTCAGGATTACAAAATAATTTTTCAGCCACTGATTATCCAGTATATTATCCCGATTCGATATCTGACTACTCACTAAAACATATTCAAACATTAATAGAATCATTATCTGATGACGATTATGATTTTGCTTTTGATGAGGCATTTTTTCACTTCTCAACTTTGAATGCAAATCATTTTTTATCTAAGGAAGATATTGACTATTTAAGAGTTAATTTACCTTGTTCCACTGCTGAAGAAATAAACAATTACTTAAAGAAATATGAATGTTATAGTTCTTTAAATCATTTAGAACTTGATGATTTTGAATAAATTGATTATACAAACATTTATATACTCGATATAGTCTCAATTTTATCTGAAGATTGCCCAAATTTTTCAATAATAAAACGCATAATATGGAGATAAATCCCCCATATTATGCGTTCTTTTAATATCAAAGACTTATTTGATATCTAATTACTGCCCCCTGCAGGAATCGAACCTGCAACTACTCCTTAGGAGGGAGTTGTTATATCCATTGAACTAAGGGAGCTAGAGAAAAACTCTGCTAAATAAGCAGAGTTTTTTAGTCGAATTAACGACGGATTTCTTTGATACGAGCTGCTTTACCTTGAAGAGCACGCAAGTAGTACAATTTCGCACGACGTACTTTACCGTAACGAACAACTTCGATTTTTTCAACACGTGGAGTGTGGATTGGGAAGATACGCTCAACACCTACACCGTTAGAGATTTTACGAACTGTGTAGTTTTCTGAGATGCCAGCACCTTTACGTGCGATAACAACACCTTCAAAAATCTGGATACGTTCACGGTTACCTTCGACAACTTTCGCGTGTACACGAACAGTGTCACCAGGACGGAATGATGGGATATCTGTACGAAGTTGACCTTCAGTCAAGCTTTGGATTAATGGATTCATTTTATTCTCCTATCTTTGTCAATCTTGAGGAATCTTCCTCAGCGGATAAACTGTATTTTTGTGCGTCCATTACACACAAGATACAGTTTACCAAATTTCCACAAAAAAGTAAAGAAATTTATAGCAGAATTCCTAAAAAAATCGCAACTAAACCACCTAAATAGGTCAAAGCTAAATAAGAATAAAAGACCTTCTTATCACTTAACAGTCTTTGGAGTTCTTCATTCAAGGTCGAAAAAGTCGTCAGACCTCCACAAAACCCTGTCGCTAGAATAGCATAGACTTCCTTGGACTCAATATGATTGTAGAGTAATCCAATCAAAAAACAACCTAAAAGATTGGCTATAAGCGTTCCGAGGGGCAATTTAGAAGCTTGATTATAGTGGGAAAAGAAATACCGTACTAGGGCTCCGCAGCCACAAGCAATTGCAAGATAGACGATTACCATTTTTTCCTCCCTAGACAGTAAGCTAAAAGCAGGCCTCCACCGATGCTCAAAAGCAAATACAAAACCAAACTAAAATAACGCCCCTTATCAAGCAGTTTCACAGCATCAAGCATTAGACTTGAAAAGGTTGTTAAACCTCCACAAAAACCCGTCCCCAGTGCTAAAATCAAGCCCTTACTAGTCCCCTTATAGATCAGGTAGCCTTTTACCAAATAAACCAAGCAGAAAATGCCCAGATAGTTGACAAAGAGAGTTCCCCAAGGGAAATCTGGACTGGCTGGTAACCAAGTAGAAACTATATAGCGGACAAGTCCGCCCAACATGGCGGCTAGAAAAATTCCTAGCGGATAAAATTGTTCTTTTTTCATTTGATGTTTTGATCCTGATAATCACGCGAACGTTTGAGTATGTCAGAAAAAGTCGCGACAATAGTCTCCTGATAGCACTTGTCCTCTACACGACTTCTAACCTTTTCAAAAATAACCTCTTCTCTCTTAGTATCTAAAATCGGTTTACCTGATGCCTTCTTATAGGCAACTACCCCCTCAACCAAATGCATTCGTTCTTCTAAGAGCTTGACGATTTGGTCGTCGATTTGATCAATTTCTTGACGAATACTATCTAAATCCATACAGTCTCCTCCTTTATTTGAATTATTGTATCAAAAAGCTACCAAATAGGCTAGTAAAATCCCAACTCACGATAAAAAATGCACTGATTGATTTCATCAGCGCACGTTTATACTTATCCTAGTTTAGCAGCCAATTCTTCTGCAAATTGTTCCAAGCGTTCAATATCTTCTTCCTCGGCAGAAAGATCAACTTTGACACACTCTGAACCTTTTTCTGCTCCTGTTGACACAAAGACACGGTCAAAGTCATCAACAGCCTTACAGAATTCATCGTAGAAGGTATCTCCTGAGCCGACCACTCCGTAGATTTTGCCATTCAAGTTGAGGTCAGCTAAGTCTTCGTAGAAGTCCATCATCTCATCTGGCAATTCTCCATCACCATAAGTATAGGTCGCAACGATAGCGATGTCTGCTTCCAAGAAGTCTGAAGCGTCAACAGTTGTACATTCATCAACATCGACATCCAAGCCCAAGTCACGTAATTTATCTGCTACAATATCTGCAATTTCTTCGGTATTACCCGTCATACTGGCAAATACAATTTTTGCTAATGCCATATCGTCCTCCTCAATTTATCTTTCTCCATTATATCACATCTTTTTCATTTTAAAAATAAAAATTCTTGTGCTACAATGAAATGAGAAAGAATTGAGGTTATTTATGGACATTTGCCATCAAATTTTAGAAAAAATCAAAGAATACGACACGATTATCATTCACCGCCATATGAAACCAGACCCTGATGCCTTGGGTAGTCAGGTGGGATTGAAAACCTTGCTGGAACATCATTTCCCAGAAAAAAACATTAAAGCTGTTGGTTTTGATGAACCAACTCTTACTTGGATGGCTGAAATGGATCTTGTTGAAGATAGTGCCTACCAAGGCGCCCTTGTCATCGTCTGTGATACGGCGAATACTGCTCGTATTGACGATAAGCGCTATAGTCAAGGTGATTTTCTCATTAAGATTGACCACCATCCAAATGATGATGTATATGGTGACCTATCTTGGGTGGATACTAGTTCAAGTAGCGCTAGTGAGATGATTACCCTATTTGCTGAAACAACCCAACTTGCCTTGTCAGATCGAGCTGCTGAATTACTCTTTGCAGGAATTGTTGGTGATACAGGTCGCTTCCTCTACCCTTCTACCACTGCACGCACCCTCCGTCTGGCTGCTTCTCTGAGAGAACAGAACTTTGACTTTGCGGCTCTCACTCGTAAAATGGACACTATGAGCTACAAAATTGCTAAACTTCAAGGTTATATCTATGACCATCTGGAAGTGGATGAAAATGGTGTAGCGCGCGTTATCCTGAGTCAAGATATCTTGAAACAATTCAATGTGACCGATGCTGAAACTGCAGCTATTGTGGGTGCACCTGGACGCATTGACAGTGTAAGTCTCTGGGGAATTTTTGTAGAGCAAGCTGATGGCCACTACCGTGTTCGCTTACGCAGTAAAATCCATCCTATCAATGAAATTGCCAAGGAGCATGATGGTGGAGGCCACCCTCTAGCAAGTGGTGCTAATTCCTATAGCCCAGAAGAAAACGAAATCATCTACCAAAAGTTAAAAAACTTGCTTAAAAACTGATAAAATACTTGCCAAACTTTTCATAATCTGATAGACTAGTATGGTAACAATCTATGGCTCGCAAAGAGACCATGGCAGAAAGGAAATATTGCAAAATGAAAAAAGATATCCATCCAGAATATCGCCCAGTTGTCTTCATGGACACAACTACTGGTTACCAATTCCTTAGCGGTTCAACAAAACGCTCTAACGAAACAGTTGAGTTCGAAGGCGAAACTTACCCATTGATCCGTGTGGAAATTTCATCAGACTCACACCCATTCTACACTGGACGTCAAAAGTTCACTCAAGCAGATGGACGCGTGGATCGTTTCAACAAAAAATACGGTCTCAAATAATGATAAAAAAGAACAGTTTCGACTGTTCTTTTTTCTTTCTTGAAATCAACTGCTATTTTCATGTTCCAAACTCAAAAAACTTTGCACTCTCGGTAGCCAAATAATGGTAACCAGAGTACAAAGTTTTTTATTAGACTTCCTGCGAAACTAGAATTCTAGTTCACAGTTGATAATTCCAGCAATAAAATTCATTCATAATCCAAAGCGTTTACGTTGATTTCGATAGGTTGTTGAAAACATTTTAAACGTTTTTACTTTGGCAAAAATATTCTTAACCTTGATTCTCTCTTTAGATAGCATATGATTATAGGATTTATCTTCAAGAGTTAGTGGCTTAAGTTTGCTTGATTTCCTCGGAGTTTGCGCTTGTGAATACATCTTCATGAGTCCTTGATAACCACTGTCAGCAAAGACTTTACCAGCTTGTCCGATATTTCTGCGACTCATTTTGAACAATTTCATATCGTGGCAATCATTACAGACAAAGGGAGCTTTATCGAGTAGAGGGCAAGGAAGGTTGTTAGAAGTAGAGTCTCTAATTTGTTTATTTCGTTTGACTTCTTTAGAAACAGTAGTCGGGTCTTTTAGAATAAGTTGCCCGATAGCTTTGAAGGTTTCACCGCGCTCTAAGCCTAATTGGATATCATTACGGTTTGAAAGGGTAAGGTATTTATGTTTTGTCATAGTGGACCTCATTTCTAACTCAAATGTCTCATACTTAATTCCACCATAAAAATCCGTTTTAGACTAATTTCCACTTCGGCTAGCCAAGTGGAAGTTACTTTGAGAAGTTACCCCAAGCACAATTCTTAGATTCACTCAAAAAAGATTAGACTTTTAACCCCAAAATTGATAAAATAGGAAAGAAAATAAGATAAAAGGAAACTGTAAATCACCATGATGAACATGCAAAATATGATGCGTCAAGCACAAAAACTTCAAAAACAAATGGAACAAAGTCAAGCAGAACTTGCTGCTATGCAATTTGTGGGCAAATCTGTTCAAGACCTTGTTCAAGCGACCTTAACTGGCGATAAGAAAGTTGTCAGCATTGACTTCAATCCAGCTGTCGTTGACCCAGAAGATCTTGAAACTCTTTCAGATATGACTGTTCAAGCCATTAACTCAGCTCTTGAACAAATCGATGAAACAACAAAGAAAAAATTAGGTGCTTTCGCTGGAAAATTGCCATTCTAAGCATAAGAAAAAACAAGCATTCAAGAGAATACTTGCCTATCGTGGGAGGAACAACCGTTCCTCTTTTTGCTTACTAAAAATTGAAGAATTCCAACGCCTGTTTAAACAGTAAATCCGTGTACTCTGGGTCTTCTTGGGCAATGGTAACTTGCTCTTGAATCATTTCCAAGTCATCTGTTATCATGCCATCTGCTCCTAGCTGAACAGATTTATCAAAAGACTCTGAACTATTAATGGTCCAAACGTACAATTTCTGATCCGTATTCCAAAGCTTGTTGACAAAATTTTGGTCCAAGGTTGAATACTCCATGGTGTAACCTGTGGCTTTGGTTCTTGGAAAAATACTATTGTAAGGCAGGATGAAATAGACTGGAATTTGTGAGTCGTAGGCCAACACCTGATCAATCACATGGTAGTCTAAGGACTGCATTTGGTGATTATTCCGTTTAATAACATCTCCATATTTGTCCATAAAGCGTTTCATCATATCTGGACTATCTTTTCGACTAGTTTTAATCTCAATAAGAAGTTTCTGATGCAATTCATTGGCTTTATTGAGGTAGTCATCAAAACTAGACACTTTACTATGATAGCCGTTTTCCGAAATATCGAGTTTAGTTAATTCATCCAAAGTTAGATCCTGAGGATTGGCATTAACACCTGTCAAATGCTTGATATTAGCATCATGCATCATAACAAACTGGCCATCTTTTGTTTCCTGAACATCCGTCTCAACAAAGTCTGGCCCTAACTGAGCTGTATTTTCTAGCGATTGGACAGTATTTTGGACACCATTCTTATTAGATACTCCTCTGTGAGAAATAACTAAAGGTTTATGTGCAACTGGAGCTTCCAAATAAACATACCCCTCAAGAGCGAAAAAGATAGCAGCACAGCCCATCACTCCCCATCTCATCCAGTGGTCTTTCTTTCTCCTTGGTGTGATTTCTAGTTCTTCCCCTGTCAAAAAGGAAACAAACTTAATAAGGAAATAGGTCAAGGCCATATAGTGGAAATTCTTAATAAAAACAAAATTGATAATTCCAAGTACAAGAGATTCCTTATGGGTCAATCCATCCATCAGTACCTGACTTGCTAATATTGGAATGAGGAGAAGAATGAAAAATAGATAGGTTTTGACGATAATCCACAGCAAGTTCCAAATATAAAACCAGGAGTGCTTTCTTGTCTTCTCTAGACTGTATTTGACTGCTTCTTTGACTGTTTTCTTCTCAAACAAAAGCTGGGGTAGGGCAAACATCAAACGTATTGAAATGTAAAACAGCAGCAAGGCTAGAACAGTGATTACCAAACCAACCAACCAATACTTATCTTCTACATAGGCTACTATGAATTCCGGAATGACGATTTTATTAAGATAATAAATCTTTAAAATCTTTCGAATCAATGGAAAGAGCATCATGACATAAAAGAAAATAAAGGCCATTTTGGAAATCGTCACTTGCCTCATAAATAAGAAACTCTGACGAAAGACCTTGCGACTGTACTCCAGCAGGGTCCTCTTTTCATGATAGAGGAGGTGGCGAGCTCCGATAAAGAGAAGTCCTATCTGGTAGTAGGCGATTAGTAAATTAACGATTACCAGAACAAATAAAGCAAGACTAACAAATGGCGAACCCTTTATAATAGCAAAAATATTGTTGTAGGAAAGAAAAAGATAACCTGTCTGACGAAGCAACAGTCCAGCAATCCAAGAATTAAGTGGTAACCAGACAAACTCAATCATCATGAATATCAAGAAAAAGAGAAAGAGAATTTTATCTAGATTAAAGTAGATTTTCCTAAAACCTAGATTTTTAGGTTTTTCAGGTTTCATAGGCACTCCTAGTCAAATAATTGAGATAAGTCCAAGCCACCAAAAGGATTGTTTGATAGGCTACTTTCCGTCTCTAACAATTCTCTAGCTTGATCTGACTCTAAGAATGACTCGTAAACACGCGCCGTCATCCGAGCATCCTCTAAGCTATTATGGGACTGTCCTTGAAATCCAAGAAATGAGGCAACAGTTTGCAATTTGAGATTGGCAATACCATGTAAATCCGAACTCCGACGTTCAAAAGCTTCATCATACAAATCCACCTTGTACTGCTGGCTGTAGTCTAAACCATGATCCGCTAAAATAGGCAAATCACTTTTAGCAGCGTTGTAGCCTACCATAGGCAAAGAACCCACAAACTCTTGAAATTCTGCTATAACTTTCTCTACTGGTGGAGCATCTTTTAAGGTCTCAGCTGTAATTCCAGTCAATCCATTGATAAAACTTTTTAGAGGGACGCTGGTATGGACATAGGAATCATAGGCATCAATTTCCTGACCATCTCTAAAACGCACTGCCGATACTTGGATCAAGTGTGTTTGCCCTTCGTGCTGATTAAATTCTAAATCAAAAGCAATGTACTCTTCTAATCGTTCCATTCTATACCTCTCCTCTACTGTTATTTTAATTGAGCAACTATTCTATTTAGAAACAAAAGAAGCCATCAGGTTAGCATGTAACCTAAACAGCTCCTTGATTATCCTCCAAATAAACGAGCAAAAAAGCCTTTCTTAGTGGATTGGACTTCTTCTTTTGCTTGGTCCAGCTCTAGCTTGAGATTTTCTTGATCCTTCATGGCTTGAAGAGTCAATTGTTGCTGCTGATCCAGTTGTTTGTCTTTCTCAGCAATCTGACGGTCTTTGATACGCATCTGCTCGTCTTTTTCTGATAACTGACGGTCCTTGGCTTTTAATTGTTCATAGAGACGGAGAATTTCTGCATTCTTCTCATCCACTAAAATCTCCATCAGTTCACGCTGCTTGACATCTTCACTTACAGGCTCATCTTCAAAAATCGTTTTTTTATAGATTTCTTCTAGCTTAATCAAGCCACTTCTGGTAACGACTGTTACCCCTTTGTCATTTTTATCTGTGTCTTCTTCTGGTAATTCTTTGACACGGTTATTGATTGCTTGGCGAGATAATCCTAAGACCTCTGCAATCTCACTGACGGTCATTTCAATACTCATAATATCCTCTGAAACGTTTTCTAGCTTTTCTTTACTTAAATCTTATCACAAGCTAGAAAAACTGTCAAATTTTCGCTTAATCTAAGGCCTTCAAAAAGGCTAGTAAGACTTGGGCAGAGCGACGTCCAGCTTCGATAATAAACTCATCAAAAGAGATATTTGCTTCATGGTTGGCATTATCACTCATAGCTCGGATAACCAAGACTGGAAGATTAAGGGCATGAGCTGCCTGAGCAATAGCCGCTCCCTCCATCTCAACAGCTAAAACTTCTGGGAAATGGGACTTAATCGCTTCTATCTTATCATTTCCTGCAACAAAACTATCTCCGGTAGCAATTAAACCAAGGTGCCATTTTTGGTCCAATTGAGATAGACTCTCTTGGATTTTGGCAACAAAGGTTTTATCTGATTCGAAATAAAGTGGTTGTTGCGCCATTTGTCCATAAGCATAACCAAATGCTGTGACATCCACGTCATGATAGGCTAATTTGTCAGCAATCACGACATCCCCAACAGCAATACCTTCTGCTACTGCCCCAGCTGATCCCGTATTGATAAGAGCATCCACTTGGAAATGATTTGCCAAAATCGCCACACTCATAGCAGACATGACCTTGCCAATTCCACTTTCTACAAGAACGACTTCATGCGAGGCAATGGTTCCTGTGTGATAGGTATTCCCCAAAACAACTTGCTCTTGGGCATTGTCTAAATGCTGAACCAGATAAGCCAGTTCTTCTGGCATAGCAGCAATAATTCCTATTTTCATTTCAATTCCTTTTCTATCGCCAATATTTTACAGCCAACACTAACAAAATCAAGAGAAAGATGACTACGAATAAGATTTTATTTAACTTAGAATTGAAGACATTTCTCTTAGTATTTTCAATGCGACGGCTTTTATGAATAGACGGTTCGACCTGAATCTTCAAGGTTTCCTGACTAAAACCATGTTCCTTAGGATTGGCATAACCAAAACGTGAAGAAGAGGTTGGTAAAATCTTAGTCTCCTCATCATCTAGCAAAGGGGGACCTGAAATTTTTTCGCCTCTATTAGCTCTTTCAATCATTTCATCCGTTAATAAAGGTTTACCCATACTGACCTCCTCTATTTTTTGTGCAATTCCCAATACTGAACAGCCATAATTGTCTTGGCATCACAGATGTGACCTGATTGGATTAATTCCTTAGCTTCTTCTAGACTCACTTCAAGGACTTCCAAAGTTTCGTCTTCATCCTGCGGACGTGGATTTTCCACCTTTGTCAAATCGCTAGCTAGGTATAGTTTTAACTTTTCATTACAGAAGCCAATAGCTGAGTAAAAATCATACAAGAGTTCTAACTTCCCTGTATAGGCTGTTTCTTCCTCTAATTCACGAAGGGCTGCTGCGACAGGGTCAGTATTTTCTCCTACTTCCAACTTTCCGGCTGGAATTTCGTAAGAGACTGCCTCAATAGCTTTGCGGTATTGCTTGACCAAGATGAGTTTTTGCTCATCTGTTACAGCCAAAACACAAACAGCTCCATTGTGGAAAATCAAATCACGTTGGGCAGTTCCCTTGCCTTCTGGTAATTCAACCAGATCTTGAACCAGTTTGAAAATTGGTCCTTGATAGATTTCTTTTCTGCTAAGTGTTTTTTCTTCAAATTCCATTATATGCTCCTACTGATTCTTAGGATGATGAGGAAGGCGAGTTGCATATTCGTCTTTATTGACCTGACGTCCGCGACCAATAGCAATCGCATCTGCTGGCACGTCTTTAGTAATAGTTGAACCAGCACCAACGAGGGAATTGTCACCTAACTCAACTGGAGCAATAATGGTTGAATTTGAACCAACAAAGACATTGTTACCGATGACTGTCTTATATTTGTTTTTGCCGTCGTAGTTGACTGTAATGGTTCCTGCACCGAAATTAACGTTGCTACCCACTTCACAGTTTCCGATATAAGTCAAATGACCAGCCTTGGTATTCTCACCGATTGAAGAACCTTTCACCTCAACAAAGTTTCCAATATGGACTTGGGCAGCTAGACTTGAACCTGGACGAATGTGGGCGTATGGTCCAACAGTTACACCGTCTGCAACACTACTTTCTTCAATCATAGAGTTAGTAATGACAGCTCCTGCTCCGATAGTGCTATCCACTACATAAGTACCGTTTGTCAAAATAGTCTCAGCACCAATTTTCGTTTGACCTTTCAAGGTAACATTGGCTTCGAGTTGAACTTCAGGAGCAATCTCAACATCAATATCGATATAAGTTGCTTCTGGATTGACAAAGCTAACACCGTTGACCATGTGCTGATGATTGATGCGACGACGCATCACTGACTCAGCAGTCGCAAGTGCCACACGGTCATTTACCCCAAGACTCTCATCAAAATCTTTCAAAGTATAAGCACCAACTTTTTCACCAGCTTCACGGAAAATGCCAATGACATCTGTAATGTAATATTCGCCTTGAGCGTTATTGGTATTGATATTTTTCAAAGCCTCAAACAAACGCTCGTTGTCAAAAACGTAAGTTCCAGTGTTGATTTCCTTGATTTGTTTTTCAAAATCTGTAGCATCCTTCTGCTCAACAATGCGAAGAACCTCAGCATTGTCATTACGAACAATTCGTCCATAGCCGAAAGGATTATCCGTTTCAGCAGTCAAGATAGTGGCCACATTTTTATGATTGATATGGAAATCAATCAAGTTTTTCAAACTTTCACCTGTGATTAAAGGCGTATCTCCTGCAATAACCAAGGTGTGACCTGACAAACCTTCCAAAATTGGCTCTGTCATCATAACTGCATGGCCAGTCCCCAACTGTTCAGATTGAGTTACAAATTCTGTCTGTCCAGCCAAGACCTCTTCAACCAATTCCGCCTTGTGTCCTACAACTGTTACTGTCTTTTCAGGCTGGATAGCTCCCACACTACGGAAAACATGTTCCAACATAGAAATACCCGCAACCTTGTGCAACACTTTTGGCAAATCTGATTTCATGCGAGTCCCTTTACCCGCTGCTAAAATGATGGCATAATTTGACATAATCTTCTCTTTTCTCTAGAAATTCCCTTTTATTATACCATATTTCAAATCATTCCGCGCCCTTGAATGAAAAAATGCTCTAAAGTCCTTTCCTTAACCCATTTTTTGAGTATTTTTTTTGATTTTTTCCCATTTTTAAGGTAAAATTATGAGATATGAGAAAGAAAATTAATCCGCTTATTTTATTTGGTTTTTTTGGGATTATGATTTTCATTTTAATCCTGAATCGTCCTCGTTTTGAGGACCATCCTGTAAAAACAAAGTCAAATATCGCGCAAGTAGAGACTCAAGCGTTACATAATATAAATAAACCAGTAATTGATGTGTCTGGTTGGCAGCGTCCTGAGGAAATCAATTACGATACTCTCTCCCAAAACATTTCTGGAGCTATTGTTCGCGTCCATAGTGGTGCTCAAACGTCCAAAGAGAACGATGCTTCCTATGTTAATGGTATTGATAAGGCCTTTAAAACCCATATCACTGAGTTTCAAAAACGAAATGTACCCGTTGGGGTCTATGCCTATGTTGCTGGAAAAAATGTCCAAGAAATGGAAAAGGCTGCCGAGGTATTCTATAACACCTCTTCGCCATACAGTCCAAGTTACTATTGGCTAGACGTGGAAGAAAAAAACATGTCTAATATGAACGAGGGTGTTGAAGCCTTCCGAGCAAAGCTAGAATCGCTGGGTGCTAAAAATATCGGAATCTACGTCGGAGTCTACTTCATGGAAGAACATAGTATTGATACAGACAAGTTTACATCTGTTTGGATTCCTTCCTATGGTTCTGACTCAGGATTTTACGAGGCAACTCCAAAAACTGACTTAGATTACGACATCCACCAGTACACTTCTAAAGGAAAAATTGCTGGTTTTGACCACGATTTGGATATCAACGTCATCTCTTCCTTAAAAAATAAAGAAGAAACCTTTAGAAAACTCTTTTTAAAACCTTAAAAGCATTTGTTCAGCATTTGCTTTTTCTTTTTATTATAGATTGTGATACAATATAGTAAGGAGTTTTTGAAATTGAAATAGTTGGAGGAAGTATATGCTCTCATGGTTAGCACGCCTTATTAAAGGGATTGTGATTGCTCTTGGATTTATCCTACCAGGAATTTCTGGAGGAGTTCTAGCAGCAATCTTAGGAATTTATGAACGGATGATTGGCTTTCTGGCCCACCCCTTTAAAGACTTTAAAGAAAATGTTTTGTACTTTATTCCAGTTGCCATCGGTATGCTTCTGGGAATCGGCTTATTTTCCTACCCGATTGAATACCTGCTTGAAAATTATCAGGTCTTTGTCTTATGGAGCTTTGCTGGTGCCATCATTGGTACGGTTCCTAGCCTCCTCAAAGAATCAACTCGAGAATCTGACCGAGACAAGATTGATTTGGCTTGGTTCTGGGCAACCTTTATTATTTCTGGACTAGGTCTCTACGCCTTAAATTTTGTTGTTGGAACCTTAAGTGCCAGCTTTCTTAACTTCGTCCTAGCAGGTGCACTACTGGCTCTTGGTGTATTGGTTCCTGGTCTCAGCCCATCAAACCTACTTTTGATTTTGGGCCTCTATGCTCCTATGTTGACTGGTTTTAAAACCTTTGACCTCTTGGGAACTTTCTTCCCGATTGGAATCGGAGCAGGTGCAACTCTCATCGTTTTTTCAAAAATGATGGATTATGCCTTAAACAACTACCACTCACGCGTCTATCATTTCATCATCGGAATCGTCTTATCAAGTACTCTTTTGATCTTGATTCCAAATGCAGGAAACGCTGAAAGTATCCAATACATGGGGCTTTCACATGTCGGTTATGTCATCATCGCCTTCTTCTTTGCACTAGGAATCTGGCTTGGTATTTGGATGAGCCAATTGGAGGATAAGTATAAATAATGGCAAAAAAAGTTAAAGTCAAAAAAACATTAGTAGAACAAATCCTGTCTAAAGCAGGTGTCCCACATCAGGGAATTCAAATCAATGCCCTGGAAGGAGAACTTCCGCAAGGTTATGAACGAGATCAGATTTTCAAAACCTTGGCTCTTTTGGGAGATAAAACAGGGCCGATTATTGGAATTGTGCCTATCACTCAACACCTGTCTGAAAAGAAACTAGCCAAATTTTCTGGCAATAAAAAAGTGAGCATGATTCCACAAAAGGACTTGGAAAAAACAACTGGCTACATTCATGGAACCAATAATCCTGTCGGTATTCGTCAGAAACACAATTACCCCATTTTTATCGATAAAATTGCTCTAGACTTGGATCAAATGATTGTCTCTGCTGGCGAAGTTGGTCACAGCATTATCGTCGCTCCCCAAGACTTGGCTAGCTTTGTAAAGGCTGACTTTGCAGATATTTTGGAGGACAGTAAGTAATGAAACTCTACTTTGTCCGTCACGGCCGTACAGTCTGGAACCAAGAAGGTCGCTTTCAAGGTGCTAGTGGAGATTCTCCCCTTCTTCCTGAATCCATTGAAACCCTAAAACAACTAGGCCAGTATCTCAAGGATGTTCCTTTTGATCAGATTTATTCAAGTGATTTACCTCGAGCGATCAAATCTGCTGAGATTATCCAAAGTCAACTCCAGATGCCTTGTCCTTTAGAAAGTGTTCCTAATCTCCGTGAATGGCAGCTAGGGAAATTAGAAGGTTTGAAAATCGCAACCTTGGAAGCTATTTACCCGCAACAAATCAAAGCTTTCCGTACGAATCTTGCTAAGTTTGACACTCAAATGTTCGGAGCCGAATCCCTCTTTAGCACAACACAACGGACCATCCAATTTATCAAATCACTCAAAAATAATCCAGCTGAACGTATTCTAATTGTCGGCCACGGCGCTAATCTTACTGCCAGTCTTCGTACTCTTCTAGGTTACAAAGAGCCTCTTCTTCGTAAAGATGGCGGTCTAGCAAATGCCAGCCTGACCATTCTTGAAACCCATGATTTTGAAAGATTCACTCTTGATACGTGGAATGATACTTCTTATCAATAAAGAACTTGATTTTAGCGTCAAGTTCTTTTTAGTTTTTAAAGATTATCCGTGAATTTCTTGCTTATTTATGATAAAATGGGAGTATCGCAAAAAATGACTCATCGTATTCAATTTTGAGTAAAACTAGGAGGATCCCATGTCTACAGAACATATGGAAGAACTAAATGACCAGCAGATCGTTCGCCGTGAAAAAATGGCTGCGCTCCGTGAACAAGGAATCGATCCCTTTGGAAAACGCTTTGAACGTACTGCTAACTCTCAAGAATTAAAAGATAAATATGCTGACCTCGATAAAGAACAATTACACGATAAAAACGAAACGGCTACTATCGCAGGACGCTTGGTAACTAAACGTGGTAAAGGTAAAGTTGGATTTGCCCACCTTCAAGACCGCGAAGGTCAAATCCAAATCTACGTTCGTAAAGATGCTGTCGGTGAAGAAAACTACGAAATCTTCAAAAAAGCAGACCTTGGTGACTTCCTTGGTGTCGAAGGCGAAGTCATGCGTACAGATATGGGAGAACTCTCTATCAAGGCGACTCACATCACACACTTGTCTAAGGCTCTTCGTCCTCTGCCAGAGAAATTCCACGGTTTGACAGATGTTGAAACCATTTACCGTAAACGTTACCTAGACTTGATTTCTAATCGTGAAAGCTTTGAGCGCTTTGTCACTCGTTCAAAAATCATCTCTGAAATCCGTCGTTACCTTGATCAAAAAGGCTTCCTTGAAGTAGAGACACCTGTTCTTCACAACGAGGCTGGTGGTGCTGCTGCCCGTCCATTTATCACTCACCACAATGCCCAAAACATTGATATGGTGCTTCGTATCGCGACTGAGCTTCACTTGAAACGCCTTATCGTGGGTGGTATGGAACGTGTCTATGAAATTGGCCGTATCTTCCGTAACGAAGGAATGGATGCTACTCACAACCCTGAGTTCACTTCTATCGAAGTGTACCAAGCTTATGCAGATTTCCAAGACATTATGGACTTGACTGAGGGTATTATCCAACACGCTGCTAAATCAGTTAAGGGAGATGGTCCAGTTAACTATCAAGGAACTGAAATCAAAATCAACGAACCATTTAAACGAGTTCACATGGTGGATGCTATCAAGGAAATTACTGGTGTAGATTTCTGGCAAGATATGACTTTGGAAGAAGCCAAAGCTATCGCTGCTGACAAGAAAGTTCCAGTTGAGAAACACTACACTGAAGTTGGTCACATTATCAATGCTTTCTTTGAAGAGTTTGTTGAAGAAACCTTGATCCAACCAACCTTTGTCTATGGACATCCAGTAGCTGTATCTCCACTTGCTAAGAAGAATCCTGAAGACGAACGCTTTACTGACCGTTTCGAGCTCTTCATCATGACTAAGGAGTACGGTAATGCCTTTACTGAGCTCAACGACCCAATCGATCAGCTTAGCCGTTTCGAAGCCCAAGCTAAAGCCAAAGAACTTGGTGACGATGAAGCAACAGGCATCGACTACGACTACATTGAAGCTCTTGAATACGGTATGCCACCAACAGGTGGTTTGGGAATCGGTATCGACCGTCTCTGCATGCTCCTCACTGATACAACCACTATCCGTGATGTATTGCTCTTCCCAACAATGAAATAAGCTCTTATCCTCTGGTACTTGCCAGAGGATTTTTTTTCATAACCAAAAGAAATAGACTGAAGTTTTCACCTCAGTCTATTTTTCTATTGGACTTTAGAAAGGAAGGATCTTTCTTAGTCTTCTTTTTTCTTACGAGCTACGAGTCCGAATGCACCCAACATTCCAAGAAGTCCAAGACTAGCTAGACCAGCCTTATCTTCTGTACCAGTATTTGGTAATTCCTTCTTATCATTGGATACGGTTGTTTCAGCTACTTGTTTAGAATCCTGAACTGGAGTAGCTACTGGTTTTTCTGGACTTGTAGGAGTCTCTGGAGAGCTTGGTTGCTCTTGATTGATTGGTTTGTTCACTTTCTTATAGTGATGTAGTGTATTTCCTTTAGCATCCGTTGTTGAATGACTAAATTCATATCCTTCCAACTCTATTGGATTGTGTTTTCCTTCTTTATCTGAAGTAATTCGGTTACCATTTTCATCTAGGTATTCCGTTACAATCTGAACAGTTGAATCGCCATTTTGAGAAATGACTCCTCCACCATTTTGTGATTTAGGTGTTACTGTTACAGGAACTTCCACTGTAATAATACGACCGTCAGGTAATTTAACTTTTACCTTAACAACTGGTTTTGTTCCTGGTGTTTCTGTTGTTGGAATTTCTCCGACTTCAACAATTTCCCATCCTTCTGGTAAACCTACTTTCTTAATAACATCCTCTTTCGTAATTGGTGTTCCAACTTCCACTACAATAGGAGTTACTTTCGGTGTTACGATGATTGGTACTTCTACTTCAACAATTTCTCCAGTTGGAACTTTAATCTTCACTTTAACGCTTGGTTTCACTCCAGCAGGAATAGTTGTTGGGATTTCTCCTACTTCAATAATTTCCCATCCTGGTTCTTTTGGAAGATCGATATGTCCTTTCACATCGTCTGGTGTGATTGGAGTTCCTTGTGGTACAACAATTTGTCTTACGGTTGGCGTAACGATGACTGGTACATCGACAGTAATTTTACGTCCATCTGGTAATTCGATTTCCACTTTAACAACTGGTTTTGTTCCTGGTGTTGATGTTGTTGGGATTTCTCCTACTTTTGTTACCTTCCATCCATTTGGTAATTCAATATGTTTCTTAACATCTTCTGGCGTAACTGGTGTTCCAACTTTAACTACCACAGGCGTAACTTTTGGTGTTACGATAACTGGTACATTTACAGTTACTCGAATTCCATTTGGTAACTCAATCACAACTGGAATACTTGGTCTTTCCCCTGGAACATCTGTTGTAGGTTTGTCACCAATTGAGATAACTTTTGCTCCTTTTGGAATGTGTTTTTCAACATCCTCAGTAGTAATTGGATCACCTTGTTTTTTAACAATATCTTCAATAGGAGTTACAGTTACTGGAATTTCTACAGTCACAACTTTACCATTTGGTAATGTGATTGTTACTTTAACTGGATCTTTCTTACCTGGTGTTGTTAAGTCTGGAAGATCTCCTACCTGAACTGTTGCCCCTTCTGGTACTTTGATTTGTTTCAAAATATCTTCTGGAGTCAATTTATCTTTCGTTACTGGAGTTTCGATTGGTGTAATTGGGGTTACATTCACTGGAACTTCTACCGTAACTACTTTACCATTTGGTAATGTGATTGTTACTTTAACTGGATCTTTCTTACCTGGTGTTGTTAAGTCTGGTAAGTCGCCTACCTTAACAGTTGCCCCGTCTGGTACTTTGATTTGTTTCAAAATATCTTCTGGAGTCAATTTATCTTTTGTGACTGGGGTTTCGATTTCCTTAACTGGAGTTACAGTTACTGGTACATCTACTGTATAAGATTTACCGTTTGGTAATGTAATCGTTACTTTTACAGGAGTTTTTTCACCTGGTGTTGTTAAATCTGG
Source organism: bacterium (assembly GCA_905221195.1). Classification (GTDB taxonomy): domain Bacteria; phylum Bacillota; class Bacilli; order Lactobacillales; family Streptococcaceae; genus Streptococcus. Next base: position 131,165 of record CAJNCF010000002.1, read on the forward strand.
AAGATCGCCGACCTTAACAGTTGCTCCTTCTGGAATCTTCATTCCTTTTGTATAATCGTCTTTAGTTAAAGGAGTGTTTGTTACTGGTGTTTCAATCGGTGTTGGTTTTGTTTCAACTACTTTAATAGTAGCTGGAACTTCTACTAACACTTTTCCATCTTTATCTTTTACAACTACAGTAACTGGTTTATCCCCTGGAGTTGATCCATCATATGCTTCCGTTTTTCCTTCTGGAATCTTGTATTCGAATGTTGACCCTGCTGGATAATCACCTGGTGTGATACTATCTTCAGCTTTAGGTTTATCTTTATCTTCAGCATTCACTGGAGTTAATTGTTCTTTTCCTTGAACAACTTTAATTTTCGCAGGTACTTCTACAATTGGATCACCATCTGAATCTTTCACAACTACAGTTACATCTTTTTCTCCTGGTGTTGAACCATCATAGGCTTCTGTTTTTCCTTCTGGCATCTTGTACTCAAATGTTGAACCTTCTGGATAATCATCTGGGGTAATGCTATCTTGTGGTTTTGGTTTCTTATCACTTTCAGCATTTACTGGAACATACTGTGTCTTAGGTTCTACAACAACAATCTTAGCTGGAATTTCTGTAATTGGTTGTCCATTTAACTTCGCTACAACTGTTACATCTTTTTCTCCTGGTGTGGTTGTATCTACTGGAGTGTTATCTTTATATTCAAATGTTGTTCCAGTTGGGAAGTCATTCGGATTGATGTTTTCTTTTGGATCTGGCTGTTTCTTAGCTGGATCTACTGGTACATATTTAGGATAACTTTCCACCACACGTACTGTAGATGGTACCTCAACTAATACCTTATTCCCTTGTTTCACAACGACAGTAACTTTCTTATCCCCTGGTGTAGATGTATCTACTTCTTCTTTATACTCAAATGTCGCATCATCTGGGTAATCATTCGGATCAATACTATCTTCAGGAGATGGTTGTTTCTTCCCTTCATCCACTGGAACGATTTGTGGATTTCCTTGTACGACCTTCACTTTTGTTGGTACTTCTACAAGTTTATCTTCTCCATCTTTCGCAACAACAACCACATCTTTTTCGCCTGGAGTTGTTGTGTCTACTGGAGTCTTGTATTCAAATGTTGTTCCATCTGGATATTGTTCTGGATCAATGCTCTTAGATGCATCTGGTTGTGGCTTGCTTGGATCGGCTACTACGTATTGTGTCTTAGGATCTACAACTACTACTTTTGCAGGAACTTCTGCAATTGGTTGACCATTTAGCTTAGCAACAACTGTCACATCTTTTTCACCTGCAGTTGTTGTATCTACTGGTGTTTTGTACTCAAATGTTGTACCGTCTGGATATTCTCCTGGTGTAACACTGTCTTTCGCTTCTGGTTGTTTCTTAGCTGGATCTGCTACAACAAATTGCGGAGTGCTACCTACAACACGTACTGTAGATGGTACTTCAACGATTGTGTTTCCTTGTGGGTCAAGCACTTCAACAACCACGTTCTTATCTCCAGTTGTTGTTACATCGATTGGACTTGTTTGTCCATCTGGAGTTTTGTATCTAAATCTAGAACCTTCTGGATAATCTTCTTTATCAATACTCTTCTCTGGATCTGGAAGAACATCGTTTGTTTCTTTAACTGGGACGATTTGTGGTACACCTTCAACTACTGTTACTGGAACTTTAACTGTTGTCGTTTTATCTTGACCATCTACAGTGTATTTAACAGTTACATCCACTTCAGTATCTTCTGTTAAGTCTGGAACTGTAATTGTAGCTGTCTCATCAATAGCAACTGTTGCACCTTGAGGTAATTTTCCTGTAAATGTTCCGTCAGCAATTGCTTTTTTCGCTTGAGCAAGTACTTTTTCTTTTGCTTTTTCTTTATCACCATTTTTAGGAACAAGAATTTCATCAGCTTCTGGTTTTGGTAAAACTGTTACTGGAACTTTAACTGTTTCAGTTAACTTACCATTGTCGTATGTTACTGGGACGTCAACTGTAATGTCTGTAGCTCCTGCTTTACCTGTTGTTTCTGGTAAGGTTGTTGGTTCACCTTTTGTACCATCTGTTCCTGGTGTTACAGCTGTTTTTGCTTGTTCAGCAGTTGGTGTTTCACCTTCGAATACAACGATTTTACTTGGTGTTGAGCTTACTACTGTAACTGGGACTGAAATAGTATCTTCTGCTACTACTGTACCTGTGCTGTCTTTGTATTGTACTTTTACTGGTACTGCTGTTTTATCACCATTAGAATCTGTTGCTGGAACAGTATATGTTTGATTTGAATCTAATTCTGCTGTAACTCCTGATGGTAATGTTAGTTTACCTAGGGCAGCTTGTGCTTTTTCTTTCACCGCTGTTGTTAAGTTTTCACCAGTTGTATCTTTTAATGTTGTTACTTTTTCTGGTGTCGCTTTTGGCAATACTTCAACTGGTACATTTACAATTTCATCTCCTGTTGGATACGTTACCGTTGTAGTTGCAGTTACATCTTTTGCTCCTGCTTTACCTGTTGTTTCTGGTAATCCTGCTTCTGTTGGAGCGTTAACTGTTCCTCCAGTACCTGGTGTTACGGCATTCTTAACTTTCTCTGCATCTGGTTTTGTTCCTTCTACAGTGTATACTGTTTTCGGTTCAGAACCTAATACATTGATAGTTACTGGTACTGTTGTAGGGTATTCTTTTCCATCTACTGTATATGTTGCTGGAACATTTACAACACCTTTGTTTGTACCTTTTTCATTTGTTAAAGTTTCTGCTACAGCTTCTGTTATATCACCAACTGTCACTGTTGCTCCTGTAGGTAATTTTCCTTTGAAGCCTGCTTCTTCTACTAATGCTGACGCTTTTGCTTTCGCTACTTCTTTTACTTTATCTACGGTTGAACCTTTTGGTACATCTGCTTCGCCAGTTGCTTTTGGTAAAACTGTTACTGGAACACTTACTGTTTCTGTTAATTTACCATTATCATATGTTACTGGTACATCAACTTTAACGTCTGTTGCTCCTGCTTTTCCTGTTGTTTCTGGTAATGTTGTTGGTTCACCTTTTGTACCATCTGTTCCTGGTGTTACGGCATCTTTTGCTTGATCTGCTGTCGGTTTTTCACCTTCGAATACGACGATTTTACTTGGTGTTGAACCTACTACTGTTACAGGAACTTCTACTTCTTTACTTGCAACTACATTACCATCTTTTACATACTCTACAACTGCTGTTGCTGGTGTTTGTACTCCAGTTGCTGTCGTTGCCGGTACTGTTCTCGCTTTAACTTCTTTAACTCTTACAGTTACACCATCTGGCAACTTAGTTGTCGCTGTAGCTGCTTCTGTGGCTTTTGCTTTTACCACTTCTTCTAAATCAGTACTATCTTTTAGTACTTTTACACCTTCTGGAGTTACTTTTGGTAATACGGTCACTGGAACATTTACTGTTTCTTCACCATTTGCATACTTAACTTTAGTTGGAACTGTGACATCTGTTGCTCCAACTTTATCATTTGTATTTGGTAAATCAACTTCCCTTGGATCTTGTACCGTTCCACCTTCTCCTGGTGTTACTGCATCTTTCACCTTGTCTACTTTAGGTTTGTCACCTTCAACAACGTATACTGGATTTGCATTTGAACCAACTACATTTACAGTAATTTCTGCATCTTTTGTATACTTAACACTGTCTACTGTGTAGGTTACTGGGACTTTTACAGTTCCTTTGTTTGTTCCTGCTTCCGTTGTAATGGCTGCAAGCACTTCTTTTGTAATCGCTCCAACTTCTACATCTTTTGCACCATCTGGTAATTTAGCTTTAAAATCTGCTGAGTTTGCTACTTCCTCTGCTTTAGCTTTAGCTACTTCTTTAACTTTATCTGCAGTTTCACCTTTTGGTACTGTTACTTCGCCTTTAGCAACTGGTAATACTGTTACAGGAACTTGCACTTGTTCTGGATCTTTCAATCCTTCGTAAGTTACGGGTACCGTTACTTCTTTCTTACCTGTTGTTTTTGTTAGGTCTTCTGGAATTGCAGGACTACCTTTTGTTCCATCAGTTCCTGGTGTTACTGCATCTTGAACAGTTTTAGCTTCTACTGTATCACCTTCGAAAACTACTACTGATTTTGGTGTTGAACCTACTACTGTTACAGGAACTTTTACTTCTTTACTTGCAACTACATTACCATCTTTTACATACTCTACAACTGCTGTTGCTGGTGTTTGTACTCCAGTTGCTGTCGTTGCAGGTACTGTTCCTGCTTTAACTTCTTTAACTCTTACAGTTACACCATCTGGCAACTTAGTTGTCGCTGTAGCTGCTTCTGTGGCTTTTGCTTTTACCACTTCTTCTAAATCAGTACTATCTTTTAGTACTTTTACACCTTCTGGAGTTACTTTTGGTAAAACTACAACATCTACTTTAGTTGCTACTGAAATTGTTTCAGTCCCTTTGGTATAAGTAACTGTTGCAGGAGTTGGCAATGTTTGACCCGCTTTACCTGCAGTCGTTGGGATATCTGTAATATCATTTTTAGTTGGAGTAAAGCCTTCTACTGCTGTAGGATTTACTTTTTCTTTCAACTGATCATTTGTTACTGTATCATCTTCAACTGTATACAATTTATTGGTTGGTTGATCTTCAACTGTAATTGTATATGTAGTTGAATTTACGGCCGTTTCAGCACCCTTATCAGTTCCAGTTTCAGTATCAGTATTGGCAGTCACAACATTTCCATTACTATCTTTCACTTCAACTTTAACTTTATAAGTACCTACTTCTGATAGTAGATGAGCTTTTGCTTGCTCTATATCAGTATATTCTGTTTGTTGTCCTGATGGTGCGGTTACAGTTACTTTAGTTATAGTTGTTTCTTTTTTAGGTGATGTAGTTGCATCATCTTCTGTATCTCTAATTGTTACTGCAGCTGATGCTTGTTTCACTAAGTCTACTGTAGCACCTTTTACTGTAGTATAAGAAGTTGAACTTGCTGTTGGAGCATTATTTAGAATTGATGCCTTATCATCACTTTCAGCAATGCTACCTTTAACCAAACCAGTAAATCCAGATTCTGTTCTAATATTCCAGAAATTTCCTTCTTTAGTAGCAGTAACTCTTGAATTATCAGATGATGTCCAAGTTTGAGTTACAGGATTGTATTCAACAACAACAGCATTTCCCTCTTGATTTTCTGTATTTAATCTTGGAACAACTGTTTTATCTCTTCTTACTTCATTAACACTTACTATTTCATCATTAGCATTATAAGTTCTAGTATAAGAATAGATGTAATAATTTTTTGTTCCATCATTCTGTACTTCTGTAAAGACTTGTCGCTTAGTTAGTTTATAACCGCCGTCCGGAGTTGATTCTTTTACTTCTCTATAATTCTTATCAAGCTCCCAATGACCTGTCGTTTCATCTAAACGAGCTTTATGTACTCCATTATTATCTGTTAAGCTTAGTTCATTTCTCAACAGAGTAGCTTTAACATTTTCAGTTATCGCTTTAGCTACAATTGTGTCAGTAGAAGCAGTCTTAGTATCTTCTTCAGAAACTGGAATATTAATTTCAGAACCTACTTGTCCTAATGCAGTCCCTTGAACAGCTTTTTCATTTGTTGTACCAGACGCTACTACCCATTGTCCATCTCTAACTTCAAGCTTCGTAATTTTACCATTAGGTAATTTCACTTCCGCACTTGAAGCTCCATCTGATATTGTTACTGGTATAGTTGTAGCATAAGAATGGACGTTTTTCACGGTAATAGTTGGTTTTACAACAACTGTAATATATTTCTGAACTTCATGTCCCGAATGAATCCATGTAGAATCTGATTTTTGAGTTGTATTATAATCCTTAGCATACACTGATACTGTATAGATCCCCGCTGTTGTGGCTGTCCCAGTCAATTTACCCTTACCATAAATTGATTGATCACCATTCTCATCAGTTTCAACTGGAGTTCCATCCTGAGACAAACTATAGGAGATACCTGGAATAGAAGTCTTCGTTCCATCCAATTCACCAGCTTGTTTTGTGGTAGCATATCCAGCTAATCCTGAAACAGCTTGTCTGAAATTTTGATTAGGTATGGTTACAACTTTTCCACTTGCTAATCTATAATTAACTTGTCGTCTACTACCAGAAAAATTAGAACCTGCATCATCTTTATATGCGATATCAATGTTCACATTATTCCCGACTTGTGTTTCATAAGCATCATCTGAAACTTCCAATCTCGGTGGTTTTGAATCTTGCCACGCAATCCAGCCAGATCTTAGGTTTCTAAACTCCATACTAACAATTTGATGTGTTTTTTCATTTTCTGCTTCAACAGTAAATCTTAGGTCTTGCACACCATTTTGAACATTCGAAACAACTCTACCTTGAATAGAATCGCTCTCTTTATCGTAAATCAAACCACTTGGCAGATTAGTTGGACTTATTGATTTTATTTTCCAACCCGCTTCCTTAGCTTTATCTGTCACAGCAAATCGGTTTGATATATTTGGGATATATGCACGATCTACTCCTTGTTCATAACCCATCTTATAAATTTCTGTCGCCAAAAATTCATAAGCTCCTGAACTTCCATAAACTGCTCCAAGGTTAGTTGTAACTCTGTTTCCGTCAGGTTTTTCCTTTCCTACCCATAACTTAGCTTCTTTTTCTAATTTTTCAACCTGTTCCTTAGAAAGTGGATAATCCATTCGTCCTGGTGATGTAACTGGTTGTCCATTTACTGTTGACATTGCTACTGGGTTTTCTTGTTGACCAGTTCTTTGAGAAGAATACATCTCAATTTCTAAATCAGTAGGAGCGTTTCCAGTTCCTTTTACTTCTATATCTCCTGCTTGTCCACCTGCTATCGCAATAACTTTATTATTCCTTCTCGAATCATTTTCAGATATAGCTACGAATGTGAATTTATCAGTTCCTGTTGTAGTTGTATCTGGAACTGTAGTAGTATTGCTTTCATTAACAATAAACGTATCTGCTCTAAATCCACTTTCACCTTTTCCAGGAATGGCTTTTCCATTTCTTGGATCTTGGTTTTTATTTACTTTTTCTTCTTCTGTTGCATCAGATTTGATACTGTTTAGAACGCTAAGGCTACTTGAAAGTTGTTTAGCAAGTGCATCAACTTTTGCCTGTGTTTTTGTATCATCATTTAAAAGCTCTTTTGCTTTATTAACCAACATTTTAGTATCATCGATGAATGATTTTGTTCTCTTACTTTCAGTTAATTGACTCAATCGACTTTCAGCTTTAGCAACTAAATCTTCTAACGATGCTGTATTAATAGCAACTTTTTCCGTCACTACCTCTGGAGTTTCAACTTCACTGGTTTGTTTGTCAGTAACAGACTCTTTTACAGAAGTATTATTCTGTCCATCGGCCTCTTTAGCAGTAGCAGATCCTTGTCCAGTAACTTCCTTAGAGGATTCCGAGGACATATCAGATAGTTTTTGAGGATTTTGAACTTCTGTATGTTCTGTATTAGTTAGTTGTTCAGCCGCTTGGACGCTTCCTCCACCAAGGAAAAACAATCCAGTAGCTACAGCCACACTAGCCGCACCGAAACTAACCTTACGAATACTGTAACGTGTGAATCTCTCCACTTGCGATTGGCGAACATGACGCCCTTTGGGTTTAAACATTCCCTTACTCCTTTTTCTGATAATTATCAGTTAATATATTTAAGAAAGCTAAATAAAAAGCCCCCCCCCCCTAAAATATATAGGCATATTTTAAAAGGTTGTAGACTATTATACTCTTTTTTTTCCTATAAATCAAGCATTTTTAGCTATAGTCGCTAAAGTAATTTCACAAACTTCTCTTTACAGTAAACCCTTACAAAAATAAAATTTATATTACTTTAGAGATTTTCTATATTATTTGATTATTCATATAATTTAATTATAAAAACGAATTTTCTGATATTTTTTATCAAGTCTTCATTGAATTTTAGCAATAGATAAGGGATTATAGAATGAAGCTAGATGCACAAGATCTACCAAAAATAGCTGAAAAATCTAGAAGTTCCTCCAGCTTTATAAAATAAAGTCTATAAAAAAACAAGGCCTAGTTTTAAAGACAAAACTAGGCTTGCTATCTATTTTATTTTCCATCCTTCACTTCTTTGGTTGCTACATCATCTCCAAACCATTTTTGGCTAATTTCCTGGAACTTACCATCCTTATAAAGATTAGAAAATCCTTCATTTATCTTTTTAACCAGAGTTGAATCTTCCTTACGTGCTCCAACTGCAAAATCTTCTGTTTCTAATCCAACTGTAAAGACATTATAATCATTTAAAACGCCTTCTGCTTCTAAATAATAGTTTGCATAGACACGATCAATCAATAGACCATCAATTCGATCGTTTTTCAAATCAATCAAGGCTTCATTAAAAGTTTGGTATTGATTCGCTTTATTATTAGCAACAATATCCTTTAAAATCGCTGGATTTGCTTCAAAGTCCGCATAACCAGATGAACCAGCTTGAGCTCCTAATGTCTTTCCAGCCATATCCTTTGCAGTCGTGATACCTGAAGATTTCTTAGTCACCAATACCTGCTCATTCTTCATATATGAGTTGCTGAATGCTACCTTTTCACGGCGTTCGTCTGTAGCGGAATACCCATTCCAAATCAGATCAATCGTTCCTTTTGTCAATTCAGCTTCTTTCAAATCCCAATCAATCGGTTGCCAATTTACCGTAATTCCATATTTTTCAAAAACGGCTGTAGCTAAATCAATATCAAATCCTGCATAGGAACCATTTTTCTGAGCAAATCCCATTGGAACAAAAGTACTATCAAATCCAATAGTAATAGACTTGTTAGACTCGTACTTAGACCAATTATCTCCACTAGTTTCACTAGCATTTTTTCCACAAGCTACTAAGAACAAAGCAATCATTAGACTGACTAATATAAGCATCAATTTTTTCATCACTTTTTCCTCCTATTTAGGTTCTACTTTTAATAATACATCTGCGATATTTTCAGCGAACTGTAAATCGTGGCTAACCACAATCTGGGTCATGCCAAGTTCCCTATTTTGCAAGATTAGTTTTTCCACTTCCAAGCGTAATTCTGGATCCAGTGCAGAAGTTGGTTCATCGTAACCAATGATTTCTGGGTCAATCATCATAGCACGCGCCAAAGCCACCCGTTGCTTTTGCCCACCTGATAGTGAGAATGGATAAGCATCTGCGTGCCCTGCTAACCCTAACTGTTCCAAGAGTCCACGCGCCTTCTTCTCTGCCTCTTCCTGCTTCATTCCCATAGTTTTCACAGGTGATAAGGTCAAATTATCTAGAACTGATAAATGAGGAAAAAGTTGAAAATCTTGGAATACAAATCCCAGTAGATTTCGCTTCTCCAGTTCATCCAATTCTAAGGGTTCTCCATTATAAAAGATTTGACCTGAATCAATGGTTTCAAGACCTGCAAGCATGCGTAAGAGAGTCGTCTTACCTCCACCAGAAGGCCCGACGATAGCTAGGATTTGCTTTTCAGGAATACTTAGACTGAAATCAGACAGGATTCGTTTGTCTCCGAATTTCTTATTGATATTTCGTAATTCTAACATGGCACCCTCCTATCTATAATAACTGTACTTCTTCTCAACTTTTTTGGAAATGATTGTCACAATCCCAATCAAAATCAAGTAAATGGCTCCTGCCAAGAACATGGGAACAAGGCTGGCATCACGGTTGGCAGCTGTTCGGCTTGCTAAGATAAGGTCTGAAATACCTAGAGCGTAGACTAGAGACGTATCCTTGACCAAACTCATAACCTCATTAAATACACTAGGGAGAACAATCTTGGTCACCTGAGGCAAGATAATATAGCGGACTGTGTCAAAAGGATTAAACTTCAAGACCTTAGCAGCCTCGTATTGGCCTTTGGGAATGGTATCAATCCCGCCACGGAAGATTTCAGCAAAGTAAGCCGCATAATTCAAAACAAAGGCAATGATAGCCGCAGGAAGGCGATCCAAACGGATTCCAATGCTTGGTAGCACATAATAGATAAATATCAATTGCAAGAGCAAGGGTGTGCCTCGCATGATCCAAATATAAATGTTAATCAGATGATGGAGGAGCTTCCAATGGACTTGCAAGGCAAAGGCAATCAAAACGCCCAAGGGAATAGAAAAAATCAAGACCAGCGCAAAAACCTGTAAAGTCATGTTTGCACCGCTCAATAAACTCGGTAATATCTCAAATAAATAAGACATACTGACACCTCCTTAAAATAATTGTTCCTATTATAACATACATAAACTAAATTACAACTATTTTTATAAAAAAATTACATTGTTAACAAAAATAAAAACTATATCTTTCAAAATTGATAAGATATAGCTTTAAATCATTTTATTCTTAAAGTCTTTCATACAGTTCTTGCATTTGCACATCATCGGGAACTAGTTTTAAATAAGCTTGAGCATTGACTTTTGCTTCTTCAAAATATCCCAATTCACGCAAGAGATAGATATAGTGTTCCAGAAACTCTGGATTGTCCTTCAAATCTCCTGCCAACTCTTGATAATGATCATAGGCAGTATCCAAATCGTCCATTTCTTGATAAGAACGAGCAATCATCCACTTGGTCAAAAGATTTTCTGGCTCCTCGCTTTGCAAGTCTAGAATATCCTCATAACGCTCCTGCTCCAGATAAATAGTTGCTAGACGAAGCAAGATTTCTTCCGTATCCTCAGCGTCTTCTTTTGCAGTAAGGAGATAGTTTTCTGCACCACTAGCATCATGCAGTTCATAAGAAAATTGTGAAGCAGCCAGCAAAAGGCGAGTTTCAAAGGGATTTTTCTCCAAACCTTGCTTAGCGATACGCAGGGCTTCTGCAACTTGATGTTCCTTATGTAAGGCCTGACTATACCCATACTCATAGCCTTCAAAATCAGGAGAAATGGTATCAAGCTGCTTAAAGTAGAGGACAGCTTTTTGATATTCTTCTTGATCAAAGTAAAGACTGGCCAACTCAAAAGCTGTTAGGTCATCGTATTCTAACTCCAGGGCTTTTTCTAAAAACTCTGTGGCCGTTTCAAATTTCCCTAACTGAGCATAGGCAAAGCCAATTCGTTGATAGGTGGAAATCCCTGTTTGCTCATATATCGTGCGATTATCTAACTGGGCATAGCCTTGAATAGCTTCTTGGTAATTTTCCAACTCACTATCCAACTCTGCCAATCCCAATATCAAGAGAGGGTCCTCTGAATAAGTCAAGGCCTCTAACAATTTCTCACGAGCCACATCCGTCAAACCTTCCAGCTGGTAGAGGTCTGCCTTCAGAGCCAAAGCCGAAACATACCAGTCACTGTCAGGTTGGATTTCCTCTAGGTAAGCAAAAGCTTCTTCGATTTGACCATCCTCGCTAGCGATTGCTGCTAGATTAAGATGAACCTCTGGAAAATCCTCTACGATTTTCAGGTAAATTTCCTTGGCCTGAGGATAAAAACCAATCCCTTCTAGATAGGTGGCTAACTCATAAAGAAGGTCACTTGGATCATTTTCTAAAGCTTTAGCGAAATAATGCTCAGCCTTGGCTAAATCTTGTTCCTCCAAAGCCTGTAACATCTGTTGACTATTGTTCACTCTTGACTTCCTCTCCCTCTAGTTCATATAGGCCACTGACTACCTTATACCATTCAAAAATGGCTGAAATGACAACCTTAGCAGAGGCATAAACTGGAATACCGAGCAAGACTCCCCAGATACCAAACATGGATCCTGAAGTTAATAAGACAAAGAGAACATTAATGGGATGAATATTCAATTGACTTCCCAAAATCAATGGAGACACAAAACGGCCTTCAATAGTTTGTTCCACGATAAAGACAATCACCACTTTTAACAGCATGACTGGTCCAGCAATCAAGCCCAGAACTAAGGCAGGAAGCATGGCTAGAAAGCTACCCAGATAAGGAACCAGATTTAAAATACCAGCAGTAACACCCAGCGTGACCGCATAGCGTAGACCGATAATCTTGAAGAAGATGATAAACATTACTGCTACAATAATAGCCACTGTCACTTGCCCTCGAACATAGTTTGACAACTGTTGATTCACATCTGATAAAACCTGTCCTACAGGTTCCTTCAATTTTGTTGGCATGAATTGGGTCAAATAGTTACGCAAGCCTTTCCCATCACGCAAGAGATAAAAGAGCATGAAAGGAACGATAATCAAGGCAACAATCACTTGAGAAGCCCCGCTAATAAAGGCACTTACCCAGTTGACTGCCTGAGATGAAACCTTACTTGCCCAAACTGTAGCCTGACTAGAGAAGTTTGTCAAAACTTGCTCTAATTGAGGTCTGAAATCATCTGGCAAACGCTTAGTTACCAAATCATTAATAACTCTGTCTGCATCTTCGAGATAGATTGGTACATTTCTTGCAAATGTTAAAACCTGACGCTGCAGATTTGGAATAGCTACTGCCAAGCCCCAAATGATAAAGAGGGCGATGATGACAAAGACAATACTAATGGCTATAACGCGATTGACTTTGTGTTTTTCCATCCAATCAACAATAGGATTCAATAAATAATATAGCAGACCAGACAGAATGACTGGCAACATCACAACCGCCAAAAAGTCTAAAACAGGTGAAAATAAAAAACTAATCTTACTTAAAATAAAAAGATTGAGTCCCAATAACAAGGTTACTAAGAATACCGTAATGGCCTTGTTATCCAAAAACCACTTGAAAAACCAAGATAGGCTAAAATGTTTCTCTTTTTGTTCCATAAATACTTCCTTTCTATCGTTCTCTCATTATACCATTTTTAAAGCAAAATAACTCTTTTTTAAAGTGCTTACATGGAGACAGAGACATAAAAAATCCCCTCAAAAGAGGAGATTCGATTAGTCTTGAATATGACGTTCTAAGTTCTTCTGATAATCTGCGTTTGATTTGGCTTTTTCTTCAGCAAATTTCTTGCGGAACTCATCCATTTCTTTAGTAGTGACAATCTTATCTTGGATTTTAAGGTATTTATAGCTAAGTTCACCAGTCTTATCACCTACCCAGCCATCTGCACCAGTACCTAGAACTTTCTTCGTTACTAGCATTTGGGCACCGTTTGACTGTGCAGGAATAACCAAGGCACTGTCTGTTAACCAAGCTTGAGCTTTTGCATATTTAGAATATCGTTTTTCAAGATCTGTTTTCTCACTATTAGCATCCGTGATTAACTCTTTAAACTTATCTAACCCAACCGCTTTGATTGCTGGACTGTCTTTACCTGGTACTACACCTAGGGAACCAAGAAGATTTGGTCCAGATGTTGGATCAAATATATCTAGATAAGTTGATGGATCTGCGTAATCAGGCCCCCATCCACTATTTGCATTAATATCCCAGTCAGTATTGGTATTAGAAGTAGCTAGAACCGTCATACTTGCCAATTCATCATCAGAAACTTGTTGAATATCAACTACAACATTATCTGATCCAAGAGCTTCCTCGATAGATTGTTTATAAGATTGATATTGACGCACAAACTGTGGACGAGTAGAAGATACTGGAATATCTAAATGAATAGGGAACTGTACTCCATCAGCTTGAAGAGTTTTCTTGGCAGCTTCCAATTTAGCTTTAGCCTTATCTACATTATGAAGTGAATCCTGGGCATCATCAAGACTGACATCTTTCCATACACCATCTAATTTATCCAATTCTGCCTTAGCTACTTGCCCAAATGACTGCTCTCCTACTTGTACAAATGTTGGAGGTGTTAAACTTGTACGTAATTTACGCGGTGCTACTTCGTCCCCAAATACTTGAGAGATTCCTGCTTTACGATCTGTAGCAAAAGCCAAAGCTTGACGGAAATCTTTGTTCAGCAAGGCCTTCTTAGTAGATGTTTTTTCTGCATCACTTGTTTTAGCGGTGTGATTGTAAGCAACACGGTCAATATTAGTCGAAATATAGAAAGTAGTTCCTTGTTGTTGACTATAAATAATATTATCTTTGTATTTTTCTTTTAAGCGTTCATAGTTAGCAGAGTTTTTAAAGAGAGGAGCTGCAGGATAATTTCCTTCATCAAATCCACGTCCAAGAGAGTCAGCATCTTGACCATCAAAGAATGATAATTTTATATCATCAATAAAGACATTTTGTTTATCCCAATAATTTTGGTTTTTGGTCATTTCAATAGAAGATTTAGATGTAAGACCTGTGAGAAGATAAGCCCCATTGTATAGAATGCTTGTTACATCAGTCGCCTTACCAAAGTCATCTCCTTTAGAAGCTAAAAAGTCTTCGCTAACAGGAGCAAGAATTCCCATTGTTGTCTTCGAATTCCAGAAAGATTCTGGGTGATTTAAAGTATAGACTACAGTATAATCGTCTGTTGCTTTTACACCAACAGTAGAAAAATCCGTTGTTTTCCCATTTACATAGTCATCCAATCCTTTAATAGAATCCTGTACAAGATAAAGTGCTTCTGATTTCTTGTCAGCTGCGTGTTTTAGACCAGTCACAAAATCCTGAGCCTTAACTTCTCCATATTCTTCGCCTTCATTGGTATACCACTTGATACCCTTACGAATTTTATAGGTATAAGTCAAACCATCTTTGGAAACAGTCCAATCTTCTGCAACTGATGGTACTAGATTCCCGTATTGATCATTTTCCAGTAGTCCATCAATGACATTACCAGTAATCTGTTTTGTAGAATTTTGCCCAGAAACTGTATAATCCAGAGTTGCAGGATCTGATGAAAATACATAGGCATAAGTAACTGGTTTAGTTGCTTCCTTATTCCCATTACCAGATGAACAAGCTGCTAGAACAGCTGCTGAGAGTACAGCAACTCCAGCTGCTAAGAAGACACGTTTTTTCATAAAAAACTCCTTTGCAATTTATATAGGATTATTATAGCACTTTTCAAAAGGAAATCAACACAAAACTAAGTCAAATTTAATATTTTGTTATATTTTTTTATGTCTTATAGAGTTCCTCCAACTACAATTTTTGTGATATAATAGTCTTATCTTTATAAAGAGGTATAGTCATGAAAGAAACTGTTTATTTTGGAACTTATACACGTCGTACTTCCCAAGGGATTTACAAGGCAGACTTTGATACAGAAACTGGGCAGCTTTCAAATCTAGAACTTTTTGCTCCTGAACCAAGTCCAACCTATCTTGCTTTTGACCAGAAGCAACATCTATACACTGTTGGTAGTCAGGATGACAAGGGAGGCATTGCAGCCTATCAAACTGACGGGATTTTATTAAATCATGTCGTGGAAGAAGGAGCTCCCCACTGTTATGTTGCTGTTGATGAAAAGCGTGATTTAGTCTATGCGGCCAACTACCACAAGGGGCAGGTCCTTGTTTATAAACGTCAGGAAGATGGTAGTCTTCTACTTAGTGATGTGGATCAACACAGTGGCCAAGGTCCACATGAAAATCAAGCTTCACCCCATGTTCACTTTACAGACTTAACACCTGACCACTATCTAGTGACCTGTGATTTAGGTACTGACCAAGTCATCACCTATGACCTTGATCAAGAAGGGAAATTATCTAAGCTCTATACCTATCACAGCCAGCCAGGAGCAGGTTCACGCCATATCGTTTTCCATAACCACTATAAAATCGCTTATCTCATTTGTGAACTCAATAGCACTATCGAAGTTTTAATCTACGATGGTGTTGGCGAATTTGAACGCATGCAGGTCATTTCAACACTACCAGACGGTTATGACGGCTTTAATGGAACTGCTGCTATTCGTCTCTCTAAAGACGGTAAATACCTCTACGCTTCTAACCGTGGCCATGATTCTATCGCAGTATATACAATTCTTGCAGACGGTAGCTTAGAATTGTTAGAAATCGTTCCTACTCATGGTCAGACTCCACGTGATTTTGATTTGACACCAGACCAAGAATTCCTTATTGCTGTCCATCAAGACTCTGACAATGCAACCGTCTTTAAACGCAATCCTGAAACTGGTCGTCTAGCAGAACTTTCTAACGACTTCCATGTACCAGAAGCAGTCTGCATCCGTTTTGCTCCTTAAGAAAACATAAAAAATGAACTTGGTAACTCAAGTTCATTTTTTCTTATAGTCTTTTTCCGACATTGATACGATTAATAGCACGTTGCAAAGCAATCTTAGCACGACGTTCTTGATCAATCAAGTGTTTTTCGTGGGCTTCTTCGATTTCACGCTCTGCTCGAAGCTTGGCACGTTCTGCACGGCTAACATCGATATCACGAGCACGTTCTGCAGAATCTGCAACGATTGTAATGATATCATTGGCAATTTCAATAACGCCTCCGTTTACTGCAATCCAGTTCACGTGATCTTCATCATCAATACGTTTTACCTTTACTTCATCAACTGCTAAAACCGCAATCATATTTTCATGTCGTGGCAAGATCCCCATCTCACCATCCAGAGTTCGAACTGATACATAGCTGGCATGGTGATCATAGACGAGACCATCTGGTGTCACGATCTGGACAGTTAACTGAGCCATAGATCACCTCTTAAAATCCCATTTTTTCAGCTTTTGCAATCACATCTTCGATAGAACCTACACCACGGAAGGCATCTTCTGGCAAGTGGTCATGTTTACCATCAAGGATTTCCTTAAAGCCACGAACAGTTTCAGCAACTGGGACATAAGAACCTGGCTGACCAGTAAATTGTTCCGCAACGTTAAAGTTTTGTGACAAGAAGAACTGGATACGACGTGCACGAGCAACCAAGGTCTTTTCTTCATCAGAAAGCTCATCCATACCAAGGATAGCAATGATATCTTGCAATTCATGGTAACGTTGAAGGACACGTTTTACTTCAGCAGCAACTGCATAGTGCTCTTCTCCAACGATTTCAGGTGCCAAGGCACGTGAGCTTGAAGCAAGTGGGTCAACGGCTGGGTAAATACCCAATTGTACCAACTTACGTTCCAAGTTAGTTGTTGAATCCAAGTGAGCGAAGGCTGTTGCTGGCGCTGGGTCAGTATAGTCATCCGCTGGCACATAGATAGCTTGGATAGAGGTTACAGAACCTTTTTTAGTTGATGTGATACGTTCTTGCAATTGACCCATTTCCGTAGCAAGTGTTGGTTGGTAACCAACGGCTGATGGCATACGACCCAAAAGGGCAGATACTTCAGAACCAGCCTGAGTGAAACGGAAGATATTATCGATAAAGAGAAGCACGTCTTGGCCTTCCACATCACGGAAGTATTCAGCGATTGTCAAACCAGTAAGGGCAACACGCATACGTGCTCCTGGTGGCTCATTCATCTGACCAAATACCATGGCTGTTTTCTCGATAACGCCTGATTCTTTCATTTCCCAGTAAAGGTCGTTCCCTTCACGAGTACGTTCCCCAACACCAGTAAATACTGAAATACCACCGTGTTCTTGGGCAATGTTGTGAATCAATTCTTGGATCAAGACGGTTTTACCAACTCCAGCACCACCGAAAAGTCCAACCTTACCACCTTTAAGGTAAGGGGCAAGAAGGTCGATAACCTTAATCCCTGTTTCAAGGATTTCAGAAGAGGTAGACAACTCATCAAAAGTTGGAGCTTTTTTATGAATTGGCTGACGCTCTGCGTCTTCTGTAAAAGGAGCTTCTAAGTCAATGGTATCTCCCAAAACATTGAAGACACGTCCCAAAGTTTCTTTACCTACTGGTACAGAGATTGGACGACCTGTGTCCAATACTTCCATTCCACGAGTCAAACCATCTGTTGATTCCATGGCGATAGTACGGACCATACCATCTCCCAACTCCAAGGCTACTTCAAGGACGATTTTTGTTTTTCTTTCGTCATTTTTGTAGACGACAAGTGCATTGTTAATCTCAGGAAGTTTTTCCCCTGCTGCAAACAGGACGTCTACAACGGGACCGATAACCTGAGCAATTTTACCTGAACTCATCTCCTTCTCCTATTCTATATAAGATACTGTCGGTTCCTAGCTCAACTAGGTCCTAATACTCTTCGAAAATCAAATTCAAACCACGTCAGCGTCGCCTTACCGTACTCAAGTACAGCCTGCGGCTAGCTTCCTACTTTGCTCTTTGATTTTCATTGAGTATAAGTTCATTTTCATACGAGCTGGACTAGACCCTATTCTAAGGCACTAGCTCCTGCTACGATTTCTGTAATTTCTTGTGTAATCGCCGCCTGTCTGGCACGGTTATACTGAATTGTCAAATCATTAATGACTTTCTTAGCATTATCTGTCGCTGTTTGCATGGCTGTCATACCAGCAGCATTTTCAGCTGTCTTGGCATCGATAATAGCCCCGTAAATCATACTTTCTGCAAACTGAGGCAATAGCTGCTCCAAAATTTCTTCTCGGCTTGTTTCCAATTCAAAAGTCAAGCTGTACTCTTCATCCGCTTCATTGGGATCCAAGTCAACAATCGGAAGCATTTGTTCCACACGCATTTGACTGGTTAGCGTATTGACATGGTGGTTGTAGCAGACATAGAGTTCATCAAAAAGTTCATTTTGATACATTTCAACAGTTTTTGAAATAATCTTACGAACTTCATCAAAGCTTGGTTGGTCTGCCAAGCCACGTAGTTCATAAAGGGGTTGAATACCACGAGCTTTAAAGAAGTCAGCTCCCATTCCACCGATACAGATCATTTCAAATCCTTTACCATCTGGGTGGTATTCTTCTTTTAACTCCATAACAGCTTTCAAAATAGAAGAATTGTACCCTCCAACCAAACCGCGATCTGAAGTGATAACGATATAGCCCGTCTTCTTAACTGGACGGCTAATTAACATGGGATTGGTTGAGCCACCAGCTCCATTACCATGAAGGATATCTGTCAAGAGCTTGCGAACTTTTTGAGCGTATACTTGGAAGTTACGAGCAGCTTCTTCAGAGCGACCAAGCTTAGCAGCCGATACCATTTGCATGGCATTTGTGATTTGACTCGTATTTTTTGTTGAGGCGATTTTTGTTTTAATATCATTTAGAGATACTGCCATCTGACACCTCTATTCTTATTGGAAGCTGGTTTGATTGAGAAACTCTGTAATCGCAGCATCCAAGACTGCTTCTTCTGGCAAGTCTTTTGTATCACGAATGGTTTCCAAAATCTCTGGATGTTGAGCGTCAAAGAAGGCATGGAACTCTTCCTCGAAACGAACAATTTCATCTACTGGAACAGTATCCAAGAAACCATGTGTCAAAGCATAGAGAATGGTTACTTGTTTCTCAACAGGCAATGGTTTGTGAACAGGTTGTTTCAAGACTTCAACTGTACGACGTCCACGGTTCAACTTAGCCTGTGTTGCTGCATCCAAGTCAGAACCAAACTTAGTGAAGGCTTCCAACTCACGGTATGAAGCAAGGTCGATACGAAGTGTACCAGCAACCTTCTTCATGGCTTTGATTTGTGCAGAACCACCTACACGTGATACAGATGAACCCGCATCGATGGCTGGACGAATACCCGCATTGAAGAGACCATCACCAAGGAAGATTTGTCCATCAGTGATAGAAATCACGTTGGTTGCGATATAGGCAGAGATATCTCCTGCTTGTGTCTCGATAAATGGTAGAGCTGTAATTGATCCACCACCAAGTTCATCAGAAACTTTAGCTGAGCGCTCAAGCAAACGGCTGTGAAGGTAGAAAACATCCCCTGGGAAGGCTTCACGACCTGGAGGACGACGAAGCAAGAGTGACAGTTCGCGATAAGCTACCGCTTGTTTTGAAAGATCATCATAAACGATCAAAACATGCTTCCCTTGGTACATAAATTCTTCTGCCATGGCAACCCCAGCATAAGGAGCTAGAAAGAGCAATGGAGATGGTTGTGAAGCAGAAGCAGTCACAACGATTGTGTAGTCCAAGGCACCGTACTGACGAAGTGTTTCTACTTGCGTACGAACTGTTGATTCTTTTTGTCCAATCGCTACATAGATACAGATCATATCTTGACCTTTTTGGTTCAAGATTGTATCAATCGCAATAGTTGTTTTCCCTGTCTGACGGTCACCGATAATCAACTCACGTTGACCACGACCAATCGGTACAAGGGCGTCAATAGCTTTCAAACCAGTCTGCAATGGTTCTGATACAGACTTACGTTGCATAACACCAGGGGCTGGCGCTTCTACTGGACGAGTTTTATCAGTGTGGATTTCTCCAAGACCGTCAACTGGACGACCAAGCGGATCCACAACACGACCAATTAGACTTTCACCTACTGGGACTTCCATGATTTTACCTGTACGGCGGATTGTATCGCCTTCACGGATATCTGTAAAGTCACCAAGGATGATAATACCAACGTCTGTTGACTCCAAGTTTTGAGCCATACCATAAGAGCCGTTTTCAAAAATCAACAACTCTCCACTCATGGCATTTTCAAGGCCGTGAGCACGCGCGATACCGTCCCCGATATAGGTTACAACACCTGTTTCAGTCACATCAAAATTGGGTTTGAAATTTTCAATTTGTTGCTTAATTAAAGCGCTGATTTCTTGTGCGTTAATTGCCAAAAGAACACCACTTTCTATTTCAAATTTTCTTTAACAACTTTAAGTTGTTGTTTAATACTCACATCAATTGTCTTGTGATTGGCAAAAATGACAAAACCACCAATGAGACTTTTATCGATTTGTTCTTTTACACTCCTTACTTTCAGAGACATTTTTTTCTCAATCAAAGGGAGCAAGCGACTCTTTTGTTCATCTGTTAAAGGATGAGCTGACGTAATCGTCACTTCAAATCGATTTGTTTCTTTTTCAAGTCGGTTCAAGCAATCTACAAGCACATCATAAAAAAGATTTGCTCTGTGATTGTATGCCAGAACCTGGATCAAGTTTTGCAATAAAGGTGACACAGAGTCTTGGAAGAAAGCAATCGTTTTTTCCTTGTCAGACTCGTCTACTGCCACTTTTTTTAAAAAAGAAGGTAAACCTGTTTCTTCAGCAACTTGCTTGATTTGAGTCAAGTCTGAAAAGATACGGTCTTCTTCTCCTTTTTCAAGTACCAATTGGACAAAAGGCATGCTGTATTTTTCAATTACCTTTACTGTTTTCTTGTCCATTAAGCTTCTCCTAGCTGATCGATATACTGATCAATGAGTTCTTTATGGGCATGACCGTCAAGGTTTTGTGAGATGATTTTACCAGCCAAGCTGATTGTCAAATCTGCAACCTCACCCTTAACGCTTTGTAAAGCTTCAGCTTTGTTTTGAGCAATTTCTTGGTTTGCTTTTTCTTTTAAGCGTCCTGCTTCTAGTTTAGCATCTGCTAAAATACTAGCCTTACTTTTCTCAGCTGTTTCTTTCGCATTCTCAATGATTGTCTTAGCTTCTTTACGGCTACCAGCCAATTCATCTTCGCGTTTTTGAGCCAATACTTCCGCTTTTTGACGTGCTTCTTCGGCTCTGTCAATATCTGAAGCAATTTTTTCAGCTCTTTCTTCGAAAATGCTTGTAATATTAGACCATGCAAATTTTTTAATCAAGACTAGCAAAAGGATAAAAGAGCCAGCGATTAAAATAAAATTACCAATTAATTCACCTACTGTTACGTGCATCAGTTACTCCTTTCTACTCTTCATCATTAATTTTATTTCCTAGGTACATAGAGGATAGTAGTGTAAAGACATAGGCCTGTACACAAGAAATGAACACGGAAAATGCAGTCCAAACTAAGTTTGTCCCAAATGCGATTGGATACCAAAAAATAGCCTGATGTGAAAGTAAGAGAAGCAAGCTTGTCATTACTTCACCTGCAAAGATATTCCCAAAAATCCGCAAAGCAAGAGAAAGGAAATTCGTGACTTCTTCAAGTAGATTCATCGGTGTCATAAATGCAGGAGTTACAAAACCTTTTAGGTATTGTTTAATCCCACGACGACGAATCCCCTCAATGTGCGCCATCACAATAATACAGAAAGACAAGACAAGGTCAAATGAAAGATTTGCAGTTGGCGATGTCCAAAGGTTTGTCCCATCTGTTGTTTGAAGTTTAGCCATCAAACCAAGATTATTGGCGATGACCATAAAAAGAAATAAACATAAATAAAAGAGTGAGTAATCTTTTATGTAGTGGGAACCAAGGTTAGGTTCTGTAAATCCAATTACAAAATCATAGAGATACTCTAGTACATTTTGTTTACCTTTGGGTTTCAATGTCATATTACGACTTGCCCAATAGATAAATGCAAAAATCAGAAACACAGACAGCAAAGTCAAGGCTGTCAAAGTTAAATCAAAGGTAACAGGACCAATATTGATGGTTGGATTGATACTTTCTTCCATCTAACATTCTCCCTTCTCCAATTTATATTTCGTTATTTAATAATAAATGAGAAGACAAGAGTTACGAAGAAAGTTCCTTCAATAAAGGCAACTCCTAAAAACATCAGACTACGAAACTCAGCGATAATATCTGGTTGGCGAGCTACTGATTTCAACAAACCATTCATCAACATACCCTCACCAAGAGACACACCCATACAGGCAAGACATAGACCGAAAAATGTTAAATTCATGACGAATTCTCCTTTTAATTAAAATTTACTTACTTAGTTTAGTCCTAAAAATTGGATTTGTCAACTTTTTTATAACGTTGAAAGCGTTTAATGAAAATTATTTACAATTTTACATTTTTTGAGTCTATTATATAGAAAACTTTGTAAAAAACTTGTAATAAATCCAACCATTATCTAGGTCTTTCTGAAAAATACTGCAAAGATGCTGGGCAAAAAGGCTTGAAAATCAAAAAACTGTATAGTATAAAGTATTGAAAAACTTGATACTATACGGTTTATTATAGGAATATTTACTTCATTTCCTCTTGGAGTTGTGTTTTCGGCTCCTTCAAAACTAGATGATTGGCTATTTAAAATAGCGTTCCTTATGATTTTGGCAACCTGGATTAAAGCGAGAAAAACAAAAGGGGCAACTTAAGCTTCCTTTATATTGCTTATATGTTAGTAGTTTTAAACAAACACCACATAAAATAGGCTTATCCTGTATCAAAGATAAGGGATACGGTTCAAAAGGGTGATTTTCTAATGAATCATGACACCGATAACAAGCATAGTACTTTTTACAGTCATAGCATTGTAAAGCAATAATATCAAGCTTGCTATGGTAATGAATACATCTTGTTTGCTTATCCACTAAGAAACCCAGTGCCTCTATCATTTCCTTTTCCTTTCTTAAGCACGCACTGTGACACTGGTTCCATCTTCCTTGTAAAGATTGATGAGTCCTTCTTTTAATGCACGAACCATGTCTCCTGCTTGAACGGGTTGAGGCACCTTAATAGTCAATAGTTCCATTGGATTTGGAGCGCGGTCGATCTTATTTCCTTTGGCATCATGCAAATCTTCAATATAAGTTTCAAAATGACGGAAACCTGGGCCGTAAAACTCAACTTGGTCGCCTTCGTTAATGACGTTCCGTTGACGAATGGTTGCTGTTTGTGTCGCATCATCATAAGAAACCACTTCAGCAACAAACTTGTACTCAGGAATTTTACGGCGAGCACCAAACAACTGCTCATTTTCAGATGGTGTACCGTAGTAGAAACCTGTTGCTAATTCACGTTGGGCAACCTTCCACATCTCATCAATCAAGTCTTGCTTGATAGCTTCAAACTTCTCTGGACTTTCTAGATAAGCATCAACAGCTGCCTTGTAGCAGTTGGTTACTGTTGATACGTAGTGAATAGACTTCATACGTCCTTCGATTTTTAGACTGTCCACACCATTTTCAATCATATCTGGGATATGGTCAATCATAGACATGTCAACGGCTGACATCGAAAATTCTTCTGGAATCTCTCCCTTAAGGCTCTTACGTTCTTTCCCAAAAGGCATATCGTAAAGGTCGTACTTCCAACGGCAAGACTGAGAGCAACCACCACGGTTAGCATCACGCATACTCATGTGGTTTGAAAGAGTACAACGACCAGAGTAAGAAATACACATAGCTCCATGGACAAAGGCTTCAATCTCAACGTCTGTACGTTTGCGAATTTCAGCTAATTCTTCCATCGAAACCTCACGCGCCAAAACGACACGAGTTAAGCCTAATTCTTTCCAGAACTCAAGAGTTTCATAGTTAGTGGCACTGGCTTGAGTAGAGAGGTGAATTTCAAGACCTGGTGCTTCTGTAGCTGCAATCATAATCAAGGCTGGGTCAGACACGATAACCGCGGCAATCCCGATATCACGTAGCTTACGGAACCACTCACCAGCTCCCTTTTCATTTCCTTCGTGCATAACCATGTTGGCAGCTACATAGACCTTAGCCCCGTACTTGGCAGCAAACTGGACTCCTTCTTCCATTTGTTCAAAGGTAAAGTTACCTGCACGGCTACGAAGGCCATAGGCCTGACCACCGATAAAGACAGCATCTGCCCCATACTGAACAGCTACTTTTAGCTTCTCTAAAGTCCCTGCCGGTGATAAAACCTCAGGACGTTTTAATGTTTTTGTCATGATTTCTCCTATTTGCAATATAAAAGTTTGACGTTTTTCCTTCTCATTTTATAGTAAATAAGCGATAAAATCAAGCCTAGACAGATTGTTTTGACAATTCTAATATTTTAAGCTTTGTATAATAATTGTTAAATTATCGGATATAAACCAATTTTAACAAGTAGCCAAAAAGTCTAGAAAAGTAAAAACCAGCATCCAAAGATACTGGCTCATTAAACTACATAAATTAGTCCTTAGATGACTACTCCCACTCAACTGTTGCAGGTGGTTTACTTGTAATATCATAGACGATGCGGTTAACGTGGTCCACTTCGTTTACGATACGTACAGAAATCTTTTGAAGGACATCCCAAGGAATTTTGGCAAAGTCAGCAGTCATACCATCGATAGAGGTGATAGCACGGATTGCAATCGTGTAGTCGTAAGTACGACCGTCACCCATAACCCCAACTGAACGAACACCTGTATTCACTGTGAAGTATTGCCAGATATCGCGGTCAAGACCAGCTTTGGCAATTTCTTCACGAAGGATAGCATCTGATTCACGAACGGTTTCAAGTTTCTCTTCTGTGATTTCACCCATAACACGGATAGCAAGACCTGGTCCTGGGAATGGTTGGCGCCATACGATATGGTCTGGCATACCAAGCTCTGTGCCAAGAGCACGAACTTCGTCCTTGTAAAGAGTGTTGAGTGGTTCAATCAATTCAAACTGCATGTCTTCTGGAAGACCACCAACGTTGTGGTGTGACTTGATAGTTTGAGCTGTATCCGTACCAGACTCGATCACGTCTGTATAAAGAGTTCCTTGAGCAAGGAATTTCACATCTTTGAGCTTGCTTGCTTCGTCATCAAAGACATAGACAAACTCGTTACCGATGATTTTACGTTTTTGTTCAGGGTCAGAAACACCAGCAAGTTTGTCAAGGAAACGCTTAGCTGCGTCTGCTTTGACGATATTCAAACCAAACTTACCGCCGAGCATGTCCATAACTTGATCCGCTTCTCCTTTACGAAGAAGACCGTGATCCACGAAGATACAGATTAATTGATCGCCAATTGCTTTTTGGAGAAGAACCCCAACAACTGAAGAGTCAACTCCACCTGATAGACCAAGAAGGACACGTTTATCACCGACAGTTTCACGGATTTTTTGAATTTGCATGTCGATGAAGTTATCCATCGACCAGTCGCCTTTAGCCTTACAGATGTTAAGGGCAAAGTTACGAAGAATATCATTACCGTATACAGAATGACGAACTTCTGGGTGGAATTGGATACCGTAAATGTGTTTATCTGGGTTTTCAATGGCTGCATAAGGGCAGTCAGCTGATGTTCCAGTACGAACAAAGTCAGCAGGAATCTCAGTAACTGCATCACCATGGCTCATCAAAACAGTCTGCTCATCAGGTGTTGATTCAAAAAGAGCTGATGGTGTGTGAGTTAGAGTTGATTGACCATATTCTCGATTTCCAGCGTCACCTGCAGGAACAACTTTTCCTCCAAGTTTATGGGTCAATAACTGCATACCGTAACAGATTCCCAAAATAGGAATTCCCAGTTCGAAGATTTCTGGGTCAATATCGAATGAACCATCTTCGTATACAGAGTTTGGACCACCTGAAAGGATAATTCCTACAGGATTGATTTCACGAACTTCAGCAGCTGAAATTTTATGGCTTTTTAATTCTGAAAACACACCAATCTCACGGATACGGCGTGAAATCAGCTGGTTGTACTGACTACCATAGTCCAATACGATGATTTTTTCTACATCTTGCAAATCAGTTGAAATGTTGCTCATCTTTTTCCTTTCTCAAAAGAAATATCTTTTTTCAATATTCTATCACAAATAAGGGCGAATTACCAACTAAACAAGGCGAAGTTTGACTTTTTCTAGTTTATTGGGGTACAATAGAGAAAAGATAGAAATGAAGTGAAAAATATGCTACCTGCTTATATGAAAATCCATGATCAGATTAAAAAGGATATTGACGAACATCGTTGGGCTATTGGGGAGAGGCTTCCTAGTGAACGAGATTTAGCAGAGCAGTTTGAGGTCAGTCGCATGACCCTCCGACAAGCCGTATCTCTATTAGTCGAAGAAGGCGTCTTAGAGCGTCGTGTAGGAAGTGGCACCTTTGTTTCCAGTACACGTGTACAAGAAAAGATGCGAGGGACAACCAGTTTTACTGAAATTGTTAAGTCCCAAGGAAAAGTTCCCTCTAGCCAGCTTATTTCCTACAGAAAAACTATTCCTAATGAGCAGGAAGTTGCCAAGCTA
Organism: bacterium; assembly: GCA_905221195.1. Taxonomy (GTDB): domain Bacteria; phylum Bacillota; class Bacilli; order Lactobacillales; family Streptococcaceae; genus Streptococcus. The sequence continues at coordinate 157,942 of CAJNCF010000002.1, forward strand.
GGAATTTCTCCAACGGAGAATATTATCCGAATGGAGCGTGTCCGCTATGCTGATCAAGTTCCTCTGGTTTATGAAGTTGCTTCTATTCCTGAAAAATTCATTAAGAATTTTAAAAAAGAAGAAATCACCAGTCATTTCTTCCAAACCTTGCAAAAACACGGCTACCGTATTGGTAAATCACAGCAGACTATTTATGCTCGCCTCGCTAAAGAAAAGATTGCCCACTATTTGGAAGTTGAAAAAGGTCATGCTATTCTTGGTTTGACCCAGGTTTCCTACCTAGAAGATGGGACTGCTTTTGAATACGTAAAAAGTCAATATGTAGGCGAACGTTTTGAATTTTATCTTGAAAACAATTAGATTACTATGCAAAAACTCTCTGTCATCACGGACAAAGAGTCTTTTTTATTTTTCTAAGAGTAAATCTTTCAAAGAAATCAGAGTTACTGCAATTAAAATCATTGCCATGCCAAGAAAATCAAGGGGATAAAATTGTTCATTCATGATTAGGAAGGCAAAGAAAACCGCCGATATTGGCTCAATTGAAGCCAACAAGCTTGACTTGACCGGTCCTATCAGACTGGCTCCTTTAAGGAAAGCTGTATAGGCAAAGACAGTCCCGATAAGGATAATGCCTGCAAACGCAAGGAGAAAATCAAGACTAGTCGGGATATCGGCCTGTAGAACTCCTGTAAAAGGAAAGGCGACCAAACCTGCTATGACCATTCCCACACCAATGACCAAACTACTCCCCCACTTCTTGATCAAGGCTATAGGTAGAATAATATAAAGGGCGTAAGTCCATGCAGAAAAGAGACCCCAAAGTAGGCCAGAAGGTGTAATGGATTACTGGTCCAACTGACCATGAGTTGCAATAAGGAAGGTTCCTCCGATGGCTAATATGATAGAAATAATCTCTGCCAAGGTCGGTGCCACCTTATCCTTGATACAGCTATAAATCAAAATTCCAACAGGGCAAACATACTGAAGCACCGTTGCTGTTCCAGCATTGGTTTCCTGAATTGCAGACAAGTAGGCAAATTGATTGAGAAAAAGACCAATTAGAGCAAAAACGAGAAGTGACAGCAAACTCTTTCTATCCTTTAAAAAGGCCAGCATTTTATCCTTTGCAGTGGCATAAGCCAAGAGCATGAGAACTCCACCAGCGATTAAAAGTCGTAAGTTAGTTAAAACCAGAGCCGAAATTCCGTGCGCCATCAGGTATTGGCCACTCGTTCCTGACAATCCCCAAGCAATACCAGCTACAACTGTTAGTAAAGTCCCTTTTAAAATGTTTGACATGTCTCTCCTTACTCTTCTTTGCGAATCAAGTCCATCACCTGATTACGGTCTAAAATCCATTGGGCCCGCTCATCCTTTTCATAGGTACGATTCGATAGGAAAATGACCGCTTCTTTCTTCTGACGATTCCACATGACAAATGTGCCTGTATAGCCCGTATGATCTAGCCAATCTCCTTCCAAATTCCATGCCAAAGAACGTTCCTTGTCATCCAAAGGAGAAAAATTTTGACTCAAATCTCTAGCAAAATCGTCCTCTAAATAGTGTTCTAAAAAGATTTGTAAATCCTTCACAGTCGAAAACAAACCAGCACTACCAGCATGTCTGCCCAAGAGACGAGCCTTGGGATCATGCACGATGCCTGCATCTACACCTCTGACTGTTGGAACAGCAAGCTCAACTGGCCCAAACTGGGTTTCATTCATTCCCCAAGGTTTCCAAACTTGCTCCTGTAAAATCACATCCAAGTCTTGATCGAAGATTCTTTCCAAAATAAAGCCCAACAGCAAAAAATGGACATCAGAATAAAGAAAGGCTGGCTGACTTCGTCTATTGAGATGAAACATAGCTTCCTTTAATTCAGAAGCTGTTAAAAGATCACGGTTAGGAATAAAAGGATCAAGATCTGTAGCGTGGGTTAAGAGCTGGCGAATAGTGATATCTGGATAATCACTTTCAGGTAAAAAATCGGTTACTGGTCTGTCAATATCTAATTGACCGTGTTCCCACAAGAAGGTAAAAACAGTACCAACCCCAACAACCTTACTGACACTAGCAAGGTCATAAACTAGTCCTGCCTCAGTACCCAAGCTATGCTCTGGGTCACTCTGGCCGACATAGACCTCCGTCCATTGATTGTCCTTAAAATACGCAAAAGAGGCTCCGGGATAAATCCCTGCCTCGCTTTGTTCTTCTATTTTTTTAATAATCTTGGTCCACTTCATACTTCTTCAAACCACAATTCAACATTATTTCTATCTTTACCAAGGAAGAATTTTTCAGACTTAGGAATAAAATACTCGGTAGACTCAAATTTCTGGCGTAAACTTGCTAAGTCTAATTCATTGACCAAGAACTTGAGCATAGACAAGTCCCAAGTAACCGTATTGTCAACAGTCAAATCCTGCCCCTGAGCTGGGATAAAATCAAGTGATTCCCTAACTTCTGATAGTTCCAAGTAACTATCGACATCAGTTGGGAGATGTAATTCCATGGAAATCTCAAATTTACTTAAAGAAATTGATTCCAAATCTGTTTGAAATTCAGGTTTTTCTTCTACTTCTACTAGACTTGCTCTGTCATCTTCTGCATGAATCAAAATCAAATCATTTTCTGGTGAAAAAATTTCAAAAGCGTAGCCATTGTGTCCCTTATATAATCGATGAATCGAATCTGTTTTAGATAAGAGTCCTTCGATTTCCAAAGGATTTTCCACCTTGACAATCAACCTAGCTAGCTTCTTTCGTCCCTCTACCTTACGAGTACGCATACTTGGAGCTTCTTCTAAAACCAGTTTTTCAAGGCCTGTTTGATCACCTAGTGACAGAAAAGCTGACTCTTCTAACAAGGCCTTCATGCCAAGGGTTTCAATATAAAAAGTTTCATTTAATTTTCTATTATTAACTTTTAAAGTAGGAATAATCCGTACAATTTGATTTACATTCATAAATTCCTCCAACTCTTTTATTTTAAAGGATTTTAGAATTTTTTACAAGATATTATGCTCAAATTTACCGATTTTTCGTAAAAATTTCATCTAAAAAACCGAGGATTTCCTCGGTTTCAATTTCTTATAGGTAAAGGAATTTGAAGATAGCTACTGCCGCAATTGCTGCTGCGATAGGTGCTACTACTGGTACCCAAGAATACCACCATTTTGAATCCCCTTTGTGCTCACCAAGAACTGATTTTGGAAGGAAAGCATGAAGGAGACGTGGGCCAAAGTCACGCGCAGGGTTCAAGGCAGGTCCTGTAGGTCCACCAAGTGATGTTACCAAGGCCATAACGAGGAAACCAAGTGCCAAGTGAGCAATTCCAAGACCAGATGTCATAAATGGTGCTACTTGCTCTTTAGCTTGGTCAAGCGCTGCTGTTACTTGTTCTTGAGGAATAGTTTGACCTTGAGTAGTTGCTTGAGCAACTTGAGCATTAATAGCCGCTTGTGCTTTTGATACTAATTCAGCACCAAAGAAGTTTTTAGTCAAACCAAGGGCTGCAAAGAAAAGAACAAATGAACCAACAAACTCATTTACAAAACCATTAACAGTTGCTGCGAAATGTGATTCTTTTGTACCATTATCCAAACTTGAAATTGTTGAGAAAGTACCCAAGATGTTATTTGGATTTTCAGTTTTCAAGTAATATGGGCGGTGTGTTGCCACAACTAAGGCTTGACCAAAGATAGCACCCAAAACTTGTGCAATGATGTAAGGCGCAACTTGTGTCCAAGGGAATAGACCGCTTACTGCAAGTCCAAGAGTGAAAGCTGGGTTGATGTGGTTTCCAGATATGTTACCAAACATCAAGGCAGGAATCATAACCCCCATACCGTAACCAACAGCGATAACGATCCAGCCACTTTGGTGACCTTTCGTACCTTTAAGTTCAACGTTGGCAACTGCACCATTTCCAAGAATGATCAAAAGAGCAGTAGCCAAAAATTCAGTGGCATATTTAATTGCCCATGTGAAATCCATTTGATAGATTCTCCTTAAAATTTTTTAGACAATCCTTATTCTATCAATTTTTATTTCTTTTAGCAACAGGTTTCCAAAAAGAATATATGAGAAAGCGGTTTTATTTCTTATAATACTCTTCGAAAATCTCTTCAAACCACGTCAGCGTCGCCTTACCGTACTCAAGTACAGCTTGCGGCTAGCTTCCTAGTTTGCTTTTTGATTTTCATTGAGTATAAAAAACAAAAGGATTAAGAAAGTCATTCTCCTTAATCCGATACTTCTTATTCTTGACGTTGTCCGAAATCTGCAATCATCTGATCCATTTCTTGTCGACTCGGAGTTGTCAGCATATAAAGATAATCTCCTTGAAGTTCCGCAAAGGCCGCTGGCATGATTTTTTTCACCTTGAACTGCTGGCTATATTTAGCAAGCAAGTCCTCCTCAGAATAGACATAGTGAGCATTAGCACGACGTGATGTAGCCAAACAATACTGAGATTCAAACTCTGACACTGGGAACTCTTCTCCTGCGACAATCGCCGCATAGCCTCGGTAGAGGTCCAAGGAGTGGGCAAAGTTATAAACATCAATGGTAAAACCACCTGCAGGACGGTTATTGTACTCAATGGCAATATAATCGTCTCCTTCACGGAAGAACTCGATATGGAAGAACCGTTCTTTCATACCAAATTCTTTGACAATTGCTTCCCCATACTTGCGTAGTTTAGGATCCATATCCTTGAGAACGTAATAAGAATTGTCCATCTTGTAGATCATGAGATCAAGCGGTGTATAGGCGTAGTCAAATGTTGTTGAGAAGACAATCTTTCCATCCTTGTCCACAAGACCATCAAAGGTACAAATTTCACTAGAAGTGACAAATTTTTCAAAGAAATAAAGGGTTGAATGGTCCCATTCTTGCTTGAAGTGATTGATATCGTCTTCTGTCTCAAGTTTAAAGGTTGCGGCTGCGCCCACTCCATTGTCAGGTTTGGCAATCATTGGAAGGCCGATTTCTTTCACTGCTTGATCAACATCTGCTTCCGTTTTGATAACGGCTCCAGGCACCACAGGGACACCTGCTTTTTTGAAAAGTTTCTTCATTTCAGACTTATATTTCGTCTTTTTGAGATCCTCTGGTTTGGCACCAAAAACATTGAATTGTTCTCTGAGTGCTGCATCCAGCTCAAGCCAGTATTCATTATGAGACTCGATGCGATCGATAGGACCATGCTTGTAGAAAAGAAATGCAACTGCGCGTTTGACTTCATCTATATTTTCAAGATTATCTACACGGAAATATTCGGTCAGGCTATTGCGCAAGGGTTCATCCAATTGCTCGTATGGTTCTTGGCCAATTCCCAAGACTGTAATGCCTTTATTGGCTAGCTCAATTGTAAACTGTTGAAAATTTTGTGGATAGTAGGGAGAAATAACAAGGTAATTCATAGGTAACTCCTTTTATAAATAGAGATTTCCAAGGAAATAAGGCATTTGTTTGCGCCACCATTCCCAGTCGTGAGCGACATCGTGTCCCCATTCAGCAAACCAGGCTGGAATTTGTTTCTGGTCAAAGGCTTCTTTGAGCTTGTAAAAGGATGGTAAACCGTCTTGTTCCCAAGCACCAAGCCCCGTACAAAGCACAATCTCTGCCTGACGATAACGGTCAATAAACCAGCCATCGTTCTGATTCCAAATATAATCTACTGGTGAGTTTTGGTAAATAGCATCGTCATTGTAGTAATCGCCAACAAAGAAACGTGCGTCGTAAACACCACTGAGAGCAATCACTTTAGTAAAGACATCTGGATGCTGGAGGAAGAAATTGAGTGCATGGTAGGCACCCATCGAGCAACCTGTCGCCATCATGCCATCAAACCAACCTGTCTTATGCTTGATGAAAGGAATGGCTTCCTCAATCACGTAGCGTTCGTAGGCACGGTGCATTTCTGCTTGGTCATGACCATTTTTCCAAGTGGCTAACCAGCTCTCACTATCTACACTGGATAGGGTAAAGAATTGGACACGACCTTCTTCTATAAAGGAAGCACAGGAATCAATCATGCCAAAATCATAGTATTCATTGTGACTGCCACCTGATGAAGCAAAGACCACAACTGGAATCCCAGCATGACCATAACGGTTAAGGTACATTTCACGGTTAAGATTGCCACTCCAATGGCTAAGATGTTCAATATGCATATTTTCTCCTTTCTTACTTTACCAGTTTTCTGCAAAAAATCTCAGACAGTCTGGTAAATTCTCCGACCAAGGGATTTCACTATGGATGGCACCAGACTGAACTTTTAAGACAAGATTGTCCAAGTGTACTCCCCCTGCTATCAAATCATGGTAATAGCGAAGCGAAGAATCGATATAGGCTTGTTTGATATTGCCAGCCATCAAGGTCTTGTCTGTATCATCCGCTTCTTCTGTTCCTACATAGATAAAGATCCGCTGGTCAGGCGATAGTTTCTGGCGCTCGATATAGCGGTTAAAGGCTTCTTGGTGGAGCCAGTTAGCAGACGAAAAGACACCTAGGCAACCGATTTGGTCTTGATATTCCAAACCGATAAACTGGGTAATATTGCCTCCTAGTGAGGAACCAATCATGGCTGTATGCTGGCGATCAGCTTTTGTACGGTATGTCTCATCAATAAAAGGCTTGACCACCTCCATGACAAACTCGGCGTACTCCACACCCTTACCACCAAACTGCTGCCCAGGGATAGGAGATTCTTGAAACTTCCAAGCCGCATACTCATTCATCCGCCCCATACCATCATTATCAATAGCAACGACAATCATACGACTGATATCAGGATTGCGCTTAATAGCTGGAATAATCTTCCACGAGTGACCAATGAAGGACTCCTTGCTATAAAAAACATTTTGCCCATCATGAAAGTATACAACAGGATAGGATCGGTCCGTGTCTTTCTCATAATCTTTAGGAAGAAGAACACGTACACGGCGCTCCTTACCAGTGTAAGGAACCTTGAGTTTGTGTTCTTTCATTTTTAAATAAAAGTAGGATTGATTCATTGTCAGAAAACTCTCTATATTCAAAATTTTATCTCATTATATCATAAAAATAGAAAAAAAGTCAGTTTTGCTTCCATTTCTGGATTAAAAACTAACTTTTTCATTTAATTTTCTAAATTCTTTTGGATTTTCTAATTAGAGCAGATTATCAATTAAGTCATCCACTTCATCTTTTTCAGCTTGAGGTGTGATTTCAGTAATCATAATCCCTGCCACTGCTCGTTCAACTAAGCCCTTAACATCCATCCGTTTTTCATACTGCTCTGCATTCTTAATCTTAGGATTGGTCTTAGGACGGTCAGGTGCAAAAATCGTACAGCAGTCTTCAAAAGGCTGGATAGAAATGTCAAAGGTATCGATTGCCTGAGCGATGTCAATGATTTCCAACTTATCCATAGTAACCACAGGACGAATGACTGGAGTGCTGGTCACATCGTTGATAGTCTGCATACTTTCCAAGGTCTGGCTGGCTACTTGACCAAGACTTTCCCCATTGATGATAACTAAACCATTTCTCACCTCACGAATACGATCGGTAATCCGCATCATAAAGCGACGCGTCAAGGTCATGAGGTAGGCTTCTGGCGCTTTAGCCTTGATTTCCTCTTGAATCTCTGTGAAAGGTACTTCGATAAACTGGATATTTCCACCAAACTTGGTTAATTTACGAGTCAAATCTTGGGCTTTCTTGAGGGCACCAGGACTAGTATAAGGTGGGCTGGCAAAGTGAACAGCCTCAATATCTACCCCTCGTTTAAGAGCTAGATAACCTGCCACAGGTGAATCAATTCCTCCCGACAACATGAGCATGCCTTTACCAGAACTACCCACGGGTAATCCTCCTGCTCCACGGAAGGTTTCATAGGAAATATAAGCTGCCTCCTCACGAATCTCAACCTGAAGATTAATATCTGGATTTTTCATCTGAGCTTTCACGTTTGGAATAGCCTTGAAAACAGCACTACCAAGAGTTTGATTGAGTTCACGACTATCAAGTTCAAAGGTGTGGTCGCTACGCTTACCAGTGATTTTAAAGGTCATCCCTTCCTTGTAAGTTTCTTTCATAATCTCTTGGACAGCAGACTTCAAAACTTCTACAGATTTTTCAACCTTATATACTGGAGAGAAATTCTGAATACCAAAGACTTGCTTAAGTGATTCTGCAACCGCTGTGTAATCAGCTCCATTGAGGTAAGCGTGGGCACGGTCGCGATCTGCGGTTACCTTAACTTGTGGATAGATAGACAAAACGTCTGAAATATTATTACGAAGTTTATTGATGAAACGCATACGATTCTTGTGCTTGGTTGACAATTCTCCGTAGCGAATCATAATTTCTGAATACTGCATAAATGCTCCTATCTTACTTTTCTAGTTTGATTGTAAATTAATTTTAGCTTGGTCAAAAACTGCTCGACCTGACTCATATCATTTTCAAGGTCTAGGCTAAGACGCACAGCTGACTGGGCCTTATCCTTGTCCACCCCCATAGCTATCAGGGTACCTGCAGGTTTCCCAGCCTTGGACGAACAAGCAGAGGTCGTAGAAATAAAAATATCATAGTCTTCAAAGGCGTGAACGATGACTTCACCACGAACACCCTTAATTCCAAAAGTCAGGATATGAGGTGCGAAGTCTTGCTCATCAGAGAAGACAAAAATATCTGGATAGTCCAGAAGGGCTTGACGAATCACTGCCTTCATCTGCCCTGTCTTGTTAATAAAGAAATCTAGCTTTTCCATAGACAAACGGAAGGCCTTGGCAGTTGCTGCAATCCCTGCCACATTTTCAGTTGTAGAACGATAATCGCTCTCCTGACCACCACCTGTTAAAAGGGGCGTAATCTTCTTACCAGACTTGATATAGACAAAGCCAACACCACGAACACCATGAAATTTATGACTCGAGAAGGTCGCAAAATCTACTCGTTCTGTTAGATATTTTTTAGTTGGAATCTTGGCAAGTGCCTGAACCGCATCAACATGGAAGGAAATAGTTGGCTTATCTGCCAAGAGTTCTGAAATAGCTTGAATAGGTTGGATAGAGCCGATTTCATTGTTAACTGCCATGACAGAAATTAGGATTGTATCAGGTCGTATCAAATCTGCAAGCGCATCAACATCCACAAATCCTTTCTCATCTACTGGAGCAAAATCTACCTCAAAACCTTGGGATTTCAACCAGAGGGCGGATTCTTTGACTGCTGGATGTTCGATGGCTGATACGATGATGTGCTTGCCAAACTGTGCTTTTTCAAAGGCCACACCCTTGATAACCCAGTTATCCCCTTCTGTTCCACCAGAAGTAAAGAAGATTTCATCACTTTTCTTACCGATTAGATCTGCAATCTGTTGACGGGAAGCATCTAAGATTCGTGTTGCCTGGTCTCCCAAACGATGGAGACTAGATGGATTTCCTAAAATTTTTGAAGCAACCTGCATATAGGTTTCAAGGGCTTCTGGATAGGGCTTGGTCGTCGCCGAATTATCAAAGTAAATCATGTTTCTCACGCTTTCTAAAATCACTCCTTCTATTGTATCATGAAACGGTGCTTGCGACAAGAAAGGGCAATTCCTCTTTTTTTAAGATTTTTTTAAAGAATTGCGGTATAATAAATTTTAATTAAAGGAGAGAATGTATGTCTAATTATCGTAGAACTTCAAAACCAAAAACAGAACACATCAAAAAAGGCTTCACGATCTTTCAAAAAACCGTTGCTACAATCGCTAGTATCCTTGGCTTAATTACCGCTAGTATCACGATTATGAACGCCTTGGATAATAACAAAAATACTAAAAAAGAACCTACGACAAGTCAGACCACAACCATTGTCAAAGAAATCCAAAAGGAAGCCCCTAAGGAAAACACCAGTCCCAATAAGGAAAATAATACTAGTCAAGAAAAAACACAGCAAGAAGAAACACAGCAAGAAGAAACACCAAAATCCAGCGTCAAGGAAGATAAAAAAGAAGAGCAGAAAACAGCAACTCAGGATTCTTCTACCACTGCTCCTACTCCAAGTAAACCTGCCGCTAAAAATGAAAAACAATCCAATACTCCAACTTCAGAAAATAATACTCAATGAAAATCAAAGAGCAAACTAGGAAGCTAGCCGTAGGCAGTACTTGAGTACGGCAAGGCGAAGCTGACGTGGTTTGAATTTGATTTGCGAAGAGTATAAAAGTAATCAATAGCCAGTAAAATAGCTCCCTCCAAACTTGGAAAGAAGCTATTTTTTTTATTGTTGCAACACTTTTCGAGGTTTGGTACCTTCAGCTGGACCGATGACACCTGCCATCTCCAGTTCTTCCATGAGACGGGTCGCACGGTTAAAGCCAACTGACAAACGACGCTGAATCATGGACGCACTGGCTTTCTGAGTTTCGATTACCAAAGCCTTGGCTTCTTCAAAAAGCGGATCTCCACCAGATTCACCATCTGAAAATTCACCTTCATTTTCAGAAACCTCACCTGGATCAAAACTCTCATCGTAATCCGCATCTGCCTGAGACTTGATGAAGTTTACAATGCGTTCGACATCGTCATCCGAGATAAAGGAGCCTTGGAGACGAACTGGATGATTTTCATCAATCGGTTTAAATAGCATATCTCCTCGTCCAAGCAATTTTTCTGCTCCATTTTCGTCTAAGATTGTTCGTGAATCTGTCCCTGACGAAACTGCGAAAGCGACACGAGAAGGAACATTGGCCTTGATCAGACCAGAAATAACATCAACGGATGGACGCTGGGTTGCAAGAATCATGTGGATACCAGCAGCACGCGCCTTCTGTCCAAGACGGATAATGGCATCTTCTACTTCCTTGCTGGCTACCATCATGAGGTCAGCCAACTCATCCACAATCACAACAATGAGTGGCAGTGGAATCTGCTTGTAGTCAGATTGAGCATTAAATTCCTCGACCTTGGCATTAAAACCTGCAATATTCCGAACTCCTACCTTGGCAAAAAGTTCATAACGATTTTCCATCTCATCCACCACCTTTTGCAGGGCCTTGCTAGCCTTGCGTGGATTGGTCACAACTGGAATCAAGAGATGAGGAATATCATTGTATACAGACAACTCAACCATCTTGGGATCGACCATCATAAACTTAACCTGGTCGGGTCTTGCTTTCATCAGAATGCTGGCAATGATGCCGTTAACTGCTACCGACTTCCCTGAACCCGTTGAACCTGCGACGAGCAAGTGGGGCATTTTAGAAAGGTCAAAAGCCCTCGCGGTGCCATTAACTGCCTTTCCTAGAGGAATTTCCAAGAGATTTTCTGCTTTCGTTTGAGATTGTTCCCATAGTTCACGGAAAGACACAGTGGCAATCTCGGAGTTAGGAACCTCGATTCCAACGAGAGATTTCCCAGGAATTGGTGCTTCAATCCGAACATCCTTGGCAGCCAAGGCTAGAGCGAGGTCATCTGCTAAATTAGAAATGCGGTTAACCCGTACTCCAACTGCTGGTTTGACTTCATACTTGGTCACTGATGGCCCAATTTCAGCCCGTTCCACCGTCACCTTGATACCAAAGCTAGCAAAGGTTTCTTCTAGGATTTTGATATTTTCCCGAACGATTTTCTTCTCTTTAGACTGGTCTTTAGGTTTATCAGGGGCAAAGAGTTGTAAACTTGGAAGTTTGTATTCAAGGGCTTCCTTGGCTGAAAAATCGACCTGTACATCTTCATCATCAGAGCCAGCTTCCAGTTCAGGGAATTCACGTTCAGCTTGAGGTAGGATGATTTCTGGTTCCACCCACTCTTCTTCAGGTATAGGTGGAAAATCCTGAACAGCTTCCTCTGTCAAAATTTCACCCGTTTCCATATCAACAGGAGGCAAATCGAGTAAGGCTTTCTCAGCTGCTTCTTTTTCTAATCTAGCCTCTTCCTCTGCCTTTTGACGAGCTTTTTCTTCTTGTTTGACAAAGCGTTCCTCTTTTCGACGCTCATGCCCTTCTCGCCATTTAGCAAAGCCTCTACTGAAAAATTCAGCAATATCGTAAACAGACCAAGTGCTTACTAGGAGAGCGCCTGCTAAAATCAAGATAGAACCAATAAAGTAAGTACCGATATTTGAAAAGAGAAAGGCAGTTGGCATATAGAGGCCAACACCAATCAAGCCTCCACCAGCAAAACTGGTCGTTCGAAAACCAGTCAAATCTGTCACAACCTGAGCCATGGTTCCTTTTAGGACCGACTTGTCCAAGCCATATTTCCAAACCAAGTAGGCCTCAAAAATCAGGAGCAAGCCTGCAAATATAGTGAAAAAGCCAGATAGGAGGCCTTCCTGTTTTCGTATCCATTTGAAAAAGAAGAGATAGACCAAGAGGCCAAATATTGCCAGATAGGCTAGACTACCCACCAGCAAGCGAATTAAATTGTAAAGGGTGATACCGGCAGCTCCTAATTTAAAGGCTGCGAAAATCAATAAAATCGCGATTCCTAACGAAATCAACATTCGTTGAATCGCTTCTTTTCTTTCGAGTTCTGCTTTAGACGGTCTCCGTCTTGTTTTACTTGTATTCTTGTTTGCCATTCTTCTATTATACCATATTTGACAGACATTTCGGAAAGAGAAAAGACTGCACCAAACGGTCCAATCTTTTTATTTTCTATCTAATTTTTATGCTTGAGATTTGCGTAGGTAACCATAGACCACACCACTGACGATTGCTCCTACCAAGACAGAGGTAAGGTAAAGAAGGGCATTTGAAGTAAGGGCGATTACAAAGATTCCTCCGTGAGGCGCCATGAGTTTGATACCTGCAAGACCAACCAAACCACCTGCTACTGCTGAACCAAGAATGAAGCTTGGAATCGCACGAGCTGGGTCTGCTGCACCAAATGGAATCGCTCCCTCGGTAATAAATGACAAGCCCATGATGATGTTTGTCAAACCAGAGTTGCGTTCTTCTTTGGTGAATTTATCTTTGAAAAGAAGCGTTGCGACAAAGATTGCAAGTGGTGGCACCATTCCTCCAGCCATAACTGCTGCCATAGCCACAGAACCACCTGAAGAAACAGTCGCTGCAAGCGTACCTGTACCAAAGATATAAGCAGCTTTGTTGACTGGTCCACCCATGTCAACAGCCATCATTCCACCAAGGACGATACCGAGAAGGACAGCTGAACCGCCTCCAAGACCACCAAGGAAATCATTCATAGCAGTGTTGATTGCTGCCATTGGGATGTTAACAGCTAACATGACAAATCCAGTCAAGATTGTTCCAAGAAGTGGCAAGAGAAGGATTGATTTAGCACCTTCAAGTGAACGAGGAACTTTAACGTATTTCTTGATAGCAAGAACCAAAGCACCTGCGATAAATCCACCCACAAGGGCACCTAGGAAACCAGATGAGACACCTGCAAGAGTTGAAGTCGCTTCACCACCTGCGGCATAAGGGATTTTACCAAAGGCAAAACCTTCTTTGGCAATAGCACCAGCCACGAAACCTGCTACCAAACCTGGTTTTTCAGCGATAGAATAAGCAACATAACCTGCAAAGACTGGAAGCATCAAACCAAAGGCTGCACCACCAATTTTCATGAACATCGAAGCTAGTTCATGGTAAGAACCAAGATTGCCAAGATTTTCATTTGGAACCCCCAAAGCACCGTCAATCAAGAAGGCAAGGGCAATCATGATACCACCACCGATAACGAATGGCAACATTTGAGATACACCACTCATCAAGTGTTTGTAGAAGGCACCACCAAGGCTTTGTTTTTCATTGCTTGCTGTCGTAGCTTTTGCTCCATTAGCAGCACGGTAAACTTCAGCATCTCCAGAAAGAGCCAAGTTGATCAACTCTTCTGTCTTACGGATACCGTCTGCAACTGGACGATTGATCAAAGGTTTGCCATCAAAACGATCCATATCAACAGCCTTGTCTGCTGCGATGATAACAGCTTTAGCCTTGCGGATATCCTCTGCAGTCAATTGATTCCCAACACCGCTAGCACCGTTGGTTTCAATCTTAATCCCAACACCCATTTCAGCAGCCACTTTTTGAAGGGCTTCTTGGGCCATATAAGTGTGGGCAATACCTGTCGTACAAGCTGTAACAGCTACAATAAAGTCGCCAGATTCATTGGCAGGTGCTTGAACAGGCTCCCCAGCTTTTTCTGAAGCTTGGTTAAAAAGTTCAATAACTTGGTCAGCTGATCTTGCTTGACGAAGTTTGTCAGCAAAACCGTCTTTCATCAAGTATTGAGACAATTCTGCCAAGGCTGCCAAATGAGTGTCATTGGCACCTTCTGGAGCTGCAATCATGAAGAAGAGATCAGTTGGTTGCCCATCCAAGCTCTCATAGTCAACACCCTTGCTTGACTTGGCAAATAGAACTGTCGCCTCTTTGACAGCAGTGTTTTTGCTGTGAGGCATAGCGATTCCGTCACCCAAGCCTGTAGAAGTCAAAGCTTCACGCGCCAAAATACCTTCTTTAAATGTTTCAAAATCTGTCACATAACCGTAATCTACCAAGCTTTTAATCATCTCTTCGATAACAGCTGTTTTTTCAGTTGCTTGCAAATCTAGCAACATGACTTCTTTTCTCAATAGATCTTGAATTTTCATCGTTTTTCTACCTCAACTTTTTCATATGTTTCTTTAATAAATTCCGCTGTTGCCAAGTCATCCGAGAAGGTAGTTGCCGTTCCGCAAGCCACTCCCCATTTGAAGGCTTCTACTGCGTCTTTTGATTTGACAAATTCACCTGTGAATCCAGCAACCATAGAGTCACCAGCTCCGACTGAATTTTTGACTGTTCCCTTGATAGGTTTTGCGAAGTAAGCTCCCTCAGATGTGACAAGAAGGGCACCGTCACCAGCCATAGAGATAATGACGTTTTGAGCACCTTTAGCCAGTAACTCACGAGCGTATTTCTCAATTTGCTCTAAACTTTCGAGTTTAACCCCAAAAATCGCTCCAAGTTCATGATTGTTTGGTTTAACCAAGAGCGGTTGGTATTCCAAACTATCAATCAAGGTCTGTCCTTCAAAGTCACAAACCACTTGCGCACCAGTCTGGCGCGTCAAGGCAATCAAATCCTTGTAGATGACATTCCCTAAGTTTTTAGCACTTGAACCCGCAAACACAACTGTATCTTCTGCAGTCAAACTAGACAAAATAGCTTTCAATTCTTCTAACTGATCTGGTTCGACATTTGGACCCGTTCCATTTATTTCTGTTTCTTGGTCTGCTTTAATCTTGACATTGATACGAGTATCTTCTGCCACTTGGACAAAACGTGTCTCGATTTCTTCCTCTGCAAGGGTATCTGTTATAAATTTACCAGTAAATCCTCCGATAAATCCAGTCGCTGTATTGGGAATATCCAAGCGTTTCAAGACACGACTAACATTGATTCCTTTCCCACCAGCAAACTTATCATCACTGTCCATACGATTGACACTACCGACTTGGACTTGGTCCAAGCGCACGATATAGTCAATAGATGGATTGAGTGTGACTGTATAAATCATACTTCTATTACCTCCGTTTTCTCCTTAATAGCACCCAAGAGCTCATGCCCTTGACTGGTGATAACAATTGCTCGTTTGAGGGGTGATACCTTGGCAAAACAAGTTTGTCCAATTTTTGATGAATCCACCAAGACATAAGTCTGTTTGGCATTCTCCAAAATAGCTCGCTTCACTGCTCCCTCCTCCATATCAGGAGTCGTATAATAACCATCGTCTACACCATTCATCCCGATAAAGGCACGATCAAAGTGTAATTGGTTAATCTGGTTAAGAGCAACGCCCCCGATGCTAGCATCTGTCGCCATCTTGACACTTCCTCCAACCATGACAGTTGGAATCTGCTTTTCAACCAACTGAGCCGCATGGTGAATGGAGTTGGTCACAACTGTAACATTCTTATTAACCAATTCATGAATCAAAAAGGCTGTCGTTGTTCCAGCATCGATAAAGATGACGTCTTGTTCCTTGATGAGAGAGGCTGCCTTCTGGGCTAACAACTTCTTCTCTTGAAGGTTTTTGACAGATTTTTCTTGAATGGTTTCTTCTTCCTGCAAGGAGTGGGGTAATTCTGCTCCACCATGCACACGACGAAGCTTGTTTTCTGCTTCCAACTCATCCAAGTCTCTTCGAACCGTTGATTCTGACGTTTCTAGCAAACTAACTAATTTTTCTAGAGAAACTACATGATGTTGATTTAATTCCTCTAAAATCAGTTGCTTCCGTTCTATTTTTAACACCGAATCACCTCCTGTTATCGTTTACACTATTCATTTTATCACACTTTCTTTCAAAGTCAAGCATTTTTTGCCATTTTCTTTCAAATTCTATCATTTTTCTTATTTCCAGAATTTTTATTGCAAGATAAGAGCCTTTATGGTAGACTATTTGAGTAAGTATTGGAAGATTACTCAAGAGGCTTAAGAGGCCGTGTTGGAAACGCGGTAGGCGTGTAACAGCGTGCGTGGGTTCGAATCCCATGTCTTCCGTAGAAAAGAAAAATTATTTTAAGGATGTGACAAATGTTGTATCCTTTTTTGTATACCTTTTTTAAAAAATAGGATCTGTTTTAGGGTCTGTTTGTGACTCCTTTGTTGTATCCTTTTTCCGCAAAAGAATACCAAGGAATACCAAAGACAAAAATAAAAAACGTTGATTTAACAACGTTTTACCAAGGAATGCGAAAGAATGCAAAGGAATAATGGAGCCGGTGGGAGTCGAACCCACGTCCAAACACCTGCCAACATATTTGTCTACAACCATAGGTTATGTATTAGTTTAACAGTTCCTCGACACATAACTCAAGCCTAGAAACTGCGAGTCTATCAATCTCTTATCAAGCCGCTAGACAAGACTTAATCGTATCTCGCTAATAATAAGACCTGTCATTGAACACGAGCAATCCAAATCGGGTCACGCCTGCTGGTTTTTAGGCAGCTAGAGCGTAAGAAGTGTTATTTTTTGCAGTTATATTTAACTGAGCGTTTACGTCGCCACACGAGTCGCAAAATATGCCTCATAATGCCTGTCGAATCCGTAACGACCCCAAAAGACAATAAAACCATTATACCTTATCTAAGTCAAAAATGCAAAAAGTAAAGCAACTAACTACAAAAGATAGTCTTTCAAGGCTTTTGTCAAAACCTGATAACCAGCAACACTGAGATGCAGTCCGTCAGTTGTATGGTCTTTTTTGAGTTGGCCTGCTTGGTCTGCCAAACTATCAAATACTGGCACAAATTCCACCTGCATATAGGCAGAAGCAAGTTCTTGATAGGCTTGATTCCACTCCTGTATCTTTTCATTCGTGCGGATATAGACTGTCTGCTTGTACTCCTCTCCCTCATTGACTGGCAAAATGGAAAGCAATTTAATCTCTGTCAGTGGGTAATCGCGAGCAATGAATTGAATTATCGCTTCGAGATTATTGAGAGCATCATTCACAGGCATATCTTTTCCGATATCATTTGTCCCAATCAGAAGGATAATTTTATCTACTGCTCCACCATATAAATGAGCATCTAGATTTTCTAATAACAGCCCTGTCTGATAGCCACGAATGCCTCGATTAACAATCGTTTTTGAAGTCCCAAATAGTTCCTGTAGAGGGTAATACTCAACAATGGAATCACCAATAAAGAGAATATCTGGCTCTAGAACAGAAACTTGATTTAGGTGACGATACTTGGTTTGGATTTTTTCTTGTTCCTTTAGGAGCCAATTTTCTAGTAACTGTACTGCCACTTCATTCTCCTTTTTCTAACCAGTTTTCCAAGACTTGATAAACTCCTCCCTGGCTGTTGGCTGGCGCTAGAGCCGTCGCCACAGCTTTGGCCTTGTCATCAGCATTTTCCATCGCATAGGCAATTCCAGCCATTTCAAGCATCTCAACATCATTTTCACTGTCACCAAAAGCCATGATTTGTTGGGGGTTCAAGTCCCAACGCTTGAGTAATTCTTCCAAGCCCCATGCTTTATGAATTCCAGCTTGAAGGATATCAATGCAACCATAGCCACTCGATACAGCCCGAACGCGGCCATCAAAGAGGTCATTGATTTCTTCTAAAACCGAACTCAAACGCTCCTCACCAACAACCATACTCATCTTGAGCACACCACCAAAAAGGTCAGATGTTAACTCATCAACAAAATGCATCCGTTGATAGAATTTTTCAATCATTTCTGGAGTCATAAAACTTTCAAGATCTGTAAAAATCGTACCTTCTTTGACAAAACCACCCTTCATAGCCGTTACAACAAACTGATCTTGACACGCTCGATCCTTGAAATGAGCCAAAGCCTTGTCGACAATGGCGTCATCCCAAGTCTGAACCTGAATCAGTTCATTGTTTTCAAAAATACGAGCACCGTTGGCAACCACCAGAACAACTCGATCCACCAAGTGCCCCAGTAGTTGCCTCATGCGGTGAATTTCATTCCCCGTCGCGATGACAAAACGAATACCCCTTTGATCCAACTGATCTAAAATCTTTTCCAAGCGTGGGAGGTCCAGCTGGCCTCTAGCATCCAGCAAGGTCCCATCCATATCTGTCGCAATTACCTTAATCGTCATTTACTTTCCTCTGGATTCAAGCTAGTCCCACTTCAATCCCACATGTTCGTTCATTTCTTTATAGGCTGTATCAATTCGTTCCTTAGTCGCTTCATCTAATTGATCACGATGACTGCCACCCTCGATAAAGTCTTCTAAGATATAAGTTTGGTAAAGGAAGAGTGGATAACCTTCTGGAGAATAGGTTCCTTTCGGTGTACGATTTACCCAAGAAGGATGTGCTTTAGCAGTTTCGATTGTCGTCTTGCCATCCTTTTTCTTAATGGTCACATCCATAAGAACACCACGCTCTGTCCACTTAGCATTTTCTTCATCTTGCATGGTTTCAATTCGTTGATTGGAAATGAAGTTCCCCATTGAATAGATAATGAGTTTCTTGTCTCCATCTTTTTCAACCGTTTCAGATGGTTCCACAACGTGAGGGTGCCCTCCAAAGATAATATCAGCTCCCCAATCGATCATCTTGTGATAAAGAACCTTTTGTTCTTCAGTTGGTTCCAAGCGATACTCCACACCCATCTGAGGCATGATAATGGTGATATCCGCTTCCTTCTCTGCCCGTTCAATTTCGGCCTTCATCTTGTCTTCATTTAAGTCTGAAAGATAGCGGTTATAGTCATCTTGAGAAATACTTTGCTCAATCCCGTTAAATCCATAAGAATAAGCCAAAAGTGCAACCTTGATGCCGTTCACTTCCTTGATAACAAGTGGTGCTTGATCACGGGACTCATGCGTATACACGCCAATAGGTGTCATTCCTGCCTTTTCTATAGCATCTGCTGTTGAGACCACACCTTCTATTTGTGAATCTAGGATATGGTTATGCGCCAAGTCTAGCACTTGATAACCGGCATCCTTGATGGCATCCATAACTTCGCCAGGCGCATTAAAGAGAGGATAACCTGCCAAATAGTGGTCCTTGTTCACAGTACCTTCAAAATCACCTATAATCAGATCTGCTTGTTTCAGCCATGGTTTCACATAATCAAAATTTTCATGAAAATCATAGGTCCCATCTTCTTTTAAAGCTGAACGATAGATCGGAATATGATAGAGGAGGTCCCCATTGGCCATAATTCTAGCAGTTTTTTCCTCTTCCTGATCTTTGGAATTTTGATTCGTCTTATTAGCTTCTTGAGAAATGGCATCCTTTTTTTGACTAGTCAATGGAATTCCTTGGAAGCTTTCAAACAACAAGACCAAACCCATTGATAAAGCAACTGCTAGCAAGAGTATCGCCACAAATCCTTTATTACTCCACTTGCGATAACTCCTAAAAAAATTTACCAAGCCCTTCATAAAACGAAAAGCTGAACCACGCTGATTTCGATCTTGTCTTCTTTGCATCTTCATTCTCCCTACTTTCTAATGCAAGCCTTTTCTTTTTATTATATCACAGATAAGTAATTCTTTCACAATTGAATTGAACTTCCTATCTATTTTCTATAAATCCTAAAGACTGTAATACTTTCAATCCTTGTCATTTTGTGTTATCATGTAGATGTAATGAAAGGAGAGAAAATGTCTGCTATAGAACGTATTACAAAAGCTGCTCACTTAATTGATATGAACGATATTATCCGCGAAGGAAACCCAACTCTACGCGCGGTTGCTGAGGAAGTCACTTTCCCCCTATCTGACCAGGAAATCATCCTTGGTGAAAAGATGATGCAATTCCTCAAACATTCCCAAGATCCTGTCATGGCTGAAAAGATGGGGCTACGCGGTGGGGTTGGACTTGCTGCTCCCCAGTTGGATATCTCAAAACGCATTATCGCTGTTTTGGTGCCAAATATTGTTGAAGAAGGCGAAACTCCGCAGGAAGCCTACGACTTACAAGCCATTATGTACAATCCAAAAATCGTCTCTCACTCTGTTCAAGACGCTGCTCTTGGCGAAGGAGAAGGCTGCCTGTCTGTTGACCGCAACGTGCCTGGCTATGTTGTTCGCCATGCTCGCGTTACTGTTGACTACTTTGACAAGGACGGCGAAAAACACCGTATCAAACTTAAAGGTTATAACTCCATTGTTGTTCAACATGAAATTGACCACATAAACGGCATCATGTTTTACGATCGTATCAATGAAAAAGACCCATTTGCAGTTAAAGATGGTTTACTGATTCTGGAATAAAGAAAATCCCGTTGCAAGACGGGGTTTTGTGTTATAATAGAGGCATGAAAACAAATGATATTGTCTATGGCGTCCACGCCGTAACCGAAGCCCTCCTTGCAAACACTGGAAATAAACTCTACCTCCAAGAAGATCTCCGAGGTAAGAATGTTGAGAAAGTCAAAGAACTGGCTACAGAAAAGAAGGTATCCATTTCTTGGACCTCAAAAAAATCCCTCTCTGAGATGACTGAAGGTGCTGTCCACCAAGGTTTTGTTCTACGAGTGTCTGAATTTGCCTATAGTGAGCTGGATAACATCCTTGCCAAAACACGCCAAGAAGAAAATCCACTGCTATTGATTCTGGATGGTCTAACTGATCCCCATAATCTAGGCTCCATCCTGAGAACAGCCGATGCGACCAATGTTTCAGGTGTCATCATTCCAAAGCACCGTGCTGTTGGAGTTACTCCTGTCGTTGCCAAAACGGCCACAGGTGCTATTGAACACGTTCCAATTGCTCGAGTGACCAATCTAAGCCAAACTCTGGACAAACTCAAGGATGAAGGTTTCTGGACCTTTGGAACAGATATGAATGGTACTCCTTGCCACAAGTGGAATACAAAAGGGAAAATCGCCCTCATCATCGGAAATGAAGGAAAAGGCATCTCTAGCAACATCAAAAAACAGGTCGATGAAATGATTACCATACCGATGAATGGACATGTTCAAAGCCTTAATGCCAGTGTTGCTGCAGCCATTCTCATGTACGAAGTTTTCCGAAATAGACTATAAAAAAGTTTCCAGTCATCTGATTGGAAACTTTTTTTATGATTAACTATGTTCGGTGATAAACTTATAAGCTTCTTGACCAGCTATTGCTCCATCTCCAACTGCTGTTGTTACTTGGCGAAGGTCCTTCAAGCGAACATCTCCAACTGCAAAGATACCGTCAACTGCAGTTTTCATGTGATTATCTGTCACAATCCAACCTGCCTGATCTTGGATATTCAATTCTTTAACAAAATCACTAACAGGATCTAAACCAACATAGATAAAGACACCACCGAAGGCTTGTTCTGTCACTTGACCTGTTTTCACATTTTCAAATACGACAGATTCTACTCGGTTTTCACCCTTGATTTCCTTGACTACAGAATCCCAGATAAAGCTGACTTTCTCATTAGCAAAGGCGCGGTCTTGTAACACTTTTTGGGCACGAAGTTGGTCACGACGGTGAACAATTGTAACAGTCTTGGCAAAACGAGTCAAGAAGAGGGCTTCTTCAACAGCTGAATCTCCACCACCGACTACCAGCAAATCTTGGTCACGGAAGAAAGCTCCATCACATACAGCACAGTATGAAACACCACGACTGTTCAGTTCTTCTTCTCCTGGAACTCCCAAAGGGCGGTGTTTAGAACCAGTCGCTACGATAACTGTACGAGTTTCGTATGTTTGGTCATCAGTAATCACTTTCTTAAAATCACCATGATCTTGGACATTTTCAACATAACCATAAATGTGCTCAACACCAAGATTTTCAAGTGGTTCAAACATCTTTTCAGCCAATTCAGGTCCACTAATATTAGCGTATCCTGGGTAATTTTCGATATCCGATGTATTATTCATCTGACCACCTGGTAGACCACCTTCAATCAAGGCTACTTTGAGATTGCTTCGAGCAGCGTATAAGGCCGCAGTCATACCTGCAGGTCCAGCACCGATAATAATAGTATCGTACATATAAATTCCTTCTTTCTTGTTGTAACTATCTTTATTCTAACTCTTTCTTGTCAATCAAGCAAGGATTATGCCTTGAAAACAAGTATTAAACTCATAACCGCAAAGGATAATACTGGAACAACCAAGAGCCCAATCATAATCATATCATAGAGATGGGCTTGGCGAGCCTTGGATGTCTTATCAACTCCCGACATGGCTCTCAGTCCAATCCAAATCCCTAAAAAAATCAGGACGAGGATGGTGGTCAAGATCAAACTCTCGAAATATAAAGAAAATAGTTGCAGTAGCATGATTTCTCTCATTTCTATCTTTTTTAAAGAGTAAACTCAGCTAGTCCAGCTAACTGAGTTTTTCTTTATCTATTATATCAAATATAAGTTCGTTTGTAACTAGCGAAGAATTCTTTTGTCCGCTCTTCTTTAGGATGGTGGATAATCTCATCTGGTGTTCCAGACTCAATAATCTTCCCCTTATCTAAGAAGAGAATCTTATCAGCCACTTGGGCTACAAAGGACATGTCATGACTTACTAAAATCATAGTCTGTCCTGACTTAGCAGCATCTGCAATAGACTTTTCTACTTCTCCGACCAATTCTGGGTCAAGGGCTGAAGTTGGTTCGTCTAAGAGCAAAACATCTGGTTTCATAGCAAGCGCACGTGCTAGGGCAACCCGTTGCTTCTGACCACCCGACAAATGACGAGGGTAATGATTCTCACGATCAGAAAGCCCAACCTTAGCCAACTCTTCCTTGGCAATCTTAGTCGCTTCTTGGTTAGATAATTTCTTGACCACAACCAAGCCTTCTTTCACATTGTCAAGTGCTGTACGTCGTTCAAACAAATTAAACTGTTGGAAAACCATTGACAGCTTACGGCGTAGGGCCAGGATTTCTTCTTGCGTAATTTTAGAGAAATCAACCGAGAAATCATCAATCTGAATCGAACCACTGTCAGGTGTTTCAAGATAATTGAGACTACGTAGAAAGGTCGATTTCCCAGCTCCTGAAGAACCAATCAAGGCTACGACTTCTCCTTTTTGGATATCCAAGTCCAGATGATCCAAGACAGTCTGTCCTGAAAAGGATTTGCTTAAATTCGAAATCTTAATCATTAACGAAGGTCTCCTTTCACATCTGTTTGCACTGTATCGGGTGCAGAAATAGCCATTTTTCTCTCGATGAAACGACCTAGGCTTTCAATTCCGATATTGACTACCCAATAAACAAGGGCAACGGAGATGAAACGTTCAAAATAGCGGTAATCAGCTCCACCCAAAATCTGAGCTTGGGCAAAGACTTCCACAACACCCGCACTAAAGGCTAGGGAAGTTCCTTTGGTCAAGCCGATTAGGGAATTGATCAAGGTTGGAGTTGCCACAACAGCCGCATTAGGAATAATCACACGACGATAAACTTGTGCTCGGGTCATGCCCAGACTTCGTGCCGCCTCAATCTCCCCAGGATTGACTGAGAGAATGGCTGCACGAATGGTTTCACTAGCATAAGCTGCCTCATTAAAGGCAAAGGCTACAATCGCAAAAACAGCCGCTGGAATAGCATTGATATTGAGACCAGTACCCCATTGCTGATTGAGGGCTTTCAAAGCTAAAGGGATTCCGTAGTAGGTCAACATGAGTTGCACCAAAATCGGTGTTCCTTTGAGGAAACTAACAAAGAAGGCCTGCAAGGGATATAAAATCTTGACACGATTGATTTTCACAATGGCAAAAAGAAGCGCCAAAACCAAGCCAAAAAGGGCACCACCAATTGTCAACATAATCGTTGTTGGAAGCTGTTGGACGATTCTCGGGATTCCATCAAAGACCGAACGCAAGCTAAACAGCTTGCCATCTGGAATCAATTGCATCAAGTTTTGGTACCAATCTGATGCTAAAATCGTTGTAACATTCATAAAAACATCCTCTCCTGATAATGATTCATTCTACCATACTTCTGCCGTCAATGAAATTATTTGCTACGGTCAGATATAGACTTTGTCTACCTACTAGTTTATCATACTTTAAAACAGGGAGGTTATATATTTTATCTATCAAAGAGATAGGTAAAAACTATTTCAATCCCAATTCTTCGTAAGCTTTTCGATAACCGATTTGCTTAACAGTTCCATTCTCCACTAAAATTGGACGTTTTAACAACATTCCATCGCTTGCTAGCAAGTCAGCTGCTTCTTGGTTCGACAGACTTCCTACCTTATCTTTCAGCCCTAGTTCCCGGTATTTGATTCCACTAGTGTTAAAAAATTGCTTCAATTCAAATCCTGAGGTTTCTAGCCAGTTTAAAATGACTTCTTGACTTGGTGTTTCTTCCACGATATGAACAGCTTTGTAGTCCACACCGAGTTGGTTTAATTCTTGTTTTGCTTTTTTACAAGTTGAACATTTTGGGTATTCGATAAATTCTAACATGTGTTTCACTTTCTATTTTATATCTTTAAAATCCGCGCCTTCATGCTCCAAGAGCCATGCTTTCTTTTCCACTCCTGCGGCATAACCAGTCAGACGCTTGCCTGCTCCCAGCACACGATGACAAGGTACAAGGATGGACCAAGGATTGCGACCTACAGCTCCACCAATTGCCTGAGCAGAAGCCACTTGCAGGTCTTGCGCTATTTGTCCATAGGTCACTGTCCTACCATAATGAATTCCCTGTAAATAGGACCAAACTCTCTTTTCAAAATCCGTTCCGATTGGAGCCAAAGGTAAGTTGGATAAATCCTGCGACTTGCCTTTAAAGTAATCATCTAAGCAAGCAATAACTGGGTCTAAAATAGGATGACTAACAACTTCGTCTATTGTTTCATCTCCCAATCCCCTCTCAAAATGCTTCTGATCCTGTACCCAAATGCCATACAGATAATGGTCATCAGCTACGAGAGAAAGGGAGCCAATTGGCGAAGTGTAGAGCATTTTTTTCATACTTCTTTTGCATTATTTCTTTAATTTTTGATAGGCCAAGCGTTCCCCATCTACTGGCACCTTACCGACCTGTTTAAAACCGAGTTTTTCAAAAATATGTTGCATGGCCTTATTTTCTGCATGTGTATCTGAGCGAAAATCCAGATAATCAAAACCTTCAATCAAGCCTTCTAGGAAAGTCTGTGCAACTCCCTGTCCCTGCACATCTGCAGCCACAGCAACACGGTGAAAGACTAGATACTCTGACTCTCCAGCTTGCCAGTTTCCCTCATAAATGGCTTCATAGGCCTCCTCTGGACTCTTGGTCACAGCAGCATAGGCTAGCAGTTCTCCCTCTTCCAAGGCTACATAGGCTTGACCCGAGATAATATCATCAATAATAATGTCTACATTTGGATAGCCATTTTGCCACTGGTCACTACCAGCATCTGCTAAACATTTCTTGGCTTCCTCAATTACCTGCATAATGGCATCTACTTCATTTGGAAAAGCTAAACGAATCTCCATCTTTTGTCCTCTTTTCTGACTAGTTTCTCCCATCATAGCATAATTTAAGCCTTTTCACAAGCAGTTGAAACTTGACTTTTTGTTTTAGTTATTTTATAATCTAGTTATTAAAACTAGATAAAAAGGAGTTGGAAATGAAAACCACCTTTTCCTACCCTAAATGGGCAGAAATTCCAAACATTGACCTCTATCTGGACCAGGTTTTACTCTATGTCAATCAGGTCTGCGCCCCTATTTCTCCTGATAAAGACAAGGGCCTAACAGCATCTATGGTCAATAACTATGTCAAACATGGTTATCTGATAAAGCCTGACAAGAAAAAATACCAACGCCAACAGATTGCCCGTTTGATTGCGATCACAACCCTCAAGTCTGTATTTTCTATTCAAGAAATAGCTCATACCCTCAATACTCTCCAAAGTCAAGCCAGCTCAGACCAGCTATACGACGCTTTTGTGAACTACATGAACAATGGGATTGATCCAGAAAATCCTATTATCCAAAGTAGCTGCCAAACAGTTAAACTCTATCATCAAACTTTAGCCTTAATCCATCATACTGAAGAGGAGAAAATCTAATGAATACTAGTCTTAAACTCAGTAAACAACTTAGTTTTGGAGAGGAGATTGCTAATAGCGTGACTCATGCCGTAGGTGCAGTCATCATGCTCATCTTACTGCCTATTTCATCCACCTATAGTTATGAGGCGCACGGCTTTTTTTCCTCTATCGGTGTTTCCATTTTCGTCATCAGTCTATTTCTCATGTTCCTCTCGTCAACCATTTACCACTCTATGGCTTACGGCTCAACCCATAAATATGTGTTACGAATCATTGACCATTCTATGATTTATGTTGCCATTGCTGGCTCATACACGCCCGTCGTCTTAACCTTAATGAATAACTGGTTTGGCTATCTGATTATTTCCATTCAGTGGGGAACGACCATCTTTGGTATTCTCTATAAAATCTTTGCTAAAAAGGTCAATGAGAAATTTAGCCTTGCTCTTTACCTGATTATGGGCTGGTTGGTTCTAGCTATCATTCCTGCCATTATCAGTCAAACGACGCCAATTTTCTGGAGCCTCATGGTAACTGGCGGACTTTCTTATACAGTTGGAGCTGGATTTTATGCCAAGAAAAAACCTTATTTCCACATGATTTGGCATCTCTTTATCCTAGCTGCATCTGCCCTCCAATATATCGCCATTGTTTATTACATGTAAAAAGTTGAGAAACTCAGTCTCAACTTTTTTCTTTACACATATTGATAAAGTACTGGTGCAAGCGCACATCATCAGTCAATTCTGGATGAAAAGAGGTCACTAACATATTTTTTTCTTGGGCTGCAACGATTTGATTATCAACTATTGCTAGAATTTCTACATCTTCTCCAACACTACTGATAATTGGACCACGGATAAAGGTCATTGGAATATGACCGACTTCCTTACATTCTGCTTCCGTATAGAAACTTCCCAGTTGGCGTCCATAGGCATTGCGCTCGACCACCATATCCATAGTTCCTAGATGACTCTCTTCTTGAGAAGTAATTTCCTTGGCCAGCAAAATTAAGCCTGCACAGGTTCCAAAGGCTGGTAAACCAGATAGAATGGCTTCTCGGATGGGAATCAGCATGTCCTGGTCACGTAAGAGCTTGCCCATGGTTGTAGACTCCCCACCAGGTAATATCAAACCTGACAAGTCATTCTGATGCTGCTGAAAATCATCTAAATTTCTGATTTCAACACTCTCGACACCTAATTGATCTAGTACTTTTGCATGTTCTGCAAAGGCCCCTTGCAAGGCCAATATTCCGATTTTCATCTATTTTCCTCGCTCAGCCATGAGAATTTGGATTTCATTTTCATTAATACCAACCATGGCTTCTCCTAAATCTTCAGAGATTTGAGCTAGGATTTGAGGATTACGGAAGTTAGTCACAGCCTTGACAATAGCACTTGCCCGTTTTACTGGATCTCCTGACTTGAAAATACCTGAACCGACAAAGACACCCTCTGCCCCTAATTGCATCATCAGCGCAGCATCTGCTGGTGTTGCAACGCCTCCAGCTGCGAAGTTTACAACTGGCAATTTCCCATGTTCATGAACGTATTGGACCAATTCTACAGGGACTTGCAAGTCCTTGGCAGCAACATAAAGTTCGTCCTCACGTAGATTCTGAATACGGCGAATTTCCTGATTCATCATGCGCATATGACGAACGGCTTGGACGATATCTCCTGTACCTGGTTCTCCTTTTGTACGAATCATGGAAGCTCCCTCAGCGATACGACGCAAGGCTTCACCCAAGTCCTTGGCACCACAAACAAAAGGAACTTGAAATTCTTTTTTGTCCACATGGAAACGGTCGTCAGCTGGCGATAGAACTTCACTCTCATCGATATAGTCAATCTCAATAGCCTCTAAAATTTGAGCTTCAACAAAATGCCCGATTCTGACCTTGGCCATTACTGGAATACTCACCGCTTCTTGGATTTCCTTAATCATCTTTGGATCACTCATACGGGAAACCCCACCAGCTGCACGAATATCTGCTGGAATCCGCTCCAAGGCCATCACAGCGGCCGCACCAGCAGCTTCTGCAATACGAGCCTGTTCAGGATTCTGAACGTCCATGATAACCCCACCTTTGAGCATCTGCGCCAAGTTTTTATTTAATTCATATCTATTTTCAGTCATTTGTTTTATCCTCATCATTTGTATTGGTAGCTACCATTTCATTTTAAGTTAGATTAGAAGAAATCACAAGATAAAAAAAGGATAATTGTATGGGTACAGATTGATACTCAATGAAAATCAAAGAGCAAACTAGGAAGCTAGCCGCAGGTTGCTCAAAGTACTGCTTTGAGGTTGCAGATAGAACTGACGAAGTCAGTACCCATACCTACGGTAAGGCGAAGCTGACGTGGTTTGAAGAGATTTTCGAAGAGTATAACTAAAAAACTATCTGACCTTAACCTAAGGCCAGATAGTTCATCAAATTTTATTTTTCAGCTGTAAGTGCAGCCATTGTGATGTAGTTGTATGGTTTGTTGAAGTGTGGCAAGAAGAATAAGTCTGTCAATGCCAATTTATCAATTGTTACATGTTCCTGGATAGCAAGTGAGAACATATGGATTCCCATGCTGATTGCAATATCATGTGAAACCATTTGCGCACCAAGAATTTCACGACTATCTTTGTCAAAGACAATCTTGATGGCAACTTCGTGGTTGTCATGCTTCATAAATTCAGGTTTTTGAAGATCGTTAAAGCCTGTTTCAGTCGCATTGTAACCTGCTGCTTTAGCTTTTTCAAGAGTCAAACCAGTTGAAACCATGTGAAGACCGTAGATTGAAATACCGTTTGATCCTTGAACACCGATTCCTTCCAATTCATGTCCACAAGCGTTGTAAGCACCAACGATACCAGTACGAACAGCATTTGAAGCAAGGGCGATGTAACTTGTGTCTTTACGAGCATTGTCATAAACAGTCGCACAGTCACCAACGGCAAATACACCAGGAAGTGAAGTTTCTTGTTTCTTGTCTACAAGGAAAGCACCGTTGCGGAAGAGTTCAATCTTACCATCAGCAAGAGCTGTATTTGGACGGAAACCAACTGCAAGGATAACCATGTCCACATCGAAAGTTTCTTTATCAGTAATCAAGCGTTCAACTTTACCGTCACCTTCGATTGCTTTAACAGTTTGACCAAGTGCCAAGCGGATGTTGTGGTCTTCCAAGTTCTTAGCCATCATTTGTGTGAAGTCTTTGTCATAGTAACCGTTCAAGACAGTATCTACGATGTCAACAAGGACAACTTCTTTTCCAAGACGTTCAAAGGCTTCAGCAAGTTCAACACCGATGTAACCACCACCTACAACGGCGATACGGTCAAGGTGCTGGCTCTTGTCAGCAAGTTTGTTGATAACTTCTTCAGCGTTTTGGTACAATTTTACGAATTGTACGTTTTCAAGAGTTGCTTTAAATTCGCGGTTTCCTTTAACAATTTCAACACCTTCGATTGGTGGCAAGATTGGTGTAGAACCTGTAGCGAAAATCAATTTCTCGTATGATTCTTTGTGCTCTTTTCCTTCAACTTCTGCTGTAACTACTTTGTTATCATAGTCGATTGAAAGAACTGGTGAGTTCATGTACACTTTAGCACCTTTAGCTTCCAATTTTTCTTTATCAGAATAGAACAAGCCTTCAGCACCGTCAATTTGTTCACCAATCCAAAGGGCCATTCCACATCCTAGGAAAGAGATGTTAGAGTTTTGGTCAAATACAACGATTTCGTTCTCATTGCCAAAATTATCCAACATAGTATTAATACATGCTGTACCAGCGTGGTTAGCACCAACTACAACGATTTTACTCATAGAAAAATTCCTACCTTCAATTTTAAATTTACTCTTCTAGTATAACATTTACTGTTAGCGTTTACAAGAGTTTTGCTAATTTTCCCGATTTTTTTGTAAAAAAATGTAAATAATCTGTATTTTATCAGCCTTTCTTACAATTACTCTTTATTTTCTGAGCATATTTCTTGACAACTTTACAAATTTTATTTGTGAAAACGCTGACTTTATGGTATGCTAGTATTATGGAAAGAAAATGTAAGAGGTTAATTTTGCAAAAAAATTACTATATTTCAACCTTCTTTTCATAAGAGAAAGGAGTTGGTAGCTTGCCTCTTAGTTCACATTCTGAACGGCTAATGGGAACTACTATCACTATTTCATTAGTAGATGAGCGAGCCGATATCTTGCTCCAAAAATCCTTTGATTTGCTCAAAGAGCTAGAATACCGCTTCAATGCCAATAGTCAAGAATCTGAGTTGATGGAAATTAATCATCAAGCTGGAATAGCCCCAGTCACGGTGCATCCAGACCTGTTTGAACTGATTTCACTTGGATTAGAGCATAGCCTAGCGCCCTCTAGTCATCTCAATATCAGCATTGGTCCCTTGATTCAAACCTGGCGCATCGGTTTTTCAGATGCCAAAGTTGCCCAACCTCAAGAAATTGAAGAGGTTCTCCCTTTAATCAATCCTCAATATATCGAGTTAGATTCTTCCACTTCTACTGTGTTTCTAAAACAGAAAGGAATGAAGATAGACCTAGGTTGTTTAGCCAAGGGTTATAGTGCGGATAAGGTCGCCCAATTTCTTAGAGAAGAGGGAGTGACATCTGCCTTGATCAATCTGGGAGGGAATATCCTGACCATTGGAAAAAATCAGGCAAGAGGAAATCAGCCTTGGCAAATCGGGATTCAAGACCCAGCCAATCCTCGGGGAAATCACTTAATGACCATCCCTGTTGTCAATAAATCTGTCGTGACTTCAGGCATTTATGAACGTCACCTGACAGTCGATGGAAAAGATTACCATCATATTTTTGACAGCCAAACAGGCTATCCTGTTGAGACGGAACTAGCTAGTCTAACAATCATCTCTGATAAATCAGTCGACGGTGAAATCTGGACAACCCGTCTATTTGGAGAAAGACCTGCTTCTATCCTCTGGCAAGTCGAAAGTTTGGAGGGCATCGAAGCTATCCTCATCGATAAAGAAGGTCACCTAAGCTGTTCTTCAGGAATTCCTACTCTATAGAAACAACTGTTTCAATGGAGTTCTAAAATCGTATTATGTAAAAAGAGAAAGGAAATCTCATGTTAAAACTTATTGCTATTGTTGGAACAAATTCAAAACGTTCTACAAACCGTCAATTGCTTCAATACATGCAAAAACACTTTGCTGAAAAAGCTGAAATTGAACTTGTTGAAATTAAAGACATTCCTGTCTTCAACAAACCAGCTGACAAGCAAGTACCTGCTGAAATTCTGGAAATTGCTGCTAAAATTGAAGAGGCAGATGGCGTTATTATCGGTACTCCTGAATATGATCACTCTATTCCAGCTGTTTTGATGAGCGCTCTTGCTTGGTTGTCTTATGGTATCTACCCACTTTTGAATAAACCAATCATGATTACAGGTGCTTCATATGGTACACTTGGTTCATCACGTGCCCAATTACAACTTCGCCAAATCTTGAATGCACCAGAAATCAAAGCAAGTGTCCTTCCTGATGAATTCTTGCTTTCACATTCTCTTCAAGCCTTCAGTACAAGTGGTGACTTAGTTGACCTTGATGTTATTAAAAAATTGGATGCTACTTTTGATGACTTCCGTATCTTTGTAAAAATCACAGAAAAATTGCGTAACGCACAGGAATTGCTTCGCAAAGATGCTGAAGACTTTGACTGGGAAAATTTGTAAGATAGGAGACCAAAAAGAATGAAATTTGTTGGACTTGTAGGATCAAACTACGATCAATCATATAACCGTAAACTCTTGGAATTTATCCGCCGTCACTTCAAACTCAAATTTGAATTAGAAGTTCTTGAAATTGACGAAGTTCCAATGTTTAACCAAGACGAAAAATGGGACGAAAGTTTCCAATTACGTTATTTATATAACAAAATTACTCGTGCTGATGGTGTTATTATCGCTACTCCTGAGCACAACCATACAATCTCAGCTTCTCTAAAATCTGTTCTTGAATGGCTGTCATACGAAGTTCATCCATTTGAAAACAAACCAGTCATGATTGTGGGAGCATCTTACTACGACCAAGGTACTTCTCGTGCCCAAGTTCACCTTCGTAAGATTCTTGACGCGCCAGGTGTCAACGCCTATACTCTTCCAGGAAATGAATTCCTTCTCGGTAAAGCTAAAGAAGCCTTTGATGTTAATGGGAATATCACAAATGAAGGAACTATTAATTTCCTTGAAACATGTTTAGACAACTTTGTAAAATATGTGGGAGTCGTTTCAAAATTGAAAAAACCAAAACCAATCGCACCAGAAGATTTATATTGTACAAATCCAATTGCAACTACCATTCAAGGAGTTGATCCTGATGATCCTGAATGGGTAGAAAAAGCAGCTGAACTTGTAGGAGCTGTTTCTGGAGATACCTACGTTAAATTAGACCACGGTATCTTGACAGTTAACCAAATTGATATGTTCTTGAAAGCAATGCCATTTGAGTTGACATATGCTGATGATAATAACCAATTCTTGTACTATAATAACGCCCACCAAGATCCAAATACAATGTATGGTAAACGTGTGCGAGTTCAAGCAGGTAGTCGCCTAGGAACAGTGCATGCTTCACTTCCACCTGCAAGAATGAAAAATGTTGAATGGGTTGTCGGCGTATTGCGTAACGGAGATCAAGAATATGTCCGTACAATTGTACCAGGAACACCAGAAGGTGTTATTAATACACACAACTACAAGGCAATGTACTACCCAGATGGCTCATATGCTGGAATTAATGAAATTATCTTTAATTTCCAACCATGGCTTGATTGGTACTTAGAAACAACTGGTCAACGTCTAGTTGGTGGAAATGCTGCAGCATCTGCTGGCGGACATGGTCATGGCGGCGCAGATGCTACATCTGGAGCTTCTGATGCAGGTGATGCTGGAGGCCACGGTGGTGACGCAGACGCTACATCTGGAGCAAGCAACTAATAATTTTAGGAACCGTTATGGTTCCTTTTTTAGTAAACTCTTTATCAACTGTAGTGTGCTACGACTTATTGACTAAATCTCATTCATTGATGTATAATGAATATATTAAACGGGCAATATGATAGGGTGTAAAATAATATCTAGTTGTTACAACAGATATTTCTCAATTATAGAAAGTCTATTTTCTAGAGGTTCTTTATGATTCATATCTTTAAATATCTCGATACAAAAACAAAATACCTAACTATTATTGGGGCACTAGCAAATGGGGGACTTGCTCTGGGACAACCCTTAGTTGTTTCTAAAGCATTATCTATAGATCAAAATAGTTTAACATATTCCTCTATTTGGAAATTTGCTCTCTTTGGTTTTTCAGTCTATTTCGCTTTGTATAGCCTGATGTTGTTTTGTAATCATGCAAATAACGTCTTTCAACGTGAGATTCAAATGAATATTCGAACGAAATTACTCCAGAAGTTGATAGAAGACAGAGAATATAGTGAAGATGAGAAAATTACCATGCTAACACAAGATATGGAATTTCTAGGAGATAACTTCTTTAGATGCTATATGTCCATTTCATGTTGGGGATTTGGGGCGCTAATTACGGCAATCTATATCATTGCGCAAAATGTTATATTGGGTTCTATCTTTGT
Source organism: bacterium (assembly GCA_905221195.1). Taxonomy (GTDB): domain Bacteria; phylum Bacillota; class Bacilli; order Lactobacillales; family Streptococcaceae; genus Streptococcus. The sequence continues at coordinate 192,027 of CAJNCF010000002.1, forward strand.
TTTCTTTACGATTTTACGTCCCATTCCACAATTTTTGATGAATAATAGGCTGAAAAATTCAGGGGAGGAAATGTCTCAAGAAAGAACTGCCGTTCATAATCAAATCTCTGACAGTATTCGGGGTGCTCAGACCTTACGAATGAATCAAGCCTTATCTGAAAATTATCAGCGTGTCTGGAATACCAATCTTCGTTATCAACGAGCTATTCAAAGGTTTTCTTTTACTCATAATTTTGTTTTCTTTTGTAATGGTTTTATGGTATTTCTTAGCCAAGTACTACCTTTAGTATTGGGATTCTTCCTTGCCATGCATAATCATCATGTTTACTTAGCTAACTTGGTTGCTATGTATATCGCTGCCGGCCAACTAGTGGGGCCTATTCAAAATATTATGTATGATGTGGCAGATATGCAAGGGGCTAAAACAACAGTTGATAAGATTTTTGGAATTTTGAATCGAATTGATGATAGAGAAGTGGACAGCCACTCAATCTCCCAAGTAGCATATCTGGAAATTTTTCACTTAAATAAATCATATAACGGTAGGGAGATTATTCATGATTTCAATCTAACGATTCAACAAGGTGAAAAAGTTCTCATAAAAGGGCCAAGTGGCTGTGGAAAATCCACACTTTTCCGAATGATTATTGGGAAAGAGAAAGCTGATAGTGGGATGATTACTTGTATCACAGAGGATGGCGCTAAAATAAGTAACTTTATTCGTCAGGTGGGCATCATCAGCCAGCATCCTTTTCTCTTTAATGATACTGTTCGTTACAACCTAAGCTTGGGACAAAAATTTTCAGATCAAGAGTTAGATGCTGTTTTAAAACAAGTAAAACTTGATCATGAACTGACAAATGGACTTGATTTTGTGATCACGGATAATGGAGAAAATATTTCAGGTGGACAGCGTGTCCGTATTGAACTAGCACGCTTTCTACTTCGTAAAAAGGAAATTTTATTAGTAGATGAGGTAACTGCAGCTCTTGACGTAGAAAATAGCCAGATGGTCCGAGACTTGATTTTCTCACTACCGATGATGGTGTTAGAAATTGCTCACCATATTAATAATGAAAGTCGCTATAATCAAGTCATTGAACTAAGAAAAGATTGATTTTCTAATGAATCCAATATATTATACTCAATGAAAATCAAAGAGCAAACTAGGAAGCTAGCCGCAGGTTGCTCAAAGCACTGCTTTGAGGTTGCAGATAGAACTGACGAAGTCAGTAACATATATACGGCAAGACGACGCTTACTTAATTTGAAGAGATTTTCGAAGAGTATTAGATAGATAAATTAAGTAACCGATGTAGTTCTGTATCCTACTAGATTAAGTCAGCCAAAAACGACTAGCAGTTTGTGTCTGCTAGTCGTTTTGTTATCATTTCACCTATCTTTGTTAAAAGAAAGAATACTTATTATGAATTTGGATCATCGAGACTACGGCCATGTAACCCTTTTTCACGTTGGACTTGGCGTAGTTTTTCTGGTGTGACATCGTTTCCTTCTTCATCCACAATTTTGATTCCTTCAATGTGGTGACGAACAGAGCGACGATAACCTTCGATGTACTCTTCACGTAGTTTGGCTTGTTCCACTTTTTCTTCTGGGGTCAAGCCTTCTGTTTTTTTCTTTTTGGCAAGCTCGTTAATACGATCAATTTTTTTAGGATCCATTTTTCTCTCCTTTATGATAAGATTTAACCCGTTTAACAGATTTTATTTGGTATTGATTTGGTTAAAACGTGCAAGCTTAGCTGCTTTCTTGGTTAATTGCGACAAGATTGCCAAACGATTTTGACGGACTGCCTGATCTTCGGCCATAACCATAGTATTTTCAAAGAAGGCATCGATGACTGGACTAAGAGCAAAGAGTTGTTTCAATTGTTGACTTACAGTCCCTGACAAAACAAGTGATTCTACAGCTTCTGCCAAAGCTTTTTCTTGGTCATTTTCAAAGAGAGCTGAATCAACTGTAGCAACTCCTTCTGCCTTCTCAGCCAAGTTGAAGGCACGAGAAAGTGATTCGACAGATGGTTTGAAGTCTTCTTCCTTGCTTGCTTCTACAAGAGCACTTGCTGCTTCCAACATTTCCGCCACAACAAAGTTTGAACCTGCAAGTACCGCTTCCTTGATATCTTTTGGAGTAGAACCCATCATCTTATCAACACGAGCCTTGATAAAGTCCATAACCTCTGCTTTATTTTCATAAGTCAAGCTGTCAAATGTCAAAGCATAAAGGCTATCAATCAGCTCATCCATAGCAATGTGCCAACCAAAGGCATCCAAGATACGAACTACACCTTGAGTTGCACGACGAAGGGCATAAGGGTCATTAGAACCTGATGGAATCAAACCTACTGAGAAGAAACTCAAAATAGTGTCCAATTTGTCTGCAATGGCAAGCACTGCGCCGACTTTGCTCTCTGGAAGTTCTCCTTCAGCTGATGTAGGCATGTAGTGTTCACGAATAGCAGCTGCCACAGCTGGAGTTTCACCAGCAAGAAGGGCATATTTTTCACCCATAATTCCTTGGAGCTCGTCAAATTCACCAACCATCCCTGTCAACAAGTCAAACTTGTAAATGGCTGCTGCACGCGCTAGGTCAATTGTTTCATCCGCTGACAAATCAGCTTTTTCTGCCAAGAGAATAGCAATCTGACCCGTACGAATCATGTGTTCACGAAGGGAACCAATTTTCTCATGGAAGGTTACATTGTTTAATTTCTCAACAAGGTCTGAAATAACCAATTTTTGGTCTTCACGCCAGAAGAATTCTCCGTCTTCCAAGCGTGCTACCAAGACTTTTTCATTTCCTTTGATGACATTTTCCAAATGCTCTGCGTTTCCGTTACGGACAGAAATGAAGTTTGGCAAGAGGTTGCCATCTTGATCGCGAACAACAAAGTAACGTTGGTGTTCTTTCATTGAAGTCACCAAAACTTCTTCTGGAACTTCAAGGTATTTAGCATCAAAACTTCCCATAAAAGCAGTTGGGTATTCAACCAAGTTCAAGACTTCATTAAGCAAATCAGCATCAATTTCGATACGTACGCCATGTTCAGCTTCGATTGCTTTGATTTGGTCAATAATCATTTGCTCACGTTCACGTGGATCTGCGATTACAAATTGTGCACGAAGATCTTCTTCATAGCTCAATGCTGACTGAATCTTAGTTTCTTGTCCCAAGAAACGATGACCACGGCTGACACGACTTCCCTTGATATCAAGGAAATCCAAGTCAAACTCTTCTTCATCTAAAAGAACAGTCAAAGTGTGAACAGGACGAATGTATTCAAAGCTATTTCCAGCCCAGTGCATGCTGACTGGGAAAGTCAGTGACTTCAAAACATCTACAACACCAGGAACAATTGCTTCAACTGCTTGACCAATTTCTTCCTTAGTGACATAGACATATTCTTCACCCTTGATTTCACGAAATTCGATATCTTCAACCGTCAAGCCTTTTCCACGGACAAATCCTTGAGCTGCTTTGGTGAAGTTTCCATCACTATCCAAGGCAATTTTCTTTGCTGGACCCTTGAAATCTTCTGTCAAATCAGACTGTTTGTCTGCAAGACCTGTCACACGAACAGCCAAACGACGTGGTGTTGAGAAGGTTTGAATGGCTTCAAAAGACAGACGGTTTTCCTTGAGGAAGGCTGCCATTTTTTCGCCTAGTTGTTTTTCACTTGGTGTGACAACATAGGCTGGTAATTCTTCAAGACCGAGTTCTACTAATAAGTTTTTTGTCATGTTTTTTCCTTTACATTTTCTTCAATCTTTTTTGATATGCACCTTAGGTACTGGGGACGTCGCTAACTAACTTTTGTGAGTCTGTAAGGAAATCTTATACCAAATAAACTAAGATTTCCAACAGTCTCATCAAAATGGATTTAGCTGACTGATTTTTGAACCTAAAGTTTCAAAAATCCCCACATAACAGTACGGCGGTGCATATCCCTCTAGCAAGTCTACGACTTGCCTCTAACGATTTTAGAGCACAGTATTACTCACTATTCTGCGTCTTCTGCTAAGAGTTTAGCTCGTGTTGCTTCATCCAAAAGTGGGTAACCTAGGCGTTTTCGTTCTGCGACAAAGGTTTTAGCTACGACACGGGCCAAGTTACGGATACGTGCGATATAGCCTGCGCGCTCTGTTACAGATACGGCACCACGCGCGTCAAGCAGGTTAAAGGTGTGTGAACATTTGAGAACATAGTCATAGGCTGGGTGTACCAAGCCTTCTTCCAATGCACGACCAGCTTCTTTTTCAAACTTATCAAAGTTTTCCAGCAACATTTCTTGGTCTGAAATTTCAAACGAATATTTTGAATGCTCGTACTCAGGCTGGATAAAGATTTCTCCGTATTTTACACCATCAGCCCATTCAATATCATAGACAGAGTCTACTTCTTGAATGTAAGAAGCCAAACGTTCCAAACCATAGGTAACTTCCGCAGTCACAGGGCCAGTTGCCAATCCACCAACTTGTTGGAAATAAGTGAACTGTGTGATTTCCATCCCATCAAGCCAAACTTCCCATCCAAGACCAGCTGAACCAGTAGATGGATTTTCCCAGTTGTCCTCAACAAAACGAATATCATGTTCCAAAGGATTGATTCCCAATTTTTCTAAAGACTCAAGATAAAGTTCTTGGATGTTTGATGGAGAGGGTTTCATAACCACTTGGAATTGGTGGTGTTGGTAAAGACGGTTAGGGTTTTCCCCGTAACGACCATCAGCAGGACGACGTGATGGCTCTACATAAGCCGCATTCCATGGCTCAGGTCCGATAGCACGAAGGAAAGTGTAAGGACTCATTGTTCCTGCACCTTTTTCATTATCATAAGCCTGCATCAGCATACAACCTTGGTCATTCCAAAATTGTTGCAAAGTCAAAATAATTTCTTGAAATGTTAATTTCTTAGACATTGAATACTCCTTAATAAAAAATGATTTCTTGCGACACGAGTCTTCCTCTTCGATTATACGAGGCAAGACGAGTTAGTACTGCGTCTAGCTCAGGCACTCTAGTGCTGAGCGTGAGGCAATCCGACTGTCAGGAGGTCTCTGCCACTGACGCAGTGAAATGTTAATTTCTTAGACATTGAATACTCCTTTAATTTATGTTATCTTTTTAGATGGATTTATCAAGCAACCAAGAAAAGTCTGGATCCTGAAAAATATGACGTTTGGGAACAGTTTGTAAATTCTGATCGCATTCATCTATTGTACCTAATTTCAAAGCACAGACTTCTGGTATATTTTCTTGAACAGTGAAAATTTGACTATGACAGTTCTGGCAGTAAAAGCGTTGTTTTCCTGGAGAAGAACTATAGGAAACAAGCTTTTCTTTTCCATGCAATACTAGCTTTTCACTGCTAACTTTAGCATTAACTGTATAGGCAGACGCAGTTGCTTTCCGACAGAATGAGCAATGGCAAAACACTAATTCAGATAATTCCTCATCTAGAGTGTAGGTTACTGCTTTACATAAACAAGATCCTTTAAGCATTAAGCTCCTTTCTACTTAGGCATTAGACGAAATTCAAAAAGAACCGAATTTCAACACCCAAGCCTTGCGACTAGGGGCGTCAGAAACGCGGTTCCACCCTAATTTATTACTTCATTGTTTTTGAAAATAGTACAGAAAGCGCCAGCACTTTATGTTGTCCTACTTGGCTCCCACTATCCCAAGCTCGCTTAAAGAACGCCATAAGACTTTCTTTCCTGCTGACTATTATATCAAAAAATAGAATAATGTACAATTCTTTTTATGATTTTCTAGAAATCCATATCATCAACTCGTGGAGCACCAGACTGAACAGGAATCGTTTTTAAGGTTTCTTGCTCCTCGTGACTCAGTTCAATTCCGAAACAATCAAGATTAGCCTGAATACGAGAGGCTGTAACAGATTTCGGAAGTGGTAAAAATCCTTCTGCCAAGCTCCAGGCCAAGGCTATCTGAGCAACAGACTTTCCGTGATTTGCTGCGATTTCTTGCACTTGCTTGCTATCAAACAGTTCTCCCTGACCAAAAGGCCCCCAAGCTTCCAATAAAATTCCTTTTTCTCGACAGTAAGCTACGACTTCCTCTTGATACACACCTGGCGCCAAGCGAACTTGATTGACCGCAGGAACAATAGTTGCAGTTTCAAGCAAGGCATCCAAATGACGGGGAAGAAAATTACTAACCCCGATAGCACGGATTTTGCCTTCTTGATAGAGGTCTTCCATCGCTCTCCAGACCTCAGCATTGCGAGTTTTCCATGCGTCATTTTCTCTCAAAGGTTTTGGATTTGGCCAATGAATCAAATACAAATCTAAATATTCCAAGCCCAGCTTCTCTAAAGACTCTTCAAAAGCCTGACGAGCTTGCTCATAGCTATGATTTGTATTCCACAATTTACTGGTTACAAAAATTTCCTCACGCGGAACGCCACTATCATGAATAGCACGACCAACGCTTTCTTCATTTTTATAGATAGCTGCCGTATCGATATGGCGATAGCCTGCCTTTAAAGCCTCTAGGACAGCTTGATAGGCAATCTCTCCATTTTCAGCTTTCCAGGTTCCAAAACCCAGAACTGGGATTGGAACGCTATTATTTAAAGTATAAGATTTCATTATTTTTCCTTTCTATGTGAAGAAAATCCAAAGAAACAAATTCTCAATGAAAACTTATCTCTTTAGATTTTTTAAATTATTGGTCACGGTTATAGTAGAGCTGGTGAGCTTTAAGACGGGAATCTAATAAATCTGGTATGGTTACAAAGTCATAACCTTGCCCTTTCAAGTAGTCAATAACCTTCGGTAGAGCATTTACCGTCTCAGCATGAATATCATGCATGAGAATAATAGAACCATTCTTGACTTCACGCTGAATTTCTGTCAAAATAGCTGCTTCATTTTTACTCTTCCAGTCCAGACTATCCACATCCCACATAATAAAGCTCAAATCGAGGCTATTGCGAATGTCGTCTGTAATGGCTCCATAAGGAGGACGCATAAGTTTAGAACTAGAGCCCAGGACTTTAGTTAGCGCATCCTCAGTATCAGTTATTTGTTTTTTAGCTTCATCAAGCGAAAGTTTTGAAAGAACTGGATGACTCCAACTATGGTTTCCAATGACATGGCCGTCTGCTTTCATGCGTTTCAGAATCCCTTCATTGCCAGAAACATTCTTACCTAAAACAAAGAAAGTTGCCTTGATACCATACTTAGAAAGTGTATCTAATGCTTGATTTGTCGTTGTAGAATTTGGTCCATCATCAAAAGTTAAGGCCACCACTTTACGATTTTTCTTTTCAAAATAAGCTTTATAAAGTTCCGCATCCTTATCTAGCAAATATGAGGACTGAATAAGCTCAAAGAAACTAGATACTGGCAAGGCAATCTCATCCAGATTTTCAACAGGCTGACTCGGATAAAGGATAATCTGACTATCCTTATAATCAAAATTCCATGCAGACAGATCTTGGTCAGACAAGCCTTTAACTATCTGATCAATCTTGTCTTGTTCTAATTTCTTATCTTGTAAGAAAGAAGTCAGTTCTTTTATCAGTTTCTCTTTAGCCTTACTAGCATCTGAAAATAATTTATCAAGGGTAAAAGATTTACCATCTTCTGTCAAATGCACTTTTGCCAGACTAGTTTTTTCAGTCTCTTCAACTTTTGACGAAGATAAATCATGGACTTGTTTCATCACACTTCGGTTGACAATCCCTTTTAAAGTCGAGTCCTGTTTCTCCGTATAATAAAAAACCAGATTTTCCTTATCCTCTAGATTGTCTTTAATATCCTGTGTCATGATTTCTTTTACAGACGAAATCACTTGCTCGCCTTGGAGAGGATAATAGGCAATCACTTCGGCTTGTCCCTTACGAAAATGATCCTTCTGATTTCCCTCACTCAATTGATCATCTTTCTCTTTTTTGAGAGATTCAATCTTTTGTTCAAAACTTTGTTTCGTATAGACTTTGTAACCAATCATCGCCCCAAGGACACAAATGCTAACTGAAAAGATAGCTACTAGGGCTATTAAACTCATTCTTATCTTATCGTGATTCTCACGTTTTGCTCTACTTTTATCCATAAGACCATCATATCAAATTCAAGCTATAATTTCAATGATTAACGGAGATTAGTATAATATATCAAAAAAAGAGGGACTGCCCTCTTTCTTCAATTCATTTATTTGACTGCTTCTTTCAAAGCATCAACCTTGTCCAGACGTTCCCATGGAAGGTCAATATCTGTACGTCCCATGTGGCCATAAGCCGCTGTTTGACGGTAAATTGGACGTTTGAGGTCCAGCATTTGGATAATTCCTGCAGGACGAAGGTCAAAGATTTGACGAGTTGCTTTTTCAAGCTTGCTTTCAGCTACTGTTCCTGTACCAAAGGTATCGATACGGACAGAAACAGGTTGGGCAACACCGATAGCGTATGCCAATTGTACTTCCGCCTTCTTAGCAAGACCCGCTGCAACAATATTCTTGGCAATATAACGAGCTGCATATGACGCAGAACGGTCCACCTTAGTCGCATCCTTACCAGAGAAGGCACCACCACCATGACGAGAGTAGCCACCATAGGTATCCACGATAATCTTACGACCAGTCAAACCTGAGTCTCCTTGAGGTCCACCGATTACAAAGCGACCAGTTGGATTGATGAAGAATTTTGTTTGTTCATCCAAGTAAGAGGCTGGAATCACCTCTTTGATAACCTTGTTAATCACATCTTGATGAATTTGTTCATTGCTAACTTCTGGGTCGTGCTGAGTTGAAATAACGACTGTATCCACGCGTACTGGACGGTCATTTTCATCATACTCAACCGTAACTTGTGATTTAGCATCTGGACGGAGATAGCTAATTTCACCAGACTTACGAAGTTCTGCTAAACGACGAACCAACTTGTGGCTTAGTGAAATTGGCAAAGGCATGAGCTCTTCTGTTTCATCCACTGCAAATCCAAACATAAGCCCTTGGTCTCCAGCCCCAATCAAGTCCAGTGGATCTTGGTCTGCATTCCCACGTACCTCCAAGGCTTCGTTAACCCCTTGGGCAATGTCAGGAGATTGTTCCACCAAAGATGGATGTACTCCCACCGTCTCAGCAGAAAATCCATATTCTGTATTGGTGTAACCAATCTCTGCAATGGTATCACGAACCACACGGTTAATATCCACATAGGCATTTGTAGAAATTTCACCAAAAACGTGGACTGAACCAGTATAGACAGCTGTCTCAGCAGCAACGTGCGCCTCTGGATCCTTAGCTAAAATAGCATCCAAAATCGCATCTGAAATTTGGTCTGCAATCTTATCTGGATGCCCCTCAGATACAGATTCAGACGTGAATAATTTACGTTCTGACATAAAAATGTCCCCCCTTAAAAATAGTGTTATAGAGTTACAAAGTACTGATAGGTATTTCCATTATCTAAGAGTTACGACGCGAAAGAAATAAAAACGACACTTTTTTATTTCTGAAGCTAGTAAGGCGCATAGGTTGGCCGCCCTATAGTGGCAACCGTAGAATGACGAACGACTTTGGAGTCGTCATTCTTTGCGAATTACAAAGTACTGATAGGAAAATTCTTAGTTATAAATACCTACCATCTTATCGGGACTATATAACTTCATCATTATATCATTTTTTAACACAATTTGCAGTCTTTAATGTGATCTTTCAATATAGATATTTCGCTTTCATAAATAAAAAGGTTGGAGCTCAGCACTCCAACAATTGCCTTAAAATGTTTGGCGTTTTGCTTTACGCTCTGCACGACCACGAGCGCGATTTTCAGCACGCTTGGTTTTACGACGTTTTTCATCAACCGCCCATTGAATTTTTTTCTTATAACCTGGTTTGACTTTTTTCTTTTTCTTTTTAACCAAACCAATCATTTCGATATCAAGCTTATCTTGCTTCTTCTCACGATTAGCACGACGATCACGGTCATAGGTATCTTGAAATTCCCCGTCTTTGACCATCTTAGGAGTAAACTTGATTCCCAATTTCTCCAACTCACGGATATCCGAATCATCACTTGGCTGATAAAGGGTAATGGCTGTACCTGGTAGGCCATTTCGTCCAGTTCGACCAACACGGTGCACAAAGAAGGATAAGTCTTGTGGAATGGCATCATTGATGACATGGCTGACACCTTCAATGTCAATCCCACGCGCTGCCAAGTCTGTTGCGACAATGTACTCAAAATCCAGATTTTTCACCTGATTCATAATCCGTTTGCGCTCACGAGGGGCAATATCTCCATGAATCTTCGCCACCTTCAATCCTTGAGCAGTCAGATATGAATGCAATTCATCAGCACGTGTCTTAGTGTTAACAAAAATCATTGCCAAATAAGGCTGCATCAACTGAGTCAATTGATAAATTTGAGCATTCTTATCACGTCCCTTTGTAGAAATCAACCAATTATCAATAGTGTCAGAAATAACCGTTTTGGTCTTGATTTTCTCCATAACAGGATTTGACAAGTATTTTTTCAAGAATGGTTGCAACTTTTGTGGAATAGTGGCTGAGAAGACCATGAATTGCAGGTCTTTTGGAAGGCTTCCAGCAATCTTATCAACAGTTTCCAAGAATCCCATATCCAAGGTCATGTCTGCCTCATCGACCACAAAGGTCTTGGCCTTGTGAATAGCCAGGTCACCGGATTTAACCAAGTCGTAGATACGGCCTGGTGTTCCGATAACAATATGAGGCTGATTGCTTGCCAATTTCTCAATCTGGCGAGCCTTATCCGTACCACCCACATAATTAACCACACGAACTTCCACTTCTGAGTGGGCAGCAATCTGACGGGCTGCTTGATAAATTTGAGTAGCCAACTCACGACTCGGTGCAGTAATCACTGCTTGTACACTATCGCTGGCTTCATCTAATTGCTGGAAAATCGGTAACAAGAAAGTGTGAGTCTTACCTGAACCTGTTTTTGATTCACCGACTAAGTCACGACCTGCCAAAACAATAGGAATCAACTTATCTTGTACCACTGTTGGAGTTATAAATTTCAACTCCTCCAAGGCTTCTCTAATATAGTTTTTAAATTGAAATTTCGTAAATGACATACTATCCTCGATTCTATCTATCTTATCAATTATACCACATTTTATTCCATTTCAGTAGTCTCACTTATTTAGGCTATTTCCTGTAGCTTTTCTAGTCATAAAAAGGCTGGAATTTGAGAATCCCAACCTCTTTTCAGTTATTATTTCCAGTTTAAAAGAGCATTCAAGCCATAGTGATCACTCACTTGTGGACTCTTGTTACCATCAAATACGACATGTAAATTTTCCACTGTTAACTCCTTGGTAGTAAAAACATAGTCGATTCGAAGGGGTTCAGTGTTCCCTTTCCAGCCATCAATTTCTGGTGGAACGGTATAGCTACTGCTTTTCTCTTTAGCGACTTCAAAAGCGTCTTGTAAGCCTAATGGACTAGCTAAAATAGCTTGGTAACCTTCCTGACCAGCTGGATTATTAAAATCTCCAGCTAGTAAAAGGGGCTTGTTCAATTCTTTCAAGACAGCCTCAAATCGTTCCCATTCTTCTTGGAAACCTTTATCCCACCAAGAAAGATGGACACTGGCAACTGCAATCTCCTTACCATCAACTACAGTTTCAGCCAAGGCAACACGGCGAGTATGATAGTCTGTTGGATCATCCACATCTGAAACCAAAATTTCTCGTGCTTCAATAGGTGTTTTAGACAAGATAGCCACACCTTCATGGTAGCGGTCATAACCGATATGGTTATAGGCCCAGGTCCAATAGTAATTTTTCCCTTGCTCTGACAACTTTTCAACCAAAAGTCTAACATAATGGTCTTGGTGAATAGGCTCAGCTGCTGGCAAAGCTTGATAAAGGTCATTAACCTCCACCTCTGGCGAAGTGATCTCCTGATTAATTTCTTGGAAACAAATCAAATCATAGTCTTTATCAAGAATATCCTCAAGCAAGAGCTGGAATTTTTTTTCAGCTTCTTTTTCCATCCAGCTATGAGTATTGAGTGTTAAAAATTTCATGCTTTTCTCCTAAAACAAGAGGTTGGAAAACAGCTTCCAACCTCAAGTATATTACAATTCTACTTTAGCAACTGCTGTTTTAGCTGCAAGAGAACCTGTTTGTTCTAATTTAACTGATTTAATAGCTTCAGCATTTGTGAAGACAACCACTGTTGAAGTTTCACGACCTGCTACACGGATAGCATCCAAGTCAGCTGTGACAAGAAGATCACCTGCTGCAACTTTTTGTCCTTCAGCAACATGAACTGTAAATGGTTTTCCTTCAAGACTTACTGTGTCCAAACCAATGTGAACCAATACTTCAAGTCCTGCTTCAGTCACAAGACCAAGAGCATGTTTTGTAGGGAAGATGCTTGATACAGTACCTGAAACTGGAGATACAATGTTTCCATTTGCAGGTTCTACAGCAAATCCATCACCCATCATTTTTTGAGCAAATACTGGATCTTTTACTTGTTCCAAAGCAATAACTTGACCGTCTGCTACTGAGTAAACTTCCTCAGTAAGCCCTTTGAATTGAACAGTGTTTTGTTGCGCTTCTGTCATTTGACTTGGAAGAGTTTCAGGAATGATTTCACCTGAGTCAAGAATATCTTGGATATCAGATTTCAATACGTCTGCTTTTGGTCCGTAGATAGCTTGGACTCCTTGTCCTTTCATGACAAGACCCATAGCTCCTTCTGCTTTCCATTGTTCTGCATCACCGACTTTGTCAGCGTCTTTAACAGTTACACGAAGACGAGTCATACATGCATCAACATCAACGATGTTTGCACGACCACCAAGAAGGTTGATAATGTTTACAGCTTGAGAACCTGCTGCAACTTTCACTTCGCTGCCAGCTTCTTCTGAACCTTCGGCAGTTTCGTAGTTTCCGTTACGTCCTGGAGTTGCGTAGTTGAATTTTTGAATCATGAAGTTTGCAATAAAGTACATGATTACGGCAAAGAGAACAGTTACCCAAACGAAGTTAACGATATCCATACCGATACCAGCACTGATTGCAATAGGTGTACGAGTCAAGAACTCGATTGAACCAAATGAGTGCATACGTAGGTTCACGACGTCAGCCATAGCGAAGGCAGCACCTTGAACAAGTGAGTAAACAAGATACATTGGTGTTGCAATGAACATGAACATGTATTCGATTGGTTCAGTAACCCCTGTCAAGAATGTTGCAAGGGCTGTTGCAATCATCATACCTTTGTATTTATGTTTCTTGTCAGCATCAACATTACGGTAGATAGCCACAATCACACCCATCAAGATACCGAATGAACCGATCATTTGTCCAACTTTGAAACGAGCTGGGTGAACAGTATCTAACAAGTGTTGGTATTGACTAGCATCAGTACCTTTAAGGTTTACAAGGTCTGTTACCCATGCAAGCCATAGTGGGTCTTGACCAAATACTTGGCTACCTTTTGCTGCACCAGTTAAGACTTCATAAGTACCACCAAGAGCTGTGTAGTTCATTGGGATTGTTAACATGTGGTGAAGACCAAATGGCAAGAGCAAACGTTCCAATGTACCATACAAGAATGGTGCAAGGATTGGAGCAGTTTCTTGTGAGTTAGCAATCCAGATACCAAAGCTATTGATACCTGTTTGCACTACTGGCCAGAAAGCTGAAAGTACAATTGCAGCAATTACTGAACGAAGAATAACTACAAACGGCACAAAACGTTTTCCGTTAAAGAATGAAAGTGCATCAGGAAGCTTACGGAAGTTGTAGTATTTATTGTAAGCAGTTGCTCCAATAAAACCAGAAATAATCCCTACGAAGACACCCATGTTAAGTGCTGGGGCTTCCATTACACTAATGAAGTAATCAGCAACTTTGATTGATCCACCAAAGAGTGTTGTTACCATAGCTTCTGGATTTTTCAACATATCTCCTGATACGCCAAAGATTGTACCCGTGATACGATTGATTAGGATAAAGGCAAGACCTGCCGCAAACGCACCACCAGCGCGTTCCTTAGCCCAGCTTCCTCCAATAGCGAGGGCGAACAAGATATGAAGGTTAACGATAACTCCCCAACCGATTTGCTCTAGTACACCACCAGTAATAACGAGTGGAGCAAAGTTAGGGTTAATCATCACAAGCGACTTACCGATTGAAATCATCAAACCAGCAGCCGGCATAACGGCGATAACCACCATCAAAGCCTTACCGAATTTTTGCCAAAACTCGAAAGACAAGACATTTTTGAATGTATCTTTCATCATTCAAATCTCCTTTATTTTTATTTAGGCAAACGTTTTACGAAAACGTTTTACGAAAACGTTTGCACTTAACTATGTATTAATTATACCACTTTAATTTTTTTTGTAAAGGCTTTTATAAAAAAAAGTATACTTTTTTCTAAAATTTTTCTAGCAAAAAAGGAGATATTAAAATCTCCTCAAATATACTTATATTTATTTTAGATTTTCAAGAAACGTCTCATTGAAATTCCTGATCCCAGTGAACCAATAAAAATTCCAATAACAAACAATAAGGCAATCATCAGCGGACTGAATACCTCTGGTGAAATCATTGAAAGGTTTTGACCAACTAATGACTTATTAACCGATTGGTAAACCATTTGATAAACAACAAATACTAAAACTGATGGAAGGGTTGCGCCAAATAATCCGATGAAAGCACCCTCAAGTAGGAATGGTCCTCGGATATAGCTATTCTTAGCACCAACCAAGCGCATAATTTGAATTTCTCGACTACGGGAAATAATTGTAATACGAATGGTATTAGAAATCAAGAAAACTGCTATAAAAATCAAGAGGCCTGCAATCACTAATCCCCAGACACGAATAAATGAGGCTAACTTAAACAAGCGTTCTGTATTGGCACCACCATCCTGAACCTCAGACACACCTTCAATTTTTTTAGCCTCTTCCGCTACTGTCTTTACATCACTTGGTGTGTTAGTATCTACTATATATGCATCATAGAGAGGATTAGCATCACCTTCAAAGATTTTCCAGTTGTCCCCCATTGTCTCAGTTAATTTTTCATATTGTTCTTCTTTACTTGAAAAGGTAACACTCTTAACTGTAGACATACCCTTCAAGGAATTATATACCTTGTGGTAGTCATTATTTGTAACAGTTTGACCTTCTTTTTCAATAGTTTCACTATTATCAGCTACGTCCTTACGAATGTATACCATTACTCGGACATTATTTTCAATATCTGTAGCTAGTTTCGCTGTATTGAAAATAACAGAGGCAAATATTGCAACCAAGGTCAAAGTAATCATAACTGAACTAACAGCAGCTACTGTCATCCAACCATTTCGTTTCAAACTTTTTAGCGATTCAAATAAATGACGAAAAAATCTACTAATCATCGTATCCGTACTCTCCTTTTGATTCATCACGAACAACACGGCCATTTTCAATGGCAATGACACGGTGGCGCAAGGTATTTACAATCTGGCTATTATGAGTCGCCATCAAAATAGTTGTCCCTTGTAGGTTAATCCGTTCCAAGAGATTCATGATTTCCCATGAATTATCTGGGTCCAAGTTTCCTGTTGGTTCATCGGCTATCAATACTTTTGGATTATTTACAATAGCACGCGCAATCGCAATACGCTGTTGTTCTCCACCTGAGAGTTCATTTGGGAAAGAACGAACCTTATGCTTCAATCCAACCAAGTCCAATACTTCCATCACACGTTTTTTGATAATACGGCGATTTTCCCCAATTACTTCCATAGCGTAAGCAATATTTTCATAGACAGTTTTCTTTGGCAAGAGTTTATAATCCTGAAAAACAACCCCAACACTACGACGTAGAAGAGGGACATCTTTCTTCTTAATCTTAACTAGATTAAAACCAGCAACTGATAGACTTCCTTTATCGATTTTTACTTCACGATATAGAGAACGAATAAAGGTTGACTTCCCTGCTCCTGAAGGACCTACGATATAAGCAAATTCCCCTGGTTGAACACTGACCGAAACACCGCGTAGGGCAGTCGTTCCGTTGTCGTATTTTTTTACGACATCTCTCATTTCAATAATTGACATGTGAGTTCCTTTCTATCTTAGCTAATTCGCCACTTGAGATAGGCATCGATAAAACCATCTAGGTCCCCATCCATAACCTTATCTACCTGTGCAACTTCAAAGCTAGTTCGGTGATCTTTTACCATAGTATATGGCGTGAAAACATAAGAACGGATTTGGCTTCCCCATGTGATTTCCTTTTTCTCACCCTTGAGGGAATCAACTTCCGCAGCTTTCTTTTCTTGCTCCATTTGATAGAGCTTAGCCTGCAACATCTTCATGGCACGATCTCTATTTCCATATTGGGTACGATCGACCGTTGACTGGACGACAGTTCCAGTTGGAATGTGTGTTAAACGTACACCCGTTGAAACCTTATTGACGTTCTGTCCACCAGCACCACCTGAACGGAAGGTATCCATCTTGATGTCATCTTCACGGATTTCCACTTCAATGGTATCATCCAATTCTGGCATTACTTCTACAGATGTGAAAGAGGTATGGCGACGTTTGGCAGAATCAAATGGCGAGATTCGCACCAGACGGTGCACACCCATTTCCGACTTGAGAAGACCATAAGCATTAGGTCCTTCAAATGATAAAGTTACCGACTTAATACCTGCTTCATCACCTGCTTGGTAATCCAAGACTTCTACTTTAAAGCCTTTAGCATTACCATATCGAGTGTACATACGTAGCAACATATCTCCCCAGTCCTGAGCCTCTGTACCACCAGACCCTGGATGGATTTCCAAGATGGCATTATTATGGTCATAAGGTTCTGACAAGAGAAGGGTCATCTCATAGCTGGTCATCATCTTATCGAGTTCTGATAACTGTTCGACTAGTTCCTCATGAACTGACTCGTCTTCAGCTAAAAAGTCTAATAAAATTTCAACTTCATCCTGCAACTCTTCCATTTTATGGAAGGTATTGTAGGTATTTTTTAATTCATTTAATTCTTGCGACGTTTTTTGAGCCGCGATATTATCGTTCCAAAAATCAGGTTCTGTCATCTTGTTTTCCAAGATGGCAATCTCTTCCTCTAAACCTTCGAGGTCAAAGAGACCCCCTGAAAGAAGCTAATTTTTCACGATTTGCGTCAATTTTCTGACGAATTTCTGAAATGTCCATAAATACTCCTTTTTTGTATCGTTTTATTATACCATATTCTCTCATTTCTTTCCATCTTTTACTCTAGTCCCCTTTTCATGAAAAAAGAAGCCTTTCGGCTTCCCTCCTTATAAAACTTTCGCAGAAGTACGAGTGATTTCTTCTACTTGAATATTTTCAGCTTCAAATTTTTGCTTTAAGGCTGTTAAATCAACCGAACCATCGATTTGAACTTCAATAATAATCTTACCATCTTTACGTGGAATATTTACTGTATGAGAGATATTCAAATTTTCTTCAACGATTAGAGAAACAATTTTACCAAGAACGCCAACTTCATCTTCTGTAACGAAGCGCACACGAATTCCTTCTTCACCATAACCAGCAATTTCAAGAAAGGCTTGGAAAACGTCACGATCCGTAATAACACCATAGACTTGATGGTTATCTACTACAGGAAGAATCCCAATCTTATTTTTCAACATCAGATAAGTTGCATCTTCAAGGCTCGCATAGCCTGAAACAGTGACAACATCGCGAATCATGACATCTTTCACTTTTGTCTTATTTAGAAGATAGTTCATCTCATAGATAGAAAGACTTGTTGCTTTTGATGGACTAGCTTGGGCAATGGTTCCCTCGGTTACCAAACCAACCAATTGATCATTTTCGATAACAGGCAAGCGGTGTAATCCTTGCTCTCTCATCAAATCTGCTGCATGAGATACTGTTGTATCTGGACTAATATAAACTACCTTGCGGGTCATAAAATCTTTAACTGCCATGAGACTTCTCCTTTTCCATTCTTATCCCTATTATACAATCTTTTTGCAAATCTATCAAACGCTTACATTTCTTTTTCAAAATTCAGAAAAGTATGAATAAGCTAGCAAAAAGAGCTCTAAAAACGAGCTCTCTGAATGAAGGATAGACACACTTCATTCTGTTCTGTTTCAATGATTAAAAGATAACCTTCCCGTGCAGATGAGAATTGCTTCGCAATCTCTATCCGCCAACTAAAAAGGTCACCAGGACTATAATGATGATTACTTCGTAATCTTCATTTGCAACCTAAACTAGTCTCCCAGACTATGCGAAGATTGCTTACGCAATCTCCATCTGCCGACTAAAACAATCCACTGGATTCTGATGATTGCTCACGCAATCTCTATCTGCCGACTAAAAAGGTCCCCAGGACTATAATGATGATTACTTCGTAATATCCATCCGCAACCTAAACTAGTCTCCCAGACTATGCGATGATTGCTTCGCAATCTTCATCTGCCGACTAAAACAATCCACTGGATTCTGATGATTACTTCGTAATCTCTATCTGCCGACTAAAAAGGTCACCAGGACTATAATGATGATTACTTCGTAATCTCTATCTGCAACCTAAACTAGTCTCCCAGACTATGCGAAGATTACTTCGTAATCTCCATCTGCAACCTAAACTAGTCTCCCAGACTATGCGAAGATTACTTCGTAATCTCCATCTGCAACCTAAACTAGTCTCCCAGACTATGCGAAGATTACTTCGTAATCTCCATCTGCAACCTAAACTAGTCTCCCAGACTATGCGAAGATTACTTCGTAATCTCCATCTGCAACCTAAACTAGTCTCCCAGACTATGCGAAGATTACTTCGTAATCTCCATCTGCCGACTAAAAAGGTCCCCCGGACCTTTTTAGCCACCCAGATATGCTTTTCTGACTTCTTCTGATGAGGCGAGTTCTTTTCCTGTTCCTGATAGAACGATTTTTCCTGTTTCCAGTACATAGCCTCGGTCAGAGATTGCAAGTGCCTTATTGGCATTTTGTTCAATCAAGAGGACGGTTGTTCCTTGTTTCTGGATATCTTGAATGATATCAAAAATCTCTTGGATAAAGATTGGGGCAAGTCCCATTGATGGTTCATCTAAAAGTAGAAGTTTTGGTGTTGACATAAGAGCGCGTCCCATGGCAAGCATTTGTTGTTCCCCTCCTGAAAGAGTGGCTGCATCCTGGTTCTTCCGTTCTTCAAGACGTGGGAAACGTGAAAAGACCTTCTTCAAATTAGCTTGATTTTCTTCACGATTTTTCTTTAAGAAAGCTCCCATTTCAAGATTTTCCATAACAGTCAAGCCAGGGAAGACGTGGCGACCTTCTGGTACTTGTGAAAGTCCACCTGCCACGATTTTTTGAGCTGGTATTTTTTGGATTTCTTGACCTAAAAATTCAATCTTTCCTGAGCTTGGTCGAACTAGACCTGACAAGGTACGGAGAATGGTTGTCTTACCAGCACCATTGGCACCGATAAGAGAAACAACTTCTCCTTCATTAACTTCAAAGCTTACATCACGGACTGCTTGGATCATGCCGTAATGCACAGAAAGATTATCAACTTTTAACATAGACATTAGGCTTCACCTCCTAGATAAGCTTCGATAACGCGTTTATTGGTCTTAATTTCGTCTGGAGTTCCCTGAGCAATCAAGCGACCGTATTCAAGTACGTAGATACGTTCTGTTACTTCCATGACCAGATTCATATCGTGTTCGATCAACATAATCGTAATCTTAAATTCATCTTTGATACGACGAATTAACTCAGTCAATTCAGCAGTTTCCTGTGGGTTCATACCTGCTGCTGGTTCATCCAAAAAGAGAATTTTAGGTTCCGTAGCAAGGGCACGAACAATTTCCAAACGACGTTGTTGCCCGTAGGCAAGATTTTTAGCAAGAGTTTCTGCATCACCATCTAAATCAAAGATTTTCAACAATTCCAAAGCTTTAGCCTTTAATTCTTTTTCACTCTTGTAAAAAGCTGGTAAGCGTAAGAAACTAGCAAAAACATGCTGTTTATGATGGTTGCCAAAGGCAATCAAAACATTGTCCAAAACGGTTAAATCTTTAAAGAGACGGATATTTTGGAAAGTACGTCCAAGTCCCAAAGAAGCAATCTTATAAGGTGCCTTCCCATTTAAAAGATGACCATCAAGGGTAACTGTTCCCTCACTTGGTTCATAAACACCCGTCAAGAGGTTGAAAAGAGTGGTTTTACCAGCTCCGTTTGGACCGATTAGTCCAACCAATTCTCCTTCGTTCAATTCAAGAGTCACATCTCCAACAGCTGTTAGACCGCCAAAATGTTTGGTTAACTGTTTTACTTCAAGTAATGCCATTAGTTTTGTTCCTCCTTCTTAGATTTTTTAAAGAAACGTGATAGGCTTAATTCCCATGTCCCAAGAAGTCCACCTGGTCTGAAAATCATTACCAATACCAAGGCCAAAGCGTAGATAATCATACGCACGCTGGCAACATCTTGGAGAAGCATATTCAAAATTCCAAGAACAATAGCTGAAACAATCGCACCTGTAATGGAACCAAGTCCACCAAATACAACAATAATCAATACGTTGATTGAGTTGATAAAGGTGTAGTCTTTCGGTACAACAGAGCCGATAAATCCTGCCTGAAGTGACCCTGCAATACTTGCAATGATGGCACCAAAGACAAAGGCGATGATTTTAATCTTAGTCGTATTAACTCCAACTGACTCAGCAGCGATTTCATCCTCACGAACAGAGAGAGTTGAACGACCAATTGGACTACGCAAGAAGTTCAAGGTTGCAATGGTTGTAATCACGACAAAGAAGTATACCATTGGCCAAGTTGTAAAGTTTGGAATTCCCAAGATACCTGCCGCACCATTTGTAAGGCTTCCACCATTGATAATAAAGATACGGATAATTTCAGAAACACCTAGAGTCGCTACCGCAAGATAGTCGCCCTTCAAACGCAAAGTTGGAATTCCGACAAGTAAGGCAACTGCTCCTGAAAGTAAAGCTCCTACAAGCATAGCTCCAAAGAAGGCACCGTAGGTTGGTGATTTAGAACCAATAATCGCTGCGGCATAAGCACCAATAGCCATGAAACCAGCATGACCAAGTGAAAATTGTCCTGAAAAACCAACGATTAAGTTGAGACCAACAGCCAAAATAATATTAATTCCAATTTGTTGTAAAATCTGTACATAGAATAGGTTGAGTACTCCGACTGAAACCAGTACACTAATCAAGCCATAGCCAGCTAACAAAAGGAGTAACCATAGAATATTAACTTTTAAATTTTCCTTCATCGTTTACACCTTCTCTTTCACATTCTTACCAAGGATACCAGCTGGGCGGACAATCAAGATCAACAACAAGATTCCATAAACAATGGCATCACGGAAGTCTGACATCCCAAAGGCTGTCGCAAAGGTTTCCAATAGACCAATGACAAATCCACCAAGAGCCGCACCAGGAATGATTCCGATACCACCAAGTACTGCGGCAACGAAAGACTTAAGACCTGGAGTAACCCCCATCAAAGGCTCAAGAGAGTTATAATAGAGGGCAATCAGAACACCTGCCGCACCCGCAAGAGCTGAACCCAAAGCGAAGGTAAAGCTGATAGTACGGTTTACATTGATCCCCATCAATTGCGCTGCATCGCTATCTACGGATACTGCACGCATGGCTTTCCCCATCTTAGTCTTTTGAACAATGACTTGTAGCAAAATCATCAAAATCAAGGAAATGGCCAAAATCATTAACTGTACATTCGTTAAGCTAATTGGTCCCAAATCATAGCGCACTGTTTGAATCGCTTGAGGGAAGGCACGAGTATTGGCACCAACCAGATAGACCATCCCATACTCCAATAGGAAAGAAACCCCAATAGCTGTGATCAAAACAGCAATACGAGTAGAGTGACGCAAAGGTCGGTAAGCAAGGAACTCAATCACGACACCAAGAATGGCTGTCGCTAGCATAGCTACAATAAGAGCTACAAAGAAATTCATTTGGAAAGAATTAATCAAGAAATAACCAATAAAGGCTCCCATCATATAAATATCACCGTGGGCGAAGTTGATGAGCTTGATAATCCCGTAAACCATGGTATACCCTAGGGCTAACAGCGCATAAACACTACCTAGAATCAAACCATTTACTAGTTGTTGGAGCATAAGATTCACTCTTTCTATTTATAATTTTGAGGGTTTTCCCTCACTTTTTGATAGGTTCTTAAACACCGAAACAGGGAGTGAGTCAGAGGCTCATTCCCTATTTCAACATTTTTCTATTATGGTTTTACAACTTCTGCTGCTTCAACTTTACCATTGTTCATGGTCATCATGTAAGCAGTTTTGACTGTGTTGTGATCTGCATCGAAGCTTGTTTTACCAGTTACACCTTCAAAGTCTTTTGTTTTAGCAAGATTATCCTTGATTTCACCTGAGTTTTTAGCACCTTTTGCTGCGTTTGCTACAAGGTAAACTGAATCATAAGCCAAGGCTGCAAATGTTGAAGGCTCTTCATTGTACTTAGCACGGTAAGCATCAAGGAAGGCTTTTGCTTTAGCTGAAACTTCTACAGTAGTTGAGAAGCCTGAGATAAAGTAGATGTTTGATGCTTTTTCAGCAGTTGCTTGTTGTACAAACTCTTCACCGTTAAATCCATCACCACCAACGATTGGTTTGTCAATTCCCATACCACGCGCTTGGTTTACAATTTTACCAGCTTCAGTGTAGTAACCAGGAAGAACGATCGCATCAAAGTCTTTCCCTTTCATTTTTGTAAGGGCTGCTTGGAAGTCTGTATCGCCTGCTACGAAAGTTTCATCTGCAACGATTTCACCCTTGTATGACTCACGGAAAGATTTAGCGATACCTTTAGCATAGTCACTAGCATTGTCAGTGTAAAGAACGACTTTCTTAGCGTTTAATTTTTCAGAAACATAGTTTGAGATAATTTTTCCTTGGAAGCTATCTTGGAAAGTTCCGATAAAGAGGTAATCTTGACCTTTAGTCAATCCATCTTGAGTCGCACTTGGCGAAATCAATGGAACACCTGCTTTTGTAGCGTTCGCTACCGCAGCTGCAGTTGCACCAGATGTTGCAGGTCCTACGATTGCTGATACTTTAGATTGGGTTACAAGGTTAGTTGTTACTGAAGCAGCCTCTGCTGTTTCAGACTTGTTATCTTTATCAACTACTTCGATTTGTTTTCCGTCGATACCACCTGCAGCATTAATTTCATCAACAGCAAGTTGGGCACCTTTTTGTTCAGATGTTCCGTAGGCAGCTACGGCACCAGTTTCTTCGAAGTTAAATCCGATTTTGATTGTCTTTGCATCTACTGAGTTACCAGCAGCGTTTGACGCTCCAGACTTCACTTCTCCACAGGCTGCAAGAAGTGCTACACTTGCAAGCGCCACAAACGATAGGGCAAATTTTTTCTTCATCTTTTTTGTCTCCTTATTTCTTAAATAAATAGCATGTTAAGAATATACCGAATTATCAGAAAATTGTCAACACTTTTCTTGAACTTTTTCTATGATAACGTTTTCCTCTCGATAAAGATTGCCCACAAAGGGTGTTTCCAGCTCTTGGATATGACAAACTCTGACTTTTTTGATAAATTTTTCCTTGCTCAAGTGCCCAACCAATTGCTCCACTTCTTGAGTTGGAACATAGAGTTGTAAGTAACGATGTTTTTTAGAATGGTAACAAATATCACCGTATTCCTGTAGTTTTTTTACATCTCGATTGTAATAAAGATAGACAATTAATCCAGAGCGTTCTGCTTTTTCAAACATGATAAATCCTCTTTCTAAGAAATCTCCCCTTATTATACCAAAAAAAGCAAACCCAGTCGAGTTTGCTTTCTTCAATCATTAATTCAATGAATTGTTAGCCATGATTTCATCAATAAAGCCATATTCAAGTGTTTCTTGGGCGCTCATCCAGTTATCGCGTTCTGCATCTGCGTGGACTTTTTCGATTGACTGACCTGAATTTTCAGCCAAGATTTTTTCCAAAGTGTTACGAGTTTTAAGCAAGTGTTCTGCAGCGATAGCCATATCAGTTTGTTGGGTACCACCACCTGTTCCACCCATTGGTTGGTGAATCATGTATTCAGCATTTGGAAGCATGAAACGTTTGCCTTTTGCTCCACTTGATGCGATGACAGTACCCATAGATGCAGCCATCCCCATCACGATAGTTTGGACATCCGCCTTGATAAAGTTCATGGTATCAACGATTGCCAAGCCAGCTGAAACGGAACCACCAGGTGTATTGACATAAAGGTAAATATCTTTTGTACTATCTTGGGCATCCAAGAAAAGCAACTGGGCAATAACAGAGTTAGCCATGTTGTCTTCAACTGGACCAGTCAGCATAATGATGCGGTCTTTGAGAAGACGTGAGTAAATATCGTAGGAACGTTCTCCACGGCTTGTTTGTTCAATAACTACAGGAATCATTCATTTCTCCTTTTGAGTTTTAATTTTGTTGGTCAAATGACTGAAGATAAGACTATTATAATATCTTGGTCAAAAAAGGTCAAATTTTTGCTCTGTTTTCATCAGACAGTAACAAAAATTCAACCTCCTTTCACGACTGGAAATCTTTTTCCAAGTCAATCTCTTCTTGATGTTATTTCGTACCGAACAAGCGGTCTCCAGCATCTCCAAGACCTGGAACGATATATCCGTGTTCGTTCAAACGTTCATCCAAGGCTGCTGTAAAGATTTCTACATCTGGATGAGCTTCTTGAAGGGCTTTAACACCTTCTGGAGCAGATACGAGGCAGACAAATTTGATATTTGATGCGCCACGTTTTTTAAGAGAATCAACTGCCAAGATTGCTGAGCCACCTGTTGCCAACATTGGGTCTACGACAAAAATTTGACGTTGGTCAATATCTTCAGGCAATTTCACCAAGTACTCAACAGGTTGAAGCGTTTCTTCATCACGGTACATACCGATGTGACCAACTTTAGCGGCTGGAACCAAGCTCAAAAGTCCATCAACCATCCCGATACCTGCACGCAAGATTGGAACGATGGCCAATTTCTTACCAGCCAATTGTTTTTGAACTGTTTTTGTAATTGGTGTTTCGATTTCCACATCTTCTAGTGGAAGATCACGAAGTACTTCATACCCCATCAACATTGCAATCTCATCTACTAGCTCACGGAAAGCTTTTGTAGAAGTATCTGTACGACGCAAGATTGACAATTTGTGTTGAATCAGTGGATGATTAATAACTTCAATTTTTCCCATTTTTGGAATTCCTTCTTTCAATTTATTCTTCTTATTATACCAAAAAACGGTTTAAAAATCTTTCTAAACCATTTGTTTTTGATAATTTTTACATTAGATCTGCCTCTTTAAGAGCGGCCTGTACTGTCTCAAGTGGTAGATGGGTCAATTCTGTCCCTTTTTCTTGATAAAGGTATTGGGCATAGTCGTCCATTCGGTACTGGTTGATGTAAACTACACGCTTGCAGCCGACCTGCAGCAATTGTTTGGTACAATTCAAACAAGGAAAATGCGTCACATAGGCTGTAAAGCCTTTAGGAATACCACGCTCAGCACCTTGGAGAATGGCATTAACTTCAGCGTGAAGGGTACGAACACAGTGGCCTTCAATAACCAGACATTCGTGGTCAATACAATGCTCAGTCCCTGACACCGAACCATTGTAACCAGTGGAAATTACCTTATTATCCTTTACCAGAATTGCGCCCACTTTGGCACGTTTACAAGTGGAACGATTGGCAATTAGTAGAGCTTGGGCTGCAAAATACTCATCCCAGGCCAGTCTTTTTTCAGTCATATCTCTTCTCCTTTTTCTCTATTTTTTAAAAAATGGTAATCGTAAATCCGCAATCTTTTCAGCAGGTACCTTCATGCCATCCTTGATCCATTTTAAGAGGACAGAAACGATGGCTGAACTCCAGAAGGAATGAAGATAAGAGCTGACACCTTTTGATTTTCCATGGTATTTTTCTAGAAATTCCTGCATGGCTTGGACAAAGATTTTTTCCAGATGGTAATCTAAGGCCAATTGAATCACTCTGGCCTCCTTTCTTGCTTCTCGGAAAAGGTGAACCCAGACCAGATAAAGATCTGTCTTTAGATCGTAATGATGCAGCTGTTCCATAATATTGTGGACAGTTCGTTTAAAGACACTTTCTAAAATCTCCTCTTTGGAATCATAATTGCGATAAAAGGCCGCACGCGAAACGCCTGCACGCTTAACCAATTCAGAAATACTAATCTTGGTCAAGTCCTTTTTTTCCAAGAGTTGCAAGAGGGCTGTTTCAATGGCTTCTCTGGTTAGTAAATTAGATTCTTGGTTTGATTTTCTGAGATTTTCAAGAGATTTTTCAGAGATTCTACGTTCAGACATAACATTTTCTTTCTACTTGTCACAACAGACGGATGAGGCTTTTGTTTCAAGGGTTTTCATGATATAATTGTAAAAAAAGACAGAACCTTTGTCAATGTATAACTGACAAAGATGGAGAATTTCTATGACTTGGAAGATTATTGCTGACTCTGGTTGTGATTATCGTCAACTGGCAAAACCAGCTATTGACACGACCTTTGTAAGTGTCCCCTTAACCATTCAAGTAGCTGATCAGATTTTTGTTGATGATGCCAGTCTTGATATTGACCAAATGATGGAAACCATGTATGCAACTGCAGAAGCTTCAAAATCAGCTTGTCCAAGCCCAGATGATTATTTGCGAGCATTTGAAGGTGCCAACAACATTTTCCTAGTAACCATCACTGGTACTCTTTCTGGCAGCCACAATAGTGCTCAACTAGCAAAGAATATTTATCTGGAAGAACATCCTGACACTAAGATTCATGTAATTGATAGTTTGTCTGCTGGCGGGGAAGTTGACTTACTCGTAGAAAAATTAAATGACTTGATTGACCAGGGCTTGTCTTTTGAAGAAGTGGTTGAAGCTATCACTGCTTATCAAGAAAAAACTAAGTTACTCTTTGTCCTAGCCAAAGTCGATAACTTGGTGAAGAACGGCCGTTTGAGTAAGCTTATCGGTACAGTCGTTGGCCTTCTCAACATCCGTATGGTTGGAGAAGCTAGTGAAACCGGAACCCTCGAATTGCTACAAAAAGCACGAGGGGCAAAGAAATCAGTTCAAGCAGCCTATGAAGAGTTAGTAAAAGCTGGATATGCTGGTGGCCGTATTGTCATGGCCCAACGCAATAACGAGAAATGTTGCCAACAACTCTCAGAGAGAATACGTGAAACCTTCCCACAAGCGGATATTAAAATTCTACCAACCTCTGGTCTCTGCAGTTTCTATGCAGAAGATGGCGGTTTGCTGATGGGATATGAAATTGATTAATTGCATTCTTGACAAGAGGTGACCATCATCTCTTGTTTTTTTGTGGTACAATAGAGCTATGAAACATTTTGATACTATTGTCATCGGTGGGGGACCTGCTGGTATGATGGCTACAATTTCCAGTAGCTTTTATGGACAGAAAACCCTCCTCATCGAAAAAAATCGGAAACTTGGAAAAAAATTAGCTGGAACTGGTGGGGGACGTTGCAATGTGACCAACAATGGTAGCTTGGACGACCTACTAGCTGGCATCCCTGGGAATGGTCGCTTTCTTTATAGTGTCTTTTCCCAATTTGATAACCATGATATCATCAACTTTTTTACAGAAAATGGTGTTAAACTTAAGGTAGAGGACCACGGTCGCGTTTTTCCTGCTAGTGACAAGTCTCGGACTATTATTGAGGCTTTAGAAAAGAAAATCATTGAACTAGGTGGTCAAGTTGCTACTCAAACAGAGATTGTTTCGGTTAAAAAGGTAGACGAACAATTTGTTCTTAAATCAGCTGACCAAAGCTTCACTTGTGATAAACTGATTGTCACAACTGGTGGAAAATCCTATCCTTCTACTGGTTCGACTGGTTTTGGACACGAGATTGCCCGTCATTTTAAACACACCATTACCGATCTTGAGGCCGCTGAAAGTCCTTTGTTGACAGATTTCCCACACAAAGTACTTCAGGGGATTTCACTTGATGATGTGACCTTGAGCTATGGCAAGCATGTTATCACCCACGATCTGCTTTTTACCCACTTTGGTTTGTCGGGCCCTGCTGCTCTGCGCATGTCTAGCTTTGTCAAGGGTGGGGAGGTTCTCTCACTGGATGTTTTGCCTCAGCTTTCTGAGAAGGACTTGGTTGTATTTCTAGAAGAAAATCGTGAAAAATCCTTGAAAAATGCTTTAAAAACTTTGCTTCCAGAACGCTTGGCAGAATTTTTTGTGCAAGGCTATCCTGAAAAAGTCAAACAACTGACTGAAAAGGAACGAGAACAACTTATCCAGTCTATCAAGGCCCTCAAAATCCCTGTCACTGGTAAAATGTCTCTTGCCAAGTCATTTGTTACCAAAGGTGGCATCAGTCTTAAGGAAATCAATCCTAAAACTTTGGAAAGTAAACTAGTCCCTGGACTCCACTTTGCTGGCGAGGTCATGGATATCAATGCCCACACAGGTGGCTTTAACATCACTTCTGCCCTTTGTACCGGCTGGGTGGCGGGATCAAACCCAATCTAAATCTGAATTATTTAATGGCTAAATCAGCCCCAAAAGAAAGGAAGTCCTTTGGAACATATTATCTTGTTAAGGGGAATCACTCCTAATGGAAAAAATGCTATCCCTAAAATGTCTTATCTAGTAGATATCTTAACAGAAGCTGGTTTTCAACAAGTTCGAACCTATATTCAAAGTGGTAATATCATTCTTGAAAGTAACTTAGCTCTCGAAGAAATACGAGAACAGGTTCATACTCTAATAAAGGAAAAGATTGGAGCCGATCTCAAAATAATCATTAAGAATAAGGATATTTTTAAAAACATTGTCCAAGAAAATCCGTTTGGAGAACACTATCTTTATGACCGTGTACACGTGATTTTTTATCAAGAACCTATTCAAAGTCTTCCTTTAGAAAAATTAAAAATTGATTACGGCGAAGAAGAAATTTGTGTCGGTAACCACTGTCTCTACCTCTATCTCCCTAGAACTGCAAAACAAAAGAAACTCCATACCAACTATCTTGAAAAGCTTTTCAATGTAGATTTGACCATGCGAAAACTAAATGTAGTAGAAAAATTATTAAGCAAGTAGTGCTTGAATTTAGAAAAAATCGGAAGAATACTCCTCCGATTTTATTTTGTCTGAGTTTGGACATAGTGGGCAATAACATCTGATGTGTACTGGGCTGTTCCTGGGCCAAATTTGTCAATGTTTTCCTTAAACTCTGGATTATAGACATAGCCTTTTCCAATATGACCAAAGACCTCGATAGAGCAGTCAAATCCATAAGTACGGATGGCTTGCAAGAGTTTGCCTGCTTCTTCTTGGTTTTCAGAAGCTGTTATCGGTAGACCAGCTTGAAGATTTTGTGCCAAGGCTTGAAAAACTTGGTTAAAGGCAGCCGTAGCCTCGTCTTCGTGACCTTTTTGGCGTTCGAGGGCTTGATCCATGACTTCTTGTCCATACTTCTCTACCGCTTCTTGGTGGTATTTTTGATGGTCTTCGTAGTTAAATCCAGCAAATTTCTCTTGAATGCTCATTTCTCTTTCTCCTTTTTGTTCTTGAATGGTTCTCTGCAAGGTGGAAATCAAGGTATCCAGATGTTGTCTTTCTCGAGTTAGATACTCCAACTGCCTGGTCAGATGGGGCAATAAATCAGTCCTTTCTTCCTTTAATAGCTCTGCTATTTTTTCTAAAGAAAAACCTAGATATTTGTAATAAAGAATGACCTGAAGTCGCTCCAAATCCTCCTGACTGTAGGTTCGATAGCCGTTTCCTGACTTTAAGGGGACTAAGAGTCCTATCTTGTCGTAGTGGTGCAGGGTCTTGACAGAAACACCTGAAAGCTGGGCAGCTTCTTTTATATGATACATAATTTCCTCCTTATACTCAATGAAAATTAAAGAGCAAACTAGGAAGCTAGCCGCAGGCTGTACTTGAGTACGGTAAGGCGACGCTGACGTGGTTTGAATTTGATTTTCGAAGAGTATTACAATGATAGTATAACCCCTCCCCTTAGGTCAGAGTCAAGCGTTTTTGCGAAATTTTTTAACTTTATCATAACATGAAAATGGTTTTCTTGACAGACCTTAGAAAACATGATAGGATAGTCAAGTCTATCAATCAAAAGAAAGGCTCATTTTGAGTACTGATGAGGCTATTTGCCAAGGGCAGTAGCTTTTTCTTTTGTAATACTAATTTTAGGAGTTTAACTATGTCTGAAAAATCGCAATGGGGTTCTAAACTGGGCTTTATCCTAGCATCTGCTGGTTCAGCCATCGGACTTGGTGCCGTTTGGAAATTCCCCTACATGACTGCTGCTAACGGTGGAGGAGGCTTTTTACTAGTCTTTCTCATCTCCACTATTCTAATCGGTTTCCCCCTACTGCTTGCTGAGTTTGCCCTCGGCCGTAGTGCTGGCGTTTCAGCAATCAAAACCTTTGGAAAACTTGGCAAGAATAGCAAATACAATTTTATCGGTTGGATCGGTGCCTTTGCCCTTTTTATCCTCTTATCTTTCTACAGTGTTATTGGAGGATGGATTCTGGTTTATCTGGGGATTGAGTTTGGGAAATTGTTCCAGCTTGGTGGAACAGGTGATTATGCTCAATTATTTACTTCAATCATTTCAAATCCAGCCATTGCCCTAGGAGCTCAAGCGGTCTTTATCCTGTTGAATATCTTCATTGTATCACGTGGGGTTCAAAAAGGGATTGAAAGAGCTTCTAAGGTCATGATGCCTCTACTCTTTATCATCTTTGTTGTCATCATCGGGCGCTCTCTCAGCTTGCCAAATGCCATGGAAGGTGTTCTTTACTTCCTCAAACCAGACTTTTCAAAACTGACCAGCGCTGGTCTCCTCTATGCTCTGGGACAATCTTTCTTTGCCCTCTCACTAGGGGTTACAGCCATGCTGACCTATGCCTCCTACTTGGACAAGAAAACCAATCTGGTCCAGTCAGGGATTTCCATCGTAGCCATGAACATTTCGGTATCCATCATGGCGGGACTAGCCATTTTCCCAGCCATGTCAGCTTTCAACATCCAGTCTGAAGGGGGACCAAGCCTGCTCTTTATCGTCTTGCCTCAACTCTTTGACAAGATGCCTTTTGGAACCATTTTCTACATCCTTTTCCTCTTACTCTTCCTCTTTGCGACGGTCACTTCTTCTGTCGTGATGCTGGAAATTAATGTGGGGAATATCACTGATCAGGACAACAGTCAGCGTGCCAAGTGGAGTGTGATTTTAGGAATCTTGACCTTTGTCTTTGGAATTCCTTCAGCCCTTTCTTACGGCGTTATGGCGGATGTTCATATCTTTGGGAAGACCTTCTTTGACGCTATGGATTTCTTGGTTTCCAATCTTCTCATGCCATTTGGAGCTCTCTGCCTTTCACTCTTTACAGGCTACATTTTTAAGAAGTCTCTAGCCATGGAGGAACTCCATCTTGATGAAAGAACCTGGAAACAAGGACTTTTCCAAGTCTGGCTCTTCCTTCTTCGTTTTATCATTCCTATCATCATCATTGTGGTCTTTATCGCCCAATTTATGTAATCAAAAAGGACTTGAGTAATGAACTCAGGCCCTTTCTTTTTTATGGATGGCTAACAATCAATTCCAAATCTTGTCCTTCTAGGATCCAAGCTTCAACATCACTTGGAAGAATAAAGTGGCTTCCTTTTTGGATTGGATAATTTTTCCCGTCAACAGTTAGTTGACCTTGACCAGCTAAGACGCTGAACAAGCTGTAGTCAGCTGTCTTTTCGAAGTCAACTTTTCCAGTGATTTCCCACTTGTAAACTGCGAAGAAATCATTAGATACAAGTAAAGTTGAACGTAAATCATCCGCTTTGACAGTCACAGGACGGCTATTGGCAGGCTCTCCAATGTTCAAAACATCGATAGATTTTTCAAGGTGAAGTTCACGCAAGTTGCCCTTGTCATCCTTGCGGTCAAAGTCATAGACACGGTAGGTGGTATCGCTAGACTGCTGGGTTTCAAGGATCAAGATGCCTGCACCGATGGCGTGCATGGTACCACTTGGTACGTAGAAGAAATCTCCAGCCTTGACAGGCACTTTTGTCAGCAAGGCATCCCAGTTCTTGTCCTCGATTTGCTGGCGGAGTTCTTCTTTGGATTTAGCATTGTGGCCGTAGATAATCTCAGAACCTTCATCCGCTGCGATAATGTACCAGCACTCTGTTTTCCCTAGCTCGCCTTCATGTTCTAAACCATAGGCATCATCTGGGTGAACTTGGACACTGAGCCAGTCGTTGGCATCGAGAATCTTGGTCAAGAGTGGAAATACAGGCTCAGGACGATTGCCAAACAATTCACGATGCTCTGCATACAAAGTAGCTAGGTCTGTTCCCTCAAAACGACCATTAGCAACTTTAGAGACACCATTTGGATGGGCTGAGATGGCCCAATATTCTCCGATTTTCTCACTTGGGATATCATAGCCAAACTCATCACGTAGCTTGGTTCCACCCCAGATTTTTTCTTGCATAACTGATTTTAAAAATAATGGTTCTGACATTTTATTCTCCCGACTAATTTTTCTTCCCTCATTATAGCAAAAAAAGAGTTCGAATTGAACTCTTTTTAATATCTTATAAAGTAGGGAGAAGATTTTGTAAAAATAGTGAACAAATCCCTTCTTATGCTATAACTTTTGTTGGCGATCAAAGTCTACTATGCCCTATTTCATACGATAAAAATCAATCACTAGACCAGCAGGGCCTTTAACAAGCAAGGAATCTGTTCCCCAATCCGTTTCACAAGGGCCGTGTAAAATCTCGACACCGATCTCTTTTAACCGTTGGTAATTCTGGTCTACATCCTCAACCTCGATATGAATAATGATTCCTGACTGAAAAACTTCCAAAGGAATCAAATGATTTTGGGACAACATCAGACAGTGACTGCCAATCGTAAACTGAGCAAAACTGTCATCAACATAATCGGACTTTTTATCCAAAATACGCTCCAAGTCAGCACAGACTTGGGGAACATCTGAAACGATAATATCTAATTGATTTAAATTCATTTACTATCCTCCATAAAAAGACCGGATTGCTCCGATCTTTTTAAGTTCCACGAAGGAATTATTTAATTACGCGTGATTGCAAACCTTCTTCTTCCAAGAAGAGACGGAATGGTACGAGTTCTTCTGCTTCGTATTTTTCCTTGAAGGCTTTGATTGCTTCTTCTGAGTGAAGTTTTGGATCCAATTCAAGTACTTCTACTGGAAGTGGACGGTGTGGAGTGATGCGAGCATCGATAACAACAGTTTTACCTTCTTTGTTCAATTTAACAGCTTCTGCAACAACTGCATCGATGTCTTCGATACGGTCAACTGTAAATCCAACAGCTCCTTGAGCTTCAGCGATTTTCGCATAGTCAGCATTAGGGAAGTCACAACCAAACAAGTGTTTGTTTGTGTCTTCGTATTTGTCCTTGATGAAGGCATATTTACCATTTGAGAAGACAACATTGATAACTGGAAGGTCGTATTGAACGTTTGTGATAACGTCTGGGTAGCACATGTTGAATGCACCGTCACCCATGATGTTCCATACTTGGCGATCTGGATTGTCTTTCTTAGCAGCGATACCACCAGGAAGGGCAATACCCATTGTCGCAAAGAGTGGAGATGTACGCCACATGTTCTTAGGTGTCATGTGAAGGTGACGAGTAGATGTTTGAGTAGTGTCACCTACGTCGATTGAGTAGATAGCGTCTTGATCAGCATGTTTGTTGATTGCATTGTAAACTTGATACAATTGCAATTCACCCTCAGTTTTACCTTCGATTTTGTTCATGTAATCACGCCAGTTTTGGTTGTTCTTAACGTTTGCACGCCACCATGGAGTAGACTCAACTGGATTCACTTTGTCAAGGATTGCTTTCGCTGCTTGACCAGCATCACCAAGGATTGAAGCGTCTAGGGCATGACGTTTACCAAGTTTGTAAGGGTCGATATCGACTTGGATGAATTTTTCAGTGTTCTTGAATGCTTCGTAAACTTCAGCAAATGGGAAGTTTGAACCAAGGAAAAGAACTGTGTCTGCTTCAAAGACCACTTCGTTGGCTGGTTTCCAACCAACACGGTAAGCAGAACCTGTCAAACCTTCATAGTTCCATTCAAAGGCTTCAAAGTTTTTACCAGTTGTGATGATTGGTGCTTTGATTTTACGTGACAATTCAGTAATCACTTCACCAGCTTTAACACCACCGTAACCAGCATAGATAACTGGACGTTCAGCATTGTTCAAGATTTCAACAGCTTTGTTGATTTCAACTTCGTTCAAAGCAGGAGCGATGAATGAACGCTCGTATGAACCTGAACCGTAGTATGAGTTTTCGTCGATTTCTTGGAAACCGAAGTTTACTGGGATTTCAACAACAGCTGGACCTTTTTTAGAAACTGCAGCACGGCAAGCTTCGTCAATAACTTTTGGCAATTGCTCAGCGTAAGCTACACGTTTGTTGTATACAGCGATACCGTTGTACATTGGGTTTTGGTTCAATTCTTGGAAAGCATCCATGTTCAATTCGTTAACTGGACGTGATCCAAGGATTGCTAGGAATGGAGTGTTATCCATAGCTGCATCGTAAACACCGTTAATCAAGTGAGTCGCACCTGGACCACCTGAACCAACTGCAACCCCGATTGAGCCGCCGAATTTAGCTTGCATAACCGCTGCAAGAGCACCTGTTTCTTCGTGGCGAACTTGCAAGAAACGGATATCTTTGTCTTCAGCCAAAGCGTCCATCAATGAGCTGAGTGTTCCTGATGGGATACCGTAGATTGTGTCTACGCCCCATGTCTTCAATACATTAAGCATTGCTGCAGATGCAGTAATTTTCCCTTGAGTCATAATGATAACTCTCCTTCAAATATTTTTAAATCTACTAAAAAAGGTTTCATATAATTTTTGAAAACGTTTCAGTAAATTTTACTCTACTAATTTATCACATTTCGTTCGACTTTTCTAAGAATCTGCTCAGAAGTTCCTATTCTCTATTACAGTACAGTTTGAAAACGTTTTTAGTTTCTGTTTTATAATACTCAATGAAAATTAAAGAGCAAACTAGGAAACTAGCCGCAGGTTGCTCAAAACACTGTTTTGAGGTTGTGGATAGAACTGACGGAGTCAGTTACATATATCTACGGCAAGGCGACGTTGACGTGGTTTGAATTTGATTTTCGAAGAGTATAAAAAGCGAGCAAGCCCGCTTTTAGTCTATTTTACTAAAGTTCAACAGAAGCGAACTGGTCAGAACGGAGACAGAACTAAAGGCCATAGCTAGACCTGCCAGTTCTGGATTGAGGGCCAGTCCAACACCTGAAAAGACTCCTGCTGCAATCGGAATTCCAGCGACATTGTAGATAAAGGCCCAGAAAAGATTGAGCAGAATTCGATTAAAGGTTTTCTTACTCATGTCAAAGGCACGAACCACTCCTAGGAGGTTATTGGTTGTCAAGACCAAATCTGCTGACTCGATGGCGATATCTGTTCCAGCTCCCATGGCAATCCCCACATCCGCTACACTGAGGGCAGGAGCATCATTGATACCGTCCCCAACAAAGGCTACCTTGCCTGACTGTTGCAGTTTATGGATTTCATGGGCTTTTTCTTCTGGCAAGACACCTGCAATGACCTCTTCAATTCCGATCTGATCGGCGATAGCACGCGCTACACCAGCATTGTCTCCTGTCAGCATGACTGTTTTAAGGCCTCGTTTTTTCAACTGACTGATGGCTAGCTTAGCATTTTCCTTAGGAATATCTTGCAGAGCAAGCAAGCCTTTGATTTCATTGTCAACAGCCAAGAACACAACTGTCTTAGCTTCTTTTTCTAGTTCTTCTAGTTTTTCTTGATAAATGCTAGAAATATCCATGCCATCCAGCATTTTAGCATTTCCAAGCAAAACTTGTTTTCCATTGATTTGCCCTGAAACACCTTTTCCGTGCAAGGCTTGGAAATTTTCCACAGTGTGAAGCTCAAGTCCAGCTTCACTCGCTCGTTTCACAACGGCCTCAGCCAGTGGGTGTTGTGAAGCTTCTTCCAAGGAAGCTGCCAATCCAAGCACTTCTACTTCGTCGCCGATGATATCTGTTACCACAGGTTTCCCTTCCGTCAAAGTTCCAGTCTTATCAAAGACAAGAGTTTGGACTTTCTGGATTTCCTGTAGAACCATTCCATTTTTGAGGAGAACTCCCATCTTGGCACTGCGTCCTGTCCCCACCATAAGGGCTGTCGGTGTTGCAAGTCCCAATGCACAAGGACAGGCAATAATCAAAACAGCCACCCCATAGAGAAGAGAAGAGACAAAGCTAGCTCCAAGCACGACTACACTATCCCTGAGCAAGACAAACCATACCCAAAAGGTCACAATCCCTAAAATGACAACTGCAGGGACAAAAATCCCGGAAATCTTATCCGTCAAGTCCTGAATCGGTGCTCGGCTGGTCTGAGCTTTCTTCACAAAATCCACAATCTGTGCCAAGACAGTTTCTGAACCAACTTTTTCTGCCCTAAAAATAAGCGTTCCACTATTATTGATGGTTGAACCAATGACCGTATCTCCAACTGTCTTGTCCACAGGCAGACTCTCACCTGTCACCATGGATTCATCAATACTAGAGATACCTTCCACTACGACCCCATCAACTGCAATCTTTTCTCCAGGTCGCACTCGAATCAGGTCGCCTACCTTGACTTGGTCCAAGGGGACTTGAACATAGCTATCCTCACGCAAAACTTCTGCTGTTTTGGCCTGCAAGTCCAGCAACTTCTCCACAGCTTGGGAAGTGTTTTTCCGCATTTTTTCCTCAAAAACGGCTCCCAAAAGAACGAAGAAGAGGATAAATCCAGCACTTTCAAAGTAAACGGGGAGACCAGCGAAGAGGGCAACTAAGCTATAGAAATAGGCCACTAGGGTTCCCAGCGCCACCAAGGTATCCATGTTGGCATTGTGCTTTTTAAAACTAGCCCAAGCACTTTGGATATAAGGACCACCTGCTACTAGCATAATCGGTGTTGTGGCTAAAAAGGTGCCCCAACGCATGACTTGGTGACTAATTCCTCCTGTCGACATCCCAATCATGAGAATCACAAGAGGCACAGTAAAGATACTGGTAATCCAAAAACGCTGTAAAAGTGATAGAGATTTTCGAGTCTTCTCAACAACTGTATAACTTCCTTTTTGCATCTTCATACCACAAGAAAATTCATGTTGGCCTAATTCTTGAGGTGTAAAACGAATGACTTTCTCCTCATCTACGCCGATTGGTTCCAAGATGCCTTCTTCTTCAAAAAGAATTTCCTTATAACAGTTTGAAGGCGTTGTACGATGAAATGTAATCTCAGCTGGAATCCCTTTTTGAAGCTGGATATGGGCTGGATTATAGCCTTTGTCTGCCGTGATACGGATTTTTTGAACACCATTTTCAAGACTTGCTTTTACAATTTCAGTCATATCATTCTCCTATTCTACAATCATCTTGCCGTGCATCATATTCATGCCACAAGAGAAACCATACTCTCCAGCCTGCTCAGGCGTGATTTCCACTACATACTCTTCACCCATTGGCAGGTCCGCATGTACACCAAAATCTGGAAAAACAATTTGGTCCAAACATGGTGAAGGATCCTTGCGGTCAAAGACAATGCGGGCCGGCACTGACTTCTTGAGGATAATCAACTCAGGCGTATAGCCCCCCATGACTTCCACTCGAATCTCTTGGTAGCCCTTTTTTTGCTGGGCCTTTTGTCCAGATTTTTCAGGCTTTTTGAAAAACCAAAACAAGATAAAGGCGATAAGGGCAATACAAATAATGGTTACAATACTATTTAACATGACGTCTCCTTTACATACAATTACATTTTACTTCTGTTACAGCGCTTGATTTCTTCTCAGAAATCACAGCTTCCAAGTCTTCCAAGTCAGCTTGAGTAAAATCACACTCAGCAATCAAATCAGCCAACAAGTTCTTAATCCTACGGGAACAAACCTTGTCCTTGATATCTTGGACAAGCAAATCCCGACTTTGGTCCAAAGTTAAAAGGGCTGAATAGACAAAGAACTTGCCTTCTTTTTTCCTCGTCAGACACTCTTTCTCAACCAAACGAGCCAAAAGAGTTTGAATGGTTGACTTGGACCAGTCGAACCGCTCCGCCAGAACCCTGATCAAATCTGTACTGGTCTGTTCGCCCTGCATCCAAATAATCTTCATGACCTGCCATTCTGCATCTGAAATCTGCATAATCACACCTCCTAAAATCTACATTTGTCGATTACGGTTATTAGTATACTCCTATAATCTACATTTGTCAACTATAAAATTAATCTTTTCTTTGAAAAATTGAATTTTAAGCATATAATACAGGATTTGCAGTCAAATCTTACTATATAAACTATAAAAATATGCTATACTAAAGAAAAAAGAAAACAACCACTAGGGGTGCGTAAAGCTGAGATTAACAACTGTTAGACCCTTTGACTCAATCTAGGTAATGCTAGCTGATGGAAGTGGAAATGATAATGGGGACTAGCAGTCTTCTATTGCCTTTCTAAAACAGACTAGCTTGTTCTTAAGAATACAAACTTCAGTTGGTTGGGAGGTTTTAGATGACTTATTTACCCGTTGCTTTGACCATTGCAGGGACTGACCCTAGCGGTGGGGCTGGCATTATGGCTGACTTAAAGTCATTCCAAGCTAGAGATGTCTATGGAATGGCTGTTGTGACAAGTCTCGTCGCTCAAAATACCAGAGGCGTTCAATTGATCGAGCACGTTTCTCCTCAAATGTTGAAAGCCCAATTGGACAGTGTCTTTTCGGATATCCCACCTCAGGCTGTAAAAACTGGCATGTTGGCAACTACTGAAATTATGGAAATCATCCAACCCTATCTTAAAATGCTGGACTGTCCCTACGTCCTTGACCCTGTTATGGTCGCAACAAGCGGTGACACCCTGATTGATACCAGTGCCAGAACTTACCTAAAAACAAACCTACTTCCCCTTGCAACTATTATTACACCTAATCTTCCTGAGGCAGAAGAAATTGTTGGTTTTTCAATCCATGATGCTGAAGACATGCAACGTGCTGGTCGCCTGATTTTAAAAGAATTTGGTCCTCAGTCTGTTGTCATCAAAGGTGGTCATCTCGAAGGCGGTGCCAAAGACTTCCTCTTTACCAAGGATGAGCAATTTGTCTGGGAAAGTCCAAGAATCCAAACCTGTCACACCCATGGTACTGGATGTACCTTTGCTGCAGTAATTACTGCTGAACTAGCCAAGGGGAAAACCCTCTATCAAGCAGTCGATAAGGCCAAGGCCTTTATCACAAAAGCTATTCAAGACGCCCCTCAACTCGGTCATGGTTCTGGTCCAGTCAACCATACAAGTTTTAAAGATTAAAAAACTCTCTAGTTCCCACTTTAAGGGAATTAGAGAGTTTTTGATTAGGAAATAATGTCATCTAGCTTTGTTAAAAAAGCTTGTGTTTTTGCCTCTATATCTTCAGCCTGCATCAGATCCCTGACGACAGCTACACCAGCTATACCAGTGTCAATAAGCTGGTCAATGTTCTCTGACGTCAAGCCTCCAATAGCAACTACTGGAATGGCAACCCTTTGGCAAATGGTTTTCAAGGTTGAAATCAGGGTGATAGGCGCATTTTCCTTGGTCGTAGTCGGGAAAATGGCTCCTGTTCCCAAGTAATTCGCCCCTCCTTCTTCTGCCTCAAGGGCTCTTTTTACTGTTTTAGCTGTGACACCAAGTATCTTGTCAGAGCCCAAGACTTGTCGGGCAACCGAAACTGGTAGCTCATCGTCTCCGATATGCAGACCTGCAGCATCGACTGCAAGACAAACATCCAAACGATCATCGATGATTAAGGGTACCTGATAGGCATCTGTTATTTCCTTGACTTCTTTTGCCAGTTGATAATATTGATTGGTTGTGAGATTTTTTTCTCGTAATTGGACTATGGTAACCCCTGAACGGCAGGCTGTCTCAATCTTTTCAAGAAAGTTTTCCAAGGAATCTTGGTAGCGATTGGTTACCAGATATAGTCTAAGTGCTTCTCTATTCATAAATATCTCCTTTGATAGCATCTAGCCAGTTTTCATCTCTTTTGAGGAGCGAAAGCTGATTAAGTACTTGGTAACGAAAATCTTCCAATCCCATTCCTTGTACAATTATTCTCTCAGCAGAGATATTGAGATAAGAGACTGCTAAGCAAGAAGCTTCAAAGGCAGTTTTTCCTTGGCTGAGAAAAACAGCTGTTAAGGCTCCAACCAAGTCTCCTGTCCCTGTTATCCAGTCTAATTCTGCACAGCCATTTCCCAGTACAGCGACATGATTTTCTGAAACGATGAGGTCCTTGGGGCCTGTGACTAAGAATGACATACCTGGATAGGTCTGACACCAGTCTTTCAAGACTTGAAGTAAATCCTCAGTTTCTTGATCTTTAACACTCGCATCGACCCCAACTCCGTGGTGTTTTAAACCAACAAGACTTCGGATTTCCGACATATTTCCTTTAAGGACTGTGGGTCTATAGTCTAAAAGGTCTTTAACTAAGCTCTTACGAATGGATGAAGCTGTTACGCCAACCGCATCTACTACCATCGGGAGAGAAGATTGGTTTGCATACGAAGCTGCCATACGAATCGATTTTTCCTTCTCAGCAGACAAATGCCCCAAATTGATGAAGAGTGCCTGGCTTTGCTTAGTGAAATCAAGAACCTCACGGGGATCATCTGCCATAACTGGTTTACATCCCAGAGCCAAAATCCCATTGGCAAGCATCTCACAAGAAATCTCATTGGTAATGCAGTGAATGAGGGAAGTCGTTCCCAGAGGAAAAGGATTTGTCAATTCCTGCATCAGTTTATCCTTTCATCAAAGAAATATCCCTGCACTTTTTTAAAGAATTCCTGCTTGATTAAAAATCGAAAGGCAATAAAGGAAATCGCTGTACCAATCAAGGTTGCTCCGAAAAATCGAGGAGTATAGATAAACCAGCTAAGCTTAGCAGCCGATCCTGTAAAGAGTACCATAACAGGATAGGACACAATAGAACCAATAATACCTGTTCCCACAATTTCTCCCAAGGCAGAAAAGTGAAATTTTCGACCATACTTATAAAAGAGACCCGCTAGAAGGGCTCCAAAAGTCGCTCCTGTGAGAGCTAAAGGCGGAATACCTTGAGTCGTCATACGGATAAAGGCTGTCACTGTAGCCATAGCCAAAGCATAAACAGGTCCCATCATGATTCCTGCTAGAATATTGACTACACTGGACATCGGTGCCATTCCCTCAATCCGAAAGATAGGAGTAAGGACTACATCAAGGGCAATCATCATGGATAAAATGGTTAATTTGTGAATTTGTAATTGGTGCTTTCTCATGTTTATTATTCTCCTTTTTCTAAAGACTGTAAATCGCTCTTCCAGGTTTGGTGTTGGTAGGCCATTTCCCAAAACTTAGCTTCCATGTGAACACTGATGTGGAAGGCATCTAGCATTTTTTTCCTGTCTGTCTCATCACTTTCTCGATAGAGCTGATTGACCAACGCTTCTTCCTCTCTAATCTGCTGCTCTAACTCATCCGTAATATAAGTTTCAATCCATTGTTGGTAGAGAGGATTTGGTGATGGTTTAAGATTAAGTGATTTGCCTATATCATGGTATAACCAAGGACAAGGAAGTAAGCTTGCAAAAGCAATGCCCAAGTTTGGCTCTGCAAATTGCCGATAAATGTGCGAAATATAATGATAGCAGGTTGGAGCGATTGGATGTTGCTCCATTTCCTGGTCGCTGATTCCCAATTCCTTGAAAAATTGTTGGCGGATAAATAACTCACCTTCCACTAGACTCTGGGCATTTTGTTTCAAGAGTCTTTTCATCTCTTGATTTGAAGTCTTATCAGCCAAGAGGTGATAAGCTTCTGAGAAGGCCTTCAAATAGTAGGCATCCTGAATCAGGTAATAGCGGAAAATGGACGGGTCTAAATTCCCTTCTTGCAACTGTAATACAAATGGGTGATGAAAGGAGGCCTGCCAAGCTTCCTTGGATAATTCCATCGCAATATCTGTAAATTCCATAATAACTCCTTTATAAAAATAGGCTGGTTTGAAGCAATAAAAAGAAAAGCAGGTAGATTAATGTTGTTTTTTTAGGAATATAAAAAGTTCGATAGCTATTCTCCACCTGTGCATGTTCGTCATATCCGTGCGCAGACAAAGCTCTCAGGTAAAGATGGCGCCACCTAAAGACCGTCATCAGAACCTTACTGTAAATCAAGGGCGACCAAAAGTGTAGTTCTTGACCACGTAATAAGCAAGCTTCTTTGAGGGACTTGATTTCTTGCTGAATAAGGGGGAAGGAATTGAATACCACAATCAAGGCATAGGCCCAAGAGCGTGATAACCCCTTTTGAGCCAAGTACAAGAGAAGCTCTTTTAGGGAAATAGAGGAAACAAAGACAAGGCCTATACAAACTGTCACAAAGGCCCTCGTTCCAAGCATGACTGCCTGCGAAGCATCTCCATGTAACTGAACTGCCCAGTAGTTAGCCAAAGATGGCAAAATGGCGAGCAGAATCATCCAAGCCAATACTTTAA
The DNA here is from genome assembly GCA_905221195.1 of bacterium. Lineage (GTDB taxonomy): Bacteria > Bacillota > Bacilli > Lactobacillales > Streptococcaceae > Streptococcus. The sequence continues at coordinate 234,776 of CAJNCF010000002.1, forward strand.
ATCTACGGTAATAGAGCATAAAGAGAATACAAAATGCAACTACCGAAAGATTCAGAGCAATCGAAGGAATGAAAGATGTTTCCAGCGATAAAATTAGCAAAAAGAGACTGATAATCGGTGTCTGGGTTGCTACTTTGACCATACTATCTCACCTCCCCTTGGGTATTGCTACTCTGAGATGTGAGTGGTTTGGTGATAGTCACTTCTTTCACATGACTGAGACCCTGACTAGTCATCTCAATCCAATAATCAACCACAGAGATCAAGGGATCTAAACGATGGCTAATGATCAGAAAACTTCTTCCTTGATTTCTCTCCTCCACAATCCACTGACAAAAATAATAGCAAGCTCTATCATCCAAACCTGCAAAAGGTTCATCTAGCAAGATCACAGAAGCCTTACTAGTCAAGATGGTCAAGAGCTGAAGAATCTTTTGCTGGCCACCACTTAATTGATAGGGACTCTTATCGAGTGCCTGCTCCAAATCAAAATATCGTAAAGCTTGAAGAATTCGCTGATTTCTTTCAGAATCTGAGCTATCTAATTGAAGTTCCTCTCGTAAACTAACTCGGATAAACTGCTTCTCAGCTTCCTGAACAACACCCGTCAAGTCACGGTACAAACTCTTTTTCTTTTTCAGAACTGTCCCCTTCCAAGTAATGCGCCCTTTATACTTCTGAAACTGTAGAATGGAGCGAAAGAGGGTTGATTTCCCGACACCATTGTCACCCAGGATACAGGAAATCCCTTGGTAGAATGTAAAATCAGCAATCGAAAAGAGGGAGCGATTCCCCAGCTCACAAGTCGTTCTATCCATATGGAATAGTTCTGGACTAGAAGCAACTTCCTTTGAAGCAACCTTTGTCATTTCAGAGGCAGGGATTTGATTTATTTCCCTTAGTTGTCCGTCTCTTAGTTCCACCATATGGTCGATATATGATTCATAGTCCGTCAAATCATGGTCGCATAAAATAACTGTCTTCCCATCAGAGACCAACTCTTTTAGAATCTCCAATATCTCTATCCTACTCTTGCGGTCAATGGAAGCGAAGGGCTCATCCAAGAGATAGACCCTAGGATTCATAGCAAAGAGAACAGCCAAAGCAGCCTTTTGCTTTTCTCCACCTGATAAGTGATGAATTGGACGGTGCAAGATCGCCTTGCAGCGACATTGCTGAACCACCTCTGCTATTTTAGAATCAATTTCCTGAATGGGATACCCAATATTTTCCAAGGTAAAAATCAACTCCTCAAACAAGTTCTCCATGGTAAATTGATGATTGGGATTTTGAAAGAGAATACCAACCGTCTGAACACGTTCGATGATAGAAAGCTGACTGACCTCGCTCCCATCTATCAGGACTTGACCGCTATAGGGAAGAGAACTGACTTGGGCAATTATTTGAAAGAGACTGGATTTTCCTGAACCACTGCTCCCAACTAACAAGGTAAAAGCTTGCGCATGAAAAGCAAAGTCAATTGGCTCAGAGAAGATTGGAGACTGAATCGCTCGTAGTTCCAGGCCCATCTATGCCTTGCCTCCAGCTGCAAACTGATGATAGAGTTTGACAATAGCACGAACCAAGATAGTACAGAAGAAAAAGACAGAAATAAAGCGTACCACAAGCAAGGAAAGGACAAAAGGAAGGGAGAAGGCGTAATAACCTAACTTAATGTATTCATAGATAAAGCTAACAAGCGTAATCCCAATACTATTGGCAGTTAGAGAGAGCCAACTTTCATAGCGATTCTTGGTTACGATAAAACCAAGTTCACTTCCTAAACCTTGAACCAAGCCAGACAAAAGGGCACCTAGACCGAATTGGCTACCATAAAGGACTTCAGCAAGGGCCGCTAGCACTTCTCCAATCGTTGCACTTCCCACTCTTGGAACAAAGATAGCAGCAATGGGCGCAGCCATACACCAGAGACCAAAGAGGATTTCATTGGCAAAGGCCTGTAAACCAAGAGGGGCTAAAATCAGAGTGAGGATATCAAACAGATAACCTGAACCTACAAAAACGCCACCAAAAAAGATAGACAAGAAAGCAAGTAAAATAACATCTTTTAACTGCCATTTTTTCAACATAAAAAACTCCTTTTAAGACAATAGGGCATTTAAGAGAGACCTGCCATCATACTCTGCATCTAGTCTATCTAATAAAAAATAAAAAACTCTAATCACACACAAGAATTAGAGTTTTGCTTACAAAATTAGATGGTTTTTTCTTTCTCAAGAAAAAACTATTCACATTTCCCTTCGACAGTACTAACTGTAGCAGGTTCAATGGGTATCATCTCAGCCTAAAGCACCCCAAATGTCTTTATTATTTAATTATATAATTATTTTAACAGACGATTTATTCTAGTTCAAGAAATTGAACTGGAAATACAGCCTTGTACTCAAAAAGACAGCAGATCTTTCTTTTGCAAAAAATAAATGACTTATTTGATGGATTAGCTATTTGAACTGAATCTGGACATATCTTTTTAGAAAAGGAAAACTTCCATTTACTTAGAATCCAAGGATAGATACCTATTGCTCACTCATTTCCCGAACAGTTTTTTCTATATTTTTTGCATACGATATTGCTGAAATGATTGAAACACCGTCAACATTGGTCTTCATAATGTCTTTAATATGTTGCGTCTGTATCCCACCAATTGCAACTAAGGGAATTTGTGGCAATAGTTTTCTCATCAATTTAAGACCTTCATAACCTATAGCGCCACCAGCATCCTCTTTTGACTGGGTATCAAATACAGGACCAACACCAACATAATCTACATATTCAACTTTTGATTGTTGAAATTCTTCCTCGTTTTTTATAGAAAGACCAATTATTTTATCTGGCATCAATTTTCTAATTTCATCAACTCCAAGGTCATCCTGTCCTACATGTACGCCATCAGCGTCAATTTCCATTGCCAAATCGATATCATCATTAACGATAAATGGAACATTATATTTTTTACAAAGATCCTGTAGTTTTATTGCTAATTCGACTTTTTCTTTACCTTCTAAGGCTCCCTCACCTTTTTCACGAAATTGAAATAAGGTTATACCACCTTTTAAGGCTTCCTCGACGACTCTATATAAATCTTTTCCTTGGCAAGTAGTCGTTCCACAAATAAAATATAGTTTTAGTAATTCTTTATGAAACATCTTACTTCACTCTTTTGAATTCCTTTACATCTTCATCTGTAATCTCATATAAGGCATTTATAAATTCAACTTTAAATGTTCCAGGAAGATGCCCATTTGGACGTTTTTCTGCCATTTCTCCAGCGATATTGTAAACCAACATTGCTGTTTCTAATGATTTCAATTCTTGACCTTTTTCTAGTCCGATAAAGCTTGCTACTACAGCACCTAATAAGCATCCTGTCCCAATAACTTTTGGCATCATAGCACTACCATTATGAATCGTTACCACTTCTCCATTTACCGCAATGGCATCCACTTCACCTGTTACTATTATAGGAATATTGAACTTCTCATTTGCTGCTAGAGCAATTTCGTCAATATTATCTACTCCCGCACTATCTACTCCTTTAGATGCCACATTTATTCCCACTAAAGAAGCAATCTCTCCAGCATTTCCTCTAATCGCTGCGAGTTTGTAATTATTTATTAAATCTTCGGATACTTTTTTTCTATAAGATCCTGCTCCACAGGCTACAGGATCTAAAACTGCTGGGACATTATATTTCTCTGCAATTTTCAGAGCAGCTTGGTATAATTTCCAATTTTCATCTGTCAATGTTCCTATGTTTATTAATAAACCACCAGCATACTTTAACAAATCCTCTAAATCTGCTGGAAATTCACTCATGGCTGGTGATGCCCCCAGTGCTACTAATCCATTTGCTGTGAAATTTTTTACAACATCATTGGTGATGCAGATAACCAATGGTGCTTTTTCTTTTAATAATTTTAAACTTGTCATATTGAAATCCTTCCTTTTCACTTTATACGATCTACTGATTTCGATTTATCTCTATCTTTCGTTAAGAAATTTTTTCAGTTACATTGAATAATCTACCTCATCAAATTTGTAAATATCATGAACCTTCTCTAGGCATCATAGCCAATATCAAAAAAGGCTAATTCTAAAGCGACCGCTTGATTCCACCGTTTCTGAAGTTCTGTCAAATCTTCTCTATCTTTCCCGACACGATTGAGTTCATCAACAAGAAATTGAACCCACTCTGCAAAGAAAGGACCTCTGTGGAGATTGATCCATTCCAAATGAATATAGCCTTCAGGTAGTGCCAAATCTTTAGAGCCCCAGTCTAAATAGAGACCTTCTGCAATGACCAGCATGACCAAAAGATGAGCATAATCTGATGAATCCACTGCCGAATACATAAGATCCTGAAATGCCTTTGTTACAGGATGCAAGTCCACTTCTAGATAGTCATGCTCTGCTACTTTTAACTCTTTGAAAGCCTTTTGGAAATAACCGTCTTCGTCTACCTCAAGAAAGCCTAGTTGCTTGGCAAAACGAAGCTTGGATTCAAGCTGGTCTGCGTGGGCTACGCAAGCACCCAGCATGGATAAGAAGGCATCAAAGAAGTGATAATCTTGAATCAGGTAGTCTTTTAAGACCTTATTCTCAATTGTCCCCGCAAAAAGTTCCTGAACAAAACGATGATTGATTGCAGCCTGCCAATCCTTCTGACTGTTTTTTAATAATTCTCCAACAGTCAAACCTGGCTCAAATGCATAGTCTTGTGTTTCCATATTTACTTCTCCTCTCTTTACTCCTTAGTAATTAATAAAACACCAAGAAATACCAAGCAAAATCGTAATTCCACTTGATTCTTTTAAAGAACACCGAGGGCATTTGCAGAGAGCTACCTTAACAAGCCTATCCAGTTTTTATAAACAAAAAAACTCCAATTACAATCAAGAATTAGAGTTCAGCTTACAAGATTAGATGGTTAGTTTCTATAATACAAAACCATTTCACATTTCCCTTCGCCAGTCTTAACTGTATCAGGTTCAATGGGTATAATCTCAGCCTAAAGCACCCCAAATGTCTTTATTATTTAATTACTGCACCAGTATAGCAAAAAATGAAAGCCCTAGCAAGATATTTGACTGGAAAATATATTTATATAATTTCTGAAAACGATTTAATTTTTCTATACACGAAGAAAAACCTCCACATCAAGTGGAGGCAATCATTTTATCAATACAATTTTAAGTCACGAGGGTCAACTGGGAAGGTTGGGTTGTATGGGTTATGACGGAGTTTGAAGTGTTTGACATCTTCAATAGTCTGAGTTCCAGATAATTGCATGACTGTCTTCAATTCTGCATTCAAGTGTTCAAAGACTTGACGTACACCAACGCTACCGCCGAGAGCCAGACCATAGATAACAGGGCGGCCAATAGCTACCAAGTCTGCTCCTGAAGCCAAGGCTTTAAAGACGTGTTGGCCACGACGAATACCTGAGTCAAAGACAATTGGCACGCGTTTATCAACTGCTTCAGCGACTTCTTGAAGTGAGTCGAAGGCAGCTGGTCCACCATCAATTTGGCGGCCACCGTGGTTAGTTACCCAGATACCAGAGGCACCTGCAGCAAGCGAACGTTCAACGTCCTCACGGCATTGTGGTCCTTTAACGTAAACTGGTAATCCTGAGTATTCAGCGATAAATTCTACATCACGTGGAGACAAGCGTTGTTTAGCTGATTTGTAAACAAAGTCCATTGATTTACCAGCACCTTCTGGCAGGTATTCTTCAACAATCGGCATGCCAACTGGGAATACAAAACCATTACGTTTGTCCACCTCACGATTGCCCCCTACAGTAGCATCTGCAGTCAAGACAATCGCCTTATAACCTTCAGCCTTCACACGGTCCATGATATGTCGGTTAATCCCGTCATCCTTACTAAAGTAAAATTGGAACCAGTGAGGTGTCCCTTGAAGAGCTTCCGTAATTTCTGGAAGGTCTACAGTAGAGTAAGAGCTAGTTGTATATAGCGAACCAAACTCATGCACACCACGCGCAGTAGCCACTTCACCTTGTTCATTTGCCAATTTATGAGCAGCAACAGGTGCCATAATGATTGGTGAAGATAGTTTTTCACCTGCAAATTCAATCTCTGTACTTGGATTTTCTACATTGCAAAGTGTATGCGGAACGATGAGTTTGTGGTTAAAGGCACGAATATTCTCACGTAAAGTGAAAGTATCTTCCGCTCCACTAGCGATATAGCCAAAGGCTGCTTTAGGAATCACTTGTTGCGCCATGGGCTCCAAATCATAGGTATTGATGAAGTCTACATGACCTTCTGCATTGCTTGTTTTGTATGACATAAAATGCCCTCCTTAATAAGTAAGCGTTTTCTTTGTGTATTACAAAAATATCTTAACTCTTTTTTCAAAACTTTTCAAATATTTTGTTTGGAAATTTCAGAAAGATTCTGTCTATGATAAAAAATCCTTATAACAGCAATAAAAAATACATATTATCCAAAGGAGATTTTAAATGCTACAATAACTATATTATTTCTAGATGGGAGGTTCTATTTTTGGATTGGTCCATTGTTGAACAATATCTACCACTATATCAAAAGGCATTTCTTCTGACCTTGCATATTGCAGTTTGGGGGATTCTGGGATCCTTTCTGCTCGGCTTAATCGTTAGTATCATCCGACATTACCGCATCCCTGTTTTGACGCAAATAGCGACAGCCTACATCGAATTGTCACGCAACACACCCCTTTTGATTCAACTCTTCTTTCTCTACTTCGGTCTTCCTCGAATAGGGATTGTCCTATCTTCGGAAGTCTGTGCTACTCTGGGATTAGTCTTTTTAGGAGGTTCCTATATGGCAGAATCTTTCCGAAGCGGACTGGAGGCCGTCAGTCAAACCCAGCACGAGATTGGATTAGCCATCGGTCTGACACCTGTACAGGTCTTTCGCTATGTGGTTCTTCCGCAAGCAACAGCGGTGGCCCTACCCTCTTTTAGTGCCAATGTCATTTTCCTCATCAAGGAAACCTCTGTTTTCTCAGCAGTAGCTTTGGCAGACCTCATGTACGTCGCCAAGGACTTGATTGGGCTCTACTATGAGACAGACATTGCACTGGCCATGTTAGTAATTGCTTATCTGATTATGCTGCTGCCCATCTCACTGATCTTTAGCTGGATAGAAAGGAGGCTCCGCCATGCAGGATTCGGGAATCCAAGTACTCTTTCAGGGAAATAATCTCCTGCGGATTTTACAGGGATTAGGCGTTACGATTGGGATTTCTATCCTGTCTGTCCTTCTATCTATGATGTTCGGGACAGTCATGGGAATTGTCATGACCTCCCATTCTAGAATCGTGCGATTTTTAACACGATTGTATCTAGAATTCATCCGTATCATGCCCCAACTAGTGCTACTCTTCATCGTTTATTTCGGTCTGGCTCGAAACTTTAATATCAATATCTCAGGCGAGACTTCTGCTATTATCGTTTTTACCCTCTGGGGAACAGCTGAAATGGGGGACTTGGTCCGTGGAGCTATCACTTCCCTCCCTAAGCATCAGTTTGAAAGCGGACAGGCGCTAGGTTTGACCAATGTTCAACTTTACTACCACATCATCATCCCACAGGTCTTGAGAAGACTGCTACCGCAGGCCATTAACCTTGTCACTCGGATGATCAAAACCACTTCTTTAGTCGTTTTGATTGGGGTTGTTGAAGTGACCAAGGTTGGACAGCAAATCATTGATAGCAATCGCTTGACTATCCCAACTGCTTCCTTTTGGATTTATGGAACCATTCTGGTCTTGTATTTCGCAGTCTGCTTCCCTATTTCCAAACTATCCACACACTTAGAAAAACATTGGAGGAACTAAATGTCTGAAACTATTTTAGAAATCAAGGAACTAAAAAAATCCTTCGGAGACAATCCTATCCTCCAAGGTCTTTCTCTAGATATCAAAAAAGGGGAAGTTGTGGTTATTCTAGGACCATCTGGTTGTGGGAAAAGCACCCTCCTTCGTTGCCTCAATGGCTTAGAAAGTATTCAAGGTGGAGATATCCTTCTGGATGGCCAGTCCATTATTGGCAATCAAAAGGACTTTCACCTCGTTCGCCAAAAGATTGGCATGGTCTTTCAAAGCTATGAACTCTTTCCCCATCTAGATGTCCTACAAAACCTCATCCTAGGGCCTATCAAGGCTCAGGGAAGAGATAAGAAGGAAGTAACGGAAGAAGCTTTGCAATTACTGGAACGTGTTGGATTGCTGGAAAAACAACATAGCTTTGCCCGTCAATTGTCTGGTGGACAGAAGCAACGGGTTGCAATTGTTCGTGCCCTGCTCATGCATCCAGAAATTATCCTCTTTGATGAGGTGACGGCTTCGCTGGATCCAGAAATGGTGCGTGAGGTTCTGGAACTGATCAATGACTTGGCTCAAGAAGGCCGTACCATGATTTTAGTAACTCACGAAATGCAGTTTGCCCAAGCCATTGCTGATCGAATTATCTTCCTCGACCAAGGGAAAATCGCTGAAGAAGGAACGGCTCAAGCCTTCTTTACCAATCCGCAAACCAAACGAGCGCAAGAATTTTTAAACGTCTTTGACTTTAGCCAATTTGGCTCATATCTATAAAGGAGATTCTTATGAAACTAATCAAACCACTCTTAACTGTTTTGGCACTTGCCTTTGCCCTTATCTTTGTCACAGCTTGTAGCTCAGGTGGAAATGCTGGTTCATCGTCTGGCAAAACTACCGCCAAGGCTCGCACAATCGATGAAATCAAAAAAAGCGGTGAGCTACGAATCGCCGTATTTGGAGACAAGAAACCGTTTGGTTACGTTGACAATGACGGTTCTTACAAAGGTTACGATATTGAACTTGGGAACCAACTAGCTCAAGACCTTGGTGTGAAGGTTAAGTACGTTTCCGTCGATGCTGCCAACCGTGCTGAATACTTGATTTCAAACAAGGTGGATATTACTCTTGCCAATTTTACAGTGACTGATGAACGTAAGAAACAAGTTGATTTTGCCCTTCCTTACATGAAAGTTTCTCTTGGTGTCGTATCACCTAAGACTGGTCTCATTACAGACGTCAAACAATTGGAAGGTAAAACTTTGATTGTCACAAAAGGAACGACTGCTGAGACTTATTTTGAAAAGAATCATCCAGAAATCAAACTCCAAAAATACGACCAATACAGTGACTCTTACCAAGCCCTTCTTGACGGACGTGGAGATGCCTTCTCTACTGACAATACGGAAGTCCTAGCTTGGGCGCTTGAAAACAAAGGCTTTGAAGTAGGAATTACTTCCCTCGGTAATCCAGATACCATCGCAGCAGCAGTTCAAAAAGGCAACCAAGAATTGCTAGACTTCATCAATAAAGATATTGAAAAATTAGGCAAGGAAAACTTCTTCCACAAGGCATATGAAAAAACACTTCACCCAACCTACGGCGACGCTGCTAAAGCAGATGACCTAGTTGTTGAAGGTGGAAAAGTCGACTAATACTCTTCGAAAATCACAAAAAAATCAGGTAATCCTAGTGACTACCTGATTTTCTATGTCTTATACTCTTCGAAAATCAAATTCAAACCACGTCAACGTCGCCTTGCCGTACTCAAGTACAGCCTGTGGCTAGTTTCCTAGTTTGCTCTTTGATTTTCATTGAGTATTAGGCATTTTGCCAATTTTCTTGGTCTTCTTTAAAACGTTTTAGAAGGTCCAATCCTTCTGGCGTGATATAGCCTTCTTCTTGAGCTAGATGGATGAGTTCACTGTAGTTAGAAAGCGTCACAAGTTTGACACCTGCATCTGAGAAGTTCTTATCTGCTTTTGGTAATTGGTAACTGAAAATCGCTACAACTCCAAGCACATCTGCTCCTTCTCGCTTAGCTGCTGCTACGGCTTCAAGAACAGAACCACCAGTTGAAATAAGGTCTTCAACCACTACCATTTTTTGACCTTGAGCCACGCGACCTTCGATTTGGTTACCTGCACCATGATCTTTTGGTTTGCTACGTATATAGGCAAATGGCAAGTTCATCTTATCAGCAATGATAGCTCCGTGTGGAATCCCTGCTGTTGCAGTTCCTGCAATCACTTCAACCTCTGGAAAGGCTTCTTTGATAGCATCCACAAAACCATTTTCGATGAGAGTACGAGTTTCTGGATAGGCAAGTGTCACACGGTTATCCGTGTAAATTGGCGACTTGATACCAGATGCCCAAGTGAAAGGCTCCTCTGGCTTTAGGTAAACTGCTTGAATTTTCAAGAGATGGCTAGCGATATCTTTAGCAAGTGTCATGATCTTCTCCTTTTATTTTTATAATCTATTTTTTAATTCCAGTCCTGTGTCCATTCATCCTTGATGGCATGATAAGCTGCAACAGGATCTTCAGCTTGGGTAATGGGACGTCCCACTACGATATAGTCACTACCGATTTGATAGGCATCTGCTGGCGTCATCACACGTTTTTGGTCTCCAACTGCAACTCCCTGAGGGCGAATCCCTGGTGTCAGACAGATAAAATCTGGATTGGTGGCCTGCTTGATAAGTTGAACTTCCTGTGCCGAGCAAACGACACCATCCAAGCCTGCTTCAGCTGTCTTCTTGGCATAGTGGATCACAGACTCTTGTAGGCTTGTTTGGATATTTTGAAAGTCCTGCATCTGGGCTTCTGATGTTGATGTCAACTGCGTTACAGCGATCAATTTTGCTTGACTTCCAAGACCTTCACGCGCAGCCTTCATCATCTCTACACCACCAGCCGCATGAACATTGGTCATATCCACACCAAGCTGAGACAATACCTTCATGGCTGATTTAACTGTATTAGGAATATCATGCAGCTTGAGATCCAAAAAGACACTATGACCCTGACCTTTTAAGTAGGACACAATCTCAGGCCCTGTTGCGTAATAGAGCTCCATCCCTACCTTGAGATAAAGGCTTTCTTCTGCTGGAAAAAGTTCTAAGAATTCCTTGACTGCCTCAAAACTAGGAAAATCAAGAGCAATGACTGGACGATGTTCTCGCATAGGTTTCTCCTTTTACCTTTGCTAGTGAGAGAGTCTGGCCACAAGAAGCCACGAAAAAAGGAACCTGCCAACAGCAAGGTTCCACGAAAAATGGGTAGTCTCCACCCTTTCACCGTCTAACCTTAGCTGCCTCTCTGGACTGCTTTAAAGGTTTTCTATTATTCTATTATTTCTACTAGCACTTGTCAAGTAAAAACATGGCAACTAAAGAGTTATAGGAGAAAAGCTAAACCTAGCGACGTGATGAACGCTGACTTGTTTGGTTTCGATTGCTTTCTTCCTCCAATTTTTTCTTCTCTTCTTCCAATTTATTCTGCTGTTCTTCCAGCCTTTTCTTCTCTTCCTCTTTCTGTTTCTTCTCAGCTTCCTTGGCCTCTTGTTTGGCTTTTTCCTCTGCCTCCATAATTAATTTATCCGCCACAGTGTAGCTGTAGATTCCAGCTTCCATGTCGACCACACTCGGTTCTGACAATTGTGGCTTAATCTTACTATAGTAAGGCAATTTCTTACTCATTTCAGACAGGGGAACCAAGACTTCGTCCGAATCATTCATGGTCAATCGAATTAAATCTGAAGTGACCTTACTTGGGGCTAGTTCCACCTTTTGGATAGCCACCTTGAGTTCTGGGCTAATTTGAGAAAGTTCTGATGTAAAGGCCTTGATTTGTTCGCTGTCATTAAAGAGAACTGACAAATAAGTTTCTGGCAGACTAACCAAGCTCACAGAACTGGTCTCAAGCTGACCACTGGAAAGAATAGGATAATGATTTTCACCAGAAACATAGTAGGCCACAATATCGTATTCCTTGACCTTGATAGTAAACTTAGTTGGAAATTGATAAACAAGCTGAGCTGATTCAACCCAATAGTTGGACTTGATCTGCTCTTCATATTTTTCCTTATCTAGCAGAAGGTTAATCGTATAATCGGAATCCTGAATGCCTGAAGCCTGTCGAATATCATCATCCGTAGTTTGTACCGTTCCCTCAATACGGATATCCTTCATAGTCGAATAAGGACTGAGTAAGTAGGCAGAGACAATCAATAAAAGCAGACTTGGTAATAAAATCGTTAAGGCTCGCAAGATATGGAGGCCAGGAATCTTTGCTTTGGCTGATTTTTTCTTTGTAGCCTTTTTAGCAATGTTTTTATCCTCTTTCTTTGGCTCTTTGGATTTTGGTTCTTCTTTGGCTACTTCTTTTTTGACGTCTTCTGACTCTTCTACTTTTTCTTTAGCATCTTCCTTAGCTGATTCTGGGTCTTTTGGATCAGATTCACTCTCTTGGTCCTCGGTTTCATCTGACTTTTCAGATTTTGAAGCCATTCGAGCTTGTCTTTCCTTTTCCTTCTCCTCAGCTAGGGCTGCCTCTTCTTCAGCCTTCTTTTTCAGGTATTCTTGGTTTCGTTTCTGCCATTCTGATAACTCTTTAAATTCTTCGAGGATTTCTTTGCCCTCATTTTTCTTATCTTTTGACATTTACTTTCCTTATGATAAATCTTTTTTCAATAATTGATAAAAATCTGCTAGAGATTTCAATTCCTTAGAAGCCTTCATCTTAGCTTGGTAGTCTTCCTTGTGGCTTAGTAAGTGAGAAAGCTTCTCTTCCAAACTATCCAAGGTCAAATCGCTTTCTTGAAGCTCTTCTGCATAGCCTTTCTTAACAAAGTAGGCTGCATTTTCAATCTGGTCACCACGACTAGCTTCACGACCAAGCGGCACAATGACATGTAATTTTGCCATGGCCAAGAGCTCAAAAATCGTATTGGCTCCACCACGTGTCACAACAATGTCAGCCAATTCCATCAAAGGTTGATAGAGATTGGTCACATAGTCAACACGAAAGAGATTTTGGCTCAACTCGTTCAGGCTAGAATCTCCAGTTAGATTGATAATATTGTAGCGCTCTGTCAGCTCTTTTTTATGGTCTGTCACCAATTGGTTAAAGACACGAGCACCTGCAGAACCACCGACAAACAACACCGTTGGCAATTTGGGATTAAAGTGGGTTTGAATATCCACCAATTCATCGAGTTCTGGATTTTTTTTGTCCGAAACCTTGGTCACTGCTCCCACATGCTCGACCTTAGACAAACTTGAAGCTTGTTCAAAGGTTGAATACATCTTAGTCGCAAACTTATAGGCAATTTTATTGGCCAAGCCCATAGACAGGTCAGATTCATGAATAAAGACAGGCACTCCTGACACACGCGCAGCGATAACAGGAGGTACTGAGACAAAGCCTCCCTTTGAGAAAAGGGCCTGTGGACGAAGTCGTAACATGATAAAGAGCGATTGGACAATTCCCCAACCAACTTTGAAGACATCCAGCATATTTTGCCAAGAGAAATAGCGACGCAATTTCCCAGTCGCAATGGAGTGGAAAGTGACATCCAAACCTGACTTGAGGATTTCTTGGTGTTCGATACCACGCTTGTCCCCGATATAGTGGACTTCCCAGCCATCTTCGATAAACTTGGGCATTAACAAAAGATTGAGGGTGACGTGTCCAACCGTCCCCCCACCTGTAAAGACAATTTTTTTCATATTATTCCTTTAACTCCGCTACTGTGTCGATAAAGAGGTCGCCACGTACTTCAAAGTTAGCATACATATCCCAGCTAGCATTGGCAGGGCTGAGAAGGACCACATCTCCTTGAGTCGCAAGCTCATAAGCCTTGCGGGTCGCATCTGCAATATCAGTGGCATCCACATAAGCGACACCAGCCTTATCCGCTGCTCGTTTGACACGTTCGGCAGACTGACCAAGGATGACCATCTTCTTGAGTCCAGTAATGTCTGGCACCAATTCGTCAAACTCATTCCCACGGTCCAAACCACCTGCAATCAAGATGACCTTGCTGTTGTCAAATCCTGACAAGGCTTTTTGAGTTGCCAAGATATTGGTTGACTTGCTATCATTATAGAATTTGACACCCTTGATTTCATCCACAAATTGGAGACGGTGTTTAACACCACCAAAGGCAGAAAGAGTTTCCTTGATGGTTTGGTTATCCACACCACGAAGCTTGGCTACAGCAATAGTAGCAAGGGCATTTTCCACATTGTGACTACCTGGAACTCCGATTTCACTAGCTGCCATGACCACTTCTCCACGGAAGTAGAGCTGGCCATCTTCCAGATAAGCACCATCAACCTTTTCCTGTGTTGAAAATGGAACAACAGTGGCTTGTGTTTTGCTAGCCAATTCTTTTGCCAAGTCTTGGTTAAAGTTCAAAACAAGGGAATCAGCTGCTGTCATCTTATTCTGGATATTCCACTTGGCTGCCACATATTCCTCAAAAGAACCATGGTAGTCGATATGAGTTGGCATGAGGTTGGTAATAACTGCAATCTCAGGATGGAATTCTTGAACGCCCATGAGTTGGAAAGAAGAAAGTTCCATGACAAGCGTGTCCTTATCTGTCGCAGTTTGGGCCACTTGACTAGCAGGATAGCCGATATTTCCTGATAAGAGACCATGTTGCCCAGCAGCAGTCAAAACTTCACCAATCATAGTCGTTGTGGTCGTTTTTCCATTTGAGCCAGTAATACCAACAATCGGTGCTTCTGAAATCAAGTAAGCCAATTCCACCTCAGTCAAGACTGGAATACCTTTTGCCAAAGCCTTTTCAATCATGGGATTGCTGTAGGGGATACCTGGATTTTTCACCATCAGGGCAAACTCTTCATCCAAGAGTTCCAAAGGATGACCGCCTGTGATGACCTTGATTCCTTCTTCCAACAAACTTTGAGCAGCTGGATTGTCCTCAAAAGGTTTGCCATCATTTACTGTCACAATGGCACCTAGCTTGTCCAACAAACGTGCTGCAGATTCACCAGACTTGGCCAAGCCTAAAACAAGGACTTTCTTATTTTTAAATTGATCTATTACTTTCATGTCTCGAACTCCATTTCTACTCTTACTATTTTACCATTTTTATGGAAATAATTCTAAATGAAAATGCTCAGATTAGCCATTCTAACAAGCAAAAAAGAGAGCCGAAACTCTCTTTTTATCTTCTTTTACTTTTATTAACCGACATGAGGGTAATATCTCGCAAGCTAAAGTATGCTAGGAAGAGCATGGCGATTGCAATAAAGAATTCTGTCGGTAGCTGAAAGATTTGCAGGACTGACAGCATTAATAAAATCAAGAGTGCTACAAAAGCAAAGACGACAAGGACGATATTGACTGTCCCTTTAATGCTTTCTGGTGTCGCAAATACATAGAGTAGTAATAAGAGGAGTCCTATGATTAAATAAACCATCTTTATCTCTTTCTAGCTCTTATTCAGCTGATTTTTTCTTCTTGTTAGCTTTCTCACGCTCTGCCTTGTTAAGGATTTGTTTACGCAAACGGATAGACTCAGGCGTTACTTCCATGTACTCATCATCGTTCAAGAACTCAAGAGACTCTTCAAGTGTCAAGATACGAGGAGTCTTGATAACAGCTGTTTGGTCCTTAGTAGCTGAACGAACGTTGGTCATTTGTTTAGCCTTAGTGATGTTAACTGTCAAGTCGTTTTCACGAGAGTTTTCACCGATGATCATTCCTTCGTAAACCTCAGTACCTGGGTTGACAAAGATTGTTCCACGTTCTTCGATAGACATGATTGAGTAAGTTGTAGCCTTACCAGCATCGATAGAAACAAGGGCACCACGGTGACGTCCACCAATTTCACCTGGAATCAATGGCAAGTATTGGTCGAAGGTATGGTTCATGATACCGTAACCACGAGTCATTGACAAGAACTCAGTTGAATATCCAATCAAACCACGCGCTGGAACAAGGAAGACCAGACGAGTTTGACCATTACCAGTTGAAATCATATCCAACATTTCACCCTTACGTTCAGAAAGACTTTGGATAACAGATCCTTGGTATTCTTCTGGAGTGTCGATTTGAACACGTTCAAATGGTTCACATTTCACACCATCGATTTCTTTTACGATAACTTCTGGACGAGATACTTGAAGTTCATATCCCTCACGACGCATCGTTTCGATAAGGATTGACAAGTGCAATTCTCCACGTCCTGAAACAGTCCATTTATCTGGTGAATCAGTTGGGTCAACACGAAGGGAAACGTCTGTTTGCAATTCTGCCTGCAAGCGTTCTTCTACCTTACGAGAAGTCACCCATTTACCTTCTTTACCAGCAAATGGTGAGTTGTTGACCAAGAAAGTCATTTGAAGAGTTGGCTCATCGATGTGTAGGATTGGAAGAGCTTCAATTGCGTCTGTCGGAGTAATGGTTTCACCGACAAAGATATCTTCCATACCTGAAACGGCAATCAAGTCACCTGCTTTAGCTTCTTGGATTTCACGACGTTCCAAACCAAAGAAACCGAAGAGTTTTGTAACACGGAAGTTCTTCGTTGTGCCATCTAGTTTAGAAAGGGTAACTTGGTCCCCAACCTTAACAGTACCACGGAAGACACGACCGATACCGATACGTCCAACGAAGTCATTGTAGTCCAAAAGTGAGACTTGGAACTGCAAAGGCTCATCTGAGTTATCTACTGGAGCTGGGATATGGTCAATAATTGTGTCAAAGATTGGTGCCATCGTAGTTTCTTGATCAGCTGGATCGTCTGACAATGAAGAAGTTCCGTTGATAGCTGAAGCATACACCACTGGGAAATCAAGCTGGTCATCATCTGCACCAAGCTCGATGAAAAGTTCCAAGACTTCGTCCACTACTTCAGCTGGACGAGCTGATGGTTTATCGATTTTGTTAACAACCACGATTGGGACAAGGTCTTGTTCCAAGGCTTTTTTCAATACGAAACGAGTTTGTGGCATGGTTCCTTCGTAGGCATCTACGACCAAGACAACACCGTCAACCATTTTCATGATACGCTCAACTTCTCCACCGAAGTCTGCGTGTCCTGGTGTGTCCATGATGTTGATACGAGTTCCGTTGTAGGCAACAGCTGTATTTTTAGCAAGGATGGTGATTCCACGCTCTTTTTCGATATCGTTTGAGTCCATAGCTCGCTCTGCCAATTCAGTACGTGCATCAAGCGTTTCTGATTGTTTCAATAATTCGTCAACGAGGGTTGTTTTACCGTGGTCAACGTGGGCGATAATCGCAATGTTACGGATATCTTCTCTTAATTTTGTCATGATTTCCTCTATAGTATTCAAAATTTATTTTCTAACTGAACGATTATACCATATTTTCAAGTAAATAACATAATTCAAGCAAGTGTAAATGTTTTCACTGTACTTTTCTTTTCACGTCAAGCCTTTTCAAAGCAAACAACTTATGATAAGATAGGCACAGTATGCGTTTAGATAATTTATTAGCCCAAGAAAAAATCAGTCGAAAAGCCATGAAACAAGCACTTCTCAAAGGGGAAATTCTAGTCGATGGTTGCCCAGCCCGCTCCCTAGCCCAGAATATCGATACAGGGCTACAAGAACTCCTTTTTCAGGGACAAATCATTCAAGGTTATGAGCACACCTACCTCATACTTCATAAACCTGCTGGTGTCGTGACAGCCAATAAAGACAAGGAACTTCCAACCGTTATGGATCTCCTTCCACCTGACATCCAGTCTGATAAACTCTATGCCGTCGGTCGACTGGATCGAGATACGACTGGTCTCCTCCTCGTGACCGATAACGGTCCTTTGGGTTTTCAACTCCTTCATCCTCAATATCATGTCGATAAGACCTACCAAGTTAAGGTTAATGGTCTCCTGACGCCTAATCATATCCAAGCCTTTCAAAAAGGAATTGTCTTTTTAGATGGCACTGCCTGTAAACCTGCTAGGCTAGAGATTCTATCTGCAAGTCCTTCTATCAGTCAAGCCTCTATCACCATTTCAGAAGGAAAATTTCATCAAGTCAAGAAAATGTTCCTCTCAGTTGGTGTCAAAGTCACCTCTCTCAAACGTACTCATTTTGGGCCTTGGAGTTTGGATGACAATCTTCAAGAAGGAGACTATCGCCCTCTAAACTCGGAAGAATTAGCAAGCATTCGTGACTTTCTCAGAAAAAGTGGTTAAAAAATGAGCTTGGAAAATATCCAAGCTCGTTTTCTTATTTCTCGACTTTGACTTTCCCTTTCCAAGAATCCAAACCATAAGAAAGGATATAAATCTCAGAAAAACCTTGTTTTTTCAAGTAAAGTGCTGCATTTGTAACCCGCTGCGCACGTTGGTTTTCGTAAAGAAGGACTGGTTTATCCTTACGAAGAGCTGCAAGACTAGTCTTCAACTGACTTGAAGGAATATTGCGGGCACCAAGGATATGTTTTCTATGGAATTCTGCTGGGTCGCGCAAATCAATCAATTGACCTGTACGAATCAAGGCTTCAAACTCCTCATTGTCTACGATTTTAGCCGCACGGCGAATACGAAAATAGTTAAAGCCCATCCATGCCAACATTGCCAGTATAAGTGCCCACAAAATCCAAGTAACCATTAGTTCTTTTCTCCATTTTTCTCATTATAATCCAATTCTACCTTGTGCTCTCTGCGAAGAACCGCTTCTGCTTCTAGATAGTCTAGTTTATCCATCAACCCTGCATCGTAAATCCGAGAGAGTTCCAGCTTCATCAGTTCAATATCATATAAGCGTTTTCCCATGTAAACAATAATACCAAATCGTTTGAGGAATTGCTGCACATCATAGAATGTTTTCATAAGTTTCATTCTAGCAAAATTTTGTGTTTTTTTCAAGAAGAGACTTACACAATGCTCCTGATTTTCCTATCTTCCTTGGCGATTCTGACGTAAGTGTGGTACAATAAAAACATGAGAATTCAACAATTACATTATATTATCAAAATCGTCGAAACTGGCTCTATGAATGAGGCAGCTAAACAACTTTTCATTACCCAACCGAGTCTTTCTAATGCTGTTCGAGATTTGGAAAATGAGATGGGCATTGAAATCTTTATCCGCAATCCCAAAGGTATTACCTTGACCCGTGATGGCATGGAGTTCCTCTCTTATGCCCGTCAGGTTGTCGAGCAAACTCAGCTTCTGGAAGAACGCTATAAAAATCCTGTTGCCCACCGCGAACTCTTTAGCGTTTCATCGCAGCACTATGCCTTTGTGGTCAATGCCTTTGTATCGCTACTTAAGAAAAGCGATATGGAAAAATACGAGCTCTTCCTTCGTGAAACGCGGACTTGGGAGATTATCGATGACGTCAAGAACTTCCGTAGTGAGGTCGGTGTCCTCTTCTTAAACAGCTACAACCGTGATGTTTTAACCAAAATGCTAGATGACAACCACCTGCTGGCTCACCATCTTTTCACAGCCCAACCCCATATCTTTGTCAGCAAGACCAACCCTCTGGCAAAGAAAGACAAGGTTAAACTGTCTGATTTGGAAAACTTCCCTTACCTCAGCTATGACCAAGGGACTCACAACTCCTTCTACTTTTCAGAGGAAATCCTTTCACAAGAACACCACAAGAAATCCATCGTAGTTAGTGACCGTGCCACCCTCTTTAATCTCTTGATTGGTTTAGATGGTTATACCATTGCGACAGGGATTTTGAACAGCAACCTCAACGGAGACAATATCGTTTCTATCCCATTGGATATTGACGACTCCATTGAGCTGGTCTATATCCAGCATGAAAAAACCAGCCTATCCAAGATGGGCGAACGCTTTATCGACTATCTCCTAGAAGAAGTCCAGTTTGATAGTTAAGAAATGACAAGAACCAATATGTAGGCTAGCAACAACCTGCACATTGGTTCTTTTTACTTATAATTAAAAGTTTCCCCTGCCAACTTATCAGCTAGCTTGGGAAAGAGGGTATAAAATTTGTGGGCCAAGTTCAACAAGACTGGGAGATTGAGTTCTCGTTTGTTTTTCCCTATAATCTTGACAATCTTTTTAGCCACTTCATCTGGTTCTAGCAGGAAACGTTCAACCGACTTGAGATAGGTGCCATCTGGGTCGGCTTGGTCGAAAAATCCTGTACGGATTGGTCCTGGATTGACCGTCGTTACGTAAACACCATGAGGCATGAGTTCGAGACGCAGAGCATTTGAAAAACCAATGGCCGCAAACTTGGTAGCAGAGTAGAGACTAGACTTACCAGTAGCAATCAAACCTGCCATGCTAACAATATTGATGATATGGCCTTTTCGACTTTCCTTCATTCGAGCCGCAAGGCGACGAGACAGATTCATCAGAGCAAAGGTATTGACCTCAAACATCTGGTGAATATCTTGGTCGGAAATCTGGTCAAATTCCTCAAAAATCCCGTAACCAGCGTTGTTTATTAAAACATCAATCTTGCCATAGCGGAGATAGAGGTCTGCTACCAGAGTTTCTAAGGCTGAGTCATCGGTAATATCGATTTCAATCAATTCTACTTGTGGATGGTTTCCATATAGCTCCGACATTTTTTCCTTGTTTCTACCTAACAAAATCAGTTGGTCATTCGGCAAGAGTTTGACCATTTCTTGAGCTAGACCACCACTAGCTCCTGTAATGAGAATAGTAGGCATACTGTTCCTTTCCCAATCTTTTAGATTTCCACTTCTTCCAAGTCTTTGACCACATGGACATTTTCAAAAATCGTTGCCGCATCTTTTTTGAGCTTGCTGATATCTTTTGAGAGAAAGCGAGCACTGATGTGGTTGAGTAAGAGGCGTTTGGCACCTGCTTCTACCGCTACTTGTGCAGCTTGCATGTTAGTAGAGTGACCATGATTACGAGCAATTATTTCATCGCCCTTGCCATAAGTGGACTCATGAACTAGGACATCGGCATTAACAGCTAGACGCACACTAGCATTGGTTTTGCGGGTATCACCTAGAATGGTGATAATCTTACCTGGACGTGGAGCTGAGATATAGTCTGCTGCCTTGATTTCAGTTCCATCTTCTAAAACAACGTCCTGACCGTTTTTGATTTTTCCAAAAAGTGGGCCAAATGGGACGCCAGCAGCCTTAAGCTTTTCAGCATCCAAGGTACCTTCCAAGTCCTTTTGCATGACACGATAGCCAACGCAGAAAATTGTGTGGTCCAGCTCCTCTGCATACACAGTGAATTTATCGGTCTCAAGGATTTTTCCTAAAGAATCTTGGTCAAACTCATGAAAATGAATACGGTAAGGCAGGCGCGAACCCGACACACGAAGGCTGGTTAATACAAAGGACTTGATCCCTTGAGGTCCATAGATTTCCAAATCCGTCTGCTCTTCATTAGCCTGAAAGGCTCGACTAGAAAGGAAACCTGGTAAGCCAAAAATGTGGTCTCCATGCAGGTGGGTGATAAAGATTTTGCTGACCTTACGTGGTCGAATTGTCGTTTCAAGAATTCGATTTTGCGTACCTTCTCCACAGTCAAAGAGCCAGACTTCGTTAATCTCGTCCAAGAGTTTCAGGGCGAGACTTGAAACGTTGCGGGCTTTAGAGGGCTGACCAGCCCCCGTTCCTAAAAATTGAATATCCATTCGATACTTTCTAATTAATCAATATATAACATGGCTGTGCGGTTTTCCGATTGGAAATAGCGCTTGCCAGAAAAAGCAACAGCTTCTTGCAATAAATCCTCTTGGCTAGAGCCTTTAAAACGCTTGCGACCATCTGCTAAGATTTCCAAATCAGTCAAAGCTGTAAGACTTTCCACGCTCACAACTTCCTCGTCCCCGACAGCCTTCATATAAATCTTGCCAGACTCCTCAAAGACTAGCTGATGAGGAAAAATTTGCGCAATTTCAAAGAGCAAGTCATCTGAAATCTTCTCCTCATTTTCAGAGAAAATTCGACCAAGACCCTCACTCTCATAGCAGAAACCAAAGGATTTACCAGACAGATTAAGCCGAACAAAGGGCTTGTTTTCTAAGGCGAAACTTGGTTCAGCATTGTAAAGATTCAGTTCCTGACTGAGTTCCGCAAAATAATCCGTCGCAGCTTGAGGACTCTTTTTTTGATATAGTTCTGCAAAGTAAGCATTGACTACACTTGGCGGAGGTGTGATAAGAGTCAATTGCTCCTGCTCTGTTTTACCAGCTAGAAGTTGATCCAGATAGACCTTGTCTAGACTCGTATAGCCCCCATATTTTAGAGCCAACGTTTTAATATCAATCATAAAATTCTTCTAACCTCCATTTATTTTTCTCGGAAATGTAGCCTGTAATCACTTCGCCGTCTTCCTGATAATCACGTTCTTCAAGAATCGCAACACTTTCTAAATCATGAATCTTGTAGGATTTTGAAAAAGGCACGCGTAGGGTAAAGGTTCCAAAAATATCCTTGATTTTCTCTAAAAATAGAGATTGCAAGTTCTCACGACTATCCTCAGATTTGGCAGAAATGAGGGCATAAGGCGTTTGGGTCGGCGTAAAATCCTCCACCAAATCCGCTTTATTATAAAGGGTCAAGCGAGGAATATCTTCCATGTCCAGGTCTTTCATGATGGAAAGGACTGTTTTTTCATGCTCCTCATGGTAAGGATTGCTAGCATCGATAACATGAACTAGAAGATCCACATGCTTGCTTTCTTCCAAGGTTGACTTGAAACTGGACACCAACTCTGTCGGCAAATCTTGGATAAAGCCAACCGTATCCGTTAAAGTCACTTGGAGATTGCCACCCAGATGGATACTCTTGGTTGTCGCATCCAGAGTTGCGAATAGCTCATCTGCTTCATACTGGGTCTTACTGGTCAAGGTGTTCATGATAGTTGATTTCCCAGCATTGGTATAACCAATCAAACCAATCTTAAAGGTACTCGACTCTAGACGTTTTTCTCTGACTGTGGCCCGATTTTTCTCAACCACCTTGAGCTGGCGCTCGATATCTGTAATTTGATTGCGAACGCTACGACGGTTCAGCTCCAGCTGGCTTTCACCAGGTCCACGGGAACCAATTCCCCCTGCCTGACGGCTGAGCATAATCCCCTGACCAACCAAACGGGGCAAGAGATACTTGAGCTGGGCTAGGTGCACTTGGAGTTTGCCTTCATGACTTCGAGCCCGCATGGCAAAGATATCTAGAATCAACTGCATACGGTCAATGACCTTGACACCCAGAACTTCCTCTAGATTGACATTTTGCCGTGGAGTCAGCCTATTATTAACGATAACAGTGGTGATTTCTTCTGCATCCACCATGAGCGCAATTTCTTCCAACTTACCAGAGCCGATGAAGGTCTTAGAATCATACTTTTCACGTTTTTGCCTGTAGCTATCTACAACGACTGCCCCAGCTGTCTTGGCTAGACTGGCCAATTCTTCCATAGAGAGGTCAAAATTGTCCATGCCCTGCAATTCCACACCGATGAGCAGGACTCGCTCCTCTTTTTTCTCTGTTTCAATCATCTAAAAAATCCTCAATCTGGCTAAAAATACGCTCCTGCACACCAGACTCTCCAATCTGATAAAAGGTGACCTGCATGCGATTACGGAACCAGGTCAGCTGACGCTTGGCAAAACGACGGGTAGCCTGTTTGAGACTCTCACTCACTTCATCCAAGGTCTGCTCCCCACGGAAATAAGGAAAAAGTTCCTTATAGCCAATGCCTTTAGCAGCCTGCACATCAGGGTAATGGTCATAAAGCCACTTAGCCTCATCCAAAAGACCAGCCTCAAACATCAAATCCACTCGGTGGTTGATACGTTCATAAAGCTGACTGCGTTCATCATCCAAGCAGATGATCAGAGGTTCATACAAGGTCTCTTGATTTTCCAAATCCTGACCAAAATGGGCAATTTCCAAGGCACGCATAGCACGACGACGATTAAACTGGGGAATTTCAAGGCCTGCTTGCTCCACAAGATGAGCTAATTCCTCATCTGTATAAGGCTCCAAACTAGCCCGATAAGCTAAAATCTCCTCATGGGGAGTCTCCCCACCTAGATGGTAACCTTCTAGCAAGCTCTGGATATAAAGCCCAGTTCCACCAGCTATAATGGCTAGCTTGCCACGGCTGTGAATATCCTCAATAGCCATCTTAGCTTCTGAAACAAAATCAAAAGCCGAGTAAGACTCGGTTACCTCTCTAACATCGATTAAATGATGGGGAACAGCTGCCTGTTCTTCTGGACTAGCCTTAGCTGTCCCAATATCTAAACCGCGGTAAACCTGCTGACTATCGCCACTCACAACCTCGCCACCAAAGCGCTTGGCGACTTCAATGGCAAGAGCCGTTTTTCCAACAGCAGTCGGTCCAACAATCACAATTATTTTTGTTTTCATCTTTTTTCCTTGAAAAATTCCCATTTTTTCGTTACTATTATTATAACACAAAAAGGTCAGTCAGAAAAATGTGACCTCTTGAGGAGGCTGGCTGGTATAGAATATAAAGGAGGAAGACTCATGGCTAAAGGATTCGCTAAAGGTCTTGTAACAGGTGTCGCAGGGACTGTCGCTGCAGTCGCAGGTGCAGTATACGCATTTAAAAAGAAGGTGATTGAACCAGAAGAACAAAAAGCAGCTTTCATCGAAGAAAACCGTAAAAAAGCAGCTCGTCGCCGCGTATCACGTTAAGAAATAAAAGAAGTTGGGATTTATTGTCTCAACTTCTTTTTTCTATTCTTTTAAATAGCTAGGTCAAACTTCAACTGTGGCTTGACAGGGTCATAATCCACCAACTCAAAATCTTCTGCTTTGATATCAAAGAAATTAGTCCCATCAGGAACATTCAAAACCAAGCGTGGTTGGCAGTTTGACGGCTCACGACGAAGCAATTCCTGAGCTTGTTCAAATTGATTGTCATAGATATGGAGATTGTTGATAAAGTAGAAGAACTTCCCAACCTTCCAGCCAAAATGTTTGGCAATCATCATCTGCAAAGCCACATACTGCATAGCATTGATGTGGTGGGCCACCAGCATATCGTTAGAACGCTGGGTCAAGGTCGCATCCAGATAGATTTCCCCATCAACACGGCGGACATCAAACATTGTCTGAAAGGCGCACGGGAGTAGCCCATCTGTTTCTTCGAAAGCTTGGTAATCCCAGAGCGAAATGATATTGCGGCGGTTCCAAGGGTTGGCTTCCAACTGCTTGAGAAGCTTATTGATGATATCGTGTTTCTTAACAACGGCACCATAGCGCTCACCGATGGTTCCCGTATCTCCCACTTCCCAGTCATTCCAGTAGTGAACATTGTATTTGTCATTAAGCACCTCTAAGCTATTTGACTGGTCTTGGTAAATCCAGAGCACTTCCTTGATAGCGGATTTGATAGCGATTGGGCGCAAGGTTGTGATGGGGAATTCCCCCTTAGCCAAGTCATACTCGGCAAAGGCACCAGTTACATACTTGGAGTTAGCAACAGTTCCATCCTTGTACTTAGGACGTGCCTGCTCAGAAAAGACACCGTCTTTGAGGATTCGTTCAATATTCTCTTTAAAAATCGTATCTGCTTTTGTCATTTCGTTTTACCTCATTCATTGTCCTAACTAGTATAGCATAAAAAAGAAAAGAGGAACATTACTAACTCTAGGTTAGCATTTTTCCTCTTTTATTATTTTATTGCAATACAAGTGATGCTGCTCCAATAACTCCAGCATCATTTCCTAGAGTTGCAAGAGCTAATTTAGTAGATGTGCGTACTTGTGGGAAAGTATTTTCATCGTAGACTTTTTGAACACCTTGTAAAAGGAATTCTCCTGCAGCTGACACACCGCCACCGATTACGATTGTTGATGGGTTAAGGATTGAACCGATATTAGCACAAGCAATTCCCAAGTAACGTGAGAAGTTACGGTAAACGATCAAAGCAAGGTCGTCTCCTTCTTTTGCAAGATCAAAGACAGTCTTAGCAGTTACTTCTTCTCCGTTATCAATCAAGCGTTTCAAGGCTGCATCGCCTTCGTATTCATCAGCATAGCGACGAGTCAAGTTAACAATCCCTGTTGCAGAAGCTACTGTCTCAAGACAGCCTTTTTTTCCACAAGTACATGCGATTGGTTGGTCAAAGTCAACAGTGATGTGGCCAAGTTCACCTGCTGCACCAGCAACACCATGAAGCAATTTTCCTTCAGCGACAATACCGCCACCAACACCAGTACCGAGTGTCATAAAGACAACGTCTGGTTGGTTATCTCCAGCACCCATCCAACGTTCACCAAGAGCTGCCACGTTGGCATCATTATCGATGAAGAATGGAATACCCAAGGCTTTTTCAATTTTTTCTTTAATTGGTTGAAGAGTTTTCCAGTTCAAGTTGTAGGCACCAATAACAGTTCCTTTTTCACGATCAACCACACCTGGTGATCCCATTCCGATACCTTGGAAGTCTGCTGCTGCCAATCCAAGCAAGTCCAAACGGTGTTGAATAGACTCAATCATATCATCAACGATATGACTTCCCTCATCCAAAATGTTAGTCTTGATAGACCATTTTTCTTGGATTTCTCCTGCTGTTGTCAAGATTGCAAATTTGATAGAAGTTCCACCAAGGTCAATCCCAATAATCTTTTGACTCATCATATTCTCCTTTTTCATTATGAATTAACTGAAAATGCTTACAGTACTAGTATAACAAAATTTAGTTCCTTATGCAAAGGTTTGCATTAACTTTCTGGATTTTATTCTGTATTATGGTTTCCAAAGACCTGAAGCATCTACATAGTAACGTCCATCATCAACTCGCTCATTCTTAGCCATTTTACCATCTGATTTCAAATAGTAATTCCCTTGCCATGCACTATAAACATAAGATCCATCTGATTTTAGATAATACCAAGCTTGGTAAGTAGCATCATAAACCCATTCACTCTGGGCCATTTTACCGTTTGATTTAAGGTAGTAAGCTCCTTGCCATGCATTCTTTGCATAAGATCCATCTGATTTCAAGTAATACCAAGCTTGATAAGAATCATCGTAAATCCATTCGCTCTGCGCCATTTGACCATCTTCTTTCAGGTAATAGTTTCCCTGCCAAGCATTTTTTACTGGATTACTATTTCCATCAAAGTAGTACCAAGCACCATTCTGCTTAACCCAGCCACTTGTTGTTGCTGAACTTGTATCAGTTTGAGCCGCCGTTGATTGTTTTGCTTTGAAAACACCTTTTGGGGCATTTTTCAATTCACAAGCTACACCATCATGATCACGGTCTAACTTGGCAGAATAACCAGGATCCCCCTCATGAAGATCTGAATATCCATTCGCCCAAGCTTCCTTACAGCTAGAAAAATGAATGTTTTCTTCTGCTAACACAGGTTGTGAAAACAAGACTAAAACTGGCAAGCTAGCCAAACTCATTTTTAAAAATAGACGTTTGTTCATTTTTTCTCCCATAATTATGATATCGATTTCAATAGTATTTTATCAAACTTATTTCAGCAATTCAAGGAAACTTCTGGTTATTTCTGCAAACTCTTTTGGTTTTTCCTTATTCAAAACATGAGGGCCGTCTGGGATAATCTGAAATTGGGATTCTGATATTAGTTTATGAATACTTCTCATAGAACTAAGATTCGGTTTATCTTTGCTACCACAAATTAGTAAGGTTGGATAAGGACAAGTTCTTGATATATCTGTTAAATCAAGTGTCTTCAATTCCTCAGAAACTCCGACCATAAAATCTTTGTTTGCTCCCCGTTTTTCAAAAAAACTTTTTGGAAGTAGTTTAAAAATCATAAACTGGATTTTAAATAAGATATTTCCAGCTAATTTCAGAGGGCAACCTGACAAAACTAAACCTTTAAGATTTGGTAAATCATAACTGGAAAGTTCTAGTGCCAGGGCCGCACCTAAAGACAATCCAACCAAAATAAAAGGTTCTGTCTCTTGAGCTAGATGCTGATAAACTCGTTCCTTGGCTTGTTGATAGTTGCTAACTGTAGAAGGAAATAACTCGATAGCCTCAGAAGGATAATCTGTCAGTAGATTCCGAACTTCTTTCCAACTCTCTGCTGACTGCCCTAACCCGTGTAAAAATACCAGTTTCATTTAGTTCTCCTCTAGGCTTAATTCATACAAGCCTCTCACTGCATTACAGCCGTAAATAGCTTCTGCTTGGACTAAATCTGCTAAAGTCAAGATTTTCTCTTCTACCTGTCCTGTTTGCAGCAAATACTGACGGTAAATTCCTGGTAAGATACCAAGTCGGATAGGCGGTGTGTAGAGTTTCCCAGCTATTTTCAGAATCAAATTTCCGATAGAAGTCTCAAGCAGTTCTCCAGACTTATTGTGGTAAATCTTCTCTTGCCCCCCTAAGTTTAAATGCGGTCGGTAACTCGTTTTGAAGTAGGTGAAGGCTTGCTGTAAATCCGCTTCCTGCAGACAAAGTTGAGCTTGATAGAAACTTGTACTGAGGGGTGTTAAGGCTTGGCGACTGACTTCAATCTCTCCAGACTTGCTGAGAGAGATTCGCAAGCGGTAATCTTGATTAGCATCACAAGCCTGACACTCTTCCTCTATCTTTTGTCTCACTTCTTCTACCTCAAAAGGAAAGGCAAAATACCGACTAGCTTTTCTCAGTCTTTTTATATGTTGATTCTCAAACAGCAAGTTCTTCTGGCTGATTTTTCCAGTAGTAATCAGCTGAAAACGAGCTTGCTTCCGATAGAGAACAGCTGCCTTTTGATGAACTTCACGGTATTCAGATTCCCATGTGCTATCCCAAGTAATGCCTCCGCCTACTCCATAGATAGCTTGCCCCTTGTAGAGTTGAATGGTCCGAATGGCAACATTGAAAATCCGATGCCCATTTGGAAGCAAGAGACCAATGGTTCCACAGTAGACTCCACGCGGTTGTGGTTCCAAGTCCTTAATGATTTCCATGGTTGCAATTTTGGGTGCACCCGTTATGGAACCACAAGGAAAGAGAGAACGGAAGATTTCAACAAGGTCAACATTCTCTCGCAATTGACTCTTGATGGTCGAAGTCATCTGCCAGACAGTCGAATATTGCTCCACTTGGCACAGACGCTCCACGTGCTCACTGCCCACTTCGGAAATACGATTCATATCATTGCGCAAGAGGTCCACAATCATCATGTTTTCAGAGCGATTTTTGGGATCCTGTTCCAACCAACTAGCCTGTTCAAGATCTTCTTGTTCAGTCACTCCCCGCTGAGTTGTTCCCTTCATTGGTCGCGTCGTTAATTCTCGGTCATTTTGCTCAAAAAAGAGTTCTGGACTCATGGAAATCACTGCCATGTCATCATGTTCCACATAGGCATTGTAGCCTGCCTCCTGCTCTACCACCATACGATTGTAGATAGCAAAAGGATCAGCACTTAAGTCCTGCTTGAGTTGGACGGTGTAGTTAACCTGATAGGTGTCCCCCTGCCGCAAATGATGATGAATCTGAGCAATGGCTTTTTCATAGTCATCTGCAGATGTTACTTCCTGCCAATTTGAAGGCAAATCAACCTCATCATAAGTCAGAGGAATAGGGGAGGTCTCCACCTTATCGTGAACAGTAAAGTAAAGCAAATACTCGTCCAGTAAGGGAGCCTTGTGAACTGCTAGTTTCTCTTCAAAAGCAGGTGCAGCCTCGTAGCTGACATAGCCCACCACATAATAGCCTTGCTCCTGGTAGCTTTCCACTTGTGCCAGCAAATCTGCCACTTCTGCTAAATCTCTCGTTTTTAACTCTTTGATAGGCTTGGTAAAAGTGTATCTCTCCCCCAAAGCCCTAAAATCAATCACTGTTTTTCTATGCATATTTCAAGTATAGCATAAAAAGGCAGATTCAGACAAAGCTGATCTACCTTTTTATTATTTTCTTACTATTGATTATGCTTTAGTGAATAAATCACCAGCAAAGCCATCTGATTTTTGCAAGAGTTGTTTGTAAACTTTTTCTTTAAGTGCAACTGTTTGGTTTGAATTACCAGCTTTCAGGTCATTTTCAACCGCTTTGTTGAACAACTCTTGAAGTCTTGCATAAGTTGAAATTTTCTCACCATTAATTTCAATTTCAACAAAGCCTTTTTCACCTTTAGCTTTAACTTCCTTGAACCATTCTTTCTTCCACTCTTCTAGTGTGTGGAATTTACCACCAGACACTTTCTCAATGATAAAGTCATCACCAAGACCCGGTCTACCAGCTGCTTTAGATTCTTGTTTATACTTGTTAGAAGCGTAGCCAACAAATCCATTAACATATCCGAAGTAACCCCACATACGGAATGTATTATGTTTGAACGAGATTGAACCAACAGCACTTTGACTTGTGTTACCACCGTAAATACCTGCCATCATATTTACTGTTTGATACGCAGTATCGAAACCTTCAGCACGATAACGTCCGTTCCCTGGCATACCGTGTTTTGTTACAAAGTTATTATCAACTAATTGGTCGATGCTTGTAATTTTCTCAGCTTTCTCAGCGTCGTTTAGGTCACGAAGTTTATCCCATTGGTGCGGTTCACCTTTTAGGCTATTGCGGTCAGCGTTTGAACGCCATTCTTTATCCATTTTCTTGAACCACTTGTCGTTCGTTCCATCATTCTTAGCGATTACCGCATCGGCTTCTAAGTGGTCAAGCATCATAAGAGCTTCATTATAGTTCTTCATGTAATGGTCAATCTTCGCACGACTATCCAACATGTTAGGATTATAATTATACCATTGTTTTCCATCATTTTGACGTTCATATGCCATATTAAGACCTAACGCACCATATTCACCATTTGGGTTTGAAACTGACGGCGATTGCAACATACCTTGGGCAAATGCTTCTACGTCAGTACCTTCACGGTGACGCCATCCACCTAGATACGCCATACGGTCATTGATGTGTGTTGTTTCGTGAGTGAATGCAGATGTACCAAAATCACTAATCATACTTGAGATGATATAGTAAACAGCCTCTGAATTTTGTGGTCTTTCAAAGATATAAGCATATGCACCCATACCGTTATATCCATGCCATTTACCTGTAGGTCCGTAGAACTCACGAACTGGAGCATAATCACCATTCTTATTATGACCCATTCGGTCAGCCCATCCATGACCAGGAACCTCTTGGTTATCCCAGATAGCCGATGGAACCATATTTTCAGATTTCAACAACTGATTACGTACATTATCAGCCGCCAAGCGAGACCAGAAGTCTAAGTAGTTGATTTGTTCTTGTGCACGTAAATCGATTTCTTTTTTGAACGCTTCACGTTCAGCTTCAGTTTTCTTACCATATTTCTCAAATGCACTAAATGCTAGTGTATTATAGGTTGAAATCAAGAACATATGAGCTTTTTTCGTATTAAGAAGTGGTAGGATATAACGTCCATGCTCACCGTTATTTAAGTTTTCGTATAAGTGATATTTCTTATTAGCAAAATCAGGGTTAGATGATTGTTTCTCAACAATATAGTTAGTGTGTGATACAGCCTTCTTATACCAAACATTCATGTCCGTATCTTCTGTGAACAGTTTCATATTATATGTTAAGAAGTCGTTCAAGTTACCTTTGCCTGTTGCTCCCGCAATTACATCACGGTAAGCATCCTGAGTTCGATCACCTTTTAAGTTTTTCTCACTAGAACCAATTTGAATCAATCTATCGATAACGCTAACGTTCTTACCATAAAAATCAGGCTTGAACATCATAAGATCTTTAATGCTCATATCATTGTATTTAAATCCATAATAACGATTTAAATAAGTAAGAGCCATCATAATTTTAGCTTTGTTTTCATCGACTTTCTTGACAAGGGATTTCATAGCTGCTTCGTCACCGTTTAATTGATGGTCTTCGTTTTCGACTAAAGCTTTAACTAATTTATCCAAATTAGCTTTCGTTTCTTCAAAGCTTTCTTCAAGGAATAGGTTTTTAATATAACCATCTTTACGAGCATCAGTGTTTTCTTCAGCTTTACCACGTTTGTCCATTAACGCACGCACTTCAGGTGAAATCAATTGAACGCTATCTAATTTAGCTTTAATATCGTTGATTAATTGTGTTCTATCTTTAACAACCATATTTGGTGTATAAACGACGTCACCAAGACCTTCGATACTGTATTCACGAACCTGTTGAACTTGAGAATCAGCTTTACGTGTGACAACTTTTTCTTCCTTAGTACCATCCGCATAGTGAATCATAATGTGACTAGCATCAGATAAGTCAGTCACGAATTGACCATCTTTCATACCTGTTACAGATAATACTTCAGTCGTTAATAATTTAGAACCTGCAGGAATTTTATTTCCTTGATTGATAATCCATTCTTTATTGTAGAATGGTTGAAGTTTTTCAATATTACGGTAAGCAAGTTCACGATCTGCTTTATAATCTTGAATTTCTTTATACGTATCAGATTTTGGTTTCACTAGGTTCAGTTTGTCTTCCACAAGTGGAGCAATTTCGAATTTATCGGCTGTGATATCTAATGCGGCTATCTTCTTATTCGCTTCTTCTAACTCTATTTCTCTAATTCTATTAGAACGAGAACGTTTAAATGAACGATCACCTGTACTAACATCTTTTACAACAAAGTTTCTATCCAGAGCATTATTGGTAAAGTAACCATCCTCGGCATCTATATCTCTTGAGCCATAGAATTCTTCACCATTTTCGACTTTCATCATCGAAACATTATCTTCAAGTTTACCCCATGCCCAGTTTTTACTAATGAAACCACCAACCTCAACAGGTGTTTTTACTTTAATTGTTCCTTTAGTAACCGAGTTTCGTACAGTACCATACTTACCAATACCATTTGGATCAGAACCATTATCAACAGTCGATGCAACACCCGCCACACGCGCTTTATTCGCTGTAATATTTGCATCTACATATGCCTTATTGACATGACCTTTCCATACTTCTCCAACTATACCAGCAATATTCCATCCTCGATCACCAACACCATCAATATTACCAATAAATGCAACATTTGTTAGTTTAGCTCCAGGACCGTCTAATTTGTTTACAACACCTGCGATATCGTTTTTAGCAACAATATTACCTGTTACTTTAACATTTTCAACAGTAGTATTTTTTAATGTTCTAGCAAGAGGTGCAATATTTTCAGCCCATGGCATATTAATATTAACATTACCTAAATTAATATCCTTAACTGAACCATTTTCAATACGATCAAATAAAGGACGAGCCATATTATGAATAGTATAACGATTTCCATCCACACTCGTTAAATTACCATTGAATACTCCTGTTACATATTGTTTATTCGGAGTTGGAACATTCGCTGCATTCAAATCAGCTCCTAATTTAAATGTACCATTTTTGTTAGCCTGCATAGCTTTTACAAGGTCATTAAAATTATAATAAACATTATCTTCAGCTGCTTTTTGTTTTTCAAAGTAATGTACATACTCTTCGCTTAGTGTATCATCGTCTCTACGTTGAACTAAGTCTGGAGCTTTGGCTACAACTTTGTACAATGTTTTTCCATCAACAACAACTTCTTCAACTGAACTTACTGCAAGTCTTGTCACTTTATTGTCATGAGTTGTTACACGTAAATACAATGGAGAAACGTCTGTCGGCTTTTCAGATAATAAGCTCTTATCTGTTTCATTTCCTTCAGCATCCACACTCATTAAGCTTGTTTCTTTAATATTTTTGATTTCAACTTTTTTAAGGTCTAATTGAATTTGTTTATCTTCTAATTTCTCAGTTTCTTCGCCTTCTCCACGATCATAAACCATCGTAGTAGATAGAGTGTAACCTTGATAATATTTCAATTTATCTAAAGTAGCATTTAAATTATTTTCAGATACCGTTACTTCTTTAACAAGTTGTCCATCTTTATCTTTTAACGCTAATTTGATTGATTTAATTTCTACTCCAGCTGGTTTATTCAATGTATAACTAGCTGTAGCGCTCTTCTTCAAGATATCTTTTTCAGTATTAGCCCACTGTAATGTTGGTTTTTCTAACCCTTTTGTACCATTCTTAATAATTTTATCTTGAGGTTCTTGGATAACTTTTTCTACTACTGTTGGAGTTTCACTTGTTTTTTCTCCACGAATCGTTTTATAGGTTTCAGTAATTTGTTTCTTACCGTCTACACCTTCTTGAGCAACTTTAGTTGTTCCACGTTT
Source organism: bacterium (assembly GCA_905221195.1). Taxonomy (GTDB): domain Bacteria; phylum Bacillota; class Bacilli; order Lactobacillales; family Streptococcaceae; genus Streptococcus. Next base: position 268,779 of record CAJNCF010000002.1, read on the forward strand.
TAAAGTGTCATCATCTTCTGTTTTTGTAGCAAAAGGAATGACTTCTTCTCTTGTCTCAACTTTTGTTCCTTCAATAGGTTTCGTACCTTTTTTAACGACTTTAGAAACAGCGGGAGTTTTTACTTCTGTCGTTGTAGAAAGGACTTTATCTGTTTCAACACCTTCTACTGTTTCATAAGTTGTTTTCGTAACTTGAACTCCTTTAGTACCTTGACGTTCAACTACCTCTTCACCCACATATTTTGTGTCGTCAGGAACTACTTCTGTTGTGAAATCTAGTTCACTTTCAGTAGACTTCTCAACTGTACCAGTTGTTACTTTATATTCTGGTAAGTCTAGCACTGGAGACTTCATTTCATGTTCGGGTTCTTGTGTTCCTTTAGTTGAAACTGGTTCTTTATATTCAGGAAGTTCTGGCTGTACTAAAGCTTGGCCTTCCTTACCTTCTTCTTGAGTACCTTTCACTTCAACTGGAGCTTCTGGTAATTCGGGTTGCGTTAGGGCTTGGCCTTCTCTACCTTCTTCTTGGGTACCTTTAGACTCTACTGTAGTCTCTGGCAATTCGGATTGCGTTAAAGATTGACCTTCCTTACCTGCCTCTTGGGTTCCTTTAGCTACTTGGTGACTTGGTTCAGCTTGTGGTACTGGAGTTGGAGCAGGTTGCACCTCTTTCTTAGTTCCGACTGCAATGACTTGCGACACAGGATTTTGAACCACTTGATCTTCGATGACTTCTCTAACTTCTTGACCATTGACCACCGAAACTTTGGTTACAAGGCGACGCTGACCATTTATTCCAGCTGTGACGATACGAGTTTGTCCTTCTGCTAGATTCGCATCTGGGCTTGTGATCGTTTCAAAAGGAATCTCTACCAAGCTCTCTTCCTGTCTAGCCTGAGGCTTCTCAAAAACTGGTTTTTCTTCAACAGCGGGAGCAACTGGAGTCTCTACTACAGGTTTTTCAACGACAGTTTCTGGAGTAACCGCAGCTCTTTCTTGAACGACTTCAGTTTTCTCATTTTCTTTTGAACTTTGCTTCTCTACTGGCAACTGAGGCTGTTCAGCTGAAACTGGGCTTGATGGATGAAGTTCTGCTTCCTTGAAGTAGCCGATATACTCATAGCCATCAATGTGGATAATCCCTTCAGCCAAACCTTCATGTGTAGAGGCTGAAATAGTTTGGTTATAAGAAAGCAATTCTTTATTTTCAAATGCGAATGTCCCATAAGGTACAAAAGTGCTAGCTCCTAAAGAACCAATCAAGAGAACACCTAGGACTTCTCTACGACCTTTTTTAGACACCAAAAAGACTGCTAGAGAAGCCGTTGCCAAGCCAAGACCTGCTAAAGCAACTTCCTTACTTCCTGTGTAAGGAAGTTGTTGACTGTTAGTTGCCTTCTTACGATAAACTACATAAAGAATATCATCATCTTGAAATTCTGTTGGAACCTCATGGTGAATCAGGGCTTTCTCAGACTCGGTTAATTCCTGCTCCGCTAAATAACGGTAATGAACGCTATGAGCACCACCAACTTCATTGGCCTGAACCTTATCTACTAAAAGAGTACTGGCACCAAAAAGGAAGGCCCCGATAGCTACAGGACCTACCCCAACAGTTAGCTTACGAATCGAATACTTGGTAATTTTTTCTAGTTGTTGTTTTGTTTTTTTCATTCTCACGACTTTCTAATAGAATCTTGCGGATAGTGCGCACGCGCACCTCCAATTAATTTTGGACGACTAGCCAACGCCGTTACATGGGCATGACCAATCTCTCTCAAAAGAGGGCGAATTGGAACCTGAACATGCTTGACATGCATGCCAATTGCAGTGTCTCCAATATCCAATCCAGCATGGGCCTTGATAAATTCAACCTCAACTGGATCCTGCATAAACTTGAAGGCTGCCAATTGACCCGAACCTCCTGCATGAAGAGTAGGAAGGACACTGACGATTTCCAGACCAAACTGTTCTGCAATCTGACGTTCAACAACGAGAGCTCGATTGACATGTTCACAACCTTGAACAGCTAGATGAATTCCTTTTTCCTCTAGGATATCTAGAATGGTCTTCACAATGATTTCCCCAATTTCTTGGCTAGATTCCTTGCCAATCTGACCACCTATTACCTCACTAGAAGAGAGGCCCAAAACAAAGATAGATCCCTGCTTCAAATTGGCCTTTTCCAATACATCTTCTACAATCTGGCTTGTTTCTCTTTGAATATCTTTTTCCTTCATACTTGATACCTCTTTTGTCATTATCTATCATATCGTTTTTTCTTGTTTTTAGCAAGATAGACAAACTAGAAAGCTTTCTCAATTACGCATAAAACTCCCAGAATTGACTGGGAGTTAGCTAGTTTCTATTCTATTTATGTATATTTCAACCGTCGTTCCTTTGTCGGGTGCAGAATCAATCTTCATCTGATAATCTTCTCCAAAATGAAGTTTGAGTCGTTGGTTGACATTTTGAAGGCCAACTCCCCCACGTTTAAGGTTACTCTGACTACTATCGCCAGGATTTTTGAATCCAACGCCGTCATCCTCAATGCGGATGACTAGTCCTCTATCCTTTTTCTGAACAGAAACTCTAATATGTCCCTGACCTTCCTTCTCCTTAATGCCATGGTAAAGAGCATTTTCTACTAGGGGTTGTAACACCAGTTTAGGCAAGACTAGCTTATCAAAGACAGGATTTTCAGCAATTTCATATTCCAGCTTATCTCCATAACGCTGTTTCTGGATAAAGAGGTACTGGCGAACATGATTGATTTCATCAGAAAGAGAAATCAAATCCTTACCTTGATTGAGCGCCAAGCGGAAATAGGTTGCCAAGGACTTGGTTACCTGAACCACCCGCTGACTATCCTGAAACTCAGCCATCCAGATAATAGTGTCCAAGGTGTTGTAGAGGAAATGGGGGTTAATCTGACTCGACAAGGCTTGAAGTTCATACTGACGAGTCGTTTCTTCCTGCTTGCGCACATCTGCCATCAGCTGATCAATCTGATCCAACATGGCATTGAACTGGCGAGTCACTTCTCTCAGTTCATAGGCACCAGCCTCCTTAGCACGCAGATTTTGAGCACCAGAAGCAATTTCCAGCATGGTTTCTCTCAAATTCTTCAAAGGAGCAATCCAGCGCTTGAGACTGAACCACACCAAGCAGAGACAGGCAAGAAGAGATGTGACACTGGCCCCAAGCAAGGTCCACAAGAGCTGACTCCGAACCTGGTCTAACTTCTCCAACGAAGAAACTCCTATAACCGTCCAATCAGTTCCTGCAATCTGTTCCTGACTGACGTAGGATTTGTGGCCAGAAGTGTAGCCCTGCCCTGTCTCAATATAGGGTTTCATGGCCTCCATTTCACTAGATGAGCTATAAACTGTGTGTTGAGGATGGTAGACAAATTCATGGTTTTCATTGATGATAAAGGCAAACCCTTGCTGCCCCAACTGGAGCTGGTTGAGATAGGCTTCCAGAGTTTCGTAGGAAATATCCAAGCGAAGCACACCCAGATTGGCTCCCTTTGCATCAACAAGTTCTTGAGTGACAGAAATGACCCACTGACTGTCCGATTTACGAGCTGGTGTCAAAACTGGCTTAGCCCCCTGATGAATAGCCTTTTGGTACCAATCCTCAGCCATCATATCAGAAGAAGTTTTCATTTGCACACTGTCATCTGTAGAAATGACCTGACCTGATTTGGTGACCAATACAACAGCTTTCAAGTCCTGATCTGCCTTTAAGATAGTCAAAAATAAATCTCGGATTCCCTCGACCTTGTCTTGACTGGGATTCTCAGCATAGGTTAGAACATCTGCCTGCTGGGTCAAACTGTTCGAGGTGGTTTCTAATTTTTTGATATAAGACTGAATAAAGTGGCTAGTTTGGCTAATGGTCGTTTGGCTATTGCCCTCAATAGTGGCCTCAATAGCTGATGAGCTCGATTGATAGTAGAAGGTCCCGACCACAGCCAGGAGGATGAGAAAGACCAGAAAGATAGAAATAACCATTCTGACTAGGAGAGAAGAACGCTTCATCTGCCTTCTCCCTTCTTAAACTGACGAGGTGTCACACCTGCAATCTGTTTAAAACGTTGGGTAAAATAGTTCATATCTTCAAAACCAACCTTTTCCGCTATCTCATAAATCTTTAAATCTGTAGTCAAGAGCAAGAGCTTGGCTTGTTTGACACGCTCTCGTACCAGATAATCCTGAAAAGGAAGACCCAGCTCTTTCTTAATCAAGGAGCTCAGATAAGTCGGACTAAAACCCAAGTCACTGGCCAAAGACTTCAAACTAAACTGGCTATCAGCCAGATGAGACTGGATTTTCTGGGCCATGTTTCCCTCAAACTTATCAGTCAATAAATCTTGTAACTGCTCTTCCTTTTCTTCCTTGTCCAACTTTTGCTTGATTTTCCCCAACATCTCCTCAATGTCCTGACGAGAAAAGGGCTTAAGCAAGTAGTCATCCACACCGAGTTTGACAGCAGACAAGGCATAATCAAAATCATCATAGCCTGTCAAAAAAACCAAATGCACCTGAGGATAGGTTTCTCGTACCAGACTGGCCAACTGGATGCCATTTAGCTGAGGCATGTTGATATCGGTTAAAATAATATCTGGCACCTGCTTTTGGATCAAGTCCCAAGCCTGTCTTCCATTTTCAGCCTGACCAATGATTTCCATATCGTAGGCTGCTACATTGACCAGCTTGGTCAAACCTTGTCTTACTAGATATTCATCCTCTACGATTAAGATTGTGTAGGTCATGCTTCTCTCCTTTGTAACTTACTAGTATCAGTATAGCAAATTTCTCCTCTAACTGCTTAGGAAAGTCCTCTTAATCAACATAATCTAGTAAATAAGCATAGCCTTTTTCTTCCATTTTGTCTTTGGGAATAAAGCGGATAGACAGACTATTGATACAGTAGCGCAAGCCACCCTTGTCCTGTGGGCCGTCCGTAAAGACATGGCCAAGGTGAGAATCTCCAACTCGGCTTCTCACTTCCATGCGCGTCATATTGTAAGACTTGTCTTCTTTGTAGGTGGCAACATCTGGACTGATGGGTTGGGTAAAACTAGGCCAACCGCAACCAGACTCAAACTTGTCCTTTGATGAAAAGAGGGGTTCTCCAGTTGCCACATCCACATAGATACCGGATTCGAATTTATCCCAGTAGCGGTTTGAAAAGGCCCGTTCTGTTTGATTTTTCTGGGTGACTGCATACTCCTCAGGTGACAAGGTCTTTTTCAATTCCTCATCACTTGGCTTAGGATATTTGCTGGCATCAATGACGGGGTAGGCAGCCTGATTGACGTTGATATGACAGTAGCCATTTGGATTTTTCTTGAGGTAGTCTTGATGGTAATCCTCTGCCACCACAAAATTCTTCAAGGGCTCCTTTTCAACTGCTAGAGGTTGGTCGTATTTCTTAGCCACCTCATCAAAGACTTGGTTAATCACCTCTAAATCCTTGTCATCTGTGTAATAAACACCAGTACGGTACTGGGTTCCCACATCATTTCCTTGTTTATTTTTGCTGGTTGGATTGATAATGCGGAAATAGTGAAGCAGGATTTCTTTAAGAGAAATTTGATTAGCATCATAGGTGACATGAACAGTCTCCGCATGACCTGTTTGGTTAATCAACTCGTACTTGGTTGTTTCCCCTCTACCATTTGCATAGCCTGAAACGGCATCTGTCACTCCAGGAACGCGCGAGAAGTATTCCTCCACTCCCCAGAAACATCCTCCAGCTAGATAAATTTCATGCAAATCTGCATCTTTACTCACTTCTGTTTTTTTCACTGTTTTTCCTCCTTGGCTAACTGATGCTTTCTCAATTTGCGAGCTATCTGTCTGCCCTGCATTTCGCATCAATAGAAAATAGAAACCGGTTATGGCTAGGAAAAAAATCCCTGCCAAGACAAACAATTTTACTTTATCGTTCATGACTTTTCTCTACCCCATTTCTTTCAATTCTTTTAAAATCATATCCTTATCCATAAAACCTGGTTGCGTTTTGACCAGTTCGCCTTCCTTGTCTATAAAGGCTTGAGTTGGGTAAGAACGGACACCATAACTTTCCAAAAGTTTGCCAGATGGATCAATTAGAACTGGGAAATTTTTATAATCCAAGCCCTTGTACCAGTTCTTAAAATCAGCTTCCGCTTGTTCCCCCTTGTGACCAGGAGACACCACTGTCAAGACCACATAGTCGTCTCCAGCATCCTTAGCAATTTTATCCGTATCTGGAAGACTGGCTAGACAGATGGAACACCAAGACGCCCAGAATTTGAGATAGACTTTCTTGCCCTTGTAATCAGACAAGCGGTAGGTCTTGCCATCTACTCCTATCAATTCAAAGTCAGCGACTGCCTGACCTTTAGTCACAGTTTGCGCACTGACTTGTTCTGTTTTTGTTTGCTCCTTCATAGTAGACTCGTCTGACATGTTTTTAGCTGAACAGGCTGCCAAACAACAGATTGAGCCTACTCCAAGGAGACATGTTTGCCATTTTTTCATTTCTTCTTCCTCTCTATTCAAATAATGTAGTCAAAATGGAAGCATTTCCCAAAAGCACCAAGATTCCCATCACAATAATGAGGAAACCACCCACTTTTTTTAGGGTTCCGAGATAAGGATGGAGTTTTCGAAAATGTTTCAAAACATAGCTGGAGGCAAGAGCTAGAACCAAAAATGGTAGCGCTAGACCCAGCGTGTAAACCAACATGAGACCAGCTCCCTGCCAAGCTCCTGAACCACCTGAAGCCGCCAAGGCCAAAACAGAGCCCAGAACTGGACCCACACATGGCGTCCAAGCAAAACTAAAGGTCAAGCCCAGTAAAAATGCCTGACTATAGCCCTTACCCTTTTGCCCCTGTCTCTTTAATTGTAGCCTTTTTTCCTTGTAGAGTCCTTGCAAATGTAAGACTTCCATCTGGTGCAAGCCCAAGAGAATGATGACCGCACCCGTCACATACTGAAACCAAGAAGCATACAGCAAATTGCCTAAAAAACCAGCTCCATAGCCCAGTAAGATAAAAACAAAGGAAAGCCCTATTATAAAGGCCAGAGTTCGTAATAAACTGACAACTGAGATTAAAAATTTTCCGCTAGAATCCTGAGCACCATCTTTGTCATCCAGTAATACCCCTGCATAGACTGGTAACAAGGGTAAAATACAAGGAGAAAAGAAGGAAAGAATTCCAGCAAAAAAAACACTGATAAAAAAGATTATATTATCCATTGCCTTCCTCCATTCTTTGATTTGATAGGACTATTATAACCCCAAAGTTCCAGAAAAAACAGGGACAATAATAGGGTAAAATAGGAATTTAATCAGGTTATACTTCAAAGAAATCAAAAAAGCATGAGTAAAAGGGTAAGCTATCTTAGGTTTTAGAGCGAACATCTAGTAAACTAAAAAACAGATTCTTCCATCTATCACGGAAAAATCTGTCATTGATTTACTGATTTACAAAAAATTCCAATTACGGTTTACGAACCTTATCTTTGCTGGTTTCTCTGTATTTTTTTAGTTCTTATTTGCGATGCTCTTTCAATAGTTCTTCAAACTCAGAGATAGTCATACCTAACTGCTGGCTGGCAACCTCAGAAGTCAGAAGACCTTGGTGGACCATATCTAGGAAGGCAAAAAATTTCCCTTCCTCCCTAGCAGTTTCCAAAGCATAATCCTGTGCTAACAAGGCCTGTTCTTCTCGCATACGTAGTTGGCTAAACATCTTCCTGTCCTCCTCGGACCAGCTTTTATAGTCTAGCAGTTGGTCTGCCTGGATGATGACTCGCTCGGGTTGCTGGGTAAAGGGCTTGTTGCCAAAAAACTCCAACCATGGCTTGCGAACCTCGTCTTTGCTGGTTTCTCTGTATTTTTTTAGTTCCAAGAATGCCATCTTGACCAGATGGTTTTCTTGTCCATTGTTTGTGATGGTTAAAACCTCACCTGTCGTATCCTCTCTCATGCTAAAGCTATGAAAAGCCAAATCATCTGAGAAATAATTGCTATCCACAATTGCGATAGCGTATACTGGTGAGATGTGTTTGTAGCTCTGGTGTGTATCACCTTCACGTTGGCGAATTTTTTCTAGGTTTTGATTGACCTGACTACACAAGTAAGCCCACAAACGATTGATGAAAAAATTCTGATGATGTACCTGAATCTCAATGATAACTTGTGTCCCATTATCTAGTTCAGCTAAAACGTCTATGCTAGTATAGAAATCTTGGGCTGAATATGGTACGGAAGGCAAGACGTGAATGTTACTTCCCTCCAAAATAGTCACATTTTTTGCTGGTAAATCCAACATATCACGGATAAATTGACAAGTGATTTCTGGATTGCTAAAAATCTTCTTAGCAACTAAATCATTGGTCGGGCTGATGCCCGGATGACGTACAGTCATACTTTCTCTCCTTTCATTATAGCACATTTTTAAATCTAGGTTTACTAGATTCTCTGCTACTACTTATTTATTCGGAAAAGAGAGGATAAATGAAACAGTAAATAAAAAATGAGGACAGCGGATAAGCAATAAATTTTAAGCTTATCTGTCTTCCCCACTTATCTGGTAATAAATAAGGTCCGCAAGATAGCCTTTTCTCTCTACACCATTGGTAATAGTCTTTAGATAGGACATTCCAGCTTTTTCCATGACACGACCTGAAGCTGGGTTGAGACTGACATAACGAGCTCTGACTTTTTGAAAACCTGCTTGAGTAAAACAGAAGTCTAACACGACTTTCAAGGCCTCTGTCATCATACCATTTCCCCAGTAAGCCTTGCCTAGCACATAGCCAATTTCACAACTTGAATCATCCTCATCTATCTTAACGATACTGATATCTCCTATCACTTGCTCAAGGTTTTCTTTGAGGCAAATGGCCCATTTGTAATAGTTGGGATTAGCATAGGAAGCAAGCCAATTTAGAATGGAGTTCCGAGTCACTTCGACATCAGGATGGGGATCCCAAGTGACGTAGGTTAGATTCTCAGCAGACGAAGCCCAATTTTGAAACATGGCTTCCGCATCACTCTCCACAAATCTTCGCAAAATCAAACGTTCTGTCTGTAATACTTGCGTACCGATAGATTTCATGATGCTACCTCGCTTTCTAAATAGATGATTCTCTGTTCAATCTCCATTGAAACTGGTTTTGCTTTCTAATCTCAAGCTTATAAGCTAAAAAGGTTCACTGGACCTTCTTCGCTTACCTGTTTCCATGCTCGGGGTAAAAAGACTAAACTCAGTAACAGCTAGGAAAAAAGTGTTTTCTCTAATCCCTTGACGCAGTCGCTGTCTGGTTTGAAATGCGCTTTACCAAGCTTTTTCAAACCTAGTCATCGTTGCGGGGGTGAGACGACGAAATCGAACTCTTCGAGTTACCAGACCTTCTCTCACTTTCTTATTTCAATGTAAGAGGCTGAAAACCTCCACTGGAGGTTGTGCTTGCTTCCCAGTTTCTAGGCTCAAGCTAAAAAGGTCTCCCGGACCTCCTCGTTTTCCCGTTTCTAGACTCGGGCTGAAAACCTCCACTGGAGGTTTTCACTCCCAAAAGTCATCAAATACGGTGATTGGTAGGTGGCGTTTGTGTTGGCCTTTGTGCCACCAGTTTTCAATGGTCGCTTGAGCTTCTGGGCTAACTTGTTTGCCTTCGAGGTAGTCGTCAATCTCTTCATAAGTGACTCCGAGGGCTACTTCATCAGCTAGGCCTGGTTTGTCTTCTTCTAGGTCTGCCGTTGGGATTTTTTCATAAAGGGCTGGGTCTGCACCAAGTTCCTTCAAAAGTTGCTTTCCTTGTCGTTTATTGAGGCGGAAAAGGGGTAAAATATCTGCACCACCGTCACCAAACTTGGTAAAGAAACCTGTGATATTTTCCGCAGCATGGTCTGTTCCAATGACCGCTCCGCTATGGGTACCCGCAAGGGCATATTGGGCAATCATACGGCAACGAGCCTTGATATTTCCCTTGTTGAAGTCTGAAACAGGACTACCTGTCGCTTCAACTGCTGCTGTCATGGCGTCAGCTGATTCCTTAATATTGACGACTAAACTGACATCAGGCTGGATAAAGGCTAGTGCTTTTTGAGCATCTGCTTCATCAGCTTGCACTCCGTATGGCAGGCGGACAGCGATAAATTTGTAGTTGTCATCTCCTGTTTCCGCTCGCAGTTCTTCCATAGTCAATTGTGCCAATCGACCTGCCAAGGTTGAGTCCTGACCTCCAGAAATCCCTAGTACAAAGGTTTTTAGGAAGGGGTGTTTTTTCAGGTATCTCTTTAAGAAATCAATCGAACGACTGATTTCTTCTTGGGCATCAATCACTGGTTTCACGCCTAGTTCTTGGATAATTGTTTCTTGCAAACTCATTCTTCTTCTCCTTCACCAAGGGCTTCCTTGCGCATCTTGTCAATCAAGTCCATCTTGTCTTGCCATACATCACGCGCCAAATCTACTGGATAATGTTGCGGATTGAGCACGCGCTTGTACTCATCCCAAAGCTTGTCAAATTCCTTACGGGCATAAGCCTGAATCTCAGTCAAGCTAGGCAACTTGTAAATCAGTTTTCCGTCTTTGAAGATATCCACTAAGAGAGGAACAGCATCAAAATTACGAACGGTCTTCTTGATGTAAGTATAGGTCGGATGGAACATCTTGATTTCAGTCATGCCGCTCACATCCACACCATCATAAGTGATGTAGTCGCCCTCTGACTTGCCTTTTTCACGACTGGTAATGCGCCACACCTGCTTCTTACCTGGCGTAGACACTTTTTCAGCATTATTAGACAGCTTAATCGTATTGCGCATGTTACCATTTTCATCTTCAATGGCCACAATCTTGTACACTGCCCCAAGAGCTGGCTGGTCATAGGCTGTAATCAGCTTGGTTCCCACACCCCAGACATCAATCTTGGCCTTTTGCATCTTGAGGTTGAGGATAGTATTTTCATCTAGGTCATTTGAAGCATAAATCTTAGCCTCTGTAAATCCAGCCTCATCTAGTTGCTGACGGACTTTCTTAGAAATGTAGGCAATATCCCCAGAGTCAATCCGCACACCCATAAAGTTAATCTGGTCACCCAATTCACGCGCCACCTGAATAGCAGCTGGAACTCCGATACGAAGGGTATCATAGGTATCCACAAGAAAGACGCAATTTTTGTGGGTCGCAGCGTAAGCCTTGAAGGCCTCATAGTCGTTACCATAAACCTGAACCAAGGAATGGGCATGGGTTCCCAAGACAGGAATGTCAAAGAGTTTACCAGCGCGCACATTGCTAGTTCCATTGGCACCACCAATCACCGCCGCGCGTGTTCCCCAGATAGCCGCATCCATCTCTTGAGCCCGACGTGTCCCAAACTCCATCAAAGGTTCATCTTCGATGACCGAACGAATACGTGCTGCCTTAGTAGCCACCAAGGTCTGGTAGTTAACGATGTTCAAAAGGGCTGTTTCGACCAACTGACATTGGGCTAGAGGGCCTTCCACCTGCACAATCGGTTCATTAGCAAAAACCAAGTCCCCTTCTTGGGCAGAACGAACGGTCAACTCCAACTTGAAATTGCGGAGGTAATCCAAGAATGCCCCATGATAGCCAAGCGACTCCAAATAGGCGATATCGCTATCTGAAAAACTCAAATCTTCAAGATAGTTCACAATTCTTTCCAAACCAGCAAAAACCGCATAGCCGTTATTAAAAGGCTGTTGGCGAAAATAAACCTCAAAGACTGCTTTCTTATTGTGAATCCCTTGGTCAAAGTAAACCTGCATCATATTAATCTGGTACAAGTCCGTGTGCAATGTCAAACTATCATCTGGATACATACTTTTCCTACTTCCTTAGCTAGAAATACATGAAAATTTTCAAGAACTTTCATGTATTCCAATAAATTAGTACTATTATATCACATTTTAGCTGGATTGAGAAAAGAGTAACAAGCTATTCTCCACTCTCCAGTTCATCCATGTCTTGCTCAAATTTTTTCTGAGCCCATTCTCCATAGCTCAATGCAATATATAAATGTCATTTTGTAAAATTTTATTAACAAAAAAACTCTCTACTACAAAAAGATAGAGAGCTTTGACTTTAAATAAATTATTTCAAAATTTAGATAACATCAGTTCTTTTCTTAACCTGATAGGTCTTGATGACCAATTTCTCAGCTGCGATTGTATTGTCCTCAATATCATCTAGAAAGATACAATTTTTAGGATTTAACTGGTATTTATCGAGAATCCCCTTCATACTTATGTCAAGAACCCTCTTTGCCTTATGCTTTCATATTCTCCTTACAAATCCTTTTGGTAATAAAATCTTTGCCCTGTGTAGGGATAGTCTTGCAAAGCAAAGACTTCCTTGTAGCCATGGCTTAGATAAAAGTCTGGCGCCTGAAACTGGTAAGTATTGACAAAGGCAAAACAACAGTTTCGATTCTTAGCTTCAGTTTCTGCCTGTTGCAATAGTTTTGAGCCAATTCCTTGCCTTCGCAGTTCCTCTTTTACAAACAAATACTCGATTTCCAACCAATTTCCAAAAGTCTCAGCTACCAAGCCAGCCATGAGATTGCCCTTTTCATCTTCAACATAAAGATTCAGTGGCTCACTTTCAGCCTCTTCTCTTTTGGAGCGATTATAAGCACGAATCAAATTCCCAATTTCTTGCGCTTTCTGGGATTCCTCATTTTCCAATCTAAAGTACATCTAAACCTCCTCAAACACTGTTACAGCTTGATTATAGTCTTATTTCAATAGACTGTCAAATTAGCAAAAACCCACCAACCTAAGCTGATGAGTTTCAAATCTATTTTCTAAATTTCCACTGGCTGTAAATCCCGAAACCGATAATCCAGATAGCTGATCCGATTGCTCCTACAAATGTAGACTCTTGTAAAAAGAGGGTTACAAAGACAAAGGCAAAGAAGAGCATGGTTAAAGGATTTAGGAAACGATAATGGGGCATGAGGTAGCCATCCGCCATAAAGTCCTGCGACTTGCGGTATTTAAGGTGAGCCACCATAATCAAGATATAAATGGCAATATAGACACCTGATGATGATGCCGTAATCAAGGCAAAGGCATCCGAAACTCCTGGCAAGACATTGATAAAGGCTGCTAGGGCAATCAGAACCGCTGAGGCAATGATGGCATTTTGTGGCACGTTGTGGCGAGAAAGGGTATCTGCCTTGATTGCTTTTAGGAATGGATTTGGCGAATCATGGGCAATCTGGTACAAATGGCGCCCTGTTGAATAAAGGGTTGAGTTAAGGGCAGAGGCTGCTGACGTCAAAACGACGAAGTTAATCAAGGCTGCCGCCCACTTGATACCTGCCAATTCAAATACTGTAACAAAAGGTGAATCAGCAGAAGCAAGTTCACGCCATGGAATGATAGCCATGATGGCTAAGAGGGCACCACCGTAGAAAAAGGCGATACGCAAAGGAATTTCCTTAACGGCTTTTGGCAAGACCTGACGTGGATTTTTGGTTTCAGAAGTCGTTACCCCGATAAACTCAATCATGAGGTAGGCAAAGAATACCATCTGGAAGGCCATGACAAAGTTGATTCCCCCATTAGGGAAGAGGGAGAAATTATCCGTGATATTGGCCAAACTAGCCACTCCATGAGGTGTCTTAAAGCCTGTCAAGACCATAAAGACCCCTGTGGCAATCATGGCTAAAATAGCCACAATCTTGACCATAGCAAACCAAAACTCAACTTCTCCAAAGAGCTTAACCGCAATCAGATTGACCAAGGCTAGAATGGTCAAAAATCCAATCTCAATCATCCAACTTGGCCAGCTAGGGAACCAAAACTGAACATAGTGAGAAATAGCTGTAATTTCCGCCATACCAATAAAGACAACAGACAACCAGTAAGACCAGACTGCAAAATGTCCCCAGCCCTTACCCAAATGGCGCGTGATAAAGTTAATAAAGGTATGTTGGTCAGGATCTTGGTAGAGCATTTCCCCAACCGCTCTCATCATAAGGAACATGAAAGCTCCAGTAATCATATAAATCAGTACAATGGAAGGACCTGTTAGGCTAATAGAGCGACCTGCTCCCAAAAAGAGTCCTGTCCCGATTGTTCCAGCAATGGCCATAACCTGTACGTGACGATTGGTCAGACCACGCTCCATCTTATTTTGCTTCTTTTTTGAACTCATATAGTCTCCAATTCTGTTTAAACCTAAAAAGGAGTAAAGAAGGGTATTTCCATCTTTCTACTCCTTTTTATCCTTAGGCTGTTTTTTCAACCTTCAAGATTTTTACATCATAGCTACCAACAGGTGTTTCAATGGTTGCTGTATCACCTGTTTTCTTACCAATCAAGGCTTGTCCGATTGGGCTTTCATTTGAAACCTTACCTGCAAAGGCATCCGCACCAGCTGAACCTACAATGATATAAACTTCTTCTTCGTCCTCACCAATTTCTTGGATAGTCACTGTTTTACCAATTGCAACTTCGTCTTGGGCAACAGAGTCGCTATTGACGATTTCAGCATAACGAATTTTTGTTTCTAAGCTAGAGATTTGACCTTCGACAAAGGCTTGTTCATCCTTAGCTGCTTCATACTCACTGTTTTCTGAAAGGTCGCCGTATGAACGAGCAATCTTAATACGTTCTACCACTTCTGGACGACGGACCAATTTCAATTCTTCTAATTCTTTTTCTAGTTTTTCTTTTTCCTCAAGTGTCATAGGATATGTTTTTTCTGCCATTTTTCTCAACTTTCTTTTACTTTATTTTTTAAAACAAAATTATGTGGAAAACCACATAATTTTAGTTTGAACTACTTGATTGCGTTAATTTATTATTGATATGTTGTGCAACATTTTGGTCATGTTCTGCCTTGTTCGTAGCGAAATATACCTTGCCATCTGTAACATCTGCTACAAAGAATAAGTTATCACTCTTAGTTTGATTGATACTTGATTCAATAGCATCCACACTTGGACTATCTACTGGTCCAGGCATGAGGCCTAGATTTGTATAAACATTGTATGGTGAATCAATTGATGTATCGATTCCAGCATCGTCAGCAAGACTAATCTTCTGACCAAGTTTGCCTTGGGCATACAAGATGGCAATATTGCTTTGAAGTGGCATACCAAGATTCAAGCGATTGTAGAATACACCTGCAATCATCTTACGATCTTCAGTTTTCGCTCCTTCTTTTTCTACGAGTGAAGCAATGGTTAACAATTCATTAACTGTCAAGTTTTTAGACTTAATTGTACTATAGTGTGGAGTCAAGGTCTTATCCATGGCTGCCAACATCTCGTCAATCAAGCTTTCAATAGTTGTACTTTCCTTGATAGAGTAGGTCGCTGGGAAGAGGAAACCTTCCAAACGGTAACGAGCTCCACTTTCTTTTGTAGGTAAGCTTTCTAATAAGTTTGAATATTTAGAAACTTCTTGACTGATAAAGTTGTCATCTTGAACTTTAGCCAAGAAAGCATCCGCAGTCAAAGGCTCTTTAAAGTTACCTTGCAATTGACCTACCGCTTGGGCAATTTGATCAATCGTGTAGCCTTCTGGAATCGTCAAGCTGGCTAGTACAGGTTCTTGTGCTTCAGCTGTACCGCCCTTTTGCAATTCCTTGATCAAGTCATCCGTACTCATGCTCTTCTGCAAATTGTAATATCCAGCCTTCAAATCTGAGTAATTCTTGTACTTAGTATACATACCAAAGACAATACCGTGTTTCACCAAACCTGCCTTTTCAAGAGTTGAACCAATTTCTTGAACACTGGCTCCATCAGGGATTTGAACTGTTACGTATTCTTTTGAAGTAGGATCAACTGGTTCTAATGAGGCTAGCACATACTGATAACCAAAGTAACCCCCTGCTGAAACTAAGGCAAGAAAAATCAGTAAAGAAATGAAGAAGGCCTTCAAATGTGATTTTTTCTTCTTGACAGGCTTAGCTGTCTCACGACGACTACGACGTGGTGTATCACTGATGATGTCCACTGTTTCTGTAACCGGTGTCGGTGCTTCTGGACGTGCCTGTTCTTCTTTTTTCTCTGCTGTCTTATAAGAAACAGCTACCCTTGTTGGGGTTTCATTATATTCTCTTTCGACTTGGTTAGGTCTAACAGGACCTGGTCCTGGTCTTGGTCCACTCTCATCTGCTGGTGATGCAGGAACATCTTGACTTGGATGACTAGGAACGATTGGAGCTTCCTCCCTTACTTCCTCTGCTGGTGATGCAGGAACGTCTTCACTAGGATGTTGGGGAACACGTGGTGCATTCTCCATAATTTTTTCAACAGCTGATAGGGATGCATTCATCACTTCTTCAGCAGCAATTTTTGTTTCAGGGACAGACAAGGCCTCTTTTTTCTCAGCCAGCTCAGCAGCCTCTTGACGAATCCCTTCATAATGTTTTACTTTTTCTAAATCACGTAAAATCTGCTCTTTAAAGCTTAATTTTTCATCTTCTCTTGATTTTTCACTCAAAAGTTTTTCCTCCTCGTTGACAATCCATAATATTATATCTTAAAAACGAAAGAAAAGCAACCTAGCATGCTTTTCTGGCTTATTTTTTATACTCAATGAAAATCAAAGAGCAAACTAGGAAGCTAGCCGCAGGTTGCTCAAAACACTGTTTTGAGGTTGTAGATAAGACTGACGAAGTCAGCTCAAAACACTGTTTTGAGGTTGCAGATAAAGCTGACGTGGTTTAAAGAGATTTTCGAAGAGTATTAGCTTCCCAGACCATATCATACCAAGTTTCCCCTGCAAAGGTTGACTGGGACAGGCCTTCATTGACAAATCCATGTTTTTCATAGTAGGCAATGAGATAGTCATGACAAGTTAGATTAATGCCTGCTCTTTCGTGTTTAAGAGCCAATTCTTTCAGGGCCGATAGCAATTTCTGACCCAGTCCGAGACCCTGTTCCTCTTTGGCAATAGACAGACAGGTTACAGAGATATAGCCACCCGACTCATGGCTATGGTCTTCTATCTCTTCTGTAAAAGACTGGTCTTGCAGATGGCGGTGGGGGCTAACTGGCCCTTCTATATAGCCCATGATTCTGCCTTCTTTTTCTGCAACCAGAAAAGATGTCTGAATTTCTCGCAAATGCGCTTCAAAAACCGAGCGAGGAATGGCTTCTTCAAGCGAGAAATTCTCTAGTTCAATCTCGACAATCCGATCCAAATCTTCTAATCTTGCTTGTCTGATTTTCATTTTGCCTCCAGATAAAAGGGATTAAACCAAATCATACTATAACCCTGACCAGCTGCATAAAAGGAAGTTTCTTCATCAATAAAACCGTTCATTTCAAAATAGGAAAGCAACTCATCAGGACTCTTCAAACGAATAGCTTTGTACTCCAGCTCAACTGCCACCTCTTTCAAAGCAGCAAGAAGAAGCGTGCCCAAGCCCTGTCTCTGATGGTCAGCCTCAATGACTAAAGAATGTATTTCTAGACATTGCGGATTGTGTGGGTAAGGACCACCTAGAACATAGCCCAGAATCTGATTCTCATCCCTAGCTAGAAGAAAGGTATCCGCAGACTTACGGATACTTTCTTCTAAAATATGGGAAGGTTGCTGCTTTTCAGCTGGAAAAGACGAAGTTTGAAGTGCCTCTATCTCAGCCAAATCAGATTTACTTACCTGAATGATCTTAATTGGAATTTCCATGGTAGAATCCTATTGAACATTGCTTGTTAAGTTAGACAAGAGACGTTCAAATGAGTATTCATAGGTTTGAATGTCCCCTGCTCCCATAAAGACATAAACAGCATTTTCATGGTCTAGGAGTGGGGAAACATTTTCAACAGTGATCACTTGGTGTTTTTTGTTGATTTTATTGGCTAGGTCTTCTACCTTGACATCACCATGGTCTACTTCACGCGCAGATCCATAGATTTGTGCTAGATAAACCGCATCCGCTTGGTTCAAAGCGTGGGCAAAGTCGTCCAACAAGGCAATGGTTCTAGTAAAAGTATGTGGTTGGAAGATTGCGACGATTTCCTTGCTTGGGTATTTTTGACGAGCCGCATCCAAGGTCGCAATGATTTCTGTTGGATGGTGGGCAAAGTCATCGATAATCACTGTATCATTGACAATTTTCTCAGTGAAACGACGCTTAACACCAGCAAAAGTTTTCAGATGTTCACGCACCAAGTTCAAATCAAATCCTGCTGTGTAAAGAAGACCAATAACGGCTGTCGCATTCATGATATTGTGACGACCAAAGGTTGGGATATGGAATTGACCCAATTCTTGACCACGGAAATGAACTGTGAAGGTTGAACCAGTTGTTGAACGAAGAAGATCACTAGCTACAAAGTCATTACCTTCTGCTTCAAAACCATAGTAATAAATTGGTGCATCAGACGTAATCTTACGCAACTCTGCATCCTCACCATAGACAAAAAGACCCTTGGTAATTTGTTTAGCATAGTCGTTAAAGGCATTGAAAACATCCTCTAGACTTGTGAAGTAGTCTGGATGGTCAAAGTCAATATTGGTGATGATAGAGTATTCTGGGTGGTAAGGCATAAAATGACGCTCATATTCGTCAGATTCAAAGACAAAATATTTGGCATTGGCTGAACCACGACCTGTCCCATCTCCGATCAAAAAGCTAGTGTCTGTGATGTGAGACAAGACGTGCGACAACATACCTGTCGTTGAAGTTTTTCCGTGCGCTCCAGCAACTCCCATGCTGACAAAGTCACGCATAAAGCTACCTAGGAATTCATGGTAACGTTTGTAGCTGATACCATTTTGGTCCGCATAGGCAATTTCAACGTTGTTATCTGGGCGAAAGGCATTTCCAGCGATAATTTCCATATCACCGTCTAGATTCTTTTCATCAAAAGGAAGAATAGTAATTCCTGCCTGCTCTAAACCACGTTGAGTAAAGTAGTATTTTTCAACATCAGATCCCTGTACCTTGTGTCCCATTTGGTGCAACATCAAGGCCAAAGCACTCATCCCTGATCCCTTAATTCCGATAAAATGATATGTCTTTGACATGTTTCCTCCCCTATTCTGTAATTCTTGTCAGATTCAACTCTTGGGCAACCTGACGTTCTTGTTCTTTTTGTTGATTCTTTTTATTGTAGATTTGGCTCTTCTTCAGAAAATCATAGTTATTTTTCTTTGGAGCAGGTGCTGCTACCTCTTCATTCTTGGTAGAGATAGATTTGACTTCTTCCGCCAAGATATAATGAGACTGGGTCAGTTTTTGACTATATTTGACAAATTCACCAGGATTTTCCTTTTGGAAAGGCGCTGTCGGTTGATTGCCCTGTCTAACTAGACTTGGCTGAGAATGGCGTCTTGTAGGAGTAATGTCCTTAGTCAGATAGCTTGCTGAGCGTTTCTTTTTCAAATCTGCACGCGCTTCTTCACGCGCTACCTCTGCATAGCTCTTTCCTTCTTTTTTAATCCCTAAAGGAGCCTTTTTAGGTTTCTCTACTTGCTTTTCAATCGGTTTGACTGGTTTTTCTTCAGCAATAGGGGCCCACTCCAGATAATTCTTATCACGGTATTCTCCCTTGATATTACTGATAAAGTCAGATTCATCATACAGGTCCATGACTGGCATTTCAGTCAGTATGATCTCATCATCTGACACCAATGGAAATCGTTCTTCTCTCATTTTCTATTTCCTTTCAACACTTCATTATAGCGTATTGTCTTGATTTTTCAAGTGCTGGCTTCAGAAATTCCTAAAATTTCTCTAATTTCTGCTAGGGTCAGACTGCCACGTGACTCTGTGCCGTCCAATACTTGTGACACCAGATGTTTCTTTTGTTCTTGGAGTTCCTGAATTTTTTCTTCAATGGTTCCCTTGGTCACTAAGCGATAGACCTCAACCATTTCTTTCTGACCCATCCGATGGGCACGGCCAATAGCTTGCGCTTCCACCGCTGGATTCCACCAAAGGTCAACCAAGATAACCGTATCAGCACCTGTCAGGTTCAGACCGACCCCACCAGCCTTGAGGGAAATCAGAAAGGCATCTCTTTCCCCTTGGTTAAAGGCCTTGGTCATGTCCTGTCTTTCCTTGGCTGGGGTTGAACCTGTAATTTTAAAGGAAGTCAAGCCCAAGTCTGGCAGTTCTTGTTCGATTTTCTCCAACATTCCCTTGAACTGAGAAAAAATCAAGACACGGTGTCCACCGTCTGCCACCTGTACCAGCAGGTCTCGGAGACTATCCAGTTTACCACTGGCACCCGAGTAATCTTCCATAAAGAGGGCAGGGGTGTCACAGATTTGACGTAAGCGCATAAGGCCAGACAGGATTTCCACTCGACTTCGCTGAAATTCCTGGTCTGACACTTGAGCCAGACGTTCTTTCATCTGTTGCAACTGGGCAAGATAAATAGCTTTTTGCTGGTCTTCCAGTTCATTTTTATAAACCACTTCGATTAAGTCTGGTAATTCAGTCAGAACTTCTTCTTTCTTGCGCCGCATGACGAAAGGCTTGATAAACTGAGCCACTCGCTCAGCTGGCAATTTCATAAATTCTTTCTTACTTGGCAGGAGTCCTGGCATGACGATTTGGAAAATAGACCACAACTCACCTAGATGATTTTCAATAGGAGTTCCTGACAAGGCAAAGACCGACGGCACCACAAATTGTCTCAAGGTCTGGGCAATCTTAGTCTGGGCATTTTTCATGACCTGAGCCTCATCTAAGAAAAGGAAATCAAAGGCCATACCCTGATAAAGCTCACTGTCCTGACGGAAGGTAGCATAGCTGGTCACATAGATTTGATGGCTCTCGGCAAGAATCTCTTCACGATTAGCTTTCAAACCATGAACAACAGCTACATCCAACTGTGGGGCAAACTTCTGAAATTCATCTGCCCAGTTGTAGATCAAACCCGACGGAGCTAAAATCAAGATCCGACTTTCTTTTGTCACTTGACTGGTCAGAAAAGCAATGGTCTGCAGGGTTTTCCCCAATCCCATATCATCAGCCAAAATCCCACCAAAACCATAATGATGGAGCATTTGTAGCCAGCCGATTCCCTTTTCCTGATAATCTCGCAAGTCAGCCTGAACTTGAGTTGCTTGTCGAGGGAAGTCCTCTGGATGCGTCAAATCGTGGGCCAGATTTTTGAATTCTTGTGAGAAAGAAACACGGTCTCGCCCTTCAAAGAGATGGGCTAAACTGTAGGCTAAGGACTTCCGAGCCTGTAAGGTCCCATCTTTTAATTCAAATTGTCCTAGTTCCTGTAGATTTTGGCGAATTTTCTTGGTTTCTTCATCGAAAAAGTAGACTTGATTAGACGAACCAATGTAAAAATCTTGATTGGCAACCAAGGCCTGCATGGCTTGGTCAATTTCCTCCTGGGCAATATCTTGAAAATCAAACTGGATTTCCAAGAGGCCTCCCTTGGAAGCAATCTGCACTTGAGGGCTTGCTAGGTTATAGAGTTCTTCTAACTTATCTGATAGGTCAACATGCCCGAGTTTTTCAAATACTGAAATGATTTCATGAAAGAAATGATAGACGGACTCGGCTTTTAAGGCTTGACGCCAAGATTGAAAGTCTGCTTCAAAACCTGCAGCCAAACAGACTTGGAAAATTCTTTCTTCTAAGTCAGCATCACTCGAAAAGGGCAATTCTTCTAGCTCTTGTCGGTTAGATACCTGTCTATCTCCATAATCAAACTGGATTTCCAGACGAATCCGATTATCCTCTTCCCTATCAAAGTAAAAAGAGGGCTCAAAAGTTTTGATTTGTAAGCGTTCTGGAGCTGAGACAGTCCCCATCTGGTTAAAAAGAGTCAGACAAGAAGCCAATTTATCGCGGTCACTGCTATCAAATTGCAGGTGTTTTTTCCCATGTTGATCCACAGGCAGCGCTTTGATTTCCTTGAGAAGACGCATCTGCTGGTCTGTTAGAAAATAAACCTGTCCTTTATGGAAAAGCACAGCTCCCTGATAAAAGACATTGACCCTTGTACTCTCACTGATTTCCATTTCAAAATAATCCGAGTATTCTGTTACTGTAAAGGCAAATAGATTGGCATCAGCATGCAAATCCTGAAAAAGTAGGGTCTGATAGCTATCCACTTGATGGTCAAATTGAAAATGAGGCAAGGTAATCAGTAAATTCACACCCTGCTCAAAAAAAGTCAGAGGGAAAAAGAGGTGCCGACCTTGGTTTTGGAAAAAGAGGTCTGGAGCCTGTCCTTCCTCCATCAGTCCCCGCAAGAAAGTCAGAAGTTCTTGGCTGGCCTCATCAAAAGATTCCCAAGAAAGAGACTCCTCATAAATCTTGCCAATCATATAAGACTTTCTTTGCTCAACAATCCTTAAAAAGAGTGGAATATCCCGAATGACATAGTATTTTTGGCTATTGATTTGGCCGATTCTCAACGTCCACACGATATGATTGGTTCCTGCTTCCACCTGACCAACAGCGGATAATTCATAGGCTCGGTCTGATTTTTGAGGCATCATTCGTTCCAAAAATTTGCCGCCCAAGGTCACCTTGGTTTCAACGGCCTCTTTTTCCTCATGACCTTCTTCCAGACTCTGCAAGATTTCCTGACCACGCTCATCATTTTTTAGAAAATATTCCAGCGCCGCCAAATGCACACAGTAGCCCCTCTTTTGGAAAAAATCGCAGGCACAAAAAACCAAATCATCCTCTAAACTATAGCGCAGTTCTTCTTCTGCAACGCGAGCATAGAGCCGATTGTTCTTTTCCTTGATGATGTCAACCTTACCAGTTTCATAAAGGGCAACGCCTTCGATACGGACTTTCCCCGGAATCAATTTAGCCATATTTTTACCTTTACCTTATCTTTTTATTATACCATATTTTCCCCTATGAAAATAGCCTCCTAGGAAGACTTTTCTCCTAGAAGGCTGGATTTTTATAGCGATTTTTAACGTTTGGCAAAAGTCGTCACAATCCGCTGACAAACTTCTTGCAACAGAGATTTAGGCATGGCTACATTGAGTCGGGCATGGAGACTTCCTTCCTCTCCAAAATCCAAACCACGGTTGAGGATAACCTTAGCTTCATTTCTCAACAGCTCTTGCAATCTTTCATCAGTCAGGTCATAGGCTGAAAAATCAAGCCAAATCAAGTAGGTTCCTTGCGGTTTCATGACCTTGATTTTAGTCTCTTTTCCAAATAAATCCACCACATAATTAATATGGTCTTCAAAGACTTGCTTAAGTTCCTCTAACCAATCTTTACCGTATCGATAGGCAGCTTCTGTCGCCAAATAACCCAAACCTGAAATTTCATGCTGATTATTGGCCAACTGGCGTTTCTGGTAAGTCACTCTCAACTTAGGATTTTCAATGACGGCATAGGAATTTTTTGTCCCAGCGATGTTAAAGGTTTTAGTGGCGCTGCTCAAGACGATAGCAAATTCTTTAAAATCAGGATTGATGGTATTGAAAGAATGATGCTTGTGACCAAAGAGAGTCAAATCTTGGTGAATCTCATCCGAAACCAACAAAACACCGTGTTTTTGACAAAGCTGGCCAATTTTCTCCAACACTTCCTTTTCCCACACACGTCCACCAGGATTGTGAGGGTTGCAGAGGATATAGAGTTTGACATCCTCTTCTACCAAATCCTTCTCCAGTTGGTCAAAGTCAATCTCAAACAGTCCATCCTT
The DNA here is from genome assembly GCA_905221195.1 of bacterium. Classification (GTDB taxonomy): domain Bacteria; phylum Bacillota; class Bacilli; order Lactobacillales; family Streptococcaceae; genus Streptococcus. The sequence continues at coordinate 292,436 of CAJNCF010000002.1, forward strand.
TTCCACCAAAGAATTAGTAATCAATCTGCGGTTATTCAACTTGACACTGCGAGCAAAGGGTGGATAGACAGGTGTGTTAATCAGAACTGCTTCGCCTTCTTTTGTAAAGGCTTGAATAGCTGTTGAAATAGCTGGTACTACACCCTCGATAAAGACAAGAACCTCTTTGTCAAAGTGATAGCCGTGTTGTGTCGCTTCCCACTTTTGAACTTCCTTAATTAACTCTTCACTGGCATAAGTGTAGCCATAAACCAGTTGGTCTGCGTAAGTCTGCACAGCTTGGCGGATTTCAGGCAAGACCACAAAGTCCATGTCTGCTATCCAAGCTGGTAAGACTTCACTATCCGTTTCAGCCTCTTTCCATTTATAGGTATGATGCCCTAAACGATTAGGCAGGCTTGTGAAATCATATTTTCCCATAGTCTTATCCTTCCAAGGCTTGGCGCAAATCTGCAATCAAATCTCTAGCATCCTCAATCCCAATTGACAAACGCAAAAGGTCATCTGTCAAACCATAAGAATGGCGCACTTCTGCTGGAATATCAGCGTGAGTTTGTGTCGTTGGATAGGTAATGAGACTTTCCACTCCACCCAAACTTTCCGCAAAAGAGAAGACCTTGAGACTGTTCAAGATATGCGGAATGCGTGTTTCATCCGCTACTTTAAAGGAAATCATGCCTCCACGCCCAGTGTAGAGAACTTCCTTAACTGCTGGAGAATCCTTCAAAAATGCAACCACTTCTTGGGCATTGGCAGTTGAGCGCTCCATACGAAGAGACAAGGTCTTGAGACCACGAATCAATTGATAGCTGTCAAATGGCGATAAGACTGCCCCTGTCGTATTGAGATTGTAGAAAAGCTTCTCGTATAGTTCTAAACTATTGGTCACAACCACTCCAGCCAAGACATCATTATGCCCTGCTAGATACTTGGTTGCTGAATGAAGGACGATATCAGCTCCGTCTTCAATCGGACGTTGGTAGATAGGACTATAGAAGGTATTATCCACCACCACTTTGGCACCCTTAGCATGAGCCAATTTTGCTAGTTTTTCGATATCAAATTCCAACATCAAAGGATTGGTTGGCGTTTCGATATAGAGAACATCCACGTCCTTTTCTAACTCGGCAATCAGCTCTTCCTCTGTATTGGCATAGGTAAAATGGAAACGACCTTCCTGCTCCACTTGGTTGAACCAGCGGAAAGAACCACCGTAAAGGTCACGGACAGCCAAAACCTTACTTCCTACTGGAAAGACGCTAAAGGCCAATACAATAGCTGACATCCCTGAGCTAGTAGCTAAGGCATAGTCTGCTGACTCAATGGCTGCCAAAACTTCTTCAGCCTTGCTGCGAGTTGGGTTTTTGGTACGCGTATAGTCAAATCCAGTAGACTGACCAAACTCTGGGTGCTGATAGGTCGTTGAAAAATGAATCGGTGTCACCAAAGCTCCTGTCGCTTCGTCTGACTTGATACCCGCCTGGGCCAAAATTGTGTTGATGTGTAATTCCTTGCTCATACAATACCTCCAAATCTATAGTAACTATTGTACCACTTATTTTCATCAACTCATTTTCTTCTTTTCAAGAGCTAGTTATAGTTTCAAGCTATAGACTTATCGAATAAAGTTAAAAAAGAATCCAGAAAATATTCCAGATTCTTTTGTGACGATGATTGCTAGGGTTTACGAACGAAAGAAATCCTGTTGGGATAAATAGTCATAATGCTCTTTGTTAAATTGATACTGACCCACATGCTGACTAAGCTGACCGACATCCACAGAAAAAATACATGCTTCATTTTGATAGTTCCAGTTCAGCCTAACTGTATTCAAGACTGGCTTATAAGTAAAATCTTGAACTTGATTCCAAGGCATCTCTACGACATGATTAGAACGATTTTCAGTTATATCACTGATGTCCATCAAGTAGATTCCCTTAGTTGTAAATGCCAGAATCTTAGGCTTCACGCTTGACTGAACATAGTAGGAACCACCTATAATGAAAAAATCAATAAAGGATTTCAACCATGTCTTTTTCTTGAAAGCCATCAGAAAATTCTTTTGCCCTTCAATGCGACAAGTTGACAAAAATGATGCAATCTGTTTTTCTGTTGCAAACTCCATAATAGCGCCCATGATGTTACCTCCATAACGATTAGTAAATAGGCAAATAAGAACTCTTCACATAAAAGAAGAACTTATCATTAGTTGCAAGTTGCATTTTATCTTACTTTTTCAGTAGATGGCGTCCCTCCTATAAAATCACTCTAGCATGTGCATACTTCAATCAACATTGGGTAGATTTTCGAACGTAGTTTTTTACAACCTTTTATTATATTCATTATATCATAAAGCTAATAAACAATTTAAAAAATGTAAGCACTTTTCTTCAAAATTTGCCATCATTCTATAAAAAACGACAGCTTCTTTCGAAACCATCGTTTTTCTTGAAAAATCCTTATTTGACATGTTTTGCCAATTCTTCTTGGGCTTTTTTATTGGATTCTTCTTTTTCTTTCAGCCATTTTTCTTTGGCTTTCTCATATTCATCTTTTGTGACTGTCTTATCTTGTAATTTGAGATATTTATATGATTCAACCCCTTTATTACCAGCTAATGAATATGGTGTTGAGAAAGGAACGATTTTTCTCAATGTTGGTGTTCCACCAAGTGAAACATTTGGAATTGCTAGAGAGCTATCCACCAACCACGCTTGAGCATCCGCATATTTTTCATAACGTTTAGCTGGATCTTGCTCCTTATTAGCTTCTTCCAACATTTGAGTGTAGACATCTAGTCCAACAGCCTTGGCCTTGTCATTGGCCTCACCTGGCTCTATACCTAGATTTTGCATCAAACCACCAGAATTAACGTTAAAGACATCAAGATAGGTTGAAGGATCTTGATAGTCTGGACTCCAACCACCGTTGTATAAATCGTAATCCTTCTGAGCTGCAGTCTGAGCCAAATAGCTTGTACTATTATAGTCTTCAGTAGAGAGTTGGTGCACATCAATCACAACATTATCAGACCCCAAGACAGATTCAATTGATTGTTTCATAGAATTAATTCCTTGAATTTCTGCCTTATTGGTCAAATCTACAGTTTTATCTAAGTGGATAGGGAATTGGACCCCTTTAGCTTGGAGTTCTTTCTTAGCCTCTGCAAATTTAGCCTTGGCTTTTTCAGGATTGTAGTATGGATCTTGGGCATCTGCAAAGTTGATTCCTTGCCATTCTTTACCATAATTGACCATCTTAGAGGCTACTACTTCACCAAAGTCTTTTCCGTTGATACTTACGAAGTTTGGAGGAACAACCAAGTTACGCAAAATCTTAGTTGCCCCCTCTTCTCCTTGAGATTGAGCGCCATAGGATGTACGATCATAGGCAAAATTAATGGCTTGACGGAAGTTTTTATTGAGAACTGCTTCTTGAGTCGATTTCTTCTCAGCATCACTTGCCTTGGAAGTGAATTTATAAGATTTTCTATCCAAGTTGAAGTTTAAGAAGTAAGAAGTAGCATCTTGCATGCTATAGATGATATTGTCCTTATTCTTCTCTTTAATCCCTTCAAAACTTGAACTATTTGGATAGAGACGAGCATAACTGTATGCCCCCTCGACAAAGTTACGAGCCAGTGCATCTTGGTCACTACCATCATAATAGGCCAATTTCACATCATCTACAAAGACATTTTTAGCATCCCAGTAGCTAGGATTTTTCTTGAATTCGATAACTGATTTTGAAACAAAGGATTTCATCAAGAAAGGTCCATTGTACAAAATGCTAGATGGATCTATCTTGCCAAAATCATCCCCTTTTGATTTCAAGAAATCCGCATTAACTGGGAAAAGAATGGTTGAGGTTGTTTTTGAGTTCCAGTAAGGTTCTGGTCGTGTCAAGGTATATTGAACAGTTTGGTCATCAAGAGCCTTGACTCCGACAGTTGAAAAGTCGCTTGTTTTACCGTTAATGTAATCATCCAAACCAGCAACGGATTCTTGCACTAAGTACAAGGCTTCTGATTTTTTATCAGCCGCATATTTCAGACCAGTAACAAAATCTTGGGCAGTTACAGGAGCATATTCATCTCCTTCTGAAGTATACCACTTAATGTCCTTACGAAGTTTGTAGGTATAGGTCAAACCGTCTTGAGAAACACTCCAATCCTCTGCCAAAGATGGGACATAGTTTCCATATTGGTCATTTTCCATGAGACCATCTACCAGATTGGTCACAATATCATTGGTTGTTGCACGGTTTTCTGCTAGATAGTTCAAACTTGATGGATCGCTTGAGTAAACATAGTTATATGTTTTTGACGCTGTGCTAGAATTTCCACAGGCACTTAACAAAATACCTGCACTTAGCACGACACCTGCAAGCGTTGCATACTTGGCTTTAGACTTTTTCATCTCCAGAACCTCCTGATTTAAATATTTGTCTTATTATACAACTCGAGTTTTATTTAGTCAATAGCTTTTTTAAAAAAATTAATCATTCCATCTACAAACTATAGAAATTATTCTACAAAATAATAAAAAAGAGAATAATTCAAGCATTTCACGATAGAAATGTTTAAATTATCCCTTTTATTTATAAAAAAATTATTGAGAAATTCTTAATTTTGCTCGTAGGCGATTAGCTTGGGCTTGTCCAATCACCTTGTCCAATAAGCGAGTGCGAAGACTCAAGGATCCATAAACTCCTCCTCCCATGGCACCGACAAGAGCTACATAAAGGAAACTCCACAAACGTCCACTTGGTTGGAAAACAAATCCTAAAATCCACTGGATGGCACCTACACCGATGAACATAATAAGGGTCAACAAACTGATTAAAATGGTTCGCTTCACAATCACCTTGCGCTTGACACCCGTTACCTTACAAATATCACGATACATCAAGACGTTAGGAATGATAAGACCGATAGTTGTGGAAATCAAAGGGCCATAACTGTGGAAAAGAGCAATAGTTGGAATTTGCAATACCAACTTGGCAATCGAACCATAGATAAAATAGAGAACGGCCTTACGGTTACGGAACATGGCTTGAAGCATTGGAGACAAGACCATGTACAAGCCTAAAATAGTAGACTGCAAAACTGCAAAGACAAACAAGCCCATAGCCAAACTATCTGGCTTGCCATAGAAGACTGTATAAAGAGGTTCTCCTACCATGACTACTCCAACCGTTGCTGGCAGTAGGAATAAGAAAAGCATGGTAATGCTGTCTTGAACTAAGCGAGAAGCTGCCTTCAAGTCCCCCTTGACATAGTTTTCAGTCAAGAGTGGCAAGCCTACACTACCAATTGAAACCCCAACAGAAATCAAAATCATCGTGATTTTATTAGGATTGGCAGAGAAATAAGAAAACATGACAACCAAGTCTTCATTACTATAATTGGTAAACCAACTCATACTATTGATAAAGGTCATCTGGTCCAGAATCTGGAAAAGCTGGATGGCAGACCCTGTCAGGATAAAAGGAATGGCTTCCTTAATGGTATCGACCAAGAGACGCTTACTGTTAATCTTATCCCTTGTTTCAAGGACTCTTTTGAGTAATCCTTCTTGGGCAAGGAAGTAAATCAAAACTGCAAAACTGGCTACCATGCCGACAAAAGCAGCAAAAGTGGATTGGGTAACCGCTGCCAGATAATCTCCTGAGCCCATTTTCATAATCATAAAGGTAGCTAAAAGCATCCAGATAACACGAATGACCTGCTCAGCGATTTGGCTCATGGCATAAGGTTTGAGGTTATTCATTCCTTGGAAGAAGCCTCGGATAACACTCATAGATGGGAAAATCAAGACCGCCCAAGCCAAGCTCTGCATGATTGGTATCAGGTCTTTCCCTACACCCGACAAGTCTGCTAGCCAAGGAGCAAATACATACAAGACCAGAGCAAAGACCAGACCTAGTCCCGTCATAAAGCCTAAAAAGCTCCGAATCAGGGCAAAGCTGTGCTCTTCTTCTCGCATGGTATTGTACTTGGCAACTTGCTTAGCCACCGCAACTGGAATCCCTGCTGTTGAAACTAGCAAGAACCAGGCATAAATATTATAGCCCATGGTAAAGAGACCATTGGCCGTAGCTGCATAAGACCCCATCCAGATATACCAGGGGATAATATAAATGGCCCCAAGCAGGCGACTGATAAAGTTACTAGCCGTTAGCCAAGCAGTCCCCCGTAACATCTGGGCCTGCTGGTGATTGTTTTCGTTAGACATAGATTCCTCATTTTATTTTAATCACTAGGAAAAATTCCTCATCTTCCATTATAAACTTTTCCTTGTTACTTGTAAATTTACGACTTTCGGTTTACAATAGAAAGTATGATTAAGATTGAAACCGTATTAGATATATTAAAGAAAGATGGCCTTTTTCGCGAGATTATCGACCAAGGACACTACCACTACAACTATAGCCATGTCGTGTTTGACACTATCTGCTATGACAGCCGCAAGGCCAAAGAGAAGAGCCTCTTTTTCGTCAAGGGGGCTGCCTTTAAGCAGGAATTTCTGCTTTCAGCTATCTCTCAAGGACTCGGTTGGTATGTTGCTGAAAAGGACTATGAAGTTGGTATTCCTGCCATTATCGTCAGCGATATCAAGAAAGCCATGAGTTTGATTGCCATGGAATTTTATGGCAATCCACAGGAAAAACTCAAACTCCTTGCCTTTACTGGTACTAAGGGTAAGACAACAGCAGCCTATTTCGCCTATAACATTTTATCTCAAAGTCACCGACCTGCAATGTTGTCGACCATGAACACAACTCTAGATGGCAAGACTTTCTTTAAGTCTGCATTGACAACTCCTGAGAGCATTGACCTCTTTGACATGATGAATCAAGCTGTGCAAAATGACCGTACCCACCTCATCATGGAAGTCTCCAGTCAAGCCTATCTGGTCAAACGTGTCTATGGTCTCACATTTGATGTGGGAGTTTTCCTCAATATCAGTCCAGACCATATCGGACCTATTGAACACCCTAGCTTTGAAGACTACTTCTACCACAAGCGTCTCTTGATGAAAAATAGCCGAGCAGTAATCATTAACAGTGACATGGACCACTTTTCTGTCTTGAAAGAACAAGTAGAAGATCAAGACCATGATTTCTATGGTAGCCAGTCAAGTAACCAAATCGAGAATTCTAAAGCCTTTAGCTTTTCAGCAAGCGGGAAACTCGCTGGAGATTATGATATCCAACTCATCGGTCACTTCAACCAAGAAAATGCCGTTGCTGCTGGACTTGCCTGTCTCCGTCTCGGAGCAAGTCTTGAGGACATCAAGAAAGGAATCGCTGCAACCCGTGTTCCTGGTCGTATGGAAGTTCTCACTCAGAAAAACGGAGCCAAGGTCTTCATCGACTATGCCCACAATGGGGACAGTCTGAAAAAACTAATAAACGTCGTAGAAACTCATCAAACAGGAAAGATTGCCCTAGTCCTCGGTTCTACTGGAAATAAGGGAGAAAGTCGTCGTAAAGACTTTGGCCTCCTCCTCAATCAACACCCTGAGATTCAAGTCTTTCTGACTGCTGATGACCCCAACTATGAAGACCCAATGACCATTGCAGATGAAATCAGTAGCTACATCAATCATCCTGTTGAAAAAATTGCGGATCGCCAAAAAGCCATCAAGGCAGCGATGGCTATCACAAATCAAGAATTAGATGCTGTCATTATTGCTGGTAAGGGAGCCGATTGCTACCAAATCGTCCAAGGCAAGAAAGAAGCCTATCCAGGAGATGCAGCCGTCGCAGAAAATTATTTATAAGATAGTAAAAAATCAAGGGAAATGAGACCCCTTGATTTTTTACTATCTTTATTTAAAAGCGTTTTTCAAACCTTCAACTGCACCTTCTACAGCGCCTTTAGCATCTTCAACTACTTCTTTTGCCTTAGCAACTGTCTTTTCTACAGCTCCCTCTGCTTCAGTCTTGCTATCCCCAGTAACTTTACCGAATCCTTCTTTGATAGCACCTGTTGCTTGTTCCAATTTGTTTTCAAGTGACATATGATTGTCTCCTATAGGTTTATTCCGATAAGTGTTATCGTTGCTTTTAGTATATATTTATTATGTCATCAAGTCAAATAAAGTGCTCAGAGCAGAATACTATGCTAGGTAAAAACTTAGACTTTCCTTATCAAAATCGACTGCCAACTCATACTTCCCATCTTCATTTTGGATAATATAGCCTAGGACGACCAAACTGTCCACAAAGATATCACGACGTTTCTGCATCAGCTGATCTTTTTTGAGAAATTTTAGCAAAAAAGTTGTCATGTATTTGAGAGCATACTCAGGATTAACATCTCCCAAAATAGCATAAAGTTCCTGCTGTTTTTCTGTTAAAGGATACTGATGTTTGACCTTGTAGAAATAATTGGACAGGGTCATTTTTGTTCGCGCAAAGTCCGTCTGTTCAACTAAAATAGCTGCATTGGTCTGATTGCGCAATTCCGTCTCAAAACGCTGCTCCGACAAGGCTTGATAGACTGGACTATCTTCTCTGACAAAAATCTCTTGATCCAGTTCAAGATTATCAAGGGACTCAAGCATAGGAAGATTGAGGTAATAACGCTTATTTTCTCGTAGAATCAAGCCAGCCTTTATATACTCTTCCATGAATTTATCAACTGCTAGATCTGGAAATTGAGCCTTGATTTCCCGTAGAATCACATCATCATGCTGGTCCAGATAGCGGATTAATTCTCCAAAAAATAGCTGTCTCGTCAAACGAGATGGATTAAAAATCTGAATCATGAAGATTCCTTTCTTTACATTCTAACAGAGGAGACGCTGCCAACTGACTAGGATTGGTCCCAGCTTGGTTCAGAGGAACAGGCAGACCTAGTTCTCTATAATACTCTCTCCAAAAATCACTAATCTCCTGAGTCCCATCTCCAAATTTCATAGGAATAGTTTCAAAAATCGGTAGGATTTCTGCCATATACTGGGAACAATAAAAACCAACTCCATCTGGATAGAAAGAAGCATTGTAGGGAGCTCCAAGATGCTTACAAGCTCTCTCCTTGACAGACTGGATGTCTAGTTCTGGATAAACATAGAGGTCGTACAAGTGATTGGACTCAAAGAAATCTGCTGGTTCCTGACAGATAGCACCCACCTTTCCACTAGCATGGTAAATCATCCCATCCAAATAAATGGCAACATGACTATAGTTGCCCGTAGAAGTCTGGATGGCCTTTCCCATGTCCGACTCATCTCTCACAAAAATCAAATCGCCATTTGCTAACATGCTTCACTCCTAGAAAAAAAGGAGCCGAAACTCCTTTCGATATAATTCAAACTAAACTTTCCTATTTTGAACTGATACTCAAAATCTTAAGCGTTGAAGCTTTCAGTCAATTGAGGTACCACTTGTTTCTTACGTGAAACAGCACCAGCAAGGAAAGCATGGTTGTTTTCAAGTTTGAAGTTGAAAGCTGCTTCGACCTTGTCCATGTTAGCACCAAGTGCTAGGATTTCTGAGTTTGAGTTGACGATATCTGTAATCATCAAGACAAAGTCAGAATAACCGTTTGCTGTGTTTGCAGCTTGCATTGCAGCTTCAATTTCTGCTTGACGTTCCAAAACTTCAGCAATGTCAACTGTGTTTACTTGGGCAACACGAACATTATTTCCGTTCAATTCAAAAGTCTTAGCATCGATGTCAATCAATTCGTCAGCAGATTTGCTAGCCAAGTTTGTACCAGCTTTCAACATAGCCAAACCATACTCTTCCAAGTTCACACCAGCCAATTCAGCCAATTCTGGAGCAATAACTTTATCTGTTGGATGTGTTGTTGGTGATTTCAAAAGAAGGGTATCTGAAATCAAACCTGAAAGCATCAAACCAGCAATCTCTTTAGGAACAGCTACATCATGTTCTTTGAACATACGGTAAACGATTGAAGACGCAGATCCAACTGGTTCCAAACGCATGTAAAGTGGGCTTGCAGTTTCAAAGTTAGCTACACGGTGATGGTCTACCACACCATAAACTTCTACTTCAGCGATATCTGATACAGATTGTTGGAATTCATTGTGGTCAGTCAAGATAACTTGCTCTGCACCCTCTGCTTTAGCAGAAGTGATGACACGCGGTGCTTCCACACCAAAGTAGTTCAAGACAAAGGCTGTTTCTTCATTTGGAGTTCCAAGGGCAACAGCTTCCGTATCCAAACCATAAGCTTCTTTTGCAAGGTAGGCAAAGGCTACAGATGACCCGATGGCATCTGAGTCTGGATTTTGGTGACCAAATACTAGAATCTTAGACATGATAATACCTCATTTTGTTTATTCTCTTTATTGTAGCATTTTTTTCGATTTTTGACAAAAGTAAGAGGAGTCAAAGGACTCCTCACGATTCTTCAAAATAACTGAGTAAGTTTCTATCTTGATTTTCAGATAAAAATTGCTCCTTCTGTGGTCGCTTCTTACGCTTGAGCAGGGCTTCTGCCGACATGGCTTCTTCCTTACTGGCAAAACCTTGAGCATAGATGAGTTTGACTGGCAAGCGAGCTCTTGTATATTTGGCTCCCTTCCCACTATTGTGGACAGCGAGGCGTCTTCTCACATCAGTCGTAAACCCTGTATAATAAGAACCATCACGACACTCCAGCACATACATATAAGCCTTATGATCCATAATAAATCTCTTCAAGTTCGGGCGTATAGGAACCATCGTCATTGTGGACAATCAAAGGTGGTAAAACCTTAAAACCACTCGTTGAGCCATCCTTGATAGCTTCAATCAAGAGCATATTAGCTTCCTTTTCCCGCTTTGGATAAACAAACTGCAGGCGCTTAGGAGCTAGATTATGCCGTTGCAACATGTCCAAGATATCCAAGAGGCGGTCAGGTCTATGAACCATGGCCAAGCGTCCATTGGATTTGAGAATACTTTGGGCGCTACGGCAGATTTCCTCCAGATTGGTCGTAATTTCATGGCGCGCCAAGAGGTAATGTTCACTTTCGTTCAGGTTGGAATGAGGATCCACCTTGAAATAAGGCGGATTACACAAAATCATATCCACCTTACTTCCCTGAATGTAAGCAGGCATATTTTTCAAATCATCACAGATGACCTGCATTTGCTCCTCTAATCCATTCAAACGGACAGAGCGCTCAGCCATATCCGCCAAACGCTCCTGAATCTCAACAGCCAAAATCTGTGCCTGAGTACGAGTGCTAGCAAATAGCCCCACTGCTCCATTCCCAGCACAGAAATCCACAACCAATCCCTTCTTTGGGAAACGTGGAAATCGTGACAAGAGAACACTATCCACCGAATAGCTAAAAACCTCTCTATTTTGAATGATTTTAATATCTGTCGAAAAGAGCTGGTTAATTCGCTCTCCTGATTTTAATAATTGTTCTTCTTCCATGGTCTTATTATAGCAAATTTATATTAACATTACAAAGAATATAGATTTCTAACTAATTCTTCTGCTTCTTCAAATGTTGAAGGGCTTCCTTGGTCCAAATTGGCATCATTCTTTTGAGAGGCGCAAAGCCGTAGTTAAAACGGTCGCTTGAAAAGCGTCTCCGTCTCGGAAACTGGTGCTTTTCTTCCTCCAAAGTACGGATAGAAAGACTGGCTTTCCCTGTAAATTCATCCAAATCCACTACCTGAACCTGAACCTCTTCATCGACTTTCAGGGCTTCATGAATATTTTCAATAAATCCTGTTCGAATCTCTGAAATGTGAATCAGCCCCGTATCACCCGTCTCTAACTCAACAAAGGCACCATAGGGCTGAATCCCTGTAATACGCCCCTTTAGCTTATCACCGATTTTCATCTTAGTCCTCGATTTCAATAGTTTCAATCACAACATCTTCAACTGGCTTGTCCATAGCCCCTGTCTCAACAGCAGCAATGGCATCCAAGACAGCGTAAGATGCTTCATCAGCTAACTGACCAAAAACCGTGTGACGGCGGTCTAGGTGTGGTGTCCCACCTTGGTTTGCATAGATTTCCGCAATCGGTTCTGGCCAACCACCACGAGCAATTTCTTTCTTAGAATATGGCAGGTGTTGATTTTGCACGATAAAGAACTGGCTGCCGTTGGTATTTGGACCAGCATTAGCCATAGAAAGGGCACCACGGATATTGTAAAGTTCTTCTGAGAATTCATCTTCAAATGATTCGCCGTAGATTGACTCGCCACCCATACCAGTTCCAGTTGGATCTCCACCTTGGATCATAAAGTCCTTGATAATACGGTGGAAAATGACACCATCATAGTAGCCATCTTTTGATAGAGCTACAAAGTTAGCTACTGTTTTAGGAGCATGTTCAGGGAAGAGCTTGATACGCAAGTCTCCGTGATTGGTCTTAATAGTTGCAAGAGGACCTTCTACTGTTTCAATGTCTACTTGTGGAAAATGCAATTCTTTTTCTACCATACCAAATCCTTCTAAGGCATCAAAAATGCCATCTTCTTCTAGTGTTTTTGTTATATAATCTGCTTTTTCTTTGATTTTTTCATGAGAAATTCCCATTGCGACGCTGATTCCAGCATAATTAAAGAGTTCTAAGTCGTTGAGTCCATCTCCAAAAACCATGACGTTCTCTGGTTTCAAGCCTAGGTGTTCCACAACCTTTTCCACCCCCGTCGCTTTGGAGCCTGAAATCGGCACAATGTCAGACGAATGCTCATGCCAACGAACCATGCGAAGTTTGTCTGAGAGACTATCAGGCAAACGCAAGTCATCTCCTTTATCTTCAAAAGTCCACATCTGATAGATATCTTCTTTTTCATGGAAATCAGGATCCACATCCAAGTCAGGATAAATCGGATTGATAGCTTCACTAATCATATCGGTGCGAGTCGACAACTTGGCATCATGACTCCCAACCAAACCATACTCAATTTCCTCTTGCTTGGCCCAGGAGATATACTCCTCAACATCTGACTTCTCAATCTGATGTTGATAAATAACCTGACCTTTTTTATCTTCGATATAAGCCCCATTCAAGGTCACAAAAAAGTCAGGCTTGAGTTCACGAATCTCTGGTACAACACCAAAAATCCCCCGTCCAGAAGCAATACCTGTCAAAATTCCTTTCTCACGTAATTGCTTAAAAACAGTTGGGATTGAAGCTGGAATAAAACCTGTCTTGGAATTTCTCAATGTATCATCAATATCAAAAAAGACAATCTTGATTTTCTTTGCCTTGTATCTTAATTTCGCATCCATCTCACTACCTCTTTCAATCTAACTCTTTCCATTATACCATAAAGTAGGCAAATCCCACATCCCCAATAAAATCCTTGTCTCTTATCCGAATTCCTTTACAAGATACAAAACCAAATCATCATTATTTTGGCAAGTTGCATTCATTTCCAAGGGTTGATTTCGATACCAGACACCTGTCCCATCTGGAATGTAGCCCCGTCTGATATACAATCTCTGGGCAGGGCCATAGCCTAAGTGCAAACCTACACCAAGAGTGACCTTGCTCGAAACAAACTTGACTCGTTTTTCTGCTTCTTCTAGCAGTTGATTCCCAATCCCTTGATTTCGAAAAGGCTCAAACACATTAAAATCTGATAATTCTGGATAGACTTCTGCAAAAGGACCATGTTTAGCAAAGGGCAAAATTGTAACGTAGCCCGCTACAGCACCATCAATCTCTGCAACTAAGACTTCTCTCTCCCCACTTTCCTGTTCCAGAAAATATCTAGCCAAAATTTCCTCTCTACCAGGCCAACCCTGATTGATAAAACCTTGGGATAGGTGTTTGATATCCGATTCAATCATTTTTCTAATAACAGCGTTTTCCTTCATAAGATACTCCTTTAAAAATTCCTACTATCAGTATAGCACGTTTATAGAGAAATAAAAAAGAAACAGCCAGGTCTTGACTCGCTGAGCTCATGAAAAAGAGGTCCAGCCAGACCCAACTCGCTCTCTCATTTCAAGGCTCGTGAAAAAAAGACCCAAGCGGGTCTTTTCTTTAATCTTCGTTTACGAAAGGCATCAAAGCCATTACGCGAGCGCGTTTGATAGCTGTTGTTACTTTACGTTGGTTTTTAGCTGAAGTTCCTGTTACACGACGAGGAAGGATTTTCCCACGTTCTGAAACGAAACGGCTAAGAAGCTCAGTATCTTTGTAATCAACATATTCAATTTTGTTTGCTGCGATGTAATCAACTTTTTTACGGCGTTTGAATCCGCCACGACGTTGTTGAGCCATGTTTTTTCTCCTTTATAATTTTAGTTGTCCATTAGAATGGTAAATCATCATCTGAAATATCCAATGGATTTGTTGCTCCAAATGGATTTTCATCACGTGAAAAGTCTGGTACTGAATTTGTAGGCGCTGAATAGTTTGCAGTTGGTGCAGAGTAAGCTCCACCTGTATGACCCTCACGCACACTACGGCTTTCCAACATTTGGAAATTCTCAGCCACGACTTCTGTCACGTAGACACGTTGTCCTTGCTGGTTATCGTAACTACGAGTCTGGATACGACCTGTCACCCCGATAAGTGAGCCTTTTTTAGCCCAGTTAGCAAGGTTCTCAGCCTGTTGGCGCCACATAACGACATTGATAAAATCAGCCTCACGTTCGCCATTTTGACTCTTAAATGTACGGTTTACTGCAAGAGTAAAAGTCGCAACTGCTACATTTGATGGGGTATAACGCAACTCAGCGTCACGTGTCATACGCCCTACAAGTACAACATTGTTAATCATAGTTTACCTTCTTACGCGTCAGTTTTGACGATCATGTGACGAAGAATGTCAGCGTTGATTTTTGAAAGACGGTCAAACTCTTTAAGAGCTGCATCGTCGTTTGCTTCAACGTTAACGATGTGGTAAAGTCCTTCACGGAAATCTTGGATTTCGTATGCAAGACGACGTTTTTCCCAAGTTTTTGATTCAACAACAGTTGCACCGTTGTCAGTCAAAATAGAGTCAAAACGTGCTACCAAAGCGTTTTTAGCTTCTTCTTCAATGTTTGGACGAATGATATAAAGAATTTCGTATTTAGCCATTGATATGTTCCTCCTTTTGGTCTAATGACCCCAAGACTTTGCAAGGGGTAAGTGAGGTTCGCTCACAATAAACTATTATACTAGAAAATAATTTTTTACGCAAGTAAAAAGGCTGAAATAAAAAAAGAAGATGACGAATCATCCTCTCAAAAACTATGAGTTTTTAGTCTTCTTTTTTCTTGCGAGCAAGAAGTCCAAATCCACTTAGGGCTCCAAGAAGTCCAAGCGCTGCTAGACTAGCGTTAGCTTCTGTACCAGTATTTGGCAATTCGCGTTTACCTTCAGCTTCTTTCACTGCTGTTGGTTGTACTGGTTGTACTGGTGTTGCTGGCTCTTGTGGAGAAACTGGTTGACTTGGTTCAACTGGCGTTTGTTTTTGAATCTTGCGATAAACATGACGAACATTTCCATTCGCATCTTTTTCTGTTTTCACCAATTCATAACCTGACAATTCCTTGCTTGGTTGTTCTCCATTTTCTTTAGGAATAATTAGTTCTCCGTTTTCATCTACATAAGTTGTAATGACTTTGTATTCAAATGGTGTTGGAGTAGGCGTTGGTGTTACAACTTTTTCGTATACGTGTTCGATATCACCATTTGGTAATTTCTTAGTCTCTACGAATCTGTATCCTGGGATATCTTTTTGAGGTGTTTCTCCATCTTCTGTTGGATATCCTGGAATAACGTTACCTTCTTTATCCTTGAATGAAGTTTTAACTTTTTCGTATACGTGTTCCACATCTCCGTTTGGTAATTTCTTCGTTTCTACGAATCTATATCCTGGGATGTCTTTCTTAGGTTGATCCCCTTCTTCTGTTGGATAGTTTGGAATTACGTTTCCTTCTTTATCCTTGAATGAAGTTTTAACTTTTTCGTATACGTGTTCTGTATCTCCATTTGGAAGTGTTTTCGTTTCTACGAAGCGATATCCTGGGATATTATCTTTCTTAGGTGTTGTACCTTCTTCTGTTGGATATCCTGGAATTTCTTTCCCTTCTTTATCCTTGAATGAAGTTGTTACTTTTTCGTAGATGTGTTTAGTATTACCATCTTTGTCTTCTTCAGTCTTAACAACTTTGTATCCAGCAATTTTCTCTTCTGGTTGTTTACCGTCTTTAGATGGGATAAGTTCTGTTTCTTTTCCATCTTTTCCTACTACTACAAACTTAGTATCAGGGCGAACTGTTGGTGTGTAAGTTGCTGTTGTTGGTGTTCCATTCTTATCTACACGTTTTACAGTAACAGCTGGTGCTTTTCCTGTAAATGATTTTTCTGGTGTAAATGTTACTGTTCCATCTTTAGCAACTTCGAATTTACCCACACCTTCTACTGTTTTAACAGTGCTTCCATCTTCAAATGTTGCTGGTACTTCATCATCCATTGGTACTTCTGGGTTACCTGGTGTGAATGTTGGTTTACCAGTTTGAACTTGACCTTTAGCTCCTTCAGATGTTACACCTTCAGCTGTTGGTGTTACTGGTGTTACTGTTGGTGTGTAAGTTGCTGTTGCTGGTGTTCCATTCTTATCTACGCGTTTTACAGTTACCGCTGGCGCTTCTCCTGTAAATGATTTTTCTGGTGTGAATGTTACTTTTCCATCTTTCGCTACTTCGTATTTACCTACACCTTTAACTTCTTTAACTGTACTTCCATCTTCGAATGTTGCTGGTACTTCATCGTCCATTGGTACTTCTGGGTTACCTGGTGTAAATTTAGGTGTTCCTGTTTGTACTTTTCCTTGAAGTCCTGTTGACTTATCACCTTCTGCTGTTGGAGTTACTCCTGTTACTGTTGGTGTATAAGTCGCTGTTGTAGGCGTTCCATTCGCATCTTTTACTTGGACTGTCGCTGGTACTGGTGTTCCTACGAAGTCTTTGTTTGGTTTGAATGTTACTTTTCCAGTTTTCGGATCAATTGTGTACTTACCAACTTCTTTTCCATCTTTATCTTTCACTGGAATTTCTTTTTCAGTTACAGGTTTTCCATCTACTACGAATTGTGCTGGTTGCTCATCCGTAATTGTGATTGGTACTTCTGGATTTCCTTCTGTGAATTTAGGTGTGCCCTCTTGAGTTTTACCTTGGATTCCTGTTGATTCTGCAGCTTTACCTGATGGTGTTACTGGTGTTACTGTTGGTGTATAAGTCGCTGTTGTTGGTGTGCCATTCGCATCTTTTGCTTGTACTGTCACTGGATCTGGTGTTCCTGTGAAGTCTTTGTTTGGCTTGAATGTTACTTTTCCAGTTTTTGGATCAATTGTGTACTTACCAACTTCTTTTCCATCTTTAGTAGCTGGAATTTCTGTTTCTGCAATTGGTTCTTTTGTAACCGGGTTGTAGAATGTCGCTGGTTGAGTTTCATCAATCTTCATCGGTACTTTGTCATCACCAGGTGTAAATGTTGGTGTACCTTCTTGAGTCTTACCTTGGATTCCTGTTGATTCTACAGGTGTTCCTGTTGGTGTTACTCCAGTGAATTTAGGTGTGTAAGTTGTTTTCGCTACTGTACTGTTTGTGTCTTTCGCTTGTACCGTTACTGGTTCAACTTCTCCAACATATGTTTTATCTGTTGGTGTGAATTTCACTTCACCTGTTGGTACTCCATTTCCATCTTTAACTAGTGAGTAAACTCCGATTTCTTTACCGTCTTTCGTCACTGTTACTGTTTCAGCTTCATTTCCTGATTTATCTAGTAACTTAATTGTAGATTTATTGATTGGAGCTGGTGATTCTGGTTCTTTATTAGGGTTACCTGGAATAAATTCTACTGTTCCTGTTTGTTCTACCCCTTGTGGTCCTTCTGATTTAGCAGGGTTTGCACTTGGGTTAACTGGAATAATAGATGGTGTGTAAGTTGTTGTAACTTGTGAACCGTTTGTATCTTCTCCACGTACTGTTACAGGAACTACATCCCCTGCATATGGGACTGCTGGATCTGGAGTAAATGTTACTTCTCCAGTATCTTTATTTAATGTATATTTACCAATTACTTTACCTTCTGGACTCTTAGCTGGAACTTCTTCAGCTGGTTGATTATTTTCGTTTAATAAAGTTGTCTTACTTGTAACGATTGGTGTTACTTCTGAACCTGGTGTGAATGTTACAGTTCCTTTTTGAACTTGTCCTTGAGGTTTGATAGAAGTTGCTTCTTCTGCAGTTGGTGTTTCTGGGATAATACTTGGTGTATAAGTTGTAACCGCTGGTGTTCCATTTACGTCTAACGCCTGAACTACTGCTGCTGGTACTTTACCTGTGTATTGTAAATCAGTTGGTGTGTAGGTTACTTTATTCGTAGTTGGGTCGATTGAGTATTCCCCGATCTTATTACCATCTGGTCCCATTACATCTTGTTTCGCAGTTGGATCTAATGGATTACCATTTTGATCTAATAGTCTTGCAGTTCCTTCTTGAATCGCAACAGTTTCTTCTTTACCATTTACTGTAACTGTTCCTCCAGTGAATGATACTGTTCCTTCTTGAGTTTGTCCTTGAGGAGCTTTTGATTCAGCTGGTTGCCCTTGTGGTCTTACTGGAACGATGTTTGGAGTGTAGTTTGTTTCTGCTGGTGTTCCGTTTGAGTCTTGCATACGAACACGCGCTGGTAATACTGCACCTGCATAGGATTTATCCGTTGGTGTGAAGATTACTTCTCCTGTAGTTTTATCTACTGTGTAATCCCCTACTTTATTACCTTTTTTATCCATTGCTGGTAATGTTTCAACTGGGTTTCCGCTGTCATCCACTAGTGTTAATGTTTCAGGTTTCATAGTTGAAGTTTCTGAACCTGGTGTGAATGTTGGTTTTCCTTTTTGAACATCCCCTTGTTTAGCAGTAGATTCAGCTTCTTGTGCAGTTGGTTCTACTGGTGTGATGTGTGGTGTGTACTTAGCTGTTGCTTTTGTACCATTTTCATCTTCCCCTTGGATTGTTACTGGAAGAACTGGTCCAACATAAGTTTTATCTGTTGGTGTAAACACAGCAGTCGGTACTCCATCTACAACTTTAAGTGTATATGTCCCAATCACTGTTCCATCTGGTTTTTTAGCTTGAACTTCTTTAGCTGGTTGTCCATCTTCACCTAATAATGTGTAAGCATCAGGATTCATTGGAACTGATTTTTCAACTTCTACTTTATTATCGTTCTTATCTAAGTAAGTAACAGTGTTTTTACCTGCTGTAAATGTGATTTCTTGTTCTTGAGTTTCACCTTGAGGTTTTGTAGTTTCTCCACCTTCTGCAGTTGGTGTTACTGGTTTAACTTTTGGTTGGTAAGTTACTGTACCTGTTGAAGTTACGGGTTGTCCGTCTTTGTCTACCCCAACTTTACCTGTAAATGAAACTTTAACTGGATCTGGTTCACCAGTAAAGTCTTTATTCGGTGTAAATACTACTTCTCCTGTTGATGGAGTAATCGTATAAGTACCGATTGGTTTACCATCTTTTGTAGCTGGAATTTCAGTTTCAGTCGTTGGATTTCCTGTCTTAGGATCTACTAATTTAACTGGATATTCTTCTGAAGGAGTAATTTTATTTCCTGCAGTATCTTTGAATTCAGGAGTCTTTGTTTGTTTTGCCCCTTGAATATCGTTCGATTTTTCTTTTCCATTTTCGATTTCACGTTTCATTACGTGAGGGATATAACGTCCATCCATTGAACCTTTTTCTGTAGCACCTTCTGGTGTCACTTGTTCACTGATTAATGTTAATTGGTCTCCGTTATCACCTTCACCGTTAACGATTGGTTTACCAATTTTACCCCATCCAGTTGTAGCTCCGTTCGTGTCTGTACGACGGATTGTAATACCGTCTGCATCTCCAACGAATGTAGCTTCTGGAACGAATTCTACGCTAACGTCTTTTCCTTTAGCTGTAACTTTATATTTACCTTGTCCTTGTACTACATAGTAACCATCTACTAAATCTGAATCTTGTACAACAGTGCCATCAGGTTTAACGATTTGTGGCTTAACTGCTTCGTCAATTACTGCTTTTTCTTCAAAGTTATAGTCTTTATTTCCATAAGCGTTGAATTTAACCGTTGAACGTTGAGTCGCACCTTGAACATCGTATGTTTCTTCTTTTGTACCACGTGGTGGAATTGTTTGTTGAATTTGGAAATCTTCTACTTCCCCAGAGTAGGCAATTCCTGTCGCTTCTTTAACGTCCGCTTTATCATTTGCGATACGTAGACGAGTTGCTAGTTTAGTTGCAGTCACGTCTAAGTTTTGAACAGGAGTTGTCCAAGTTAATGTTACTTCCCCATCTTTTGTTACTTCAACAGCTCCAGCACCTTCGTTTGCATCGAATTTACCATTGTTGTTAAAGTCAATCCATCCATTAACGAATGCATTTTTACCGCCACCTAAGTGAGCGTCAAATGTCATAGAGTAAGTTCCATCGTTAACTTTTTTCAATTTATAGTTGTCGCCTGGAGCTACTTTATCACCCATTAATTGACGAGCACCTTCGTCTCCACCTTCACCATTGACATCATCATATTTGAAGGCTGTTTCGTCTGTAATTTTTTCAGTACGAATATCAATATCTGGTTCTTTTGAACCTAAGTATGGTTGAGTAATTCCAGCACCTTTTGCGATAGCGTGACCTACTTTACCGTAAGAGGCTGGAGCATCCCCATCATCTAATACCATGAATCCGAACATAGCCCCTTGTTGACCACTTGATAGGATATAAACACCTAGGTTTTTAGCATTACGCGTTAAAACAACTGGCGTAGACATACCAGAATCACGGTGAGTAACCGCTGGTCCAAATACTTGTGTTCCTAACCCATCACTATAAACTTTTCCATCTTTGTCTGTTACAGTTGATACTGTATCTTCTGTAATTTCAGTTGAACGGAAACCTTTTGCTTTATCGGCGATAAATGGTTCAAAAGCTGTTTTCCCTTTTCCTTCGATAGAGTAAGATTGTCCTAATTGACGACTTTGACCGTTTCCTACTGGACTTAAGTTATAACGGTTATCGTATGATTCTGCAGTATAAGAACGTGCAGTTGGCACTCGGTAGTTTGTATTCGATAATTCAGTAACTAATTCGAATCCATCCCCATCAGTTTTGTAGATTTCAATCTCAGATGAACCTGCTTCTTCCCCTGTTGCAAATACAACGTTCGCTGGTACTTCTTTCCCATTTAAAGTTGCTTTAACTTTAAATTCTACCCCAACGTTCGCTCCATTTTTTACAGATTGGATTACTGTCGTTCCGCCTGTATCAATTCCATTTGTTTTCGCTACAGAATATCCACCTTGACGAACAACTTTAACTTCTGCTTCAGTTCCATCTGAATAAACGTTTTTAGCATTCGCATCATATCCTGCTCCACCACGTTCTTTATAAACGTCAGTTGAGTTAAATGGTTTTAACGCAGTAACTTCCATTTCTACAACATATCCAGGAGTCAATTCTTGCTTGAACTTCGTTCCAACTTTTAGTTTTCCACCGTCACCAAGATTTTCAACGACTGCTGTTTTACTTGTGATATCGAACCATTTAATTTGGTGTCTTAAACGTTCAGTGTTTTTGTCAGCATATTTTTTCCAGTGATCAGCTTGTTCAGCTTCTGTTAATGGTGCTTCATCAACTTTTTCTGCTAAATCGGCTAAGACCACCTCATACTTACCATCACGACCAATTCCCGCCTTTTTCAATTCACTATAAACAGCAAGAATTGATTCGTTTAAACGTTCTAATTGAGCATCCACTTGTTCCTTTGTAACGCTCTTGTCAGCTAAAAGTACTTTTGATTCTTCAAGTACTGCTTGGTTTTTGGCAACTGCTGCTTCAACTGCTACTCGATTTTCTTCTGATACTTCTTTTTTGCGAAGTTCTGTAACAGCAAGTGTATTGGTCACATCAGCTTCTGAAGAAACTTGTGTTAGGATAGTTGTTGCAGCAGAAACAGCTTTTTCTGTTGGTGTAGCATTTTTTTCTGCTTCTTCTTTGGCCGCCTTATCTTTATCAGCCTCTTTTTTCTCTAATCCTAGTTTGTTTGCTTCGATTACTACTGTTTTCAATGAAGAAAGAATATCTTTTTGAATATTCACCTCTTCTTGCTTGGCAGTATCATTTGCTAAAACAGATTTGGCAGTGGCTAAGGCTTCACGAGCATTAGCTACAACTGAGGCGTCCGCATACTTAGCATTTGATAATGCAGTCTCTAAATTTAAAATACTTGTTTCAAGAAGTGATTTATTAACTTTAACTTCTTCTTTCTTAGGTGTTTCAGCTGTCTTTTCTGTCAACTGAATATCACTTACTCCTAATTCTGGAGAATGGTTTTCTACTTTCTGAATATTTTCTTTAGAGTCTGAAGCTGGATTTTGTTCAGTAGCTGAAACGGCTCCATTTCCTAAGAACATTAAACCAGCCGCAATCGCTACCGATGCCGCCCCAAAGCTATACTTACGAATACCATAACGAATATACTTTTCCGTTCTAAAATCTTGTTGTTTGCCCTTCATTTAGACTCACAACCTCCTTTTATAAATTTATTTTTTTCTATATACCTAACTCTCGGTCAATCTTTCTATCTCATACTAACAGCAATTTAGTTAAATTTGTAGACCTTTCTGATGTCGCATAAAAAGCGCAAACGTTAGATAGATATATCCTATGGATTATCTAAAGAGGAAACGGACAGTCACCTCTATTTCGAGACGTCGCACTTATTCTATACATATACGTATATCTGCACATACAAATAAAGACTGAATTACTAATAAGTTAGTAGAGAGAGTTGATTAGACACTATTTTGAGCCTAAGTAACTAATTATTATTATAGCATTTTAAAAATAAAATCTCAAATACTTTGTTTAAAATATCGTAACATTATAGGATTGTACATGAGACTGGTTAAAAAAATCAATTGAGAGAAAAATATAATAATTTTCTTCTCAAAAAAAACACATAGTATCAAAGTTTTCAAATACCTGATACTATGCATTTTTATGATTTAGAAGAGTTTGTCTATCCCCTTTTTATTATTCTATTTTATGGTTTAATACGGTGCAACATACGTGGGAATGGAATAGCTTCACGGATGTGTTTTGTTCCTGCTGCGAAGGTTACCATACGTTCGATACCGATACCAAATCCACCATGTGGTACTGTACCGTATTTACGAAGGTCAAGGTAGAATTCATACTCTGTACGATCCATGCCAAGTTCATCCATCTTAGCAACAAGGGCATCGTAGTCTTCCTCACGCATAGATCCACCGATGATTTCTCCATATCCTTCTGGTGCAAGCAAGTCTGCACAAAGCACGCGCTCTGGATTTCCAGGAACTGGTTTCATGTAGAAGGCCTTGATGGCTGCTGGGTAGTTCATGACAAATGTTGGCACACCAAAGTGGTTTGAAATCCATGTTTCGTGTGGTGAACCAAAGTCATCGCCATGCTCAAGATGCTCGTAATCAGCATCTTCATCATTTTCATGTTCTTGCAAGAGGTCAATAGCTTGATCGTAAGTGATGCGTTTGAAGGGCTCTGCAATGTAGCGTTTCAAGAGTTCTGTATCACGTTCCAAAGTTTCTAAGGCTTGAGGCGCACGGTCAAGAACACCTTGAAGAAGAGCTTTTACATAAGCTTCTTGCAAGTCAAGTGACTCATCGTGTGTCAAGTATGAGTACTCTGCGTCCATCATCCAAAACTCAGTCAAGTGACGGCGCGTTTTTGATTTTTCAGCACGGAATACTGGACCAAAGTCAAAGACACGGCCAAGGGCCATAGCACCTGCTTCTAGGTAAAGCTGACCTGATTGGCTCAAGTAGGCTGGCGTTCCGAAGTAGTCTGTTTCAAAAAGTTCTGTTGAATCTTCTGCCGCATTTCCTGAAAGGATTGGGCTGTCAAACTTCATGAAGCCATTCTTGTCGAAGAACTCATAAGTTGCATAGATGATAGCATTGCGGATTTGCATAACCGCTACTTGCTTACGAGAGCGGAGCCACAAGTGACGGTTGTCCATCAAAAAGTCTGTTCCGTGTTCTTTTGGTGTGATTGGGTAATCTTGAGATTCACCGATCACTTCGATGTCTGTAATGTCCAACTCATAACCAAACTTAGAACGTTCGTCTTCTTTGACAATCCCTGTCACATAAACAGACGTTTCTTGGCTCAAGCGTTTGATGACATCAAACTTCTCAAGTCCCACTTCTTCACCAAATTTTTCGACAAAGTTTGGTTTAAAGGCTACACCTTGGAAGAAGGCTGTTCCATCACGCAATTGCAAGAAGGCGATTTTCCCTTTTCCTGATTTGTTGGCAACCCAAGCGCCAATCGTCACTTCCTGACCAACATAGTCTTTTACATCAATAATCGTTACACGTTTTGTCATTATTTTTCCTTTTCTTTTTCTATTATTTTTCCATAAATGCTTTCAAGCGATTAACTGCTTCTTTAAGCGTATCTAAGTCCGTCGCATAGCTGAGACGAACATTTTCTGGTGCTCCAAAACCTGCTCCTGTAATCAAGGCCAGACCAACTTCTTCAAGAATAGCCGTTGTAAATGCTGTTACATCGCTATAACCTTTCATCTCCATAGCTTTTTTGACATTTGGAAAGAGATAGAAGGCTCCTTGTGGTTTGACAACTTCAAAACCAGGGACTTCACACAAAAGGGGATAGATGGTATTGAGACGTTCTTCAAATGCTTGACGCATAACTTCCACAGAATCTTGCGGTCCAGTTAGGGCTTCGATGGTTGCATATTGTGAAACAGCAGTTAGGTTAGAAGTTGTTTGACCTGTCAATTTGCTCATAGCAGCAATGATTTCTGGATCACCCACTGCATAACCTACCCGCCAACCTGTCATGGCATAAGCTTTTGATACACCGTTAATGATAATGGTTTGCTTGCGAATGGCTTCTGATAGACTAGAAATTGGTACGAACTCATTCCCGTTATAGACCAAACGACCATAAATATCATCTGCTAGGATGAGAATGTCATGTTCAACAGCCCAATTTCCGATAGCCAAGAGTTCCTCACGAGTGTAAATCATGCCTGTCGGATTGGATGGCGAATTCAACACCAAAACCTTGGTCTTGTCTGTGCGAGCTGCTTCCAACTGCTCTACGGTCACCTTAAAGTGATTGTCTTCCTTAGCAGGAACAAAGACTGGAATCCCTTCTGCCATCTTGACCTGATCTCCATAGCTGACCCAATATGGGGTTGGGATAATCACTTCATCACCTGGATTAACCACAGCCATAAAGAAAGTATAGAGTGAGAACTTAGCACCAGTAGCAAATGTGACTTCGTTGGCCGCCACGGAATAACCATAATAACGCTCAAAATAGGTATTGACTGCTGCTTTTAACTCAGGCAAACCTGAAGCTACCGTATAGAAAGAAGCACGTCCATCTCGAATGGCTGCAACAGCTGCATCTTGAATATTTTTGGGAGTATGGAAATCTGGCTGACCTAAAGTTAAGAAAAGTACATCTTTTCCTTCAGTCTTTAACTTCTTTGCTCTTGCATCACTAGCCAGAGTGACGCTTTCTTCCATTTCTAAAACACGGTTGGATAGTTTCATAGGCCCTCCTTATTGACCAATGCTCCTGTTTCAAAATCTACTAGATAAAAATCAGAGCCTGACTTGACTTCCCAGATTGGCTTGTCATGATAACGGCCAAAGGTAATCTTGTCAATCTCACCAGCTCCTTTTTCCTTCGAAACAGCTTCCGCTTTTTCTTGTGAAACACCTTGATTTAGCTGATAAACGTAAATCTTATGGTCATCTTTCCCAATCAGGACAGCAAGCGCCTCTTGCTGTTTATTACGGCCAAGAACGCTGTAATAAGATTCCAAGCCATTATATAAATCAACCTGATCAGCCTGCTCTAATCCTGCATACTGCTGAGCTAATTTTTCTCCTTCACTTTTAGCTGTTTGATAGGGTTTCATACTCAGAAACACCAGATACAGAAAGGAAGCACTGATAACCACCAACAGAATCGTCATCCCTAGACCATACTGCCACAGTAGATTATTTTTTGCTTTGTTTTGTCTTTTTTTCACTCGTCTATTTTACCATCTATTAGGCTTTATTACAAGTGAATATAGGAATACTCATAGAAAATCTCTTCAAACCACGTCAGCTTTATCTGCAACCTCAAAGCAGTGCTTTGAGCAACCTGCGGCTAGCTTCCTAGTTTGCTCTTTGATTTTCATTGAGTATAAGCAACCAATTCTATTTCTTCCTTCAAAGCAAACCGATTATTTTTAGTTAAAACCGAGCAAGAAAAGTAAAGACAGCTCCAAAATCAACCTATTAAAAAACCTGAGCTTGACACTCAAGTTTTCGTAAGTTTTTTAATCTATAGAATCACTTTATCATCCATTCTTTTAGCCATTTTTCCTAAAAAGATAGCTAGTAGAAGGCTAAACATGACTAAAAAGAACCCTAAATAAAGAAATGTTAGCACAAAGCCTAAATGGTCAATCAACCAGCCTGTCAATGGGAAGAAGACAATCATACTTAGGCTAAACATCATAGAGTAGACACTTAGCATGGTTGCCCTTACTTCACTTGGAAGGCGCCCTTGCAAATCATTGTCAAAAATCGGCTTAAAAAGAGCATGCAGAGCATTACTAATCAAATAAATCAAAATATAGATTAGAGGTGTTCCAAAGTAGGACAGCAGGTAGGTAACTCCAGTCAGCAGGACGAGAATAGGGAAAAGCTTCAAGGCAGCATAGTTCTTTCCAATCTTACTCGCTAGATAGACTGCGACGATATTTAAGAGACTACCAAGTAGCATAACTGCTGAAATTTGCCAGCTACTTAAATCTGGTAGCTGATTTTGATAGTAAAAATAAAACATGCACATGAGTACTCCGACAATCTGAGACAAAATCATCCAGTTGAAGAGCATGGGATTTCGCCGCAACTCTTCCTTAACAGTCCAAATAATCTGTTTCATGGTTACACTATCAGCTTTTTCTACCTTGACACTGGGTTCTTTCAACATCCAAATCAGGAAAAGAACTATGATAGAAGTCGCAATCATGATATAGTAGGTCAGGTGCAATTGGCCATGAACGAAAAATCCTGCCAAAACTGTCCCCAAAGACTGAGTTCCTTCTGACACTCCTGATAGGAAGCTTGAAATGGATAGGTAACGCTCCTTTAGTCCAGCCTCTACAGCCGAGTCATAGACCATTGCTGCGCTTGTTCCTGAATCAAAATTATAAGACAAGGCACTCACCGCCATAGCTAGGGCATAAATCCAAAAATTTCCCTGCCCAGCCAACATAAGAATAGAAGACATAATTCCTGCTATACGACTTAAATAAAGGTTGGTCTTATAGGAATAGCGGTCAGCTAACATACCAGATGGAATTTCACAGAGAAGACTGGTCGTATGAAAAATACTCTCCAGAAGTCCAATCTGCCAAAGAGACATTCCATTTTGACTAAGAAAGAGAATCCAAAAACTGGTAATCCCTAAAAATGCAAAAAACTCAACTCCAGCCATCAGGCCAATATTTTTCCGATAATTTCTTATTAACATCTTTTCTCCTTTAACAAGTGTATTATTATTTCTTTTGTCCGTCACTTGTTAATCTGTGCCTTACATGATCTCCACCCCTTTTAGAAGCATTCTTCAATGCCATTATTGTTCCATTAATGATTTATGAAATGATACCAGAAAATAGCCATTCTACGGTTTCTTTTTCGAGTTTTCTCGTTTATTTTAGCACTTATGTCATCATATTACAAGAGAATATAGGAATGCTCTGCGAAAACCCAATGCATTCCAGTCGCAAGTGATTAGATATCCTGCAATTTTATAGTTTTAATTATCTCTGAGCAAATTTCTTGCAAGTCCTTTTGTTTTGTTGTAATATATTTTATAACAACGAGAAAATTCTCGAGAATTTAAGAAAAAGGAGACACATCATGTCTAAAAAAGTATTATTTATCGTCGGATCCCTACGCCAAGGTTCTTTCAACCACCAAATGGCCCTAGAAGCTGAGAAAGTACTTGCTGGTAAAGCGGAAGTTAGCTATCTTGATTATTCAGCTGTTCCTCTCTTCAGCCAAGATTTGGAAGTTCCAACTCATCCAGCTGTAGCGGCTGCTCGTGAAGCAGTTCTCGCTGCGGATGCCATCTGGATCTTCTCTCCAGTCTACAACTTCTCTATCCCTGGTACAGTAAAAAACTTGCTTGATTGGCTATCTCGTGCCCTTGACTTGTCTGATACACGTGGCGCTTCTGCCCTTCAAGATAAGTTTGTCACCGTATCATCTGTAGCCAATGCAGGTCACGATCAACTTTTCGCTATCTACAAAGACCTCTTGCCATTTATCCGTACACAAGTAGTTGGGGATTTCACTGCTGCACGTGTCAACGACTCTGCTTGGGCAGACGGAAAATTGGTTCTTGAAGAAACAGTCCTAAACTCACTTGAAAAACAAGCTCAAGACTTGGTCAATGCGATTCAGTAAAAAATAGAAAATTTTAAGAAGTCTAAATCAATTATCGCCACCTGATAGGGTGGCATTTTTAGACTCAATCAAGATTTCAGACAAACATCACCCGTCCAAAAAAACCTTGAGCGTTCCCACTCAAGGTTTTTAGCAGTCTTTTCCATCATAGGAAAATATATTCTTTCATTCAAAATCTATCACTCATCATCTTCTTTCGAGAAATTAGTGACTGCTTTTGGCTGATTAATCTTCTTTTCTTCGTCCTACATATAGGCTCAATAGAATACCGCTACCTAAAAGAACTGAGATATAATCAGATTGGCTTCCAGTTTCAGGTAATTTGTCCCCATGGTTTTCTTTAACTGTAGTTGGTACTACTGGGTTAGCATTTACTGGAGTTGCTGGTTGAGCCGGTGTTGGTACTACTGGTTGTTCTGGAACCGCTGGTACTGGTTTAACCGGTACTTCTGGTGTTGGAACAACTGGAGTTGGTTGTACTGGCACTTCTGGTGTCGGTACATTTGGTGTTGGTTGCGCTGGCACAGGTTGAACCGGTACTTCTGGTGTCGGCATATTTGGTGTTGGTTGCGCTGGTACTGTTGGAATATCTAATCTTGGTACCTCTGGCACTTCAGGCATTCCTGGTACTCCACCATTGAATTCTGGTAATTCATGAACTTCTGGCATTCCTGGTACACCACCGTTAAATTCTGGCAATTCGTGAACTGGTGGTTCTGGCATTGCAAATTTAGGTCCCTCTGGCTTATCAACTACTGGAGGTACTGGTTTGTCATTTGATGGTGTTGCTGGTTTGTCTTGGCATCCACATTTACCATCTTTGCCGTCTTTACCATTTTTAACAACTGTTTTTGTCACAGTACCGTCAGAATTGATGATTGTGATTGTATGACTTCCATCTCCATTATCTTCAACAGAAACTTTTGGTGATTTACCATCTTTACCGTCTTTAATCACCATTTCTGTCTTACTTCCATCTGGGTTAGTAATTGTAACAACGTGAGTTCCATCGTTATTATTTTTAACTGTTACAGTTGGTGAAACGCCATCTTTACCGTCTTTAATAATAGATTTGTATTCACGACCATCAGAATCAACGATTGTTAATGTGTGAGTTCCATCTCCGTTATCAACGATGTTAGCTTTTGGTGATTTTCCATCAAAGATTGTAGTTGTAGTTTCTTTACCATCAGCTCCAGTAACTTTAATAGTGTGTGAACCATTGTTGTTATCAATCACTTCAAGTTTTGGTTCTTTACCATCACGAACTGTAGTTGTTGTAGTTGTACCGTCTGAGTTCACAATTGTGATCGTGTGAGTTCCATCTCCGTTATCTACAACCTTAGCAGTTGGTGATTTACCGTCACGAACTGTTGTTTCAGAAACAGTACCATTACCGTTTTCTACACGAATTGTGTAAGTACCGTCTTGGTTATCTCTAACTGTTGCTACTGGTGATTTACCATCTTTAATGATGGTTTCAGTAGTTGTTCCGTCACCATTTAGAACTGAGATCTTATGAGTTCCATTTTGTTCGTCAGTTATCGTAACTTTTGGTGATTTACCATCACGTACTGTTGTTTCAGTTGTAACACCTTCTGGATTTGTAATAACGATTGTATGACTTCCGTCTCCATTATCACGAACAGATGCGGTTGGAGTACGTCCGTCAACACCGTCACGTCCATTCTTAACAACAAACTCATTCTTAGTTTCGTCTGGGTTAGTGATTGTTACTGTGTGGCTTCCATCTGGGTTTTCAGTAGTTGTTGCTGTTGCAGCTTTACCGTCTTTACCATCTTTGATGATAGCGTTGGTAACATTACCGTCTCCATCCGTAACTTTAACAGTATGAGTTCCATCGTTGTTATCAGTCACTTCAACTTTTGGAGTCTTACCGTCTTTACCATTCTTAACAACAGTTTCTTTAGTTGATCCGTCTGGATTTGTTACAGTGATTGTGTGGCTTCCGTCTGGATTTTCTGTTGTAGTGATATTGGCAGTTTTACCGTCTTTACCATCTTTAACTTTAGTTGTTGATTCAGAACCATCAGGGTTTCTAACAGTAATAGAGTGTGTTCCATCTCCATTGTCCGTTACATTTACAACTGGTGATTTACCGTCTGCTCCATTAGCTCCGTTTTCACCTTTTTCACCTTTTTCACCTTTTTCACCTTTGTCGCCTTTTTCACCTTTTTCACCTGCTACACCTTGAGGTCCACGGATATTACCAATCTTGTTCCAAGAACCATTTTCTTTCTTGTAAACATCACCTGTATTGGCGTCGATATAAGTATCACCGTCTTTACCATCATTAGCAGTTGGGGCAGTAACTCCACTTAGTAATTCAGCACCGTTACGTCCATTTGTACCAGAAGCTCCATCTGTACCATTACGTCCATTTGTACCATTCAAGATATCACTTGTACCAATTAATTCATCCACACCTGGATCGTATTTACCGTTACCATTGTTATCGTAGTATGCTGTAATACGAGTACCATCTACTGGTTGTGAATCTGTAGTTGCTGGTTGTGAACCTGTTGCATCTGTAGTTGTTGGTTGTACTGTTTCTGATGACTCAGTTGCACTTCTATCTTCATCTGGTAATGCTCTTCTATTTCTTGCACTTCTTGATGTTCCAGAAGGTTGTGAATTAGAAGTTGATCCAGCACCTCTTCTAACTGCTTGCACCAATGCATTTAAGTCAATAGTTGGTGTACGTCCATCTTTACCATTCTTACCATCTTTCACTGTAAATGTTACTGGATCTTTACCTGGTGTTGTGATAGTGACAAGAGTGCTTTGGCCATCTTGTCCACGTTGAGTAGTGATTGTAGGAGTTTGTCCATCCTGACCGGTTGCACCAGTTTCTCCCTTAGCACCATCTTTAACAAAGACTATAGTTGGTTGTGAACCATCATGGTTATCCACCGTGATTTCTACACCTTTATGTCCTTCTTCATCCTTACGAACAGCTGTTACTGTTGGAGAGACACCGTCCACTCCGTCTTTAATAACTGCTAGAGGTTTTTCTGGGTTCAATGGTTGACCTGGATGTGCTGGATCTTCTTGGTAAACTTTCGTTTCTTTACCATCTTTGACAGTAAGCAATGATTTACCATCACGTCCGTCCGCACCTTTAGCACCATCTTTAATCATTTCAGAACCTAGAAGTTCATCAGTTCCTGGAGTGTACTTACCATCATTGTTTTCATCAGTATAGAATGTCACAATTGTATGAGATGGATTTCCGTTTTGTCCTTCCACACGAAGCAAATCAACTTTTGGAGTTTTACCGTTCAGACCATTTTCTCCGTCCTTAACATTTACTGTAACTGGATCTTTACCTGGAACAGTGAATGTAATGTCGGTACTATGACCATCTTTACCTGGAGTTACAGTTACTTCTGGAGTCTTACCATCTTCTCCACGTTCACCTTTGTCACCCTTAGGTCCTTTGATGTTGCCTTCTTTTTCCCAGTTGCCGTTATTCTTAACGAAGACGTCGCCTGTTTCGGTATTAACGTATTTATCGCCGTCTTTACCTTCTGTAGTTGGATCAACTTTGCCGTTCAATACGTCTTTTCCGTCGCGGCCATCACG
>CAJNCF010000003.1 GCA_905221195.1 bacterium
CACTTGCTGACGTACTTGCACTTGCTGACGTGCTGGCACTTGCTGACGTACTTGCGCTCGCTGATGTGCTGGCACTTGCTGACGTACTTGCGCTCGCTGATGTGCTGGCACTTGCTGATGTACTTGCGCTCGCTGATGTACTTGCGCTCGCTGATGTGCTGGCACTTGCTGACGTACTTGCACTTGCTGACGTACTTGCACTTGCTGATGTGCTGGCGCTGGCACTTGTCGATGCGGACTTAGATGCACTCGTTGAAGCACTTTGACTTGCGCTGGTTGACGCGGACTTAGATGCACTCGTACTCAAAGAACTAGATTTGCTTCTAAAATCACTATCAGAAAGCTTTACAGTTACAGGATCAGTTGTTTCATCTTTATAACGAACTGTTACTGCCCCAGATTCACTTACAACAATTTCTTTAATCCGATTTTGTTCCAGAGGATTTAATCTTGTTATTTCAGCAATGATAGAATTTTTCTCTTTCGAATTTAAGCGTGTTAAATTCTCCACCTGGAACGTTTTTGTAGGAACAACTGGAGTCATAATATCCGCAAGTCGTCCCTGTCTAATACGCACATTCCCAGGTCCACTGCCCAAAGCAGGAGTATTTCCCGCCTTATCCTCAGCTACAGCATTTCGTTGCCATTTATTAGCGTCATCATAAGATAGATTTTCATCCATCTTCCCACTCACAACAATCGTAGCTGGATGAGTATCTGTGGCAACTATCTCTCCATTAGAATCACGCAAAGCTGAAACTGGATTTGTTGTTCCAAATTTATCATTTTCAAAATAATTCTTATTCGTTAAAGGTAGATTTCTATCAGCCTGTGAAGCAATATAAAAGCTACGTAACTTACC
This sequence comes from bacterium, assembly GCA_905221195.1. Lineage (GTDB taxonomy): Bacteria > Bacillota > Bacilli > Lactobacillales > Streptococcaceae > Streptococcus. The sequence goes on from CAJNCF010000003.1 coordinate 863, forward strand.
TTTGTTGTCTTTAGCCTTGAAGGTAATTTCAAATTTATCACCCGCATAAATATCGTAAGCTTCTTCCCCCCCCTTGCGAGTAGGTTGGATTGGTTGCCCATTACGAGTCACAACAGTCTCATAAGTAGGCACAACTTGATCTAAAGTCAAATTAGCTGAAACTGTATCACTACTTCCATCTCGGTAAGTAATCGTAATCTGACCATTTTCAGAAACCGTAACATTGCCTGATTGATTATTTTTGCTATAATCTGTATGCTTGATTATAGCGCTATTTTTAGAAAGGAAGTTTCTCTTGACTTCATCCCTCTCTTCTGGAGTTAGGCGGGACTTATCACTTACTAGAACAGCATCTCCACTAACTGGATTTTGACGTTCAGCAAACGGACGTTTTTCTGTCAATGCTGTTACTACATCTGTACTGTTATCCAAATAAGTGACAGTAACCGTACCAGTATTTGAAACATTTACATTACCGCTCTGATTGTTTTTCTTGAAATCTGTGTGATTTAATATACCAGCATTTTTACTCTCAAAATTCTTCTTAACTGCTGCAATCTCTTCTGCGGTAAGATTATCTGGTTCAAATACTCGAACTTTATCTCCACTTACTGGATTTTGGCGTTCTGTAAACGGACGTTTCTCTAACAGGGCAGTCACTACATCCGTACTATTATCCAAATAGGTGATGGTTATTTGACCAGTATTTGAAACATTTACACTACCAGTTTGATTGTTTTTCTTGAAATCCGAATGATTTAGTATTCCAGCATTTTTGCTCTCAAAATTTCTCTTAACTGCTGCAATTTCTTCTGAGGTAAGGTTGTTAGTTTCAAATACTCGAACTTTATCTCCACTTACTGGATTTTGGCGTTCTGTAAACGGACGATGAACTAAAGAAGCATTTACGACATCAGTAGTTCTATCTCGATATGTTATTGTTATCTTACCAGTATTATCAACTGTATACGAGCCTGTCTGGCTGTCTTTCTTATAGTCGCTATGTCCTAAAAGACTTCCATTTTTCTCCTCAAATTTATTTTTTACTTCTTGAATTTCATCTGCAGTTAAATTGCTAGTATCAAATGCACGAACAGTATCCCCACTTATTGGATTTTGACGTTCATTAAAACCTTTCACAGTAATTGCAATTACTTTTTTTGCTACTTTGTTTCTAGAAGACACTGCCCCCACTTCATATCCATAGGTTTTACCAACTTGAGCAGAAGCTGTTCCTCCACCTACTGTACCAGATATATTTGGTTTTACAGTATCAACATATAAATTTTGTCCAAGTTGAGGACCTACATAGTCTACACCTGGAACCTTGTCAGCAGAAGTTAAGCCAACTTGACGAATACTAGACTGACTATCAGGGCGTGTAATTTGAATGTTATCTAAAATATAATCATCATTGTAAACTTCATAGGTATCTTGATCAACAGTTATTATAGGCGCTCCGTTTTGGGATACTGAGTTTGAAGCATTGGCTCTAGAACGATTTCCAGTCGCAATTGTACCATCATGAACTGTCGAAAAATTACCCGTTGTTCCGCCATCAATAGGACGGTCACTTGTACCAACTTGTAAACTAGCCACTGCATATTCAACATTCTTATCATACTTGGCAGTTACAACAATCGTTCCATTTAACTGCTTACTTGCCCCATGGCGATATGTGAATGTTGCTTCTGATCCTTGAGACTGGCTCTGCGACATAGGTTGTCCGTTATATGTAGCTCCCTGAACATGTCCTCCTTGACCAACATTAACCTTTACACCTATATGATGCAAAGGAGTTCGAGAACTAACATTAATTGTCCAAGTTGCAGTATTATGTTCAGAATCAAAATTCTTTGCAATTGAACTTACAATTCGTCCATCATTCTGCGATTGAGCAAATCCTCTAAATTCACTTCCAGCCTTCATAGACTTCCCATTTCGGGCATCACGCTTACCAGAATGCGCACCTAAAACAGTGTTGACAATGGAATTGCGTGCCAAGGTTGCCTTCTTCACAGCACTTGTCAAATCACTAGTCGGATCTGCCAAGACTTTTTCAATCTCTATCACCGCAGCATTTACCTTAGTAATAGCAGAGTCCGCATTCGGCAATCCTACAGCCTTAGTTAGGTATTCACCCATCTCAACTGAAAGTTGGGTTAGCTTCTTACGATTTTCATCCTGTTGTTTAGCTGAAACTTCCCTTGTTGCAATAGCACCAGCAGTAACTCCCACTAAACTAGTTGTAGCAGAAGTTGATTGAACGGCGCTCGCACTAACCTTTCCATCAATCTCAGCAGCCTTCAGTACAGCAGAGTCAATTTTAAGATTAGTTGATTCTTTTGAAACAGAAGAAGACTTCTCCGTTGTTGCTACAGACGCGCTCTGTTCAACCGATAAACTTGAGACTACAGAAACACTTCCTGGAGCACTTTCCGATTGACTAATACTGCTAGAAGCACTAACAGATGCACTAGTTGAAGTGCTGGCAGAAAGACTAACTGATATACTTTCAGAAATACTGGCTGATATGCTATTGGACACAGATTCAGAAATCGAAGCACTCTCACTCACAGAAGTCGATAAACTGCTAGAATTTTCTGAGTTACTTACAGATGTCGTTCCTAGAACCACTGTATCATTTGTAACCAAAAGGTCTGGTTTTTCCAGTGTTTTTTCTACAGCTACTGTTTCATTTGCAAATACTTTTGTTTGGGTAGCAACACTAGCACCTAAAACTGCACCTGTAGCAGCAAGCCCCTTTATGATATCCAGACCTGTAATGGATGGATTCACTTTATCTTCGACTACTTCAGTCATGACTTGAGTCGTATCTACACCACCCCGCATGACTTTAAACAAGCCAAAAAGAGAGGTTGAAGCTCGCAACCAATGTTTGCCTGATTTAATTAACTTATAACGTGTCACACGGTCCGTCTCTCTATAACGACCATTCTGACGTCTAAAAAACATGTCTTATTCCTTCATTTCTAGACAAAAGTGCATACTCTCGCCAAGTTTAGTCATTCTATTCTAGTATACTTTAAATGTAAACAACAGTCAATATACTATTTATGCAACAAAATCTAAAATAAAAATTAACATTCAAAAATATTTATAGATAAAACATATAAACTCTTTTTCTTTAGATTTTTTCACTGTTTTTTTAAAATACTGAATTAAAAAAATTTATTTTTTTGTCTAATTAACAATGAAACCTTTGATTTTCTATATGCTAAATACGCAACAACACTACTACAAATAAAAAAATTCCTATAAAATCAGATAGCTATCTAATTAAAAGTATTACAAAAAGCCATCAATTTGATGACTTTTTCAGTAGACTCAATTGTAACTATGGATTTTTCTTAGTGAAACGTTTAGGTAAACCGCCATAGCGGTTTACAATTTTTACATTACGACACGAAGAGGCGAAAACGATTATTTTTCGCCGATGAATTAGTAAGGAAGTTAGCTAGACTACTTCCTACCAGTTACGACGGAAAAATCCACGGATCGATAATATTCGTGGATTTTTCCTAGTGAAGTGTTTAGGTAAGCCGATTGTTACACTACGACACGGAGTTTTACAAATCGATTCTATTTGTAAAACGTAGTTAGTGAGGCAGTTAGGCAAGTCTAATAGGACTTGCCGTAGCCTACTTAGATTGCTTTGCAATCAAGTAGGCTTACTGAATCACATTTTTTCCTCCAACTCTACATCTGGATACTTGTCCGCAAACCAGCGGAGGGCAAAGTCATTCTCAAAGAGGAAGACTGGTTGGTCGAAACGGTCTTTGGCCAAGATATTTCGACTTGACGACATCCGTTCATCCAAGTCCTCTGGTTTAATCCAACGAACAGTCTTTTTACCCATTGGGCTCATCACCACTTCCGCATTGTACTCGCCCTCCATACGGTGTTTAAAGACTTCAAACTGAAGTTGACCAACAGCGCCTAGCATATACTCGCCTGTTTGGTAATTCTTATAGAGCTGAACAGCTCCTTCTTGCACCAATTGCTCAATCCCCTTGTGGAAGGATTTTTGCTTCATGACATTCTTAGCAGAAACTTTCATAAAAATTTCAGGAGTAAAGGTTGGCAGGGGTTCAAATTCGAACTTGTTTTTTCCAACCGTCAAGGTATCCCCAACCTGATAAGTACCAGTATCGTAAACCCCGATAATATCACCTGCCACGGCATTGGTCACATTCTCACGACTTTCCGCCATAAACTGAGTCACATTCGAAAGTTTAGCTCCCTTGCCAGTACGAGGGAGATTGACACTCATACCACGCTCAAATTCACCTGATACGATACGGACAAAGGCAATACGGTCACGGTGACGAGGGTCCATGTTGGCTTGGATTTTAAAGACAAATCCTGAGAAATCCTTATCGTAAGGATCCACAATTTCGCCATCTGTTTTCTTATGCCCATGTGGTTCTGGAGCAAACTTGAGGAAGGTTTCAAGGAAGGTCTGCACACCAAAGTTTGTCAAAGCTGAACCGAAGAAGACTGGTGTCAATTCTCCAGCAAGGATAGCTTCCTCTGAAAACTCATTCCCAGCTTCATTTAAAAGTTCAATATCATCTTTGACTTGTTCGTAGAAAGGATTGCTGCCAAAAAGCTTGTCCCCATCTTCTAGGCTAGCGAAACGTTCATCCCCTCTATAGAGTTCCAAGCGTTGGTTATAGAGGTCATACAATCCTTCAAAGGCTTTCCCCATCCCGATTGGCCAGTTCATCGGATAGCTAGCAATGCCCAAGACTTCTTCCAATTCTTGCAAGAGGTCCAGTGGCTCACGACCGTCACGGTCCAGCTTGTTCATAAAGGTAAAAACTGGAATGCCACGATGTTTGACAACCTCAAACAATTTCTTGGTTTGAGCCTCAATACCCTTGGCAGAGTCCACGACCATAACTGCAGCATCCACCGCCATCAAGGTACGATAGGTATCTTCTGAGAAGTCTTCATGCCCTGGTGTATCTAGGATATTCACGCGCTTGCCGTCGTAGTCAAACTGCATCACAGATGAAGTAACGGAAATCCCACGTTGCTTCTCGATATCCATCCAGTCAGACTTGGCAAAAGTTCCTGTTTTCTTTCCTTTTACCGTACCAGCCTCACGAATCTCGCCTCCAAAGTAGAGCAACTGCTCAGTAATAGTAGTTTTCCCCGCGTCCGGGTGAGAGATGATGGCAAAGGTACGGCGTTTCTTAATTTCTTCTTGAATATTCATAAGTTCTCTTTCTTTGATTCTCTATTTTTCTTGTTTCAATAGCTAAGAATGATTTCTACATTGGATTTTACCATTCCTTTCAACACTCCATTATATCGGATTTTATCATTTTTTTCAATTTCTATTTCTTTTCACTTCCCCCTCCCTTATTTATAGGAAAATATGGTAAAATAGAACAGACTAAAAATCATCATTTCACGAAAGGATGCAAGATGAAAATTACGCAAGAAGAGGTAACACACGTTGCCAATCTTTCAAAATTAAGATTCTCTGAAGAAGAAACTGCTGCCTTTGCGACAACCTTGTCTAAGATTGTAGACATGGTTGAATTGCTGGGCGAAGTTGACACTACTGGTGTCGCACCTACTACAACCATGGCTGACCGCAAAACTGTACTCCGCCCTGATGTGGCCGAAGAAGGAACAGACCGCGATCGCCTGTTCAAAAACGTACCTGAAAAAGACAACTACTATATCAAGGTACCAGCTATCCTAGACGATGGAGGAGATGCCTAATGACTTTTAATAATAAAACCATTGAAGACTTGCACAATCTCCTTGTCTCTAAGGAAATTTCTGCAACTGAATTGACCCAAGCAACACTTGAAGATATCAAATCTCGCGAGACAGCTATCAATGCTTTTGTTACCATCGCTGAGGAGCAAGCTCTTGCGCAAGCTAAGACTATTGATGAAACTGGAATTGACGCTGATAATGTCCTTTCAGGAATTCCACTAGCTGTTAAGGATAACATCTCTACAGACGGTATTCTCACAACTGCAGCCTCAAAAATGCTCTACAACTATGAGCCTATCTTTGATGCGACAGCCGTTTCCAATGCAAAGGCTAAAGGCATGATTGTCGTTGGGAAAACCAACATGGACGAATTTGCCATGGGTGGATCAGGTGAAACTTCTTACTATGGTGCCACTAAAAATGCTTGGGACCAGACCAAGGTTCCTGGTGGTTCATCAAGTGGTTCTGCTGCAGCTGTAGCTTCAGGCCAAGTCCGCTTGTCACTTGGTTCTGATACTGGTGGTTCTATCCGCCAACCTGCTGCCTTCAACGGAATCGTTGGTCTCAAACCAACCTATGGAACGGTTTCTCGTTTCGGTCTCATTGCCTTCGGTAGCTCATTAGACCAGATTGGACCTTTCGCACCAACTGTTAAGGAAAATGCCCTCTTGCTCAATGCGATTGCCAGCGAAGATATCAAAGACTCTACCTCTGCTCCTGTCCGCATCGCCGACTTTACTTCAAAAATCGGTCAAGACATCAAGGGCATGAAAATTGCTTTACCTAAGGAATACCTTGGTGAAGGGATTGACCCAGAAGTTAAGGAAACGATTCTTAACGCAGCCAAACACTTTGAAAAACTTGGTGCTATCGTTGAAGAAGTCAGCCTTCCTCACTCTAAATACGGGGTTGCCGTTTACTACATCATCGCTTCATCAGAAGCTTCTTCAAACTTGCAACGTTTTGATGGTATCCGTTATGGCTACCGTGCAGAAGATGCAACCAACCTTGATGAAATCTATGTAAACAGCCGTAGCCAAGGTTTCGGTGAAGAAGTGAAACGCCGTATCATGCTAGGTACTTTCAGCCTTTCATCAGGTTACTACGATGCTTACTACAAGAAAGCTGGTCAGGTTCGTACCCTTATCATCCAAGATTTCGAAAAAGTCTTCGCGGATTATGACTTGATTTTGGGCCCAACTGCACCAAGCGTTGCCTACGACTTGGATTCACTCAACCACGATCCAGTTGCCATGTACTTGGCTGACCTCTTGACCATCCCAGTCAACTTGGCTGGTCTTCCAGGGATTTCGATTCCTGCAGGTTTTGCCCAAGGTCTACCTGTCGGTCTCCAATTGATTGGTCCTAAATACTCAGAAGAGACCATTTACCAAGCGGCAGCTGCCTTTGAAGCAACAACAGACTACCACAAACAACAACCCGTGATTTTTGGAGGTGACAACTAATGAACTTTGAAACAGTCATTGGACTTGAAGTCCACGTAGAGCTCAACACCAATTCAAAAATCTTCTCACCTACTTCTGCCCACTTTGGAAATGACCAAAATGCCAACACTAACGTGATTGATTGGTCTTTCCCAGGAGTTCTGCCAGTTCTCAATAAAGGGGTTGTCGATGCTGGTATCAAGGCTGCTCTTGCCCTCAACATGGATATCCACAAAAAGATGCACTTTGACCGCAAGAACTACTTCTATCCTGATAATCCAAAAGCCTACCAAATTTCTCAGTTTGATGAACCAATCGGCTACAACGGCTGGATTGAAGTGGAGCTAGAAGACGGTACAACTAAGAAAATCGGTATCGAGCGCGCTCACTTGGAAGAAGATGCTGGTAAAAACACCCACGGTACAGATGGCTACTCTTATGTTGACCTCAACCGTCAAGGGGTGCCTTTGATTGAGATTGTCTCTGAAGCCGACATGCGCTCGCCAGAAGAAGCCTATGCTTATCTAACCGCCCTCAAGGAAGTCATCCAGTACGCTGGTATTTCTGACGTTAAGATGGAAGAAGGTTCGATGCGTGTGGATGCCAACATTTCCCTTCGTCCTTATGGTCAAGAAAAATTCGGTACCAAAACTGAGTTGAAAAACCTTAACTCCTTCTCAAACGTTCGCAAGGGTCTTGAATACGAAGTCCAACGTCAGTCTGAAATCCTTCGCTCTGGTGGTCAAATCCGCCAAGAAACACGCCGTTACGATGAAGCTAACAAGGCAACCATCCTCATGCGTGTCAAGGAAGGGGCTGCAGACTACCGCTACTTCCCAGAGCCAGACCTACCCCTCTTTGAAATCTCAGACGAGTGGATTGAGGAAATGCGGACAGAGTTGCCAGAGTTTCCAAAAGAACGCCGTGCGCGTTATGTATCTGACCTTGGCTTGTCAGACTACGATGCTAGTCAGTTGACTGCAAATAAAGTCACTTCTGACTTCTTTGAAAAAGCTGTTGCCCTTGGCGGTGACGCTAAACAAGTCTCTAACTGGCTCCAAGGAGAAGTTGCTCAGTTCTTGAATGCCGAAGGCAAGACACTGGAACAAATCGAATTAACACCAGAAAACTTGGTTGAAATGATTGCCATCATCGAAGACGGCACGATTTCTTCTAAGATTGCCAAGAAAGTCTTTGTCCACCTTGCTAAAAATGGCGGCGGAGCGCGTGAATACGTTGAAAAAGCAGGTATGGTCCAAATCTCAGATCCAGCTATTTTGATTCCAATTATCCACCAAGTCTTCGCTGATAACGAAGCTGCTGTTGCCGACTTCAAGTCAGGCAAACGTAACGCAGACAAGGCCTTCACAGGCTTCCTTATGAAAGCAACCAAAGGCCAAGCCAACCCACAAGTCGCCCTTAAACTACTTGCACAAGAATTGGCCAAGTTGAAAGAAGATGAATAATAGACTTTTTATATACCTTTTTCTAATTTAGAAAGAAGAAAAAATGAACAAATTTTTACGATTTCTATTTGTCTTAGTCATCATCGCTATGTTAGGCGCTTCTATACTACAAATTTTCTTTCCATCATACATGGGAAGCAACTCAGGGTACGGAGTCTCTGATGGTTGGCAACGAGAAATTGGAATATGGAACCTAGCTGTATTGATTCTTATTCTCGGTGTCAATATTAAGTACGATTGGTTCTATCTACGAATCGTTCTTCTCGCTCTCATCTTCGGTGGGATTGGAATAGGAACAAATCACTTAGTCAATTTTATGGAGTATCATTCTCCTGTAAATGCTATCGGTGCTTTTGAAAATTACTTGCTAGCTACAGGGTGGATTGTAGGGTGGCTTCTTGAACACCATTCCATAAAGAAGATAACTGCTAGTAAATAACGACAAGTATATCTTAGATGATTTTTAAAGGTTATAATATAGTTTAATAATCATTCAAATTAAGAAATCTACCTTTTCAATAGCCTCAATGCCAATCAAGAACTCTTTAACGAACTTGCTAAACAAGAGGCCAAGCCAACCCACAAGTTGCCCTTAAACTCCTTGCACAGGAATTAGCCAAGTTGAAAGAAGAGTAATATGGAAAAACCAGCCCTGAGGTTGGTTTTTTCTCCCCTAACATCTCCCAATAACTATTTTGGCTTTATTTCCAGAATATTTTATGGTAAAATGAAGAGTAATAATATTTATTAAAGAGGTAAAAACATGATTGAAGCAAGCAAATTGAAAGCTGGTATGACATTTGAAACTGCAGACGGAAAATTGATCCGTGTTTTGGAAGCTAGCCACCACAAACCAGGTAAAGGGAACACGATTATGCGTATGAAATTGCGTGATGTTCGTACTGGTTCTACATTTGATACAAGCTACCGTCCAGAAGAAAAATTCGAACAAGCTATTATCGAAACTGTTCCAGCTCAATACTTGTACAAAATGGATGAAACTGCCTACTTCATGAACACTGAAACTTACGACCAATACGAAATTCCAGTCGTAAACGTTGAAAATGAATTGCTTTACATCCTTGAAAACTCTGATGTAAAAATCCAATTCTACGGAACTGAAGTGATCGGTGTAACTGTACCAACTACTGTTGAATTGACAGTTGCTGAAACACAACCATCTATCAAAGGTGCTACTGTTACAGGTTCTGGTAAACCAGCAACTATGGAAACTGGACTTGTTGTCAACGTTCCAGACTTTATCGAAGCTGGACAAAAATTGATCATCAACACTGCAGAAGGAACTTACGTTTCTCGTGCCTAATCTCTAGAAAGAGGTCATTCTATGGGAATTGAAGAACAATTTGGCGAAATCGTTATCGCTCCACGTGTACTTGAAAAAATCATTGCCATCGCAACTGCAAAAGTTGAGGGTGTCCACTCATTTTCAAATAAATCCGTATCTGATACCCTATCAAAACTCTCTCTTGGTCGTGGCGTCTACTTAAAAGAAAGCAATGAAGAGCTAACTGCTGACATCTATCTCTACCTTGAGTACGGTGTAAAAGTACCAAAAGTGGCTCTTACTATTCAAAAAGCTGTCAAAGACGCTGTCCTTGATATGGCTGATGTGGAACTTTCTGCTGTCAACATCCATGTTGCAGGAATCGTTCCAGATAAAACACCAAAACCTGAGTTAAAAGATCTATTTAACGAGGACTTCCTCAATGACTAGTCCATTATTAGAATCTAGACGTGAACTCCGAAAATGCGCTTTTCAAGCTCTCATGAGCCTTGAATTCGGCACAGATATGGAAACAGCTTGTCGCTTTGCCTACACACATGACCGTGAAGATGCAGATGTGCAAATCCCTGCCTTTCTTCTAAACTTGGTTTCTGGTGTTCAAACTCAAAAAGACGAGTTGGATAAACAAATCAACCAGCACCTCAAGTCAGGCTGGACAGTTGAACGCTTGACCTTGGTCGAAAAAAACTTACTACGCTTGGGTATCTTTGAAATCACTTCATTTGATACACCTCAGCTGGTAGCAGTCAATGAAGCCATTGAACTTGCCAAAAATTTTTCAGATCAAAAATCAGCCCGCTTTATTAACGGACTGCTTAGTCAATTCGTAACTGAAGAAAATGAATAATCGAAAAGGTGTTTGGTCTTCCAAGCACCTTTTGACTTTCCCCTCTGTACAGAGTAAGAACCACATAAAAACTAGAACTGACTGCCAGTTCTAGTTTTTGCGTATTCTAAAGAATTATACTCAATGAAAATCAAAGAGCAAACTAGGAAGCTAGCCGTAGGCAGTACTTGAGTACGGCAAGGCGAAGCTGACGTGGTTTGAAGAGATTTTCGAAGAGTATAAGAACCACATAAAAACTAGAACTGCCTACCAGTTCTAGTTTTTATGTATTCTGAGGTATTAGTATTTTCTAAATCGTTGATAGCGTTCTTCCAACAACTCTTCTAGTGGTTTTTGTGAAAGTCTAGCTAGCTCAGCTTGAAGTTCTTTTTTGACATTCTTAATTAGTTCTTTGCTAGAAAGTCCCGTTTCAGAGATCACCTTATCCACAACGTCCATTTCTAACAGCTCATGAGAAGTGATTTTCATCAGTTCTGCTGCTTCCATGGCACGACTGCCGTCCTTCCATAGAATAGAAGCGAAGCCTTCTGGACTGAGAATAGCATAGATAGAATTTTCTAGCATCCAGACACGGTCTGCTACTGCTAGTGCCAGAGCTCCACCTGAACCACCTTCACCGATAATGATAGCGATAATAGGAACTTTCAGGTCACTCATTTCCATAAGATTGCGAGCGATAGCTTCTCCTTGACCACGTTCTTCTGCTCCGACACCAGGATAGGCGCCTGCTGTATTGATAAAAGTCACCACTGGACGACCAAACTTTTCAGCCTGTTTCATTAACCGTAGGGCCTTACGGTAACCTTCTGGATGCGGTTGTCCAAAATTCCGTTTGAGGTTATCTTGTAAACTCTTGCCTTTTTGGATACCAACCACTGTTACAGCTTGATCTCCAAGCCAGCCAATACCACCCACAACTGCACCATCATCTCGGAAAGAACGGTCACCATGTAACTGGATAAATTCATCAAAAATGCCTGTCGCAAAGTCCAAGGTTGTCAAGCGACTCTGCTCACGCGCTTCTCTGACTATTTTTGCAATATTCATCTAGGACTCCCTCCGTGCAATCTGACTAGGCTAGCAATGGTATCTGGCAAGTCTCTTCTTTTGACAATAGCATCCACAAAGCCATGCTCCAATAAGAATTCTGCCTTTTGGAAATCCTCAGGCAAACTTTCACGAACCGTATTTTCAATGACACGACGCCCAGCAAAACCAACCAAGCTCTGTGGTTCAGCCAGAATGATATCGCCTTCCATAGCGAAAGACGCTGTTACACCACCTGTCGTTGGATCTGTCAAAATAGTCAGGTAAAAGAGGCCTGCATTTGAATGGCGTTTAACTGCTGCAGAAATCTTGGCCATCTGCATGAGACTCATGATTCCTTCCTGCATACGGGCTCCACCAGAGGCTGTAAAGAGAACAACTGGCAACTTTTCAACAGTCGCATACTCAAACAAGCGAGTAATTTTTTCCCCTACAACTGTACCCATAGAAGCCATGATAAAGTTGGAATCCATAATCCCAAGAGCCACAGTCTGACCTTTAATAAGAGCAGTTCCTGTCACAACGGCTTCATCCAGACCTGTTTTTTCACGCATAGTTGCTAGTTTTTTCTGATAACCAGGGAAATGTAAGGGATCCTTGCTTTCAATCCCTGTAAATAATTCCTTGAAGGTTCCCATATCAATCGTCAAAGCCAAGCGTTCTTGGGCAGAAATACGAAAAGTATAGCTACAGTGCGGACAGATACGCTCACTTCCCAGATCCTTCTGATAGATGGTATGCTTACAACCTGGACACTTAGAAAATAATTCATCTGGAACCTCTGGCTTGGCTTGAGGTTTTTCCCTAACCGAACGATTGGGATTGATTCGAATATACTTATCTTTTTTACTAAATAGAGCCATTGATTCCCCTTTTCGGTTTAAACTCTTGAAGTCATTTTATTCTTTTTCTTGATATTTAGGTAAGAAGGTTTCCATCAAGAAGGAAGTATCATAATCTCCAGCAATGACATTGCGATCTGAAATGAGGTCAAGCTGGAAATCTGCATTGGTCTGTACCCCCTCTATCTCTAGTTCATAGAGGGCACGTTGCATTTTCATCAAGGCATCAAAACGATTTTCGCCGTGAACGATGACTTTGGCAATCATACTATCATAATAAGGCGGAATAGTATAACCTGGGTAAACTGCTGAATCCACGCGCAAGCCAACTCCCCCACTTGGAAGATAGAGATTGGTAATCTTACCTGGACTTGGAGCAAAGTTAAAAGCTGGATTTTCTGCATTGATACGACACTCGATGGCATGGCCACGTAAGACAATATCTTCTTGCTTCACAGACAAAGGCTGACCTGACGCAATGCGAATCTGTTCCTTAACGATATCAACACCTGAGACAAATTCTGTAACGGGATGTTCCACCTGAACACGAGTATTCATTTCCATGAAATAGAATTTGCCACTGGCTTCATCAAGAAGAAACTCAATGGTTCCTGCGTTCTCATAGCCAACAGACTCTGCAGCACGAACAGCAGCAGAACCAATTTCATGACGAAGCGTTTTTCCAATTGCAATCGAAGGGCTTTCTTCCAAAACCTTTTGGTTATTCCGTTGAAGAGAACAATCCCGTTCCCCCAAATGGATTACATTTCCGTGTTCATCTCCTAGGATTTGAACCTCGATGTGACGAGCTGGATAAATAACCCGTTCTATGTACATGGCACCATTGCCATAATTGGCCTTGGCTTCACTAGAGGCTGTTTCAAAGGCGGAAACGAGGTCTTCTGGTTTTTCAACCTTACGAATCCCTTTACCACCACCACCTGCTGAAGCCTTGAGCATAACAGGATAGCCAATTTTTTCAGCAACAATCAAGGCTTCCTCAGAGTTATGCACTTCTCCATCTGAACCTGGAATGACAGGCACACCTGCTTTGATCATCTGAGCACGCGCATTGATCTTGTCTCCCATCATATCCATGACATGACCAGATGGACCGATAAACTTGATACCCACCTCTTCACACATGGTAGCAAATTTGGAATTTTCACTGAGAAATCCAAAACCTGGGTGAATGGCTTCAGCCTCAGTCAAGACTGCAGCTGATAGAACCGCATTAATATTGAGATAAGACTCTGTCGCCTTACCAGGGCCAATACAAACTGCTTCATCTGCCAAAAGCGTATGAAGAGCTTCCTTATCAGCAGTTGAATAAACCGCCACCGTTGCAATGCCCAATTCACGCGCCGCACGGATAATACGAACCGCAATTTCACCACGATTGGCAATTAAAATTTTTCGAAACATGGAGAACCTCCTTAGTTCCCTATTGCAAAGGTAAGAGTACCACTAGCTGCAAGCTTGCCATCCACTTCAGCCTTTGCTTCAACCACGGCAATGGTACCGCGACGTTTTACAAACGTTGCCGTCATAACTAATTGGTCACCTGGTACAACTTGCTTCTTGAATTTAACCTTGTCCATACCAGCGTAAAAGACCAGTTTTCCTTTATTTTCAGGTTTTGACAACTCCAAGACACCAGCTGTTTGCGCCAATGCTTCCATAATCAGAACACCTGGCATGACAGGGTATTGAGGAAAATGACCGTTAAAGAAGGGCTCGTTAATGGTCACATTTTTGATGGCAACAATAGTGTCCTCGCTCACTTCCAACACACGGTCTACTAGGAGCATAGGATAACGGTGGGGAAGAGCTTCTTTGATTCCTTGAATATCGATCATTTGATACGTACCAATCCTTTACCAAACTCAACCATTTCTTCGTTAGAAACAAGAATTTCCGTTACCACACCATCCTTAGGTGCTGGAATTTCATTCATGACTTTCATAGCTTCGATGATTACCAGTGTTTGACCTTTTTTGACACTATCGCCAACTGTGACGAAGGCAGGTTTATCAGGACCAGCAGCCAAGTAAGCCACCCCAACAAGTGGACTCTCTACAAGATCTCCCTCAGCAGCCACACTTGCTTCTACTGGCGCCGAAGTTTCTTCCACTACAGTCTCTGCTAGAGCAGATGTAGGAGCTACTGGACTTGGTGTTGCTAGAACGGGCGCTGGAGCGACTTGAGCAGCAACTTCAGATACCAGTCTAGCTTCATTTTTGCTAAACTGTAACTCATCCGTCCCATTTTTATAAGAAAATTCTCTCAAACTTGACTGGTCAAATTGAGCCATCAAGTCCTTAATATCGTTTAAATTCATACTTATTTATTCTCCCAACGTTTGAAAGCAAGAACGGCATTGTGGCCACCAAAACCAAAGGTATTTGAAATAGCGTATGGAATTTCTTGCTCCAAGCCTTGTCCATAAACGACATTGGCTTCGATATAATCTGATACTTCACTTGTCCCAGCTGTCATTGGAACAAAGTTATGACGCATGGCTTCGATGGTGACGATAGCTTCTACCGCACCTGCAGCCCCCAGCAAATGTCCTGTGAAGGACTTGGTTGATGATACAGGCACTTCCTTACCAAGAGCAGCTACGATCGCACCACTTTCTCCTTTTTCATTGGCAGGAGTTGATGTTCCGTGAGCATTGACATAGGCTACTTGCTCTGGGGAAATCTCAGCTTCTTCCAAGGCTAATTTGATGGCCTTGATAGCTCCCTGACCTTCTGGATGAGGAGAAGTCATGTGGTAGGCATCACAGGTATGTCCATAACCAACCACTTCAGCAAGGATTGTCGCCCCACGTTTTTCCGCGTGTTCAAGGCTTTCAAGAATCAACATCCCTGAACCTTCCCCCATAACAAAACCATTGCGGTCCTTATCAAATGGGATAGAAGCACGACTTGGATCCTCTGTAGTAGAGAGAGCTGTTAGGGCTTGGAAACCAGCAATAGCAAAAGGTGTGATAGAAGCTTCTGAACCACCTACCAACATAACATCTTGGAAACCAAACTTAATTGAACGGAAGGCATCTCCAATCGCATCATTTGATGAAGCGCAGGCAGTATTGATGGATTTACAAACACCGTTTGCTCCAAAACGCATAGCAACATTGCCTGAAGCCATATTTGGCAAGGCTTTTGGAAGGGTCAATGGTTTCACACGTTTTGGTCCTTTATCATGGAGACGAAGCACTTGATCTTCAATTTCCTTGATTCCACCAATACCAGAGGCAACGATAACACCAAAACGATCTTTATCAAGAGCCTCTACATCCAAATTGGCATGATTAACAGCTTCTTGGGCTGCATACAAGGCATACAAAGAATAGTCATCAAAACGATTGGTATCTTTCTTAACAAAGTATTTATCAAAAGGAAAATCTTGAATTTCTGCCGCATTATGCACATCAAAGTCACTATGATCAAATTTTGTAATTTGACCAATTCCGATTTTTCCACTTGTCAAACTATTCCAAAATTCTTCTGGTGTATTTCCGATTGGAGATGTAACTCCATAACCTGTTACTACTACGCGATTTAGTTTCATCTTTTTCACCTCTAGCTTCTGCTACATACTTAAGCCACCATCAATGGCAACCACTTGACCAGTTAGATAATCTTGGCCTGCTAAAAATACTGTCAAATCTGCAACCTGCTCTGCCTGTCCAAATTCTTTCATAGGAATTTGCGCCAGCATGGCATCTTTTACCTTGTCTGATAGGACTGCTGTCATATCTGACTCAATCATTCCAGGTGCGATAGCATTAACCCTGATATTGCGATTGGCCACTTCACGCGCCACAGACTTGGTAAAACCAATCAAACCAGCCTTAGAAGCAGCATAGTTAGCTTGACCAATATTTCCCATCAAACCAACAACACTAGACATATTAATGATAGCACCTTCTCTGGCTTTCATCATCGGTTTCAAGACTGATTGTGTCATGTTAAAAGCACCAGTCAGGTTGACTTTGAGCACTTTTTCAAAATCTGCTTCTGTCATCTTGAGCATGAGGGTATCTTGGGTAATTCCTGCATTGTTGACCAAAACATCTACTGAACCCAGCTCTGCAATAGCTTGCTCAACCATACGCTTAGCGTCTGCAAAATCGGATACGTCTCCTGAAATAGAAACTACCTTAACGCCGTAGTCTGCAAACTCAGCGAGTAATTCTTCAGAGATAGGCCCACGACTGTTTAATACGATATTAGCTCCAGCTTGAGCAAATTTGTGGGCGATGGCAAGACCAATTCCACGACTTGAACCTGTAACAAAGATATTTTTATTTTTTAGTTGCATTCTTTTCTCCTGTTTCCTCCTGTATTTATGGGAGAAGGGATTACTAGTTTCCTAGAAGAGCTTCCAAGCTAGCCTGATCTTCAACATTGGCTAGTTTAGCTGTCTTATCAATCTTTTTAACGAAGCCTGACAAGACTTTCCCTGGCCCAATCTCGATAAAGTTGGTTACGCCTGCTTCTTGCATAACTGCAATACTTTCATAGAAACGAACTGGTTCCTTGACCTGACGCGTCAAAAGTTGAGCAATGTCTTCTTTTTGCATGACAGCAGCTTCTGTATTGCCGACTAGGGGACAAGTAAAATCTGAAAAACTTACTTGAGCTAGAGTTTCAGCTAATTTCTGGCTAGCAGGTTCAAGAAGAGCGGTATGAAAGGGACCTGAAACCTTGAGAGGAATCAATCTTTTCGCGCCTGCTTCCTGCAAGAGTTCGACAGCTCGGTCAACCGCAACTACTTCTCCACCAATGACGATTTGTGCAGGTGTATTATAGTTGGCTGGGGTAACTACGCCAAGTTCAGAAGCTTTTTGACAGGCTTCCTCAATAACCTCTACTGGTGTATTGAGAACTGCGACCATCTTACCAGATCCAGCAGGAGCCGCTTCTTCCATATAGGCTCCACGTTTAGCTACCAAGGATACCGCATCTTCAAAATCCAAGGCTCCACTGGCCACCAAGGCAGAATATTCTCCAAGAGACAAACCAGCAACCATATCAGGCTGATAACCCTTTTCTTGCAATAAACGGTAAATAGCAACTGAAGTCGCTAGAATGGCTGGTTGCGTATAGCGAGTCTGATTAAGTTTTTCTTCTTCTGTATCGATGAGATGACGCAAATCATAACCGAGTATCTGACTCGCTTGATCAATTGTTTCTTTGACAATCGGATACTGATCATAGAGATCCCGTCCCATCCCTAGATACTGGGCACCTTGACCAGCAAATAAAAAGGCTGTTTTAGTCATTTCTTACAACTCCTGCCCAACGAGAGGCTTCTTCTTGAATTTTCTTAGCTGCTCCGTAATACAAATCTTTTAGGATTTCTTCAACGGTTTCTTCTTTGGAAACAAGTCCTGCGATCTGACCTGCCATAACAGATCCACCATCCACATCTCCGTGGACAACCGCTTTGGCTAGGGCACCTGCTCCCATTTGCTCAAAAATTTCCAAATCTGGATTTTCTTGTTTAAAGGCATCTTTCTCAGCTTGTTCAAAATCACGAGTCAACTGATTTTTAATAGCACGAACAGCATGTCCAAAGTGTTGAGCTGAAATCGTAGTATCAATATCTCGAGCTTTTAAAATTTTCGCCTTATAATTTGGATGGGCATTGGACTCTTTTGCAACGACAAAACGAGTTCCAACCTGAACAGCCTCTGCACCTAGCATAAAGCCAGCCGCAGCACCTTCACCATCTGCAATCCCTCCTGCAGCAATAACAGGAATAGATACAGCAGCAGCAACCTGACGCACCAAGGTCATAGTTGTTAATTTCCCAATATGTCCCCCAGCTTCCATTCCTTCTGCAATAACAGCGTCCGCACCGATTTTTTCCATGCGTTTAGCTAAAGCAACACTAGGCACAACTGGAATAACCGTAATCCCAGCAGCATGGAAGCGTTCCATGTACTTGCTTGGATTTCCTGCTCCTGTTGTCACTACCTTAACACCTTCCTCTATAACGAGGTCTACAATATCTTCCACAAAGGGAGACAAGAGCATGATGTTGACACCAAAGGGTTTATCCGTCAATGATTTGATTTTATCAATATTTGCCTTGACAACTTCTTTAGGGGCATTTCCCCCACCGATAATCCCTAGTCCTCCAGCCTTAGAAACAGCTCCTGCCAAATCACCATCAGCAACCCAAGCCATTCCTCCTTGAAAGATAGGATAATCAATGTTCAATAATTCTGTAATACGCGTTTTCATAGTGCCTCCATCATTTCTTGCTTACGTAATAGTTCGATACCGTCATAATTTGACAATCAAACTATTGCCTAAACAAGAGGGAGCGGGTTTCCCTACTCCTTCTATCTATATTCTGTTTATTTTGTTTGCTCTTCAACGTAGGCAACCAAGTCACCAACTGTTTTCAAGTCATCTTCTGCTTCGATTTGGATATCAAAAGCATCTTCGATTTCTGAGATTACTTGGAACAAGTCCAATGAATCTGCGTCCAAGTCATCAAAAGTTGATTCAAGTGTTACTTCTGATGCGTCTTTTCCAAGTTCTTCAACGATAATTTCTTGTACTTTTTCAAATACTGCCATAATAGGACTCCTTTAAAATAAATAGTTTTTTATAACAATGTGTTCACCACATGATTACCTAAATTGTAAGAATGAGCGTGCCCCAGGTCAAACCTCCACCGAAGCCTGATAAAAGAACAGTCTGGCTACCATCTAAATGGATGAGACCTTGTTCTACACACTCTGAAAGTAAAATCGGGATACTTGCTGCACTGGTATTACCATATTCCATCATATTGGCTGGAAGTTTAGCTCGGTCGACACCGATTTTTCTAGCCATCTTATCCAAAATACGGTCATTAGCCTGATGAAGTAGCAGATAATCCAAGTCTCTTGCCTCTACAGGAGATTCTTCAATAGTCTGGTTAATAGACTTGGCTACATCCCGAATAGCAAAATCAAAGACTGCGCGGCCATCCATCTTCAAAAATGAATCTGCACTTTCTTGATCTGAAAATGGAGATTGCAAGCCTGAATGTCCATACGTCAAACACTCACTGCGACTTCCATCGCTATTGAGACTCTCAGCTAAGAAATGCTCTTGCTCGCTAGCTTCTAGCAAGACACCACCAGCACCATCTCCAAACAACACAGCTGTTGATCGGTCTGACCAATCGACTGCCTTAGAGAGGGTTTCACTACCAATCACCAAACCTTTTTGAAAGCGACCAGAAGCGATAAACTTTTCAGCAGTTGACAAGGCAAATACAAATCCACTACAAGCAGCTGTTAGGTCAAAAGCAAAGGCCTTATTGGCACCAATATTAGCTTGGACTCGAGCAGCTGTAGAGGGCATCATCGAATCTGGAGTAATGGTAGCTAGGATGATAAAATCCAACTCTTCCCCTGTGATTCCAGCTTTTGCCATCAGTTTCTTAGCAACTTCTGTAGCCAAATCACTAGTAGATTCTGTTCTTGAAATATGCCTTTGTCGTATTCCCGTCCGACTTGAAATCCACTCATCATTGGTATCCATAATCTGAGCCAAATCATGATTTGTAACCACTTGCTCTGGCACATAATGAGCAACCTGGCTTATTTTTGCAAAAGCCATTATTTCAAATCCTCCAAAAATTGATAAAGTTTAGTCAAACCTTTGCTCATAACTTCAGTTTCTTCCTTGCTCATACCTTCGATAATATTTTCGACCATGGCCTTGTGGAAACGTTTATGTAGTCTATGAACCAAGCGACCCTTCTTTGTCAAATGCAGATGCACCACACGACGATCCTGCTCTGAACGAATGCGTTCAATGTAACCCTTACGTTCAAGATTGTTTAAACTTGTCGTAACGGTCCCAAGAGTCACCATCAACTCTTTTGACACTTGACTTGGTGTCACGTCTGGGAATTTTCCAATTACATCGATCGTATGTACTTCTTTGATGGAGATATCCTTGAAACGACTACCCCTCAAGCTAACTTCCTCGATGACGAGGACATTGTTAAATATAGATGTTAAATATTCATTAATTCGTTGGTAGTCCAATCTCTTTTCCCTCCTTTTCAAAAAAACTTTTACAATCAAAACATTTGACAAAAGAATTATATCAAACTTCAAAGAATGACGCAAGTATTTTTTTATTTCCCTGTAAATTTAGGTCTTCTTCTCTCCGAATGAGCCCGAACTCCTTCTTTAAAATCCTCCGTTTTAGCTAGAGCTTCTTGAAGGTTTAGTTCTAAAGCAGCATAATCTTGCCAATCTTTAAATTGGCTCTCCCAAACCAACTTCTTGATAGCTGCATAAGAATTAGCTGAACCACGTCTTAATTTTTTAAGAAGCTGTTCTCTAGTTTTTTCGAGTTTATCAGCTTCACAGACGCGGTAAACAAGCCCCCACTCTAGAGCTTTTTCTGCGGTCAAAGCCTCTCCTGTCATAGCTAGTTGAGTTGCACGCGTCACACCAATACTACGACTCAGGAGGTGAATCCCACCTGCATCTGGAGCCAAACCAACGCCAACAAAGGCTTGAATAAATTTAGCCTTATCCGTTGCCAGACAGAAATCTGCAGCAACAGCCATATTTGCTGCAGCACCTGCAACAGCCCCATCAACTTCCATCAAGACAGGTTTAGCAATTTGCTTGATTTTATAAGAAATCGTATTGACCAATTCTGCGATTTTCGTTAATGATGGAATATCATCCTCATCTACTGCACGCTTCATCTCTACTAAATCTCCCCCAACTGAGAAGACTTTGCCATTGGCATTGATCAAGATAAAATGCACAGCTGGATCCTCTTCCGCCAGAGTCAAGGCTTCTAAAATCTCCTCACACATGGGAATATGGAAACCATTAGCGACATCAGGACGGTTCAACGTAATGATTGCCAAATCCTCTTCAAGCTGATAAATAATATGTTCCATCTGGACTCCTTTTTGTTTTTATAAGCAAGTTAAATCATTTTATTATCAAAGTATATCTTTTTTACTCTAAAAAAGCAAGAATAAGAATGTAATAAGTGTCTCAGCCGATTTTAGATTCCTTATCTTTCCCTGTAAAATAGCTTATTTTCTTCATTGAAAAAAGGCTTTCTTTCTGCTATAATCGTATAAAATACTTACTTTAGGAGTTCTTATGAAAGTTGTTAAATTTGGAGGTAGCTCTCTTGCCTCTGCTGGTCAATTAGAAAAAGTTTTAAACATCGTTAAAAGCGATCCAGAACGCCGTTTTGTAGTCGTTTCTGCGCCTGGTAAACGCAATGCTGAAGATACTAAGGTTACGGATGCCTTGATTAAATACTACCGCGACTATGTTGCTGGTAATGATATTAGCAAGAGTCAAAGCTGGATTATCGACCGCTATGCTGCTATGGTTAGCGAATTGGGACTAAAGCCAGCTATTCTAGAAAAAATTTCTAAAAGCATTCGTGCCTTGGCCACTCTGCCTATCGAAGAAAATGAATTTCTCTACGATACCTTCCTAGCGGCGGGTGAAAATAACAATGCTAAATTGATTGCTGCCTACTTTAATCAAAATGGGATCGATGCACGCTATGTACACCCTAGAGAAGCTGGTATTGTGGTCACAAGTGAACCTGGTCACGCTCGCATCATTCCATCAAGTTATGACAAGATTGAAGAATTGACAAACGCCAATGAAGTCCTTGTCATTCCTGGTTTCTTTGGAGTTACTAAGGAAAATCAAATCTGTACCTTCTCACGTGGAGGCTCTGATATTACAGGTTCTATCATTGCTGCAGGGGTTAAGGCTGACCTCTATGAAAACTTTACGGATGTTGATGGTATCTTTGCAGCCCATCCTGGTATTATTCACCAACCACACTCGATCCCTGAGTTGACCTACCGTGAAATGCGAGAATTGGCCTATGCAGGATTCTCAGTCCTTCATGACGAAGCCCTTCTTCCTGCCTACCGCGGAAAAATCCCTCTGGTTATCAAAAATACAAACAACCCTGATCATCCAGGTACTCGTATCGTTCTAAAACACAGTAGTGATGAATTTCCAGTTGTAGGAATTGCCGGTGACTCTGACTTTGTCAGCATCAACATGTCCAAATACCTCATGAACCGCGAGATTGGATTTGGTCGCAAGGTTCTGCAAATCCTTGAAGACCTCAACATCGGTTGGGAACATATGCCAACTGGTATCGACGATCTTTCAATCATTCTCCGTTCTCGTGAACTAACTCCTATCAAGGAAGAAGAAATCCTTCGTCAGTTGGTTCAAAAGGCTGAAGTAGACCATGCAGAAATCGAACACGACCTTTCAATCATTATGATTGTTGGAGAAAAAATGAAGAGTCATATCGGAGTAACTGCTACTGCGACACGCGCTCTATCTGAAAACAAGATCAACATCCAGATGATGTCTCAAGGTTCTAGTGAAGTTTCTATCATGTTTGTTGTTAATAAAGACCAAGAAAAAGCGGCAATTAAAGCCCTCTATAATGCCTTTTTCGGTGAAAGCAAGGAAGACTAATCATGGCCCAATCACTTAATAAAACAGTGCTTCTCAGTACGACAGGAACTTCCTACCTCTCTATAGCTGGGAAAGTTGGGAAATTCCTTGTCGGAGATCAGGCTCTGGAATTTTACCCAGATGTTAATGTCGAACAATTTATCCAGATTCCTTGGGACCATATCAACCAGATTGGAGCCAATGTTACTGGTCGCAAAATCAGTCGCCACTTCGAAGTCTTTACAGACAGAGGAAAATTCCTCTTTGCTTCAAAAGACTCAGGTGCTATTCTTAAAATTGCTCGTGAAAAACTAGGCAATGACAAGGTCGTCAAACTTCCTACTTTGATTCAGACCATTGGTCAAAAATTTAAAAATCTATTTGCAAAAAAGTAGAAACTTTAGTATAATCATAGCAACGGATAAGTAGGTTATCTTCTTCTTTCAGAAAGTCTGCGGGTGCTGCGAGCAGATAGGAGGGATAGGTGAAATTCTACCGTTAGTAACAATTACATACACAATCAAGTGCACACCTGTGAAGTTGGATGGAACCGTGGCCCTGCCACTCCAACGCTTTGTCAGGTGTGCTTTTTTCATAAAGGAGTTCTTATGTTAGATATCAAACGTATTCGTACAGACTTTGATGCTGTCGCAGAAAAATTGGCTACACGTGGTGTAGATCCTGCTGTCTTGAATGAGATGAAAGAAATCGATGCTAAACGTCGTGACATCTTGGTCAAGGTTGAAACTTTAAAAGCAGAACGTAACACAGTTTCTGCTGAGATTGCCCAAGCTAAGCGCAACAAGGAAAATGCAGATGACAAGATTGCTGCCATGCAAACCCTATCTGCTGAGGTTAAAGCCTTGGATGCTGAATTGGCAGAAATCGATGCTAAATTGACAGAATTTACCACTACTCTCCCAAACATCCCAGCTGACAGTGTTCCTGTTGGGGCTGATGAAGATGACAATGTGGAAGTTCGCCGTTGGGGGACTCCACGCGAGTTTGACTTCGAACCAAAAGCTCACTGGGATCTTGGTGAAGACCTTGATATCCTTGACTGGGAACGCGGTGGTAAGGTAACAGGCGCTCGCTTCCTCTTCTATAAAGGCCTAGGTGCTCGTTTGGAACGTGCTATCTACAACTTTATGTTGGATGAGCATGGAAAAGAGGGCTATACTGAAGTCATCACACCTTACATGGTTAACCACGACTCTATGTTCGGTACTGGTCAATATCCAAAATTCAAGGAAGACACTTTTGAACTCAGCGACAGCAATTATGTCCTTATTCCTACAGCTGAAGTTCCTCTAACAAACTACTACCGTGATGAAATCCTGGACGGTAAAGACCTGCCAATCTACTTCACTGCTATGAGTCCATCATTCCGTTCTGAGGCTGGTTCAGCTGGTCGTGATACTCGTGGCTTGATTCGTCTGCACCAATTCCACAAGGTTGAAATGGTTAAATTTGCCAAACCAGAAGAATCTTACGAAGAATTGGAAAAAATGACAGCCAACGCTGAAAATATCCTTCAAAAGCTCAACCTGCCATACCGTGTCGTTGCTCTCTCTACAGGAGATATGGGCTTCTCAGCTGCTAAAACTTACGACTTGGAAGTGTGGATTCCAGCACAAAATACTTATCGTGAAATCTCAAGCTGTTCAAACACAGAAGATTTCCAAGCTCGTCGTGCCCAAATCCGTTACCGTGATGAAGCCGATGGCAAGGTGAAATTGCTCCACACCTTAAACGGTTCTGGACTTGCAGTTGGACGTACAGTGGCTGCTATTCTTGAAAACTACCAAAATGCAGATGGTTCTGTGACCATCCCAGAAGCACTTCGTCCATACATGGGTGGAGCTGAAGTTATCAAACCATAAAAATAAGGTTTAGCTATTTCTAGCTAGACCTTTTTTCGTAACCAAATCAGATAAGAGCCTAATACAAAGAGTAAAATAGTTAAGCAAATAACAGTTTCAGCCACTACCAGATAATCCAGAAATGGAAGTTTCAAGATTCCTTGACCCATCTTAAGCGAGGTAGCCGTGATAATGGTTGGGAAGGTTAAGGCTGAGAAGGCTGGTTGAAAGCCTTGTTTTAAAATATTAGGTAGACGAGTTAAAACAAAGAAAAAGAAGGATTGAGAAGCCAAAATCATGACGATCAAGAACCAAGTCGGTAGGCTCTCTCCTCCAACTCGAACCAGGGAAGCCAAGAGCAGAGAGAAGGGAGCACAGTAGATTCCTTCCTGTCCAAGCATGGCTACAGGGAGTGGATGTTTCTTTAAATCACTATAAATAAGGGGATAGAGATAGAAGGTCAAGAGAAAACCAAAACTCAAGGTCGCATAGGCAATCTCGATAATGCCTACCAGAGGATAAGTCAAGGCTACTACTGCTATCCCCACGTAGAGTACCGTCCAGCTTGGAGTAGCATGAACCCTCCGACCAGGACAGGCAAATTTGATGGTGAATCCAGCAATAAGAGCCAAATCCAAGAGAAATGAAAACCACCAGAGTCCTTGCGCTACTAAAGGAAGATGAGGAAACACGCGAAAAACATAGGTCGATAAAATCATCCCAGCCATGGGAAAGGTGGCCATTCCTGACAAAAGAGGGGGCTTGGTCAACTCTTGCTTGGTTTCTTTCCAATTAAAAAGATGCAGAAGCAAAAAGTAAATCCACAAACTCAAACCTGTCAAACTAAATACCTGTGACAGAACTGGCAACATATCTAAAACGAGATTTCCAGCTCCTGCCAAACCTAGCAAGCAACCAGAAAATACTAAGGGGAGTTTTTTCATCCTAACCTCCAATAATCATGTTAGTTTCAGTATAGCATAAAAGCGCTTAAATGAGGACTTAAAAAACGAAGTCCGATTATTTCAGACTTCATTTTACTCAGATATGAATTAAGCATAAGGTTGCAATTCTGGATTAATTGGTGTATTGGCTAGGTTATTAGCATAGTTACAAAGGCTAGCAAGACTAACACCAAGAACTACATCCAAGGCATTTTGTTGGGTGTAGCCAGCTTCTAGAAACTCAGCCAAGGCTTCATCTCCTACACGACCCTTAGTATTGATAACTGCCAAGGTAAACTTAGCTAGGGTGTCCAATTTAGGATCTGTTTCAATTGGAGTACGATTACGAAGGGCTTGCAGAAGGTCATCGTTCATCTGGATTTGTTTGATTGAAAAGGCTGTGTGACCTGCCACGCAGAAAGCACAACCATTAGTTACAGCTGCCGTGATTTGCACCACTTCACGCTCAACGGGTGTCAGGCTGTTGCGACGATTGATGGCTCCGACAGTTCTGTAGGCTTCTAAAGCAGTTGGTGCATTAGCCAAGAGACCGATTAGGTTAGGAATATAGCCATTGTTATCTTTTTCTACTGTTTCAAGGACTTCTTTCACTTCTGCTGGCGCTGATTCTACTGTATGAATTGTAAATGTTGTCATCATAAAACCTCTTTTCATGTTGTTGAAATCTAGTCTATCACAGATTCTATACCGTGTATAATATATATTTTAAATTGCACTGATAGAAATTTTTTATGAAAGCAAAAAATCACACGCAATGTGTGATTCCATTATTTATTAAAATACTTTTTAGTCTCAGCAATAACAACTGGTGATAAAACTAAGAGGGCAATCAAGTTTGGCAGAGCCATCAAGGCATTGACGATATCTGCGATAATCCAAACCATATCCAACTCGATAAATCCTCCTAGCAAGACCATTAGAACAAAAATCACACGGTAAAGCCAGATCAAACGAACACCAAAGAGGAACTCGAAACAGCGTTCTCCATAGTAGTTCCAACCTAGAATCGTTGTAAAGGCAAAAAGTACAAGGAAGATGGTCAAGAGGGCAGGCCCAAAGTGTGAAAAGACTGTTGAGAAGGCTGACTGAGTCAAAGCCACTCCATTCAAGTCACTATTCCATACTCCAGTTACCAAGATGGTCAAACCAGTCAGAGTACAAATGATGAGGGTATCAATAAAGGTTCCTGTCATGGAAATCAAACCTTGCTCTACTGGTTCATTTGTCTTAGCTGCAGCAGCTGCAATGGGAGCAGAACCTAGACCAGATTCGTTTGAAAAGACACCACGCGCAACACCATTTTGGATAGCCATCCGAATGCTAGCACCAGCAAAGCCACCTACTGCAGCAACAGGGCTAAAAGCTGATGTCAAGATTAAAGCGATTGTAGCAGGGAGTTTCCCAATATTGAAGAAAATAACTGTCAAGGTCCCTAAAATGTAAATAATCGCCATAAAAGGAACAACAGCTGTCGAAACCTTAGAAATAGACTTGAGTCCGCCAAAGACGGCAATCGCTACTAATACAGACAAAACGAGAGCTGTGACAGCTGGCGAAATAGTCGTTGTATTTTGGATAGATTCTGTAATCGAGTTAACTTGGGTGAAGGTTCCGATTCCCAACAAAGCTACTAAGACACCTGCGATAGCAAAGAAGATAGCAAGTGGTCGCCACTTTTCGCCCATCCCTAGAAGGATATAATGCATTGGTCCTCCCGCTACTGCACCATGGTCGTCCTTAGTTCGGTATTTGATAGCCAAGAGTCCTTCCGCATACTTGGTAGCCATCCCAAAGAAAGCAGCCATCCACATCCAAAAGAGAGCTCCTGGGCCACCGACCTTGATAGCCGTCGCCACCCCGATAATATTTCCCGTACCAACTGTCGCTGCTAGGGCTGTACACAAGGCCGCAAAACTGGATACATCACCATGCCCCTTGTCCTTGATAAAAATAAGCTGGAAGGCCTTGGACAGACGCAAAACCTGTAAAAGCCCCAAACGAGCAGTGAGATAAATCCCTGTTCCGACCAATAAAATCAAGAGAGGTGGGCCCCAAGCAAAAGCATCGATTGATTTAAGCAATTCTAACATTCTATTCTCCTATCTTTTCAACCCCAAAAGAAAGAGCACATGCAAGATACATGTACTCTGGAATGCTTAGATAAATGCTAAAAAGCGGTCTATCCTAGCTCTGTCCTTTTACCTGAGAGTTTGAGCAGTTACCTGCCTTGCCCCTTCGGTGCCTTTACGGTCTCTCCAGAGTTCCGTCCATTTACAGTCATGGAAAATCAAACGATTCTCCACTTCTATTAAACTTCATTCGGTGTTGGTATTTAATTGATTCTTATTTTACAAAAAATGTTGGCTTTTGTCAATGTGTTACTGGAAAAATCTTATTTGACTCTGTAGAAGAAAGATTGGGCATTCCCATGTGCGTGGGGTGCTTGGTGAATAATCATTCGATCTCTACTAGTATCAGATGCATCTTCTACAAAATTTGGCTCAGTAACTGTCGGAATAACAACTCCTGCAGGAATCATATCGAGTTGTGCTCTCAAAGTTGGGGCTTTATAACTCGTAATTATATAGCCATCCCTAAAAACAGCATCATTTATATCTACATAAAATTCTGCCGGTTCTATTAAGCCATTTTTACTGAAAACTAGATCCTGTCCCCCATTTCCATTACTCCATTTTCCTTCAATGCTAGAAAAATCTCCATTTTTTATAGCATTAATATCCATTTTTCCAGAAGCAGTTTTGCTAGTTGAAGAAGCAGTTCCAGCAAATTTTTCTGTTACAGATTTCCAAGTCAGACTAGATAGATTCATTCGAGCACCAGGACTGACTTCATCCTCTGTCTTGGCTTCTTTGACCTTTTCTAGTTTGTCCCCACTACTATTCAACTTCCAAATGGTATGAATGGTTTGTGGATCACCTGCGAACGGATTCCACTGGGTATAAAGCT
The DNA here is from genome assembly GCA_905221195.1 of bacterium. Taxonomy (GTDB): domain Bacteria; phylum Bacillota; class Bacilli; order Lactobacillales; family Streptococcaceae; genus Streptococcus. Next base: position 29,874 of record CAJNCF010000003.1, read on the forward strand.
TGCCATCTTCTAGGAGATAGGCCTTAAATCGAGTTCCAAGCATCTGCATTTTATTTTCAGCATTGGTGAGGCGAATGACTTTCTGATCTTTGAGTGTGAAAATATCTAAAATCTCACTACCATTTTTCGAAGATACAATCAATTCATCAATGCCATTTTTATCCATATCAACCATTGCATAGGTAAAGGCTTGACTGCGTTCTGCCATCCCTGCATAAATATTAGCAGTTAGATTGATGTTATCCTTAACCTCTGACCTATGGTCTAAAAGAAATTCATAATCCTTCAAAATGCTATTATAAGGACTGTAATCCACACTTGATTTCCCCTTATCTGCACTTGCCCCTCCAGGAATCTTATCTGAAACAGACTTCCAGCTTAAAGTCTCTAGAGAAATTGGAGAACCGACACCAAGATCTGCTAACTCTTGAGCTTCCTTGGCCTTCACCAAGGACTGGCCATCCTCACTAAATTGATAGTGGACATAGATGTGACTCGTTGCTGTACCAGCCCCACGATAAAGCAGAGAATTGTCTGGTAAGATACCGACCGTCATTCTTTCGCCAAGCAACTCCAGGTGATTTTCTTGATTGGTCAGGCGGATCACCTTTCCATCTTTCAAAGTGCGGATATCAAGCAAACTCTTTTCGCCACTCTTCATTTCAAGAGCAAGCAAGAGTTCATCCACTCCGTCGTTATTCAAATCCGTCTTGTGGTAAACCACGTCTGTGTAAAAACCTTGAGAAGACTTCACTTGACTAGCCAGAGGATTGACCTCCATACCTGTCGGCAAGGTGCCTTTTGCTACTTTTTCATAGTCATCGAGAACCTTGTTATATTGGCTGTAATCTATCTCTGGACTTGCTGCAGATGTATCTGAAGTTGAATCAGATGGTGTTTCTACGCTTTTGTTCCAAGGTAAATACTGACAGCCTCCTAGAACTAGTGTCAGTAAAAGTGTTGTGGCTAATAAAAACTTTTTCATATTACTCCCTTATCTAAGAGAAAGGAATCAGCTTGTGCCAATTCCTTTCGCTATTTTTACTGTATCAAAATGTTACCTATTCGCAAATTATTTTCTATTTATTTGTTATAAGCCATTTCTCACAAGCTATCATTCTAGCGAACCCATTTACCTGAGCCATCTACTTGGTAGCCATCTGGTGTACGTTCATTGACTGCCATCTTACCATTTGACTTGAGATAGTAATCGCCTACCCATGTGTTACGAGCATAGCTGCCTTCTGACGTTAGATAATAGTAAGATTGGTAGCTACTATCATAGATCCACTCACTCTTGGCCATTTTACCATCTGATTTGAGGTAGTAACTTCCAGCCCAAGCATTACGCGCATAGCTACCCTCTGCTGTCAAGTAATAGTATGATTGATAGTTATTGTCATAAATCCACTCGCTCTTAGCCATGTAACCACCTGACTTGAGGTAATAACTTCCTGACCAAGCATTTTGAACAAAGTTACCTGAAGCATTTAGGTAGAAGTAAGAATTGTACTGGACATCAAAAATCCATTGATTCACTACTTTCACACCTGCTTTGTAGTAAGAAGAACCTGACCAGCCAGTCTGACCTGAGTTAGAGCTAGTAGTTGGTTTTGGAGTTTCAGTCGCTTTTGGTTTTTCTGTTTCTTTAGGAGTTGAAGAGTCTAGAGGATTGACATATTTTTGATCTTTAACAGTGAATGTTGCTGATCTACCACTAAACTTATGCAAGGTATCTCCTTCTTTACTTTCTCCATGAAATTGTAAGTAATATTCACCATCTGGAACATTTGCAAAATTAGTCCAATCTTGCTTTGTAATCGGAACAGATGATCTATCAAATCCTTGATTGAAAGTATCTTTTCTAGGAATTTGCCCTGTCTTTGCATTTACAATATCTGCATATATATATACAGAATATTTTACAGGTACATTTTCAACAGTCATATCCACATAGATACTTTTATTTTCTGAACCTGGTGTAATTTTATAGTCCACCTTATGATTTTCAATTTTGGTAATTTCCGCATGTACTGTTTGCGCTGAAAAAGGTAAAACTCCTGCTGTGTCAATTGTTGATACTACTCCGACTGTTGAAAGTGCCAAAGCACATACTAATAATTTCTTTTTGTTCATGTTATTCATTTCCTTTATTTTATTTTTAATATTTATTTGTTTAAAACCTATCACTCATCTATCCGACAAAACGATGATTCTTTACACGAAAGACAACTGATTGTCCATCGTATACCTTGCCATCTTGTCCTTTTCCTTTGATAACAAAGCGATAACTACCATCTGGAGTGGCACTAAAGAAGTGACGAGTTTGAAAAGTACGTAGACTTGGATTGTAGGTCACAGTAAACTGAGTTTGTGTAGAAACTGAACCTGTATTTGCATCAACTAAGGCAAAATCATAGGCTACTTGATAAGATGAAGATGGAGTACTAGGTAGGGCAATATCAATATAGGTCATAGCATCATTGACATGGTAAAGACTTATTCCTAATGATGTTGCTTGTGAACTGCTTGCTGTCTGAGTTCCCTGAGAACTAATCCACTTGCCTGATCCATCTACTTGGTAGCCATCTGGTGTACGTTCATTCACTGCCATCTTACCATTTGACTTGAGATAATAATCACCTACCCAAGTATTACGAGCATAACTCCCTTCCGAGGTTAAGTAATAGTAAGAGCCGTAGTTACTGTCATAAATCCACTCACCTTTAGCCATCTTACCATTTGACTTGAGGTAATAATCACCCACCCAAGTGTTACGAGCATAGCTACCTTCTGTTGTCAAATAATAGTAGGATTTGTAGTTGTTATCATAAATCCACTCACCTTTAGCCATCTTACCATTTGACTTGAGATAATAGTTACCCACCCAAGTGTTGCGGGCATAGTAGCCATCTCGGGTTAAGTAATAATAAGCTCCATAGTTCTTATCATAGATCCACTCACTCTTAGCCATGTATCCACCTGACTTAAGATAGTAATCACCTTCCCATGCATTTTGAACATAATTACCTGAAGCATCTAGGTAGAAGTAGGAATTATAGTTTTTATCAAAAATCCACTTACTAGTGACTTTAGTACCATTTTGGTAGTAAGAAGAACCTGACCAGCCAGACGGAACTGTAGATTGTGGAATTGGAGCTGGATTTGGAGTTAGTTTTTTATCCGTCAAATTCTTAATCGCCTCTTTAAACTCTTCTACAGTTCCCTTCCACTCTATATAATTGGAACCAGACTTATTCTCAAGAGCTATATAGTTGCGATCAGATTCTTGGAAATAAGATAATCCTGGAGTAGTTTTTGTAGCTGAAATAATAGGACGATTGACAGTTCCTTTCCAATTTTTAAATACTTCTGAATCATTAGGGACAATGATATAATATTTTGCAGCTGTAGTCAGCGTTTGTTCATCTGCTCTAACAGTTGACACAAAGAAAGGATTTGTATCACTTGTTGTAGTAGCAAGACCCACTGCTAAAACAGCAGAAGCGAGTAAAATGTATTTTTTCATCAAAATTCTCCTTTAAATTTTTATTGTTTACGGTTACAGTATAGCATGCTATTTACCTTATTTACGAAAAGCGTATTTATATTTACCTTTATTGAACAATTACCCCCCCCCCGAAAAAACGTAACTATAATTACTTTTTTCTTAAAATCACCTTAAAAACTGGTAGAATTATGATAGAATGGAAAAAAGGACTTGAGGAGATTTAGGATGCAAGATGAAAGTGTTTATGGATTAGTGTATAAGGCCATTCGTGAGGAGAGAGGGTTTACTCAGAAGGAAGCTGCTGGAACTACAGTGACTCCTCATTTTTTACGTCAGTTTGAACAAGGGAAATCTCGAATAACCATTCAAAAATTTGAAGAGATTCTTTCTAATATTGGAATTGATAAAGAGACCTTTGATAGTCTCAAAACTCAGATGTTTCCAACGGAATTTCATAAATTACAGGCTCAAGTTGCTGATTTGGCCTATAAGCGTGAATTTAAAAAGATCATTAGTTTGATTAATCAACCCATGGAAAATCCTGGGATCGCTGAACACTATGTGATTGCCAATCGTGTAGTCAATAAATTTGCTATCGCAAACATCATCGGCGATTCTTTTCTGACTCCAAAAGATTATCAAGAACTAGAATATATCAAGAACTATCTGAGTGAATTGGACGACTGGAACAAAATTGAGGTCAATATCTTTTCATCTATCCTGCCTCACTTTTCAATCGAATTTTTAGATTACAGGCTCTACCACTTATTAGATACTCTAAAAAAACAGACTGAATACCATTCAATCCGTACTGCTGACTACTATATTGCCTGCTTAAGAACTGCTATCAAGCATTACTCTGTCAATGGCTACTATGATAAGGCTGAGAATTTAGCAGTAAAAACCTTGGAAGTTATTAATACTTTCCCTCTACTGAGTACCAAGATGACAGAGATGATTAGTCTTTCAATGGAACGTGCTAATAATTTTCTCCGACAAGATGATGTCAGAGGTCTAGAGCTTGCTAAGCATATCTTTGCTAGTCTTGATAACTTTGAAAAGGTCTATCCAAATCAACTTCTGACTCGAATGAGAGAGGATTTCTTTGTTACTGTCACACAGCTCAATCACACAGGGCAACCTTTAGACATCTAGTCTAGAAATCAAAAAAGCTTGAGGAACCACATATTTCCTCAGGCTTTTTCTTATCCTTTAAAGGTGACAATAGTCGCACCACTACCTCCAGCATTTTGCGGGGCATAGCCGAAACTCTTGACATGTTTATTTCTTTGTAGGTATTTGGTAACACCTTCACGGATGACACCTGTACCGATACCATGGATGATATCAACTTGGGCCATATTATTGAGCAAGGCTTGGTCGATAAAGACATCTAGCTCATTCATAGCCTCTTCATAACGTTTGCCTCGAAGGTCCAGTCTGGCTTGTGGGCCACGACCAGAAGTTCGTTTCACAACATTGACTTGTTTCTTCTTGACTTGCTTTTCTTGCTGGGCTTGAACAAGGTCAAATTCTTTCTCTTCCAAGGTCATCTTGATTAAACCGACTTGGGCTTCCCAGCGACCATCCTTAAGCTGACTGGTCAAGGTACCACGCTGACCATAACTGAGAACTACGATATCATCTCCCACCTTTGGAGCACGTTTTTTCTTGGCCTTTTGAAGGACCTTGTTTTTAGACAAATCTACTTTTTCAGGAGCCAATTTTTTCAACTTGGCCTTGGCTTCAATGATTTCGTGGGGTTTAAGTTGAGATTTACTATGGAGATTTTTGAGAATCTGGTCACTTTCACTGAGAGCCATGTCTACAATCTCAGAAGCCTGTTCACGTGCCTTATTAAGCTCCGTTTCCTTTTCACGATTGAGCTCATTGTAGAGCTTTTTGAGGGCACGGTTCATCTTGAGATTTTCTTGCTCCACCTCACGGATATTGTCCAAGCGTTTACGACTCTCTAGCGTCTGCTCTTCCAGTTGCTCAATGATTCGATTGACATCATTGTCCTGATCGACCTGCTGACTAGCATCCCCTACGATAACTTCAGATAGGCCTAGACGTTTGGCAATTTCAAAGGCATTGCTTCGGCCAGGCACGCCCTGCATAAAGCGATAGGTCGGGCGAAGAGTCGCAGTATCAAACTCCATGCTGGCATTTTGCACAAAGGCTGTCTCAATACCATAGGCCTTGAGCTCTGGATAGTGGGTAGTCGCCATGGTCTTGACTTGACGCAGGCGAAGGTCCTCCAAAATAGCCATGGCAAGGGCAGCTCCCTCTTGAGGGTCTGTACCAGCCCCCAACTCATCCAAGAGTAAGAGGGAATGTTGATTGACCTTGCCAAGAATATCCACGATATTGGTCATGTGGCTAGAGAAGGTAGACAAGCTTTGCTCAATAGATTGCTCATCCCCAATATCAGCAAAGATTTCTTCAAAAATACCAACACGACTTCCCTTGTCTGCTAAAATCGGCAAACCAGACTGGGCCATAACCTGCGTCAAGCCCAGGGTTTTGAGCATGATGGTCTTACCACCTGTATTAGGACCTGTAATGACAATAGCTGTTAAATCTTGGCCAAAATGGACATCATTTGCGACTGCATTTTTGACCAAAGGATGGCAAACATGAAGCAGTTGGATCTCCTGATTTTCTGACAACTGGGGAACAACTGCTTGCCTCTCTTGGATAAAACGAACCTTGGCACGAATCAAGTCTAGATGACCGATAATCCAAGCGTCATTAGCAATCTCAGCCGCATGAGGGCGGACACGTTCAGAGATTTCTTGGAGAATGCGAAGCATTTCATAGCGCTCATCTGCTCGCAAACTGGCAATTTCTTCGCTCAGTTTGACCACCTCACGGGGTTCAATATAGACGGTATTTCCACTGGCAGAAATATCATGAACGACACCTGCAATCTTATTGCGGTAGGTGTTTTTGACTGGTAAAACCTGACGACCATTTCTGCTGGCAACGATTCCTTCTGTCAACATCTGCGCTTTTTGCTTGAGCAGATCCTGTAAGACATCGCGTACCTGACTCTCGCTATTATGGATTTTTCTACGGATGCGCGCCAATTCTTCACTCGCAAAATTTTCAATGAAACCTGCATCATTAAAGGCTTGGAGATTTCCTTGTAATTGCGGAAAATCATGTAATTTCTCAAACCAGAGGGCTAATTCTTCCAAGCTGACATTTTCCAGATTAGCATAAAAACTTTGTAGCTCTCGGCTAGACAGAAGCACGCGTTTCAAGAGGAGGAACTCCTCGATATTGAGATCCGCCCCCATCTCCAACCGCTTGCAGACTCCTGCGATTTCCTTGGTTGCAAGAATGATAAAATGCGGTTGCTCAACAAAAAGAGCCTGCATTTCCTTCATCTCAGCAAAAGCCTGTTTGATTTTATCCGCTTTAGCAGTCGGGGCCAGCTGTCTCAATTGCTCCAAGCCCTGCTCGGTCAACAAATGAGGTTCAAACAAGGCCTTGACCTTATTGAACTCTAATGTTTCTAATATTTTTTTGTTCATCTTTATTTCCTTGTCTTTGAATATCTAGGTGTATTAGCTTTTTACATTCTGATAGATTCGAGTCAAATCTGTAAACAAAGGGCTAGGAAAACTCCTGCCCTTTTTATCCGATTAAATTTGTCACCCAGATCTGTTTGAGCCAACTGGTTGTTACTGGTATGCTCTGGATGATGTGTTTTGCTACGATACTCTTTTCAAGAGGATTTTGTATAGCTGCCATGGGAATGGTTGCTAGTATGGTCAAGGCCATTTGCAAGACAAATAAGGTCACCAACATGGACAAGATACCTGCTGAGACTTGAAACAACTTGCCACCCAGTTTTTTACTAGGAATCAAGTGTAAGAGGAGACCAAGTAAACGACCGATGCTATAGACAATCCCAAATACAAGCAAGTAGCCAATACCTGCGTAAAAGACCTTATCCAACTGAAAGAGTTGATCCGATGGGAAGAAGAAAGTTCCCTGACCTTCCTGCGGATTTGCATAAGGGAGCAGTAAATGGAATTGTTCTCCAAGCCCCTTGTAAAACTGGCCAGCCACAAAAGCCGAAGCCATGGCTGAAATCAGGTAATAAACTTGTAAGAGCAGGCCTCTCCGATAGCCGATATAAAATCCCCAAGCCAAGACCAATAGAAGAAGGAGTGAAATCATAAGGAATCCTCAATCTTGCTCTGTTCTTGCTTACAAGTCACAAGCTTGTGACGGAGTTCTTCTAACTCTTGCTCCTTATCGTCAAATTCAATCTCACGACTGAGCTGAGTTGACAAACAGTTGACTGCCAACAAAAGAGCGATCGTTTCATCATCTGCACTAGGCATTTGTTCTTTAATTGCTTGGTATTTTTCTGTCGCAACCTTAGCGATTTCCTCCATAAAAAGGTTATCATGCTCGGTTGTCAAGGTTAATGATTTTTTCCCGAATGTAAATTTGAATCGATTTAGATTTGCCATAAAATTCACCTCACGATATTATACCAAAATTCGCTAACTTTGTCAGTTTTTACAAATTTGCCTGCTTTTGTGGTACAATAGAAACTATGGCAAGTATAACACTCACACCAAGTGAAAAGGAGATTCAGGCTTTTCTTGAACACTATCAAACCAGTCTGGCTCCCAGTAAGAATCCCTATATCCGCTACTTTTTGAGACTGCCTCAGGCAACGGCTTCTATCTATACTTCTGGAAAGGTCTTGCTTCAGGGTGAGGAGGCTGAGAAATACGCTCATTTCTTTGGCTATCAAGTTGTAGAGCAAACCAACGGACAAAATTTCCCTTTGATTGGAACAGATGAGGTGGGAAATGGTTCCTACTTTGGTGGACTTGCAGTTGTGGCTTCTTTTGTCACACCTGACCAGCATGACTTCTTGCGAAAACTCGGTGTGGGAGATTCTAAGACTCTGACCGACCAAAAGATCCGTCAGATTGCCCCTATCCTCAAGGAAAAAATCCAGCACCAGGCACTGCTTCTCTCACCAAGCAAGTACAACGAGGTCATCGGAGACCGCTACAATGCTGTTTCGGTTAAAGTAGCCCTCCATAATCAGGCTATCTATCTCCTCCTTCAAAAAGGTCTTCAGCCTGAGAAAATTGTAATTGATGCCTTTACCAGTGCTAAAAATTATGACAAATACTTGGCACAAGAGGCCAATCGTTTCAGCAATCCTATCAGCTTAGAAGAAAAGGCTGAGAGCAAATACTTGGCTGTCGCAGTTTCTTCCATCATTGCGCGTAATCTCTTTCTGGAAAATCTTGAAAATCTGGGTCGAGAACTGGGCTATCAGCTTCCAAGTGGAGCTGGAACAACTTCTGATAAGGTGGCTAGCCAGATTTTACAAGCCTATGGTATGCAGGGACTCAACTTCTGCGCTAAACTGCACTTTAAAAATACTGAAAAAGCGAAAAAACGCTTAGAAAGGTAAGTTATGAATTCATTTAAAAATTTCCTAAAAGAGTGGGGATTGTTCCTCCTGATTCTGTCATTACTAGCTTTAAGCCGTATCTTTTTTTGGAGTAACGTCCGCGTAGAAGGACATTCCATGGATCCGACCCTAGCGGATGGCGAAATCCTCTTTGTTGTCAAACACCTCCCTATTGACCGTTTTGATATCGTGGTGGCCCATGAGGAAGATGGCAATAAGGACATCGTTAAGCGTGTCATCGGAATGCCTGGCGACACCATTCGTTACGAAAATGATAAACTTTATATTAATGACAAAGAGACAGACGAGCCTTACCTAGCAGACTATATCAAACGCTTTAAGGACGACAAACTCCAAAGCACATACTCAGGCAAGGGATTTGAGGGAAATAAAGGAACTTTCTTTAGAAGTATCGCTCAAAAAGCTCAAGCCTTCACAGTTGATGTCAACTACAATACCAACTTTAGCTTTACAGTTCCAGAAGGAGAATACCTTCTCCTCGGAGATGACCGCCTGGTTTCGAGCGACAGCCGCCACGTAGGTACCTTTAAAGCAAAAGATATCACAGGGGAAGCTAAATTCCGCTTCTGGCCAATCACCCGTATCGGAACATTTTAAGAAATCGAAGAGGCCGAGAATCAAGAATCTCAGCCTCTTCTTCTATCGTGATAATATGATTATTCACTATCCAGTTTGATTAAGATAGAAACAAAGTTATACTCAATGAAAATCAAAGAGCAAACTAGGAAGCTAGCCGCAGGCTGTACTTGAGTACGGCAAGGCGAAGCTGACGTGGTTTGAATTTGATTTTCGAAGAGTGTTAACTCTCACCTATTTATGCAAAGGAATCTTATGGAAGTTTATTTTTCAGGAACCATTGAACGGATTATTTTTGAAAATCCCAGCAATTTTTATCGCATTCTCCTCCTAGAAATCGAAGATACGGACGCAGCGGATTTTGACGATTTTGAAATCATTGTCACAGGAACCATGGCTGACGTGATTGAGGGAGAAGACTATACTTTTTGGGGGCAAATTGTCCAGCACTCCAAGTATGGGGAACAACTGCAAATCAGCCGTTATGAACGAGCAAAACCAACTAGCAAGGGATTGGTTAAGTACTTTTCAAGTAGCCATTTCAAGGGAATTGGTCTCAAGACAGCTCAGAAAATCGTGGACACCTATGGTGACAATACCATTGACGAAATTCTGCAACACCCAGAAAAGCTAGAAGGTATCTCAGGGCTCTCTGCCAAAAATCGCGAGGCATTCGTCTCCACTCTTCGTCTCAACTACGGAACGGAGATGGTTTTGGCAAAGCTAGCCAACTACGGCATTCCCAATAAACTAGCCTTTCAGATTCAAGACTTTTACAAGGAAGAAACCCTTGACGTGGTTGAAAATTATCCCTACCAACTGGTTGAGGATATCAAAGGGTTGGGCTTTACTATTGCTGACCAACTAGCTGAGGAACTAGGCATCGAAAGTCAGGCCCCTGAACGCTTCCGTGCTGGTCTAGTTCACAGTCTTTTTCAGTCCTGTATGGAAACAGGAGACACCTATGTTGAAGCACGGGATTTGCTAGAACAAACCCTCACTCTCCTTGAGTCTTCCCGTCCCGTGGAACTGGATCCCAGCCAAGTAGCCCAAGAGCTTTCCTACCTCATTGAAGAAGACAAGGTTCAGCAGATCGATACCAAAATCTTTGATAACAGCCTCTTTTTCGCTGAGGAAGGCATCCGCAGTCACTTGGTTCGTATCCTTGAAAAAGGAAAACAGAAGAGCCAGGATTTAGAAACTATTCAAAAACATATCACTACTGTCGAGCAAGAACTAGGGATTAAGTATGATAGCATTCAAAAACAGGCTATCTGTGATGCTATCCAGAACAAGGTCTTTATCCTGACAGGTGGGCCTGGTACTGGTAAAACAACTGTTATCAATGGGATTATCGCTGTCTACGCCCTTTTAGAAGGACTTGATCTCAGGAAAAAAAGCAATCTGCCGATTCTTCTTGCCGCTCCAACTGGTCGAGCAGCTCGACGCATGAACGAATTGACAGGCTTACCTAGCGCGACCATACACCGCCATTTGGGAATGACAGGGGACGATGATACCAGTCATCTAGAAGATTATCTGGATGCTGACTTTATCATTGTTGACGAATTTTCTATGGTCGATACTTGGCTGGCCAATCAACTCTTCTCCAACATCTCTTCTAACAGTAAAATCCTCATCGTGGGCGACAGCGACCAGCTACCGTCTGTCAGTCCTGGACAGGTTCTAGCCGACCTGCTTCATATTCCTTTGATTCCTCAGACTCGCTTGGAAAAAATTTACCGACAAAGCGAAGAATCAACCATCGTTACCCTAGCTAGTCAGATTAGACAGGGCATCTTGCCAGCTGATTTCACCCAGAAAAAAGCAGACCGTTCCTACTTTGAAATTGCTAGTGGTCATATTCCTGCCACCATTGAGAAAATCTTAGGCGCCGCCCTCAGAAGTGGCATTCCTGCCCGTGATATCCAAGTTCTGGCTCCCATGTACCGAGGGGCAGCAGGGATTGATGCCATCAACCAGCTCATGCAAGACCTCCTTAACCCACCACAAAAAGACCAACTTAGTTTTGAAGCTCCCCAGTGTCACTATCGTAAGGGCGACAAGGTCATTCATTTGGTTAACGATGCTGAAATCAATGTCTTTAACGGAGATTTGGGAGCTATCACAGACCTGATTCCTGGCAAATACACCGAGTCGAAACAAGACGAAATTGTCATTGATTTTGATGGCAACGAGGTCTCCTACCCACGTAACGAATGGTACAAGATTCGCCTGGCCTATGCCATGAGTATCCATAAGTCTCAGGGAAGTGAGTTCCCTGTTGTCATCCTACCGATTACCAGTGCTAGCCGACGTATGCTGGAACGGAACCTCATCTACACAGCCATTACACGCGCCAAAAGCAAACTCATCTTACTAGGCGAATTACAGGCCTTCGACTATGCTACCCAGCACATCGGAACTGCCCGAAAAACCTATCTGATTGAACGCTTCAGTGATCTACTGGAGAATGTTGAAGAAAAGCAAGAAGCTATCTCCGAAACTGCCACATTAACTGACTCTGTACAATCCTACATCTTAACCGAAGAAAACTGGAACAGCATCCCAGCCATGATTGGGATTACAGACGCAGACCTCAAAGAGATTTTTGGAAAATAGTGCATCAGAAAACCCACCAATTCAGGTGGGATTTTTGTTTATTAAGATTATTTAACTGTTGCAGTGCTTGTGATCAATTCAACAGCTTTTTTGATTGTGATATCGTGTTTCAACATATCCGCTGAAAGCAAGCTTTGTACTTGAGCAACTTCCATGTTGTAGTCTGCTGCCAATTGCTCGATTTCTTTTTGGATTTCTTCTTCTGAAGCATCAAATCCTTCAGCTTTGGCAACTGCTTCGATAACAAGGTTAGTCTTAGTACGTGACTCAGCTTCTCCCTCGTATTGTTTGTGAAGGTCTTCTTGAGTAGTTCCAGTGATTTGGAAGTACATGTCAGGGTTGATACCTTGACGTTGCAAGTTTCCAAGGAATTCGTTTACTGAACGGTGAACTTCTTCGTGGATCATTTCTTCTGGAAGTTCTACGATTTCAGCGTTTTCTACAGCTCTATCGATTGCTGCACCTTCAACGGCATCTTTGTATGCTTCTTCTTTAGCAGCAGCCAATTCTTTGCGGTATTTTTCTTTCAATTCAGCAAGTGTCTCAACTTCTTCGTCGATGTCTTTTGCAAGCTCATCGTCAAGAGCTGGAACTTCTTTCGCTTTTACTTCGTGGATAGTTGTCACGAATTTAGCTTCTTTACCTGCAAGGTCTTCTGCTTGGTAATCTTCTGGGAATGTTACGATCACATCAACAGTTTCGCCAGCTGAGTGACCTACCAATTGGTCTTCGAAACCAGGGATGAATTGACCTGATCCAAGTCCAAGTGAGAAGTTTTCACCTTTTCCACCGTCGAACTCAACACCGTCGATAGAACCAACGAAGTCGATCACAACAGTGTCGCCGTTTTCAGCAGCAGCTTCTTTGATAACCAATTCAGCCAAGTTGTTGCGTTCGCGTTCGATACGCTCTTCAACGTCAGCGTCAGTTACTTCTTTTTCTACATCTACTGATACTTCAAGGTTTTTGTAGTCACCCAATTTTACTTCAGGTTTTGTAACAACTTCAGCAGTGATAACCCAGTCTTGACCTTTTTCCATTGAAGTTACGTCAATTTTTGGTTGAGCAACCACTTCAAGACCAGCTTCTTTTACAGCTGCTTCATAAGCGTTTGGCAAAAGAGCGTTCATAACGTCTTGGTAAAGTGACTCTTCACCAAATTTTTGGTCAAAGATAGGACGTGGAAGGTGACCTTTACGGAAACCTGGAACATTAAGAGATTTCTTCACTGAGTTGAAGACACGGTCCAATTCTGGTTTGATTTGGTCTTGAGAGATAGTGAAAGTCAAGACACCACGGTTTGTTTCTTTGTTTTCAAATGATACAGACATTCTGTCATTTCTCCTTAAAATTTTTTAAATACAGTCTATTATAACATAAACGAACGACTTTTTTCAAGTAATGAATGCGCTTTTCAATGATGGGGGAGGTACGGTTTCTTCTTAGTTTTCTTTAGTTTTCGAATATAATCTTATAAAAGATGCTTAATGATGGCTGATTACAGTAAAAAACGAATCGCCCAAACATCCCTCATTAGGCGATTCGTTTTGTCTTATTTAACCACAAGAACCTTGTAATATTCATACTTATTTGGCTGTGTAATCTTAATTTTTTGACCATAGAAACCATCGATTTCTTTGTCACGATAATCTACAAATCTTGATGGCAAGCGTTTCATCTTAAGAACCTCACCAGATTGGTCTGCATATACAAGTAAGTGATAGTGGGTTGTAGCCATACCATCATCAATCAGTACAAAGTAACCTGTTTTGAGCTTACCTTGTCCATTATCTAAATAGTATAGTTTATTGTTATTGATTGTGAAGTTAGCAGATGGAAGTCTAAGTCGTACACCTGGGTCTTCTAGATAAAGATCATTGCCAACTTTTTTGATTTCTGATCTAGTTGTCATCTCTGGAAGTGGTAATACTCTACGACCATCTGCTCCAAAGTAATATCGACCTGGTAGATTTTGGAAATTACGAATGACAGCTTTAGGATCAATTTCTTGTCCTTCTTCTTTATTATCTACTAAAGCTAAGGTTGTATTTGCAACCTCATCCCCATATTTGTCGGAAAACTTCTTGAACTCAGGTTTAATATACCAAGTGTTTTTATCCACGATAACATCAGTAAAGTTATTTCCGTCAAATTTTGCTTTAATCAGATATTCATATCCATCGCCTAAACGAACAATGTCACCATGTTTATAAGGGCTATTTTGTAAAGTGAACATATGGCCATCCTTGCTGAGAATATAGCCTGTGCCATCACTAGAATTTACAACTCTATCAGAGGCCATTGCACCTGATTGTTCAAAATAATACCAATTATTATCTATGAACTCCCAACCTGTCTGCATAGAACCACTAAAACGAAGATAATACCATGTAGACCCTTCTTTGTACCAACCTGTACGCATGGCACCACTATCTGCTAGTGAGTACCAGGTATTTCCTTCCTTGTACCATCCAGTACGCATAGCGCCACTATCTGCTAGGGAATACCAGGTATTGCCGTCTTTGAGCCAGCCTGTCTGCATGTTTCCAGAATCGTCAAAATGGTACCAAGAACCAGCATTTTGTACCCATTTGTTTTTAGCGAGGCTGCCATCTTGAGAAAGATTCCAGTCAGCACCATTTTTAACCCAAGTATCTGCAGCCTGTGCTTGGTTGATAGACAAAAGCAGACCAGCACCTGCAAGCAAACCAAGTGTGAGTAGTTTAGATTTTTTCATAGCCATTTCCTCCTTTTCTATAGTGAAATGAACATGACTTCCTAGTAAACAAAACTGTTCGCTTTTTTCTTTTTACTCTGTCAGATAGTTTATTTCACAACAGAAACATTTCCTGTTGAACTGTCGTATCGAACAGTTTCTCCATAAAAACCGGAAATTCCTTTTTCAATATAATCACGGAAATCATTAGGCAAAACTTTCATCTTCACGATTTCACCAGATTCATCTGCATAGCCCAAAATATGGTGATCTTTAGATAATAATCCGTCCATAAACATTGTAAAATATCCAGTTACAAGTTTACCATTATGATCATTGGCACCTCTTAGATACAGTTTATTGTCATTAATTGTCAATCTAGATGTGTCTAGACTAATAACTGGACTTGAGTTTTTAAGATAAAGTTCAGACCCAACTTTTTGAATAGGGAAGTGAGTAGTGAATTCTGGTAGATTCGCAACCTTACGTCCATCTGCTCCAAAGTAATACTTATTTGGTAAGTTTTGGAAATTCTTTATGACAGCTTTAGGATCAATTTCTTCCCCTGGTTTTTTATTATCAGTAATGGCATCTAAAGTATTTCGTTTTATATCGCCAATCTTTTGATAAGAAAAACGTTCAACAATAGGTTTGATATACCAGGCATTCTTTTCAACAATGACTCCATCTTTTGTATAAATAAGGTGATAATCATAACCATCAGACAAAGTAACAATATTTGTGATAATTGTATCATCCGCTTGAGATTGTTCAACCTGACTAGGGAGTTTGGTTAACAGATAGCCATCCTTACCAATGACATAACTTTCTCCATCGCTGGCTGGAACAGCTCTGTCTGCAACCATAGCACCTGAGTTTTCAAAGTAAGACCATTGACCATTTGCAGTAGTCCATCCTGTTGCCATAGCGCCACTGCCTTTGAGGTAGTACCAAGTAGACCCTTCTTTGTACCAACCAGTACGCATAGCCCCACTATTTGCGAGTGAGTACCATGTATTGCCTTCCTTGTACCAGCCAGTACGCATGGCGCCACTATCTGCGAGCGAATACCAAGTGTTACCGTCTTTGAGCCAGCCTGTCTGCATTTTTCCAGAACCGTCAAAGTGGTACCAATAACCAGCATTTTGTACCCATTTATTTTTAGCAAGACTGCCATCTTGTGAAAGATTCCAGTCAGAACCATTTTTAACCCAAGTATCTGCAGCCTGTGCTTGGTTGATAGATAAAAGTAGACCAGCACCTACAAGCAAACCAAGTGTGAGTAATTTAGATTTTTTCATAGCCATTTCCTCCACGAATTGAAACTGTGAGATAGAGTTAGTTTGACCATATTGTTATAGCGCTCTTAAAGAGATGAAATAAAGACCTTAACGCTCTAGTGACCTTATTTTAATAATTTACAGGGACATGATTTTAACCTCCTTTTGAGTTTATATCAATTTTTTATAGTCAATATATTATTTTATCTATTTATAACTCTATTCTACTCCCCTATAAAATGAATGTCAACAAATAACATAAAAATATTGTGAAAAAAATATTTTATCACGCTAGTTGTACTTGCTCGCTTCTGTGATACTAAATTAAGTCATTGCCCCGACATTATTTTATATAACGATTAAAAGTCCTCATGCCCCACCAAATGGTGCTGAAAGGCATAGACCGCCGCCTGAGTGCGATCGCTGACCTCAAGTTTGGCAAGAATGTTAGACACATGGGTTTTGACCGTCTTAAGAGAGATAAAGAGTTCATCTGCGATGCGCTGATTTTCATAACCCTTAGCGATGAGTTGGAGCACATCTCGCTCACGCGCAGTCAGCTCCTCATGAAGTTCCATATGATTGCGGTGGTATTCGACCTTCTTGCTGACCTCTTGCTCAATGGCAAGCTCCCCAGCAGCCACCTTGCGGACAGCATGGAGCAATTCATCTGCACTAGAAGTCTTGAGCATATAGCCTTTGGCACCAGCATTCAAGACCGGCATGATTTTTTCATTGTCCAAGTAAGAAGTCACAATCAAAATCTTGGCTTCAGGCCATTCTTTGAGAATGGCCAAGGTCGCGTCAATCCCATTCATCTCAGGCATGACGATATCCATGACAATGACATCTGGACGCAGTTCCAAGGCCAAGTCAATACCTTGAGACCCGTTTGCCGCCTCGCCCACAACTTCTACATCGTCTTGGAGGTCAAAGTAGCTTTTCAAGCCCAATCGGACCATTTCATGGTCATCTACCAGTAAAATTTTCATCTCTACTCCTTTATCATTCCTTGTCTAGCAGGGGAATACGGATATCAACCGCCAGTCCTTGCTTGGGAGCTGTCAAGAGTTGAACCGTTCCTGCCATATCTTCGACCCGCTCCTTGATGTTTCGCAATCCATAACTCAAGTCATCTAAACTCCCTAACTGGAAACCAATCCCATTGTCCACCACCTTCAGCTGCAATTCAACATCTGTCTGATAGAGATAGACATCCAAACAAGATGCCTGGGCATGGCGAAGGGTATTGCTGATCAACTCCTGCAAAATACGGAAGATGTGCTCTTCAATCTTCTTGGGCAATTTAGACACATTCTGCTTGAGACTAACCTTGAGATCACTCTTGTCCTCAAGCTCTTTTAAGAGGATTTGAATCCCCTCAATCAAACTCTTCTCTTCCAACTCAACAGGTCTCAAATGTAGGAGCAAGACCCGCAAATCCTTCTGGGCAGTTTCTAAAATAGCTGTGACACTTTGCAACTGGATCTGCATCTTTTCTCTATCCAGTTTCAAAGCCTGCTGACTGACACCCGATAAAATCATATGAGCCGCAAACAACTCCTGACTGACGGTATCGTGCAAATCCCGAGCAATGCGCTTTCGTTCTTTCTCGATGATTTCCTCTTCCTGAGTAAGACTGTGATTTTCAGCTTTTTGAAGAGCCTCTGTCAAGAGGTTAAGTTTCCCTGACAAGGACTTGAAACTGGCATCCAAATCTGGATCTGAAACCTGAACCACTTCTTTCCCTGCCAACAAACGCTTGATATTAGCCTGCATTTTTCTTAAAGAAAGTTCTTCCACACCTCGCCAAAACAGGGCTAAAAAACAGGTCATGGACATGCTGAATACCAACAACAAAAAGACAAATTTTTCTGTTTTTTCGACATCATGCAGGAAAATAGACCAGTCAAAATCAAGAATTTCCAGTAAACTGTGGGAGAGAAATAAGACAAATAGGAAGGAGGTAAGGGCAATGATTACATAAGCTTGTTTTTTCATCCTCTGACCACCTCAACATCCCCAATCATAGTGGTCAAGAGAATCTTGACACTCTTGTTACTCTTGAGATAGTCTCTTGTTTCCTGATGATAGTGTTCATTACGGAGAGCACGCTTGGGCTGATTAAAAAAAGTCAAATCCCCATAGAGACAGTTAACACTGAGACTAACTTCCACATCTACAGGCACAATGATTTTAGTAGTTCCTATCATCTTTCTAAGGATAATGACATTGTCATGATTGGTTAGAATCACCCTCTCCAGATGGATGGTGTCTTTACCCATAAGACGGAAAAGATTGATATCATCAAACTGACAAGTTTGGTAACTTGAAAAATGATGGAGATTTCCAAACCAACGATTTTTCTCCTTCTTAACCGTCACCACCTCTTCAAACACCAAATTGGTCTGCTCCTTTTCCTTGTTCATCATCGGATAAAGAAGAAAGAGACTGTATATAACCGCAACAAAAATAGCTAAAATCACAAAAGGATTGAGCATAACGATGAAAAAGAAGAGAATGGTTGCCACCACCAACAGAAGATTATTGCCCTCTTTACCAGTGTAATAACGAATCAAAAGCAAAAAGAGGAATAGAATCAGCAGAAAACGTGAAAAATGCTCTGATACCATCAAAATCAGAGCTCCCGTCAACAGACAGGCTTCGATAAATAAAAAGATTTTAAATTTTCTCATAGGTTGATCCTCTCCCTTCTATTTTATCACAATTCAAAAAAGTCACCTCGGTCTGAAGATGGAAAAAAGGCGGTGGTTACGCCTTTTTCATCTGATTATTTACTTCTTTTAATTTTCCATAAAGAAGATAGTCTACTTTTTGTAAATCTGCTATAGTGGCACAATTAAGAGCACACATGATCAAGCGTAGATCTTCTTTCCAGCCTTGGACAATGCCAATCACTTCTTCGACTGAGTAGGTTTCAACCAATTCCAGAACTGTTCG
Source organism: bacterium (assembly GCA_905221195.1). Classification (GTDB taxonomy): domain Bacteria; phylum Bacillota; class Bacilli; order Lactobacillales; family Streptococcaceae; genus Streptococcus. Next base: position 49,022 of record CAJNCF010000003.1, read on the forward strand.
AGACAGTCCCACGGCTTTGGCACCAAAGACCAAGCACTTAATCATATCAAGCGGATTCCGAACCCCTCCGCTAACTAAAAGTTCGACCTTGTCTTTCCAGTCTTGGGCATTGAGAAGGGCCTGCATAGTGGATTGCCCCCATTGATTGAGGTAGTCACGCTTCCCACTGCGACGATTTTCTATATAAGCAAAGCTGGTGCCACCACGACCTGACAGGTCAACGGTTCGAACGCCCAGTTCATATGCTCTCTCGATGGTTTTCACATCCATTCCAAAGCCTACTTCCTTTAAAACGATAGGAACAGGAATTTGCTTGCTATAGTCTGCCAGATGCGATTGCCAGCTTCTGAACTTCCTTTCTCCCTCAGGCATGAGTAATTCCTGCATGACATTGACATGCACTTGCAGGAGAAGAGGATTCATCTCTTCTACAGTCTGAAGACCTAATTCGACAGGCTTGTCCAATCCAATATTGGTTCCAAGAAGGAGATTTAGATGGCTAGACTTGACAGAAAATGAGTCATCTGTAGGATCCTTGAGGGCTGCGCTATAAGAACCCGTCACGAACAAAATCCCACAGGCTTCCGCCACCTGAGCTAGTTTTTGATTGATTTCTTTCCCCTTATCACTCCCACCTGTCATGGCATTGATATAGAAAGGAAAATCCCACTTTCGACCAGCAAACTCTGTGGACAGATCGATTTCATCCAGGTCATAAAGAGGCAAGGAAGAATGAATCAACTCCACCTCATCAAAGCTATTATAGGAACTTTTCTGCTCAAGGGCATAGCGGATGTGCTCATCCTTACGATTTGTCGTCATGTCCTATCCTTTCTTGGTATAAGAGCTCAATCCCCAGATCGGCCCATCGGTTTTTTAGGGCTTCAGTTGATTGTACATCAAAACTCAAGGCAATGCCACAGTCACCACCACCCGCACCGCTACTCTTGGCAACAGCTTGCAAATCTTGACTGGCTTCTTTCAGCTGTCTAAGCGAAGGTGTGTAAATATCTGTGCTCAAGCCTTCTAAAAGCTGACTGGCTGTTTCCACCTGCTCGATAACTTTTTCGGCTTTTCCTTGCTCCAAGGCTTCTACTAAAGTAGCCACCGTTTCTTTTGAGGAAGTTAAAAAATTCTGATTGATGTTTTGCTTGATTTGCTGGACCATATCACTAGACACAGCTACTTCCTTGGTCCATCCCACTAGGAAATCACATTCTAGGGCAGGTTGTACGTGTGAGATTGAAAAGCCCCAATCACGCTCTAAAACTGTCGCCAAATTTTCTTCTTCCAACCAAGTAGCCACCTTCTGACGATCAAATGACTGGTAGAGAACCAATTCCTCTGCCACAATACAGGCAAGGTCTCCCATAGAACCATTGTCTCCGCGCTTGAGCAAGACCGCGCTAGCCAGCTTGAACAAGAGCTCCTGATTAACCGAAAGCTTATATAGAGCTAGCAGAGCCTTGATGACCAAGACAACGACACTACCGCTAGAACCCAGACCAAACTTTTTCCCTTCTCGTTCCATTTTTCCTCGAATTTCTAGAGAAAACGGTCTTAAATCCTGACATCGATAAGTCAGAAAATCTTCCACTAAAGCAATCGTTTCTTGAATCAAGTTATAGGCAGGATTGGGCGTCAAGTCAACTGCGAAATCAAACATATCTGAGTGGATACGGTAGCTGTCAGAAAAAACAATCTCAGCCCTCATATAGATAGGAATAGCTTTTATCAGGGCTAACTGCCCTGGCTCTAAAATAGCATATTCCCCCGCCCAATAGAGTTTTCCGCAAGTTTTAACAGCAATCATCTTGACTCAAATCCTTTGTTTTTGACACAATCAAGCGATAACGCTGACTGAAGATTTCTGATAAATGCTCCAAGTCTTTCTCCTGACAGAGGACCTTGACATTGGGACCAGCATCCATGGTAAAGTAGCAAGCTTCTCCTTGCTCACGGAGCTGGAGAACAAAGTCCATGGCTTCATAAGATGCATCGGTCAGATAAGAAAAAGCTGGTGATGCTGTTTTTGTCGTAGCGTGCATAGCAAGGGCATTTTTTTCAGTCAATTCCCCAACCTTGGCAAAATCATTTTCTTTGAGATAAACTAGCATTTCCTGATAATCCTTCTCAGACTGGCGCACCCAGTCATCAAAGGTCGTCGAGGTTTCCACACAAAGTTTCATTCCATCACGGCTAGAGATTGGTTTTTTCTTGTCCTCTAGCACCAACATAATCATAGCTAGTTTCAGGTCTGTCTCTACAGGGTAAATTTCTCCGCTATCTTTGTCCCAGGCACCTAATGGTCCATAAAAACTCCGAGAGGACGACCCTGAGGCAAACTTAGCCTCCTGTGCTAACTGACTTCTATCCAATCCAAGCTTGAAATAAGCATTACAAGCCTTAACCAAAGCGGACAAACCGCTAGAACTTGAGGACAAGCCCGCTGCGGTAGGCATATTGTTTTGAGTATCAATACGGACAAAGCCCTCACCAGCTGGACGGTAGCGGTCAATAATCTTGCTCATCTTGGTATGCTCGGCCTCATTTTGTAGCTGACCATTGATATAAAAGGCATCAGCTATCGCATCCGTCGGTAGCGGCGACAAGGTCGTCTCAGTGTACATATTTTCCAAAGTCAGAGAAATACTGCTAGTAGCAGGCACCATCTCTTTTTCTTTTTTCTTTCCCCAATATTTGATAATAGCAATATTTGCGTAGGAACGTACTGTTACAGGCTCTCGATCCATGTCTGAACAGCTCCTTTCTCTTCTAATCTTTCTGCTAGTTCTTGAGCTTGAGTCAAATTGCTTGCCAAGGCTATGATACAGCCTCCAAGCCCACCACCGCTCATCTTGGCACCCAGAGCACCATGGCTCAGAGCCGTTTCTACCAGATGGTCTGCTTCAGGACTACTAACACCAATTTCTTTTAAATGTAAATGCGCTTGACTGAGGATTTGTCCCAGCCCTTCAGCATCTTTTCGTGAAATCGCATTCTCTGCCTGCTGGGTCAATTCTCCCAAGGCATGTAAAAACGGTAGGACATCCTTGCCCTTGTTTTGAACCACTTGGATGGCTTCACGAGTATGACCATAAACGCCCGTATCGGCAATCACCAAATAGGCGGATAAATCCATCTCAAGCTCTGTAAATCCTACGTTCTTGATAAAGCGAATAGGTTGGTCACTGAGACAGGTCTTAGCATCCAAACCACTAGGATTCATATGGGCAATCATCTCAGCCCGATTGACCAAGATTTCTAGTACATCATGAGGCAGATTTGCCTGATAGTAGTCAAAAACCGCACGAATGGCCGCTATGCTGATAGCAGCTGACGAACCCATTCCCCGTTTTTCAGGGATAGCCGAGTCAATCTCACAGCGAATGCAGGCTTCTTTGATATCCAAATACTCCAGCGAAGCATAAACTGCCATGGACAAGGTATCCTCCTCATAGAGACGCCAAGAACTCGCTGCAGGAACTACCTTACAAGTCACCTCCACCTCCAAAAGAGGCAGGGAAATGGCAGGATAACCGTAAACGACCGCATGCTCCCCTATTAAAATTATTTTACTATGTGCCTGACCGACACCAACTTTTTTTGTCATGTTTTCCTTTTACTAGACGAAAAAGCCGTCTCATACTCAATGAAAATCAAAAAGCAAACTAGGAAGCTAGCCGCAGGCTGTACTTGAGTACGGTAAGGCGACGCTGACGTGGTTTGAAGAGATTTTCGAAGAGTATTATTTTTTCCTACAAGTATTTATTCTCTCCTATCTATTCTATTATATTTTCACAAAAAAAGCGATTGTTTCCATTCACAATCGCTTCTTTCATTATTTAACCCATTCACCATTATAGTTGACGTAGTAGCCATCTACAGTGGTATTCACTGCCAAAGCACCTGAACTGTAAGCATAGTACCATTTGCCATTGACCTGGAACCAACCAGTTGCCATGGCTCCTGATGAACGAAGATAGTACCACTTGTTGCCAAGGTATTGCCAGTCCGTTTTCATATCACCATTTTCAGCATCTAAATAGTACCAAGTTGAACCTTCCTGATACCAGCCAGTTGCCATGGCTCCTGATGAACGGAGGTAGTACCACTTATTGCCCAGTTGTTTCCAACCAGTTTGCATGATACCAGTTTCTGAATCTAGATAGTACCAAGTTGAGTTGTCATTGGTCCAACCACGCACTAGCTCCCCAACCGTTAAACTGTCGATACGAGCATCGAAGCCACCACTCTTTTGTAAATAATACCAATGCCCCTCGTCATAAACCCAACCAGTTTTTAAGGTGTGATAGCTACGCTGATCTTCAAAATAATAGGTTCGTTTCTCTGCTGGGCTATCATATTGTTCCCCATGATGTTTGTTGGTATTGGTAGCAGTTTTTGCTTCTAAAACTTGCTTACCAACAAATTCTTGTAGGACCCCATCTTGGTTAAAGTAGTACCATCTTGGCATTGGCATAGATTCTAATCTTAAACCATTTGGGTAAGGACCAATTGTACTACCTTTAGATGGAAACGGGATGTATTGCCAGCCAACAACCATCTCTCCTGATACATGATCAAAATAATAGGTTTTACCATCAATCACTCGCCAGGCCTTTTCTTTGATCTCCCCCTTCTTGTAGTAGGTTCTACCATTTTCTTGGACAAATTGCCAGCCTTCCGAATCAGCATCATCCGCCAATACTGCACTTGTCGCTAGCAAACCGAAGAAAAAGACTGCTAATGCGATTTGCATCAATTTTTTTATTATTTTCATTAGACCTATCCTCCATAACTGATTATAGCAAAGGCCAAAACGCATGTCAACATATAGAGCACCCCTCGAAAAAAGCAGTTACAAAACTGCAACTGCTTTTCTATTCTTGCATGGTGTAACCAACACCACGCACGGTTTTAATGTAGCTTTTTTGACCTTTTACATCAAGCTTGCTACGTAGATAACGGATATAAACATCCACGATATTGGTTTCGGTCGCACTTTCATACTTCCAGACACTTTCCAACAACTGCTCACGAGTCAGAACTTTCTTGCTTCCCATAAGAGTAGCCAAAAGGTCATACTCACGGCGCGTCAGAGCAATCATCTCCTCGCCACGATAAACGGTATGATGTTCTACATCCATACGCAGATTGCGGTAAGACGTTGGTACCTTCATCTGACTACAGTGTTGATCGATAAAGTCCCGACCTCGGAAAATCGCTGAAATACGAGCCACCAAATTATCAATAATAACTGGCTTATAGATGTAAGAAACGGCAAAGCGTTGGATTGTCTCAAGCTGGTCTTGCAATTCTTCACGATGGTCCAAGACCATGATGACTGAAGCTGGCTTAGTCCGACTCAGCTTATCTGCAAAATCCTGGGCTGTCATATCTCCCAGATGAGCATTCAATAAAATCAAGTCATAGTCTGTCTGAAGAGCCATGGAGAGGGCTTTTTGCCCCTCCTCAACCTGATCAACTCGGTATTGCTCTTTTTGGAGTTCCAAACTTAAAAAATGAGCTAGATTTCTTTCTTTCTCAAGTAATAAAATCCGTTTCCCCATGGCAGACCTACTTATTTTTCGTCATACCAAGAGTAGTGGAATGTTCCTTCTTTGTCTTTACGTTGGTAAGTGTGGGCACCAAAGTAGTCACGTTGCGCTTGGATCAAGTTAGCTGGAAGGTCAGCTGAACGGTAGCTATCAAAGTAAGTAATAGCTGCTGAGAAAGTTGGCACTGGTACACCAGCTTGAACCGCAAGAGCTACGATATCACGCACTGCTTGTTGGTACTTAGCAGTAACATCCAAGAAGTACTCATCCAAAAGAAGGTTAGCAAGGTCTGCATCACGGTTGTAAGCATCTGTAATCTTTTGCAAGAAACGAGAACGAATGATACATCCATCACGCCAGATAGATGCGATGTCTGCAAATGGCAAGTTCCAGTTGTTTTCTTTAGAAGCTACACGCAATTGAGCAAAACCTTGTGCATATGAAATGATTTTTGAGAAGTAAAGGGCTTGACGGATTTTTTCAATCAACTCAGCCTTGTCTCCTTCAAATTTGAAGGCAGCTGGTTTTGGAAGAACCTTGCTAGCATGTACACGTTCTTCTTTGTAAGTTGAAATGTAACGTGCAAATACTGACTCAGTAATGAGTGACAATGGTACACCAAGGTCAAGTGATGATTGACTAGTCCATTTACCAGTTCCCTTGTTACCTGCGGCATCAAGGATGTAGTCTACGATTGGTCCATCTTGGCCTTCATCGTCTTTACGGCTCAAGATATCAGCTGTGATTTCAATCAAGTAGCTGTCCAATTCACCCTTGTTCCACTCAGTAAAGATTTCAGCCATATCTTCTGCAGAAAGGCCTAGCAAGTGTTGCATCAAGTCATAGCTTTCTGCGATCAATTGCATATCCCCGTACTCGATACCGTTGTGAACCATTTTCACATAGTGACCAGCTCCATCAGGACCGATGTAAGTCACACATGGTTTGCCATCTTCTGGTGCTTTAGCTGAGATTTCTTCAAGAACATCCGCAACCAATTCGTAGGCTTCTTTTTGTCCACCAGGCATGATAGAAGGGCCTTCAAGGGCACCTTTTTCACCACCAGAAACTCCAGTACCGATAAAGTTGATACCTGAGTTTGCCAATTCTTCATTACGACGGATAGTATCTTTGTAGAAAGTGTTTCCTCCGTCAATCAAGATGTCACCCTTGTCAAGGTGCGGAAGAAGGGCTTGAATTGTAGCATCTGTACCAGGTCCAGCTTGAACCATCAACATGATACGACGAGGTTTTTCGATTGAGTTTACAAAACTTTCAACGTCATAGCTTGGTACAAAGTTCTTTTCAGGATGGCAAGCAATTACATCTTCAGTTTTTTCTTTACTACGGTTGTAGATAGCAACTGTGTAACCACGAGATTCAATATTAAGGGCAAGGTTACGACCCATTACGGCCATACCCACGACACCAAAGTTAGCTTTTGTCATTTGACACTCCTCTTGTTTGATTTGTTTTATTTTATCATTTTTACTTTTGAAAAGAAAGAATTTTGTAACGACCACTTAGTAGTCCAAGTCATCCGCATGTCCAGAACCATTTCCAACAAAGTATCCTGTCTTACAGTTAAGGGTAAAGAGATAGGTTCCATCTGGCTTGTAAAGGTTGTAATAACCATTGCCATTAACGATATTGACACGTTCGAGGATGTATTGGTTGCCAGTGATATAACCACGTGAACGTGAAGTCTCTAGAATTTGTTCCAAGACACCATCCGCGAAATCCCAGGCAGAGTTGTTACTATCATCAATAACAGATTGGTTGTAGGCAACACGACTGGCACTTCTTTGAACAGTAACTCCCGCACTTGATACGCCCATATTGACTTCACTACGAGAACTTCTAGTCTCATTTGAGGCCGTATTTGAACTACTTGGTTTTGTCTCACTTGTCGTATTTGAGCTGGCTTGACTTGAGTTTGAACTGCTAGTTTGACTTGAGCTTGAGCTTGAAGCACTTGTTTGCTGGCTCTTACCAAGGCTGATAGCCTTATCTAGCACTTTATCAAGCTCCGTATTCCCAGTTTTAATATCTGTAAATTTAGCGTCAGATTTAGCTTTTGCATTGGTATCCAAAACACCATCAACAATAGCTGGTTTTTCAAATTTTGCATTAACATCTTGAATGGCCTTGATTTGCGTTGCCAGACTATCATACTTAGATTTGGCAAGCGTATGTTCACGACTACCTTCCAGCTTATCAAGCAGGGTCTTCAGTTGGCTCAACTTATCAAACTGGCTATTTTTCAAAGCCGTTTTATTGCTATCTGTGTAGAAAGTATCATATAAATTATTAAATTCTTCCACTTCTGCCTGCGAGTTTGTGGTTGATTGAGAAGTCTGAATTTCCTTGGTTGAACGTGCTACTTGACGATAGACATAATAAGCAGTTCCAAGGATAAGAACAGCTAAGGCTGCTAGAACCCCATAAATCACCCATTTCTTCTTACTTTTTTCATCTTCACTATCCGTTACTCGAGAAAATGTTGGAACTTCTTCTCCAAACAATTGTATTTCTTCAGTCTCAAATTCTTCGGCAAGAGGAGCTTCTGAAACGCGTGTGAATTCTAGATCATCAAACTGACTCAATTCATTTTCTAGTTCTGGAGAAGTTACTCCTGTTTCGTCACGAAGCTCTTGAAGTAAATTATCCAGAGTCTGGGGTTGCTCTACCTCTGCCTCTTCTTTTTCGACTAACTCCTCTTTTTTGTATTGGCGGGTCTCAAACTTATCTGCCTCAATTTCATCCTTATGTTGCTTGACATACTTATCCAAAATGGAATCTTCAGGTAGGATTCCTGCTTCCACTTCTTCATTTTTACGCATAGCTTGTCCAACTGTTAGCTCTTTGGCATCATCAAAATCAAACCGCGCTTCTTGACCTTCTTTTTTATGACGATTCCGTCTTTTCTTACTCATGAGTTTTCCTTTCTACTTTACTTCCTGGCGTTTAACACGCTGACCAAAATATTGATATAAATCAACTTTTAAGGTTCCATTGTACAACTTACGTTTCTTATCCGCCTGACTACCGTACTTGGCCTCAAAGGCTTCATCGCTGGTTAGGATAAATTTGCTCCAAGTTTTCAGCGGTGCAAATACTTGCCCCATTTCGGCATAAAGCTTGGTGACCCCTGCATCATCTGACAAACGTTCCCCATAAGGCGGATTAGAGATAATCACCCCATTGATCTTATCGGAACGTAAATCCTGCACGCGCATCTGCTTAAAGGTAATATCTCCTGCAACCCCTGCTGCCTGGGCATTGGCCTTTGCAATTTCCACCATGCGAGCATCAATATCACAGCCCATAATATCTAGTTCCAACTCACGATCTACTTTCTTAGCTGCCTCTGTGCGAACTTCTTGGATTAAACGATCGCTAATCCAATTCCATTCCTCAAAGGCAAAGGAGCGACGAAGACCAGGCGCCATCTTTCTGGCAATCATAACCGCTTCAATACAGAAAGTCCCCGAACCACAGGTCGGATCAATCAAAGGCTTGTCTGGATACCAGTTAGAAAGTTGTAAAATAGCTGACGCCATGTTTTCCTTGATAGGAGCTCCACCTTTTTCGGTACGATAACCACGTTTAAAGAGACTGGAGCCTGTCGTATCAATCATGACAGTTGCCACATCTTTGAGAATAGATACCTCAATCTTAAATTCGGGACCAGTTTCCATCAGAGGAACACCTTCTGGACGAGCATAGTGTTTCTGCAATTTCTTAACAACAGCCTTCTTTGAAATAGCCTGTACACTTGGTTCATTGTGTAGTTTAGATTTAACACATTTAGCTTTTGAAATCGGGAACCGAGCTCCAAGTGGTAAATAATTTTCCCAATCTAGGGCAAATACTCCCTGAAACAGCTCCTCAAAAGTCTTAGCAGGGAATGTGCCTACAATAATCTTGATACGGTCTGCTGCTCGAAGCCAGAGGTTAGTTTCGATAATGGCTCTTGCATCTCCTTGAAAACGAACACGGCCGTTTTCAACCTGACAATCATAGCCCAACTCTCGCACTTCTCGTCCCACAACAGCTTCAAGACCCGCTGCAGCAGTCGCGATTAAATTAAATTCTTTTTTCATGTTACAGTCTTATAAGACCTTTCTATATGTCCACTTTAAAAAATGAGGTTGAGAAAGTTTTCTCAGCCCCAACCTATATGCAATTTTCTATAAGCCATGTTTTGTTCCAGAAGTGACTAGGACCACTTCCTTCGATAATCATCTGTCTACCACTAACAGCATAGAGCTGATAGCAGTCAGAGTACTACGTTCGTTTCCGTGCACTCCATGCCCCGACCAAAATTTGGGTTGCTAGCTTGAGGGGTTTACCGCGTTCCACTCTCTCCGTTTCCAGAAAGACTCCGTCACTGTGGCACTTTCAAGCCTACTCTGACCTATCCAAAGACTTAGCCATTTCAACTGCCGTAACGATTTCTCGTCCCTAGGCTTATGAGTTCACCTAGCACAAACACTACAGGCATCACAGCCTGTGCTAGCATGGACTTTCCTCATGAAAAGAAATTCTCTCCACGCGATTATCCAAAAATTGCACTTTTCAAATAAGCTCTTATAGATCAGAGTTATCTAAAATTTGTTTACCAAACACTTCTTTTTCGAGACGATTCAAGCGCTTCAAAATATCAAAATTCGTCATAGAGCTTGTAGTTGCCGCTTCAAGAGGCTCTGCTTGAACTGGTGAAGGTTTCGGTTTACGAGCTAATTCTTCCTTCAACTCTGCAATTTCTTGACGGAGAGACTTGACTAGGGCAGCATATGTTTCATAGTCCTTGATGACATCGTCCAAAAATTCATCAACTTCAACCTTACTATACCCGCGGACTTCACGTCCAAACTCTTGTTCAAAAATATCTTTTGCTGAAAAAATAATACTTGCCATCTCTCTCTCCATTCTCGATTTCTAATAGTATTATTATATAAAAAAAGGCAAACAAAAATCAAGGTCAAAGGCTTACTTTTCAGAAAAATTTTCTGCCAGCTCATTTAAGTCTTCAAAGGTTAGTCTTTTTATGCGATAACCTTCCTGAGTTTTCATCAAGGTATCCATAAATTTTAATTTGGTCTCATTTTCTGGGTCATAGAAAAAATAAGCTAAATCAGTATTTTCCAGTAAAAATCGTTGGTAATCACGCAGTTGCCCCACATGTTCATATTTGGGATAGGCATATTTAACGAAATCTACCTGCTTAAATTGGCCAAGTTTAAGCTGATTAGCTTCATTCCAATTTTCCCCGTGTGTTTCAAAATCAAAAATAGTCGCTAGGCTGAAATCATACTCGTCTTTCATTTCATTTGCAACATCGAGAACCCAAGATTCAAATCCCAAATTCCCTGTAAAGACCAGCCATTTAAGCCCTTCTTCTACTAAGTTTTCTAAATCTCTTCTAATCGCTTTCTTTATAATTTTTAACCTGATATCTTTTTCGTTAAAGACACCCAAATCAAAGCTAGAATAGCCCATAATTAAAGCTCTAGTCATTTTTACACCTTTCTTTATACTTTATGGTATAATAGAGTGATGTTATTGTACCAATAAGGAGAAATATGGTCAACTATCCTCATAAAATTTCATCAAAAAAAAGCCAAATATCTATTTCTCAACCAAAAAATTTCGCAAATCGAGGAATGACTTTTGAAAAGATGATTAACGCTACCAACGACTACTATCTGACACATGGCATGGCAGTTATCCACAAAAAACCGACGCCTGTTCAGATCGTTCGAGTAGACTATCCTCAACGTAGTCGAGCTAAAATTGTAGAGGCCTATTTTAGACAAGCTTCCACAACAGATTACTCTGGCGTGTATAGAGGACATTACATTGACTTTGAAGCCAAGGAAACACGACAAAAAAATGCTATTCCACTAAAAAACTTCCATCTTCATCAGATTCAACATATGGAACAAGTTCTGGAACAGCAGGGCATTTGCTTCGTTCTACTTCATTTTTCTTCTCAACAAGAAACTTACTTGTTACCGGCACTTGATTTGATTCGCTTTTATCATCAAGATAAGGGGCAAAAATCAATGCCACTTGGATATATTCAGGAAAACGGATATTTAGTAAAACAGGGTGCTTTCCCTCAAATTCCCTATCTCGATATTATCAAAGAACATTTACTAGGTGGTAAAACAAAATGAATCAACAAACTATTCTGCGATTCTTAAAGTATATGGGAATTACATTCCTTACCTTATTTATCGCTTTATTTCTATTAGGTGGTGGTGTTTTCCTCTACTTTGTTAGCAAGGCTCCAGCCTTATCTGAAAGTAAATTAGTTGCGACAACTTCCAGCAAAATTTATGACAACAAGAACGAATTGATTGCTGACCTTGGATCTGAACGTCGCGTAAATGCTCAAGCCAATGAAATTCCCACTAATTTGGTCAAAGCTATTGTCTCAATCGAAGATCACCGCTTCTTTGATCATAGAGGTGTTGATACCATCCGTATTATGGGTGCAGCATTACGAAATCTACAAGGAAGAGGAGGGCTCCAAGGTGCTTCAACCTTGACTCAGCAATTAATTAAATTAACTTATTTCTCAACTTCAACTGCTGATCAAACTTTGTCACGTAAAGCTCAAGAAGCTTGGCTAGCCGTTCAATTAGAACAAAAAGCAACTAAGCAAGAAATCCTGACCTATTACATCAATAAAGTCTACATGTCTAACGGTAATTATGGAATGCAAACCGCAGCCCAAAATTACTACGGAAAAGATTTGAAAGAATTAAGCTTGCCACAGTTAGCACTCCTAGCTGGAATGCCTCAGGCACCGAACCAATATGATCCGTATTCCCATCCAGAAGCCGCTCTCGAACGTCGTAATTTAGTACTTTCAGAAATGAAAGACCAAAATTACATCAGTGCAGAACAGTATGAGAAAGCAATTAATACTCCTATCACTGACGGTCTTCAGAGCTTGAAATCAGCCAATAGTTACCCAGCTTATATGGATAACTACCTCAAAGAAGTCATCGACCAAGTAGAACAAGAAACTGGTTACAACCTTCTTACTACAGGTATGGATGTCTACACAAATGTGGACAAAGATGTTCAAAAGCGACTTTGGGATGTTTATAACACAGATGAGTATGTTGCTTACCCAGATGATGAAATCCAAGTAGCATCCACTATCGTAGATGTAACAAATGGTAAAGTACTTGCTCAGTTAGGGGCCCGTCACCAATCAAGTAATGTATCTTTCGGCATCAACCAAGCCGTGGAAACAAACCGTGACTGGGGTTCTACTATGAAACCAATTACTGACTATGCTCCCGCGTTAGAGTATGGAGTTTATGACTCTACTGCAACTATTGTACATGACGTTCCTTATAATTATCCTGGTACTGATATTCCAGTCTACAACTGGGACCATGGCTACTTTGGAAATATTACAATTCAGTACGCTCTTCAACAGTCACGTAATGTCACAGCCGTTGAAACTCTTAATAAGGTTGGTTTAGACAGAGCCAAAACCTTCCTCAATGGATTAGGTATTGACTATCCAAGCATACACTATGCAAATGCCATTTCAAGTAATACACCTGAATCCAACAAAAAATACGGTGCAAGTAGTGAAAAAATGGCTGCTGCCTATGCAGCTTTTGCTAATGGTGGTATTTATCACAAACCAATGTATATCAATAAAATCGTCTTCAGTGATGGTAGTGAAAAAGAATTTTCAGACGCTGGCACACGAGCTATGAAAGAAACCACTGCCTATATGATGACCGAAATGATGAAAACTGTCTTAGTTTATGGAACTGGACGTGGAGCCTACCTACCATGGCTTCCACAAGCAGGTAAGACAGGTACTTCTAACTATACTGATGACGAAATTGAAAAGCATATCAAGAACACTGGCTACGTAGCTCCAGATGAAATGTTTGTAGGTTATACTCGCAAATATGCAATGGCTGTTTGGACTGGTTACTCAAATCGTCTCACTCCAATCATTGGAGATGGTTTCCTCGTAGCTGGTAGAGTCTATCGATCAATGATGACCTACCTCTCAGAAGATAACCACCCTGGAGATTGGACAATGCCAGATGGCTTATACAGAAATGGAGAGTTTGTCTTCCAAAACGGAGCAAGAAATAGTTGGAATACACCAGCTACACAACAAACACAGTCAGTAGAGAATTCCTCTACAACAACTGAAAGTTCAACTACTCAAGCAAATACGACGGTTGGGCAACAACCCAATAATGCTCCAGCAACTGATCCAAATCAAGGACAAGCTGGTCAAGCCGTCCAACCAGTACAACCAACACCACAAAATCCACCAGTTCAACAGCAACCACAACAGTAAAAAGAAAATCCTGAGTTCAAGGCTCAGGATTTTTTCTATAATAAAATATATTTCGCAATATTAAAAATAGAATAGCCATCAATCTATTTTCTAGAAACCAAAAGAAGTCAGCTAAAAACTAACTTCTTTTTTATCTTATTTCACATGTTTTGCAAGTTCTTCTTGCGCTTTTTTATTGGATTCTTCTTTTTCTTTCATCCATTTATCTTGAGCTTTCTGATATTCATCTGCTGTGACTGCCTTGTCTTGAAGTTCAAGGTATTTGTATCGGAGCGGATCGCTTGTCCCCTTGTTACCTGCGAAAGCGAAAGGTAAAGTAAATGGTACCATCTTAGACAAGATTGGACGTCCTGTACGAGATGTCGTTGGAATGACTAGGGCACTATCTGTCAACCAAGCTTGAGCTTCGGCATACTTGTTATAACGTTTTGTAACGTCTGTAGTTTCTTCCCCTGCTTCATTGACCATTTTATCATAATCATTGAGACCAACCTTCTTAGCAGCCTCATTCTCTTTTCCTGAATCAAATCCTAGGTAAGTTCTCGTATTTTCCCCTACAGAAGGCTTAATGATATCAAGATAAGTTGATGGGTCTGAGAAGTCTGGAGACCATCCAACGTTATCAGAAATATCCCAATCCTCACCAGCAGCAGTTTGTGCAAATAAAGTAACATTAAGCACTTCATCTTTTTGCAATTGTTGAATATCAATAATGACATTATCAGTTCCTAAAGTCGCTTCCAAGGATTGTTTCATAGATTGGACACGCTGAACTTTTGTAGTTGCTGTTTGGTCAACAGGCATATCTAGGTGAATTGGGAATTGTACTCCCTCAGCTTGTAGGGCTGATTTGGCTTTAGCAAATTCTGCCTTGGCTTTCTCTGGATTGTAAAGACCATCTTGTGCATCAGCAAGATTAATATCCTTCCATTCATCCCCATAAGTCACCAATTTTTCTTTGACCATATCACCAAAATTCTTACCATCTGCTTGGACAAATGTTGGTGGAACAAAGATATTACGCAAGATTTTGCTTGCTCCAGTTTGTCCATTCAGCTGAGAGGCATAAGCTGTACGGTCAAATCCAAAGGCAATAGCCTGACGGAAATCCTTGTTTAAGAGTGCTTTTTTCGTAGAAGTCTTTTGTTCGTCGCTAGTCTTAGAAGTATATTTATAGGACTGACGGTCAATGTTTGTTCCTACTACATAAGTCGTAGAGTCCTGTTGCGTATAGACAATATTGTCTTTCATACTCTTCTCAAGCTCTGCGAAACTTGCACTCGTTGGATAAAGACGAGCTGCTGAAAGGCTACCATCTTTAAAGTTTTCTGCAGGTTTACTAGTATCTTGACCATCCCAGAATGACAATTTAACTTTGTCAATATGGACATTGTCCTTATCCCAGTAGTTAGGATTTTTAGCAAATTCAACAGCAGATTTGGTTACAATGGATTTCAACAAATAAGGACCATTATACAAGATACTACTTGGATCTGTCGCTTTAGCAAAATCATCCCCTTTTGAGTTCAAAAACTCTTCATTAACTGGTGCCAAGACACCCATTGTTGTTTTAGAATTCCAAAAACTTTCAGGTTTGTTCAAAGTATATTGGACTGTTTGATCGTCAAGGGCTTTAATCCCAACTTGAGAGAAATCTTTATTTTCCCCTTTAGCGTAGGCGTCCAAACCTTTAATTGAATCTTGTACCAAGTAAAGGGCTTCTGATTTCTTATCTGTTGCATATTTAAGACCTGTTACAAAGTCTTGAGCCTTAACAGGAGCATACTCTTCTCCCTCAGATGTATACCACTTGGCGTCCTGACGAATCTTATAAGTATAAGTCAAGCCATCCTTAGAAACTGACCAGTCCTCTGCCATTGAGGGAATAAGGTTCCCGTATTTATCATTTTCAAGCAATCCATCAATCACATTACTAGTAATGTCAGCAGTCGCTGCCTTACCAGTTGTTAAGTAGTTAAGATTATCTGGGTCTGTCTCGTAGGTAAATGCAAAAGTCTGCTCACCTTTAGCACCAGAACCACCAGAACAAGCCGCTAAGACACCTGCAGCTAATAAAGTTACTCCCGCAAGAGCCAATACTTTCCTTGTTTTCATAAACTTCTCCTTCATTTTTCTATCCATTATAGCCTCTTTTTCAAACATTGTCAACAGAATTTTCAGAATCTTTGAAAATTATTTTTTAAACATCTTGTTTGCAAAAATATGAATAATAACAAAAATCCTCAACTACTTTAGATAGTCAAGGATTGATCAATTATATTTCTGAATAGATACTGTAAGCAGTTTGATTTGTTTAATCTAACTCATTTCTTACACACTGCAAGGCTACTCCAATGACTTGGTGCATATCATAATAACGATAGTGTCCTATCTTTCTCTGTATAATCTTTGATTAATTTTTCGTAGATGTCTGTACCTACAAGAGATGTCTCCTGTTCTTGCAAATTTTCAGGAGTTTTGCCATTTAATACTCTTTGAAAATCTCTTCAAACCACGGCAAGGCGAAGCTGATGTGGTTTGAAGAGTATAAGTTGTGTACAAAACTAATAAAGTTAGTAATAGACTTACGATAACAAGACAATATTTACATAGTTTTGACTGGACTTTCAAATAATATAGACAAAATTAGAAATGTAATGAGTAAATTAAATCAAAAAGACAAGCATCATAAATGATGATTGTCTTCATAGAATACTTCCCTTTTCGGAAAAACTATTGTATCTTATTTCACATGATTTTCTGCTTCTTTTTGAGCTTTTTCGATTGCTTTTTTGCTTTCTTGCTCCCATTTAGTCTTGGCTTCTTCATACTGTTTAGTCGTAACAGTATCTTTTTGCAGTTTCATATACTTATAGTTATAACCATCACCCTTGATACCGACCAATGAGTATCCTCTTGTAAATGGTATCACTTTGGTCACAGAAGCAGTCCCTCCTCCTGACATTGCTGACATAATAAGAGAGTTATCAATCATCCAAGCCTGTGCTTCAGCATATTTCTCATAGCGTTTACTTACATCTTTATTTTCACTATCCGCATCTTTGAGCATTTTAGTGTAAGTATCCAAACCTAGGCTAGCAATCTTAGCTTTATCTTCCTGGGCATCTAGACCAAAAATCTTGAGATAGAATCCATCCTCTGCATTGAAAGGATTGAGGTAAGTAGATGGATCCTGATAATCCGCTACCCAACCATCAAAACTTAAATCATAATCTCTTGCATTGGGAGTAGGAGCCAAGAAGGCTACATTATTGTACTCATCTGTAGAGAGTTGCTGAACGTCAATAACAAGATTATCAGCACCTAAAACAGACTCAAGAGTCTGTTTCACAGAATTCATACCAGTCACAGCATTTTTATTTGTCTGATCAACAGCTATATCCAAGTGAATTGGGAAGGTCACACCTTGACTTGCCAAGTCTTTTTTGGCTTCTGCAAATTTTGCTTGGGCTTTTTCTTTGTTAAAATAGGCATCCTGCGCATCTGCTAGGTTCATACCTGCCCACTCTGTTCCGTAGTTGACCAATTTAGAAGCAACTACTTCTCCAAAGGTCTTGTCTCCAACTTGGACAAATGTAGGAGGCACTAGGGTGTTACGAAGGGTCTTGCCAGCTGCTTCTTCCCCATTTGACTGAGCAGAATAGGCTGTGCGGTCCAAGGCAAAGTTCACCGCTTGGCGGAAGTTCTTGTTCAAGACAGCTGACTCAGTTGACTTCTTCTGCTCATCTGTCGTTTTAGATGTATGGTTGTAAGCCTTACGATTGACGTTGAAATTGAAGTACCAAGAAGTCTTGTCCTGCAAGCTATAGACGATATTATCCTTATATTTTTCCTTGGTCTTGGCGAAGTTAGAACTATTTGGATAAACCCCAGCGATAGAATAAGCTCCACTTTCAAAGTTACGGATAGTCAATTCTTGGTCTGAACCATCAAAGTAAGCCAATTTCACGTGTTCAATTGATACTTTGTCATGATCGTAGTAATGCGGATTTTTCACATACTCAATCGATGATTTCGATGTAAAATCTTTTAACAAATAAGGTCCGCTGTAGAGAATGCTATCTGGAGATAGGGTCCCAAAATCTTTCCCTTTTGAATTTAGAAACTCTTCATTTACTGGGAAAAGAATACTGTTGGTTGTTTTTGAATTCCAGTAAGGTTCTGGGCGTGTCAAAGTATACTCAACAGTCTGGTCGTCAATGGCCTTCACACCAACCTTAGAAAAGTCAGAATCCGCTCCTGTAATATAATCATTCAAGCCCTTAATCGAGTTTTGAATCAAGTCAACGGCCTGTGATTTATTATCCACTGCGTACTTAATACCCGTCACAAAATCTTGTGCCTTGACTGGGGCATACTCTTCACCGTCAGCCGTGAACCATTTGGCATCTTTTCTCAATTTATAGGTATAAGTCAAACCGTCTCTCGAAACAGACCAGTCTTCCGCCAAAGATGGAACTAGATTTCCGTGATTGTCATTCTCAAGCAAACCATCAACTAGGTTAGTTATAGTTGATGTATTGTCAGCGTAGTAGTCTAATAAATAGTTAAATGTAGTTGGATTTCCACTAAAGGTTGATGAGTAAGTTTTTGTATCTGAACCTGATTGACCGCAAGCAACTAAAAGCAAAGCAGCCGCAAAGGTCAAGCCTGCGCTAAGGACACGCTTTTTGGTATTCATCTTCTTTCTCCTTTATGTTAGTTTTTATAACATAAGTTTATTTTACCAAATTAGTAGGGATTTGTAAAGTTAATTGAATTTCTAGAATGGAAGTTTATAAACTCTAGGCATTAAAAAAACAAAGGATTTCTGTCTTTCATACAGTCCTCCCTTGTTTTTATACGATTTATTAACTAAAAAACCATTTGTAGAAATGAGCCTAGACTCATTTTACGTGTTTTTCTAAATCCTTTTGATACTGAGCATTCGATTCTAGTTTTTCCTTTTGCCACTTCTTGAGAGCTGCCTCATACTCTTTCGTTGTGACAATATCATTTTGAAGTTCCATTCCTTTAAAAATAAATGGATCCCCTTTGATACCAACTTGTGAATAAGCTTTAGTAAATGGCACAGCACGACTTACCATAGGAGAACCTCCTGAAGACGCCACTGGAATAAGGAGAGAACTATCTGTTACCCAAGCTTGAGCCTTAGCATATTTCTCATAACGTTTATCAAGATTGGTCGTCTCAGAAGCAGCATCGTCCAAGAGCTTCTTGTATTCATCCAAGCCAACTTTCGCCATGACTTCAGGATCCTTGCCCTTTGTTATACCTAGGTGTTTCAAGGCAGAACCCTTCTTAGCATCTAAAATATTGAGATAGGTTGCTGGGTCTTGGTAATCTGGCCCCCAACCTGTTCCGTTCAAATCATAATCTTTTTGAGTTGGCACTTTTGCTTGGGAAGTAATACTTTCCTTCTCATTATCTGTCATTTGAAGAACATCTACAATGACATTATCAGAACCAAGCGTTTCTTCAATCGATTGTTTTAATGAATTTGTCTGTTGAACTGCAACTACATCTGTCTGTTCTACTGGTACATCCAAATGAATCGGGAAACTTACTCCCTTGCTTTGCAATTCTAACTTCGCTTTCTCAAATGCTGATTTGGCCTTCGTAGGATTGTAAATTGTATCCTTACCATCTGTGAGAGTTACATCTTTCCACTGTTCTCCATATTTCAGTAGTTCATCCTGAGCCAGCTGTCCGAAGGTCTTCCCTGCTACCTGAACATAATTATCTGGCACTAGACTATTACGAATAATCTTATCCGCACCTTCTTCACCGTTTAATTGAGCTGTATAGGCGTGACGATTGAAGGCAAAATTAATCGCTTGACGGAAATTTTTATTCAGCATAGCTTCTTTGGTAGAAAGTTTTTGTCCTTCATCTGTCTTGGCTGTTTTATTATATGATTGACGATTTACATTAAAAGTAAAGTAGTAGCTAGTTGCTTCCTGAGGGCTATAAATAATCTGATCGCCATATTTCTCTTTGGTAGAAGCAAAACTTGAACTATTTGGGAAAAGTCTCGCTGTATTATATGCTCCTGTAGCGAAACTACGGATAAGAGACTCTTGATCTGAACCGTCATAGAATGTTAATTTTACATTATCAATCTTGACATTTTCCTTATCCCAATAGTTAGGATTTTTTTCATACTCAATCACAGATTTAGAAATCAAAGATTTCAAAAAATATGGGCCGTTGTAAAGAATACTTGATGGAGTTGGCGCTCCGTAATCCTTACCAGTTGCATTCAAAAACTCTTCATTTACAGGAAGCATGGTTGCAGTGGTTACTTTAGAGTTCCAAAAACTTTCTGGTTTATTAAGGGTATATTCTACCGTATAATCATCAAGAGCTTTAACACCTACAGTTGAAAAATCATTGGTCTCACCACTAACATAGGCCTCCAGACCTTTGATTGATTTTTCAATCAAAGAAAGACCATCTGACTTACCATCTGCTGCATGTTTCAGACCTGTAACAAAGTCCTGTGCCTTAACTTCTGCATACTCCTCTCCTTCAGAAGTGTACCACTTCACACCCTTACGAAGTTTGTAAGTATAAGTCAAACCATCAGCTGAAACAGTCCAATCCTCTGCTAAAGACGGAACAAGATTCCCATATTTATCATTTTCTAAAAGACCATCAACAACATTACCAATCACGTCAGAGGTTGAACTTTTACTCGTAATGCTATAATCCAAGGAAGACGGATCTACTGCATAGACATAAGAAAAACTCCTCGGGGCATCTGCTTTCTTATCACTTTTCCCACAAGCCGTTAAAAGAAGGACTGCACTCATCGTTAATCCTGCTCCTAAAATCCACTTTTTCGATTTCATAACCAAACTCCTTTAGTAATATGTTATTTCCACCATTATACTCTATTTTATTCTAAATGCAAGAGCTTTCGACAGATTTTTTAGAAAATTCTAACAGATGTTATTCAAAAACATTTCAGTTGTAGATAGAGCACTCAAATCACATCTTTGATGTCGGATAAATAGCTGACCGAGCTAAAGCATATCTACAGTATCCAAGGATGACCTTGTTTGAGAAGTTTTTTGAAGAGTACTATAAAAAAGAACCTCAGCCCCAAAAGCTGAAGATTCTCTAGCTTTAATCAATCAATTCCACACAGAAAGCATCCCATGGAGCCAAGATTTGTTTCTCAACTGCTTCTTGCGCCACAGTGTTTTCAATCAAGACTGATTTAACATTTCCTTCTACTGTCAAGTCTTGTTCTTCATTGGACAAGTTGGCCACAACTAGGAAACGACGGTCGCCATCTTTACGGATATAGGCAAAGACCTTATCAGCCGTATCAAGCAATTCAAATTCAGCTCGAATCAGCCAGCTATTCTCCTTACGGATTTGAACCAGTTTTTGATAGGTATAGAAAATAGAATCTGGATTTGCCAGCGCTTCTTGAACGTTGATTGCTTGATAGTTTGGATTGACTGCCAACCAAGGTTGACCTGTCGAGAAACCAGCGTTTTCGCTCTCATCCCATTGCATTGGAGTACGGGCATTGTCGCGACCGATGACACGGATACTGTCCATGATTTCTTCCATCGGCACGCCTTTTTCAAGAGCTTCACGCGCATAGTTGAGCGATTCAATATCTTCTACTTGCTCCAGTGTTTCAAACGGATAGTTGGTCATCCCAATCTCCTCACCTTGGTAGATATAAGGAGTCCCTCTCATGAGATGAAGCAAGATGGCAAAGGCTTTGGCAGATTTTTCGCGGTATTCTTGGTCATTTCCCCAGATTGAGACGATACGAGGAAGGTCATGATTGTTCCAGAAGAGGGAATTCCAGCCGTCTCCAACTCCTAACTCAGTCTGCCATTTGTTGAAAATCTCTTTTAACTTAGCGATGTTTAGCTCTTTTTGATAGTGCCATTTAGGTTGCCCTTCCTGATACTGAAGACAGATATGCTCAAACTGGAAGACCATGGACAATTCTTGCCCCTTTGGATCAGAGTAGAGCTTGGCAATATCTGGCGTTGCTCCCCATGTTTCTCCTACTGTTAAGAGATTCTTATCTCCAAAGGTAGCCTGATTCATCTCCTTGAGATAGGGATGAAGCATAGGACCGTTATTGACTACTTTCTCATCAGGAATTTTCCCAATCATGTCAATGACATCCATGCGGAAACCACCAATGCCTTTATCAATCCAGAAGTTCATCATCTCATAAATTTTCTGACGAAGTTTTTCATTTTCCCAGTTAAGATCAGGCTGTTTCTTGCTGAAAAAGTGGAGATAGTACTGACCCGACTTTTCATCGTATTCCCAAGCAGATCCGCTAAAGATAGAATCTAGGTCGTTGGGTTCATCACGCCAGATATAGTAGTCTCGCTCGGGGCTATCAGGATTTTCACAGGCCTCGACAAACCAAGCATGTTCATCCGAGGTATGATTGACCACCAAGTCCATGATAATTCGAATATCACGCTTCTTAGCTTCTGCGATCAATTGATCCATATCCTCCATGGTCCCGAAAATAGCCGCAATCGCTTGATAATCAGCAATATCGTAGCCATTATCGTCCATAGGGCTGTCATAAACAGGAGAAAGCCAAATCGCTGTGATTCCTAACTTGGCTAGATAATCTAACTTACTGGTAATTCCTGGCAAATCGCCAATTCCATCTCCGTTGCTGTCCATAAAACTCTTGGGATAAACTTGATAGACTACGGCATTGTGCCACCATTTTTCTTGCATCTTCTTACCTCATTATTTTCATAATCTATAGTCTATGATAGCGCTTTTCAGAATTTCATGCAAGCGTTTGCCTAATCTTTTTACTTTCTTTTTTAACTCCATAGTTTCCTAACTTCCAATTTTTTATTATAATAGAGGTCAGAGGTAAAAAAATGAAAAAACAAGCTTTTAGTTCTGAACAATATTTGAATCTACAGCGCGACCATATCTTGGAGCGCATTAATCAATTTGACGGCAAACTCTACTTGGAGTTTGGTGGTAAAATGTTAGAAGATTTCCACGCTGCTCGTGTCCTTCCTGGTTATGAACCTGACAACAAAATCAAGCTCTTGCAAGAATTGAAAGAGCAGGTTGAGGTTGTGATTGCTATTAATGCAAGTAACATCGAACATTCTAAAGCACGTGGTGACTTGGGCATTTCTTATGACCAAGAAGTTCTTCGTTTGATTGATAAATTCAATGAATTGGGAATTTTTGTTGGCTCTGTTGTCATCACACAGTACGCTGGCCAACCAGCTGCAGATGCCTTCCGCAACCAGCTCGAGAAAAACGGAATTGATTCTTATCTTCATTATCCAATCAAAGGATATCCGACTGATATGGATCATATCATTTCTCCAGAAGGAATGGGGAAAAACGACTATATCAAAACCAGTCGCAACTTAATCGTCGTAACCGCTCCTGGACCTGGTTCTGGAAAATTGGCTACTTGTATGTCCAATATGTACCACGACCAAATCAATGGTATCAAGTCTGGTTACGCTAAATTTGAAACCTTCCCAGTTTGGAATCTTCCCCTTCATCATCCAGTCAACTTGGCCTACGAGGCTGCCACAGCTGACCTTGATGATGTCAACATGATTGACCCTTTCCATCTCCAAACCTACGGAGAAACCACTGTCAACTACAACCGTGATATCGAAATCTTCCCTGTGCTCAAACGTATGTTGGAACGCATTCTTGGTAAATCTCCATACGCTTCTCCGACAGATATGGGTGTCAACATGGTTGGTTTCGCTATTACAGATAATGAGGCTGCTATCGAAGCCTCTAAACAAGAAATTATCCGTCGCTACTATCAGACTGTTCTTGATTTCAAAGCCGAAAAAGTGGGCGAATCTGCTGTCAAGAAAATTGAGTTGCTCATGAACGACCTCGGTATCACACCTGCAGACCGCAAGGTTGCTGTCGTTGCCCGTCAAAAAGCAGAAGAAACTGGCGGACCAGCCCTAGCCCTTGAATTACCAAATGGGGAAATCGTCACTGGTAAGAACTCAGAACTCTTTGGCCCAACAGCTGCTACCTTGATCAATGCCATCAAGAAATCAGCTGATATTGCCAAGGAAGTAAAACTAATCGAGCCTGAAGTTGTTAAGCCAATCCAAGGTCTTAAAATCGATCATCTCGGTAGCCGCAATCCACGCCTGCATTCAAATGAAATCCTAATTGCACTTGCCATCACAGCTACAGAAAATCCTGATGCTGCTCGTGCTATGGAAGAACTTGGCAACCTCAAAGGAAGCGAAGCCCACTCAACCATCATCTTGACAGATGAAGACAAAAATGTCCTTCGTAAATTGGGTATCAACGTAACCTTTGACCCATACTACCAATACGACCGCTTGTATCGTAAATAAAGATTTGAACCTCTCCACCCTCGGAGAGGTTTTCTCTCTGCCTCAGGAGCCAGCTTTATGTTATAATGAAAAGAGAAAACTGAAAGGATTTACCATGTCAAAAGAAGTTATTGTTGAAAGTTTTGAACTTGACCACACTATTGTTAAAGCACCTTATGTCCGCTTGATTGGGGAAGAAACAGGGCCAAAGGGAGACATCATCTCCAATTACGATATTCGTTTAGTGCAACCAAACGAAGACTCTATCCCTACTGCTGGACTACACACCATTGAACACCTCTTGGCAAAGCTCATCCGTACCCGTATTGACGGCATGATTGACTGTTCTCCATTTGGGTGCCGTACTGGTTTCCACATGATTATGTGGGGACGTCATACCAGCGCTGAAATTGCGGCTGTTATCAAGGATTCGCTCAAGGAAATTGCTGAGACCACTACTTGGGAAGATGTCCCTGGAACAACCATCGAATCTTGCGGAAACTACAAAGACCACAGCCTCTTTTCTGCTAAAGAATGGGCGAAACTCATTCTAGAACAAGGAATCTCAGATGATGCCTTTGAGCGTCATGTGATTTAAACACAAAAAAGGAGCCAGTTTTTTCATCTGGTTCCTTCTTCTTTATTCTCAAAATTTTGTCTTATACTCAATGAAAATCAAAGAGCAAACTAGCCGCAGGTTGCTCAAAGCACTGCTTTGAGGTTGTAGATAGAACTGACGAAGTCAGTCACATATATACGGCAAGGCGACGTTGACGTTGTTTGAAGAGATTTTCGAAGAGTATTATACTTTCTCACGAATGACCAGAACACCATCTTCCATATCGGCTTCCAAATGTTTGGCATCTAGATGATCCAAGTGGAAGTCTGTCACCTTATCACGAATTTCTTGTTCAACCACACGACGGAGTGGGCGAACACCCATGACTTCGTCATAGCCTTCTTCTGTGATATAGTCTTTAGCTGCTTGACTGACTACCAAGTCAATGTCTTTCTTAGCCAAGGTTTGGTTGACTTCGGCCAACATCAAGTCCACAATCTTAGAAAGATCTTCCTTATTCAAGTGTGAGAACTCGATAACTGCGTTGAAGCGGTTAAGGAATTCTGGACGGAAGAATGGTTTCAAACGATCCATCAATTCTGGTTTGTCCGCATCTTCTGTCAAGTTAGCTTCATAGCCAAATCCAGCATTTGAGGTCGCAATAATGACAGTATTCTTGAAGTTTACTGTATTTCCTTGACCATCTGTCAAACGACCATCATCTAGAACTTGGAGGAGAAGAGTAATCACTTGAGGATCAGCCTTTTCAATCTCATCCAAGAGAATGATAGAGTATGGATTGCGACGGACACGTTCCGTTAAGGTATTGCTATTGTCATCATAACCCACATAGCCTGCTGTTGTACCAATTAGCTTAGAAACAGCTGTGCGGTCACTGTATTCAGACATATCCAAACGAATGATTGCATCCTTGGTTCCAAACATATCGAGTGCCAATTGCTTAGCAAGTTCTGTCTTACCAACCCCAGTTGGTCCTACAAAGAGGAAGCTACCGATTGGACGATTGCCTTCATCGAAACCAGCACGGTTACGACGAATGGCACGAGCTACAGCTTCAACTGCCTTATCTTGGCCGATCACCTTGTGTTCCAAGCGATGAGCCATATCTTTCAAACGTTCGATGTCTGATGCTCCCATTTGTGAAACCGGGATACCCGTCATCCGTTCTACAGATTCAGCCACATCGTTGACACTTGCAGTCACTTTCATATCTTCTGTGTGGTTTTCGATTTTCTTTTCCAATTCTGCGATGCGTGTTTTATAGTTTAGAGCTGCTTCAAAATCTTCTGCCTCAACTGCTTTTTCTTGCTTGTCTCTTTCTACCTCTATTTCACGTTCAACAGCATGCACATCTGTTACTGGATGCTGAGCTGCCAAGTGAGCTGCCGTAACATCGACAAGGTCGATAGCCTTATCTGGCAAGCTACGTTGAGGAATATACTGAACAGAATAATCCACTGCTGCTTTCAGAACTTCATCTGGCAAGATGACATTATGGTGTTGTTGATAGAGATCACGAATTCCTTGAAGGATTTTATATGTATCCTCTGCAGAAGGAGCATTGACCTTGACTTCATTGAAACGACGAGCAAGAGCCGCATTCTTCAAGATGGTGTTACGGTATTCGTCTTGAGTTGTTGCCCCAATCACTGTCAACTCACCACGAGAGAGGGCTGGCTTGAGAATATCCGCAAGCCCTTTAGAACCACTATCTCCACCAGTGCTACCAGCACCGAGGATTTGATGAATTTCATCAAAGAAGAGGATAATATTTCCTGCTTCTTTGACCTCATTGACTAAGTTTTGAACATTTTCTTCAAAGCTACCACGGTATTGAGTACCAGCCTCCAGACCTGAGATATCAATGGAAATGATTTCCTTGTTCTTGATAGCGGCTGGGACATCTCCGTTCACAATAGCTTGCGCTAGACCTTCGACAACGGCTGTCTTACCAACACCTGCATCTCCGACCAAAACAGGATTGTTCTTAGTACGACGTGAAAGAATTTCAGATGTTTCTTGAATTTCCTTGTTTCGTCCGATAACAGGATCCAACTTGCCCTCGCGAGCTTCCGCTGTCAAGTTTCGACCTAGTTTAGCAAGGACACCGTCTTGTTTCATACCTGAAGCCTGTTGTTGCATTTGCCCATCAACTTCTACATTTTCTGGAAATTGGCCAGTTGCACGATAGTGAGCAAATTCCTCAGGTGTCACTTCACGACCATTAATCAAGTAGCGACGGTTTTCAGAACTGTATCCTCGCATACCACCCATCAATTGGTTAAATAAATCATCCATGTTGTTAAAGTTATTAAAGTTGTTGTTCATATTCTTTACCTCTTTTTGTTTACTTAGTTATGATTACTGATATTGACTATCTTTGACCTTTGTCTTAAAAAATTTAGACTAGCTAAATCGCTACTCTAGGTACTATTTCTGGTTTTTCTTTTTCAAGCAGGAGTAGACTATCTTTACTTCTGAAGATTTCTAGATTAAACATAGACACACCTCTTTCTATTTTACTTTAAATAAGTGTTCACGTAAGGCTTTCATTTACCTTACGTTCATAATATACTACATTAGTCAGAAAAGGTCAAGGGATTTGACTTTAATTGACCAATATTTTTTTGAAGCAAAAACACCCTGAAATACCAGGGTGTCATTCTTACATCAAATATAAAATTGCTAGGGTCAGGAGACTTGCTAGAAGTCCCACTCCCCAAAAGAAGAAGTCGACCTTCCACTCGCTCCAAGGATTTCCTTTACCAGACAATCCTCCAAGCTCAAAATGGTGATGCACAGGCGTCATACGGAAAATACGTTTGCCACCTGTCAGTTTAAAGTAACTGACTTGCATCATAACCGAAGTTGTTTCAAAAACATAAACAATTCCGATAATCAAGAGAGTCCATTCTTGGTGGAGAGCCATAGAGATAGCTGCCAGCATTCCACCTAGGGCCAAACTTCCCACATCCCCCATAAAGACCTTAGCAGGCTTGTGGTTAAAGACGAAGAAACCGAGTAAACCACCAATCATGGCCATAATCACTAGAAGGATATCCATCTGACCTTGCACATAGGCAATAACTCCATAGGCAGACAAACTAATCACAACGGAAATACTAGCTAAACCGTCAATACCGTCTGTCAAGTTGACTGCGTTTGAAAAACCGACTAGCCAGAACAGTGCAAAAACAATATAGAAAATCCCTAGATGCACTTGGTAACCAAAGACTGAAAGCATATCGCCACCGCGCTCATAGAAAAGGTAGAAAACGACCCCACCTAGAAGCTGAAGAGCCAATTTTTGCTTAGGATTAAGGCCCTCATTGATTTTACGAAAAACCTTGAGGAAGTCATCTAAAAATCCGACAAGTCCATAAAGGACCAAGATGAACAAAATCATACCGACATTATTGCTGAATTGGTTACTAAACAGAGAGAGAAAGAAGACAACCAAAACAGAAGCAATTAAGAAAACCAAACCTCCCATTGTAGGAGTTCCAGCTTTTGCCTGATGCTGTTTGACATCCTCATGCATCTGCTGGCCTGTAATTTGCGCCTTTCTATAAAATTGGATAAAGGCCGGAATTCCTACTACAGTTAGTAAAAATGTCACAATTCCAGCACTGATGGAAATAAACATATTAGTCTCCTAAAGTTAATGTAATTTTTTTAATGTTTTTGATGGCTGTATTGGTCCGAACATCTTGCTTCTGAACAACGGAACCTGAGCCTTCAAATTCTAATTTAATATCTAACCATTTGGCAAAGGTCTCAGCAGTCTCTTTTTTCCAACCATACATGTCTGGAATTTCTTCTACCTTATCAGATAAGAGGAGAACTTGCTGGTTAGGAGCAAGATTGGTCCCTTCTTCTACAGATGATTCTTTAATTTTTGTTCCAGTACCTACAACGATTGGTTGCACAATATTTCGGCGTAAGGCTTCCGCCAAATCACCAGGTGAAATATCCTTGATGCTAGGCATTGCATAAGAAGACTCTGTCGTCACTTGATCTAAATTCTTAGCAGGTGATAGAAGATTGAGAGAGTCTTTCATAGCTGCAGCTCGCTCCAATATAGGATTGGCAAATTCTCCCAACTGGATACCTGAATAATGTTCAGGCTGTTGAACCGTTACATACAAGATAAAGTCAGGATTTTCAGCAGGATTCATGGCTACAACTGAGAAAATATAATTAGTAGAACCAACCAAGTAGCCTCCGTTTTTTTCGTCAGCGATTTGAGCCGTACCAGACTTGAGGGCGACATTTTGACCTGGAACATTAACGGTTGCTTTACCTGTACTATGATTATACATAGTTCCATATCTAGGATCTGTTCCTACCAAGACCATGTGAGTACGAGTTTGACTTGCTGCATCTTTCGAAACGGGATTTCCTACAATTTCCTTTTGAGATTTACGAACAGATTGGTTATTTGGATCATACAAGGCCGTAATAAATTTAGGCTCTAGCATGACGCCATCATTGGCAATAGCTGTAAAAGCACGTAGCATCTGGGTCTGCGTTACAGAAATCCCCTGACCAAATGCACTCATGGCAATATTAACAATATTATCTGCAGGCAATTGACCTGAATACTCATCAGTCAGACCAAAACGCGTCGGCACCCCAAACTTAAAGCGGTTTAGATAATCCAACCAAGTAGTATCTCCCATTTTTTGTTCAAGTAGACTCATTCCAACATTACTGGAGTGAGCGAAACCTTGTGAGAAAGTCATCATCCCACCAGTAGTCAAACCATCATTAACATCCCAATCTCGAATCGTCGCATCCGCTATTTTTAATTCGCTGCTATTGAAGTATTCTCCACCTGGGAAAGTATTATTATCAATAGATGCTGCTAGCGTCATGACCTTCATGGCTGATCCTGGTTCGTAGTTACTTTGATAAAGAATATCACGCCAAACAAAGTCTTTGGTGATACCATCCTTAGTATCTGCATTAAAGGTAGGTCGTTGGGTGGTAGCAAGGATTTCACCGGTCTTTGCACTGACCAAGGTCGCGGTCATATACTTACCTTTTACTTTTTCTAGAAAGGCATCCATCTGAGTTTCCATGAAAGATTGGAGAGGGCTAGACAATGTTGTATAGACATCCTTACCATTCACAGTCTTCTGTGATATCTGTTCCGTACCTGGGACGATATTTCCTAAACGATCTTTTTCATAGGTAATAATCCCATCTGTCCCTGCAAGAATAGTATTCAAGGAACTCTCTAAACCAGAAGTTCCTAACAAACTCTTGCTGCCATCCTCATTTTCATGAAGTTGGGCTAAACCAATAAAACTAGAAGCAAATTGTCCATTTGGATAGCTTCTGTTAGGGCTAGTTGTAAAGTCAATTCCTTCAACACTAGCCTCTTTTAATTCTTTTTTAATAGCCATCATATTGGCATAGGTAATCCCATTTCCTTTTGCACCAAAAGAAACTTGGGTCAGATTTGGTTGGGCTAGTTGCTCTTTTACATAAGCTTCGTCCATATCCAAATATTTGTGGAAAACTTCTGCTACCTTATTAAACTGCGAATCCTCTACATAAAGAATTTTTCCTGTTGCTGACTTGTATTTTTTATCAATAACAGCATACACATTATATGAAGTCGCATCTTCAGCGATAGGCACTCCATTTCGGTCATAGATGGTCCCACGCTTAGCAGGAACTGTGCGAGTTATTTGATGAACCTTCTTAGCTTCTTTTACTAGGTCCGCTCCAAATTTACTACCACTCCCGATAATAACAGCAAAATTGACCAAAAAGATAGCGAAAAGTACGACAGCTAACAAACTGATGTACTTACCGACTATTCTACGGTTTTCTGCTGGAGATTTACGATTTCTTATCGCAAATCGGGTTATTTTTTCTGTCCATTTCATATCTTACTCCGCTGTTCGGATATTTTCGTTATTCAATTTCAAATCTTTTTTATCTGCAATCTCTTTTAAGCGCTCTGAACGAATCAATTCATTCACTTCCTGCTTGGCATCGTCCAGCTCTGTCTTCTTCTCCTCTATCTGCGCATTGATTTTTGTCAAATCACTTTGCACTTGCAAGAGTCGTGTCTGCATAAAAATAATACTCACTGCTAAAACGAGAGCCGTAAAAGCGATGGAAAGATAAAAAGCCTTCTCCACGCGGGAGAATTTTTTTATACGACTCTGCAAGAATTGACTGGTTGTTTCTTTTTTATCTACCATTTTTTCCTCTTACTTGTGAATTTTTCTGGCCACGCGCAACTTAGCTGAGTGCGAGCGGTTATTGGCTTCTAATTCTTCTGCACTTGGCAAGATTGGCTTTCGGGATACCAATTCCATCTTGGGCTTGAGATCATCTGGGATGAAAGGCAAACCTTTGGGAACTTCCACCGTTGAAGCTTCCTTGAACAATTGCTTGGTCAAGCGGTCTTCCAAGGAATGGAAGGTAATCACTGAGATTCTACCATCTAGAGCCAACATATCCATAGCCTGCTGGATAGATTCATCTGCCGCCCCCAGTTCATCATTGACTTCAATTCGAATGGCCTGGAAAATCTGCTTGGCAGGATGGCCCTTTTTCTTGAGTTCCTTGGCAGGTTTAGCCGACTTGATAATTTCAGCTAACTCAGTCGTTGTCTCGATTGGCTTCACTTCCCGTGCTTGTTCAATCTTACGCGCAATCTGTTTAGAGAATTTGTCCTCTCCATATTTGAAGAAAATACGAACCAAGTCATGATAGTCATAGTGGTTCACCACTTTATAGGCTGTTAGACTAGCATCCTGATTCATCCGCATATCCAGTGGCGCATCCTTTTTATAAGAAAAACCACGCTCACGCTGATCCAATTGAGGACTAGACACTCCCAAGTCATAACAAATTCCATCAATTTCCTGAACACCAGCTTCGCGCAAACGTGCCTGTAAATGACGGAAGTTATCCTTGATAAAAGTCACCATTCCCTTTTCAATGTAGGGTGCCAAACGTTCTTGCGCATTGTCAATGGCATTCTGGTCCTGGTCAAAGGCATAGAGATGGCCTTTTTCACTTAATTTACTTAATAAATATTCGCTATGGCCTGCTCCACCCAAAGTCGCATCAACGTAGATACCGTCAGGCTTTACGTTGAGCATATCAATCGTTTCGTGGAGTAAGACCGTTACATGATGAAATTCTTTTGTCATATCTTATCTATTTTACCACAAATCCGACTAGCTTGCACTAGTCAGACAAATAGGTCAAAAAAAGTAAGATTTCTTTAAGAAATATGTCAAATATGCTTGACATTCGCTCTATAGAAGAATATAATATAGTCAAATATATACGACACAAATCAGAAAGGAGTCCAGATGAATCGTGTGAAAGAATTTCGCAAGGAACTAGGCATTTCCCAGCTCGAACTCGCCAAGGATATCGGTGTCTCGAGACAAACCATCAACATGATTGAGAACGACAAGTACAATCCAACTCTGGAACTCTGTCTCAATCTCGCCCGTAGCCTCCAAACTGACCTCAACAGTCTCTTTTGGGAGGATGATTTTTAAAAAAGGAGCCAACTTATGAAAAAAGAAACCTTCACTGAAAAACTGATCAAGCGCACATACGGTATTTCTGATCCACTTGACGAATACAAAAGACGTGAGGCAGACCGTATAGGTAACCAAGTCTTTATCTTCCTATTTTATCTAATGATCTTCGGCAATCTTATCCCTCTCGTTCTGGCCTATAAATACCCGCAAGAAGTGGCTCTAATCTATCCTCCTCTGATTTTAGTGATTGCCCTCATCGCTGCTGGCTATGTCACCTACCAAATGAAAAAAACAGGGATTACAGCTATTGATCCAGATATGCTGAGTGAGAAAGAAAGCAAGCAACTACATTACCCTGGTCTGAAAGCAGGTTTGTTCTTTGGCCTATGGATGTTTTTTATAACGCCTCTCCTCCATATACTCATAGGTGACGGTCAGGACTATTTTCAGTCTCTTCTCACTATAAGAAATGGTGTATCAAGTATTCTCGGTTCTATTTTCTTCGGAGCGAGTATACAGTTTCTTATCTCCCGTCGCATTGCAAAAGCCAAGGAAGACCAGGATGATTAGGAGCCAACTCATGAAAAAAGAAAAGAAGCAGTTACGTTATTCTAGTCTGAAAGCTGGTTCGATTTATGGAACAGTGATATTTTTTATAATTCCACTCATTGATACCCTAACAAGTGAAAATTCAAATTTTATCAGTTCTCTTCTAAATACAAAACATATTTTTAAAACTATACTGGGAGCTTTCTTTTTCGGAGTGATGATACATATTGTCGACTCACTTCGTATTGCAAGAGCTAAAAAAGACCAGAATTAGGAGGTACCTATGAAATCATTACTAACTTTACTTACCTATCATCTTTTGTTCAGTTCTCTGCTCATCTTCATCATCATTTCAGGGAACTTGCCAATCAGAGAGATATTCCTCCTTCTAGTCTTTATTCCAGCACTTAACAAAGGACTGACTTATCTAAAGATTGACTCCCAAAAAACGCGCATACTCAACTTAGCACTATACTTTATAATTCTATCTTTTCCACAACTGATGCTCATCTCAAGCGGTTGGAAATATTATTTACTGCTGACTATCGCTAGCCTTTCTTCTATTACTTATCTTTATTATCTCTATCAATTCGTAAAAGAAAGTCAGTAAAACTGCTCATTTAGGAGGTTACTATCATGAAAAAAGAAGACTTAACCACTCGCCTACTCCGAAATCTCTTTCATGTCCAAGGCCCTTTTGATGAATGCCGTCAAGAGATTATCTACAAGGCTTGTGCCCGTTCCATGGTCCAAATCGTTTATTCTTCCTTCTTCCTCTTCTTGTTTTATCTGTTATTTGGACGCTTCATAGAGGTGGTTCGCTATGCCATGCCCTACGTTTACTCTGGACTCATTTTTTTCATTACCTTAAAAACTCAAAGAGCCGTCAAAGAACTCCACTTGGAAAAAGATGACAAGTCAGAAATCATCCTCAAAACCTACAGCAAAGCTCAAATCAAATTCCGAAGCTGGGTGGTGTTTATCGGTCTTCAGCTTGGCCTCTTTATCCTACTCATCTTTCATAAAGTCTTCGTTCAGCAGCTGTCCTTTTCAGATTTTGTGAAGTTACTCATGCAATTCGATAAAAGTGTTCCTTTACTGATGTATGGCCTGATTATCGGCAGCATTTTTGGAACTCTGACCTACGGATTTCTATCCCTACAGGAAGAGAAAATTCCTAAACATACCAAACAGAAGGAGAAAAGCAATCAATGACCGCTCTATACGATTTTTCCGTCTTGAACCAAGACAATCAAGAAACTCCCCTAGATGCCTATCATGGTAAGGTTCTCTTGGTTGTCAATACTGCTACTGGATGTGGTTTAACGCCCCAGTACCAAGGACTCCAAGAACTCTATGACTGCTATCAAGATCAGGGATTTGAGATTTTAGACTTCCCTTGCAATCAGTTTATGGGACAAGCACCAGGTAGCGCAGAGGAAATCAATTCCTTCTGCACTCTTCATTATCAAACTACTTTCCCACGTTTTGCCAAAATCAAGGTCAACGGCAAAGAAGCAGATCCTCTCTATGTCTGGTTGAAAGAGCAGAAATCTGGCCCCCTAGGAAAACGAATCGAATGGAATTTCGCTAAGTTTCTCATCGGTCGAGATGGGCAGGTCTTTGAGCGCTTCTCTTCAAAAACATACCCCAAACAAATTGAAGAGGCCATACAAAACCTACTATAATTTCACAATCTCACTATTCTTAGGTTCCCTTTAGCCTAATGAATAGTGAGATTTTTTGATTGGCTGTGACTCAAATAAAAAAACACCCCATGATATGAAACATGAAGTGTTATAAAAATGATACATTTTACAGCAGACAACCCTCTACTGACTACTATTTTTAACCCCAACATATGCATAGGTTCTATTTCTAGGACACTCTTTTTCCGTTACTACCCTAAAATAAAAGCGATGCTCCCTCCCATCCTTAGCATTTTCCTTGTTTAAGGCAAAGTAATTTTTCTGATTCAGCGCCATAGTGCGTAGGATGTCATCAATCAAGAAAGTCAGAGGTACATTCATGGCAGAGTATTTTTGAAAATCCTCTTCAAAACGAATATAGTCATCTGAAAAATAATCCATCTGCAGTTTGTTTTCATACAACTCTTTTCTAGTCATACACTCCCTCCTCCCACAGTCGAATTTCTAGGATATCTGAAAGCTCTATCAGCCTGTAACCATCGCTTGTTCTAATAGATAAGGATTTAGAGGATAACTCTCTCACCTTACCGATGATAGTGGCTTTCTGCTTCTTTTCCTTAACCACAAAACTTCCCTTCAGTTGGCCAACATAAAGCTGGGAAAGCAAGTGTAGTTTCTCATCTAGAGTCAAATCTGTCGAAAAATCAACACGGCTTTTTTCTTCACTGAGCGAACTGGTGTGTTCTGATAGGTAAAATCCCATCCACTTCTGCATACCTGGATCTTGATAATCTCGCGCGGATTGAAAGGGTAAATAAGAACGATCAATCATTTTAATCCATCTAAACCTCCAGCAGAATGTCCCCCAATCAGCTTGCTTCTGGCAAGGCTCCTAGAGGCTTCTTCCAGTGCATTGGCTTTTAAAAGAGAAGTGAAACCAAATTCTTCCCGAATAGAGTCAATAGCCGTCTGGAGTCTTTCTTCTTTTTCTAACTTGTCAACATCATCAAAGAGGGAAATCAAGCTAAAGGACTCATCCACAAATCCTGAATAGTTGACTCCGACACTTCTGACCGCTCCAGAAGTGTATTTATTATGAAATAACTTCAAAACATAGTCCGTTAAGACAGCTGTATTATTGGTCGGTTCGACCTTCATTTGTGTGTGTATAGACGGTCTGACTTCCTGTTTAGAGAAACCAAGATAGATAGAAACAAGGGTTGTTTTCTTGCCCGCCCTTCTCAGTCTAATAGCCACCTGCTCCGCCATTTCTCGAAGAATAATTTCGATATCCCGTAGCTTCACGTAGTCTCTAGGTAGGATTTGAGAATTTCCCAAACCTTGGGATTTGGCTTTATAGGGCTTATGAACATTGCTCTCATCAATCCCATTAGCATGAAACCACAAACGTAGGCCAGCCTGACCGAGAACCTTCTGTAACTGGTCTGGATTGCTGGTAGCCAATTCTTTGATAGAAAAAATCCCCAAGGCATTCAAGCGTTTCTCCATCCGCCTGCCAATCCCCCAAAAGTCTGTCATCTTAGGAATGGCCCAGACCTTCTCTTCCACATCCTGATAAGACCAGTTGGCCCTCATGGTCGGAGTGTGCTTGGCCTCATTATCCAGAGCCAACTTTGCCAGTAAGGGATTGGCATTGGACATACCCACTGTAGAGTAAATCCCTGTCTGCCTCCAAATATCCCTCTGAATACGAGCAGAAAGCAGATCCAGCTTGTCTTTGCGAGAGAGACTCTTGTCTGGGATGAAGTAGTTGAGTGAACTAGTCAGGTCAATAAAGCCCTCATCAATAGAGTAGGGATAAATATCATCTGGACTGCCATAGTTTTGAAAGATTCGTTGAATTTCCATATTGACTGCTATGTATTCATCCATCCGAGGAGGCACAATCAAGGTCGCTTGAGCCCAATCTTCGATATAACGAACATAATCCGAGTCGGTAGGCAACCCTTGCTTTCGAGCATTGTAATAAGAAAATTTGCGCGTTTTGATATCAAAAGGCAGATCATAGGCCCGACCAACATTGGACTTGCCAAAAATCTTCTTAAACATGGGAGAGGAAGCTAGGATAAGACCAGTAGAATTATCTGCTCGACTCATGACACAAAGTGAAGTCTTCAGCGGATGCAAGCCCCTTTTCACACACTCAACACTGGCATAAAAGGATTTCATATCGACAAAGGCAATATCACTTTTGGGCTCTCTGGAATAGTCAAAGTAGCCCATAGGCTAACCCTCCATCGGCACAAAATTCCCAACGATAATCCCTACAATACGAGGATCTTCCTCATAGGAAATGAAAATATCCTTATATTTAGGATTGATCGAAACCAGACGCAGGCCATCTTCCTCTCGATAGACCCGCTTGATATAGGTTTGGTTGTTACAAACCACCGCATAAACTGCCCCGTCATAGTCAAATCCCGTCTCTCGAATCAGAGCTACTGAACCATTTTGATATTTAGGTTCCATGGAGTCCCCAGACACCCAAGACGCAAAATCATGGGCCAACTCCTCATTAAAGTAAACCGTATCAAAATTCCTGTCATCGTAGACTGACGCCCCGATACCTGCTGACATGCGTTCATAGACACGGTACTCGTAGAGGCTCTCTGGCATGGTCTTCACTTTCTGGGATTGTTCCTCTTGAGCCAGATTGCGAGCATAGAGAGCAACCTTCTCCTTCCCTTGCTTGGAGAGGTTATTGTAGAGACGAACAATTTCAATCTGAGTGAAATAACCTTTTGCTACTTTTAAAACGTTCTCTAGCTGAGCAACTTTCTCCTGGGACGGTTTCTTAATCCCACGTTCCCAAGCTGAATAAGCCTGAAAACTAATCCCAAGTTGCTCTGCAATTTCCTTCTGTGTCAGTTTCAACTCTTTCCTCCGAGCCTTGAGTTTCTCTGGCTGATACATAATCCACCTCCTATTATATGCTTGAATGGAGAACATCTCCCTTAGAAAGACTAATCGATGGTTGAACTTATATTTTTTTAAAACTCAACCAATTTAGTTTAGTTTTATTATATAAAAAAAGTGGACAAATGTCCACTAGGAATATCAGAAACATCGTGAGTTTTCATCAAACTAAAAAGACTTAGCCCTGTACAATACAGAAGTAAATCCTTTGAATGAATAATTGCTCTAACTTTTAAAATCCATACGGCAATTCCAGTTTTTCTCTATTTGATACCAGACATTAGCTTTTCAATACGTGGAACATAGAAGAATAAGATAATACTGAATACAATCGTAATTCCTCCAACAATTCCATAGTAAGCGACTTCAGTTTCGCTTGTATAAAATTTTACAATTTGAGCATTGATAGCTTGGGCAGCAGCATTACTCAAGAACCAGATAGACATCATTTGTGCTTGGAAGGATTTTGGTGCTAGCTTAGTAGTGACTGATAGACCAATAGGCGAAATCAACATTTCCCCCACAATCACAATAGCCCAACTCATAATCAACCAGAAAGGACTGACTTTAACATCTGTCCCAAAGAGCATCCCTGGTAACATCATCCACAAGAAGGATAGACCTGCCGCAAATAAACCGTAAGCAAATTTCTTAGAAGAGGACGGTTGATTTTTCCCCATTTTCCCCCACAACCACGCAAAAATCGGCACATAAATCATAATGAAAAGTGGATTGATACTTTGGAAAAAGCTAGATGGGAAATGAATCTGATTTCCAAATACATTAAAGTAGAGTCGAGTTTGATCATCCGCAAATAGAGCGAGAACAACAGACCCCTGTTCCTCAATAGACCAGAAGAGCACCCCAGCGATAAATAGAGGAATGTAGGCAAATACTCGAGATCTCTCAGTAGCAGTTATTTTCTGACTAGATAAAATTTTGAAGAAATAGTAGATTGGAATGATTACCGCAATAACTGTAAAGATATTAACAATCATGTCCACGTTAAATTGGTGAGTAAAGACCAAACCTAGAACCACCAGAACAACCATGATAAGTGTAATCAGTAAGCGTTTAATCAAGGTCTGCTGCTCCTTCTGTGAAAGTGGATCAGTGGGGTAAAGACTTGATTCAGGAAGGTATTTCTTCCCATCCATCACATACTTCACCAAACCAAAGAACATCCCAATGGCAGCTAATGAGAAACCTAGGTGGAAATTGACTTCCTGACCTAGATAACCCACTAGATAAGGGGCAACGAAGGCACCTAAGTTAATACCAAAGACAAAGATACTAAATCCTGCATCCCGTCTATCATCCTCTTTCTCATAAATTCCCCCAACCATATCTGAGATATTGGGTTTTAAAAATCCAGTACCAAATATAATCAAGGCAATAGAAAGATAGAGAGCCACTTGTCCAAAAGGTGTTGCCAAAGCAATATGCCCTAGCATAATCAGAATACCACCGTAAAAGACGGTCTTACGGCTTCCTAAAATACGGTCACTGACAAAACCACCGACAACCGAGGATAAAAATACCAGCGAGCCATAAATCGCCATAACCGATGCAGCTGTGGTCTTATCCATCCCCAACCCACCATCTTGCACACTATAGTACATATAGTAAAGTAGGATAGCACGCATCCCATAGTAAGAAAAGCGCTCCCACATCTCTGTAAAGAAGAGGGTGGACAAGCCAATAGGATGTCCAAAAAATGTTTTCTGTTTTTCCATATATATTCTCCTTAAAAATATAATAACTCATTTTACAGAATTTTCAAACAAATATCAAGCAAATCCTGTTTCTTTTAGAAAATTTTCTGAAAAATCTATTTAGATTAGTTTTCGCTTTATCATCAATTAAAAAATATCAAATAAAGATCCAGTTACCAATTTAGTAAGAAAGTATAAAAAAGAACACCCAGAAAGGTGCTCTCTGTAAGTATCGTAATTCTTTCGAATTAACGTTTACTAAATTGTGATGCTTTACGAGCTTTCTTAAGACCTGGTTTTTTCTACATCATGATATTTATGGTAAATTATCACTAAAGTTAAGTAATTTTGAGAGATAAATCCTCAATATTTACATATATAACCCTTTTAAAAATCAAAAGGTTATCAAAGGGTTATCACTTTTTAGTTTTCGGAGCTTATGTAGTTGAGAAATCGACTGCTTTTTTAGTTATTAAACTAAATTTCAAGTTGGTATTTACAAAAAATTATTGATACCCCTAAAGCAATATCTACACTATTTTTTTAAGTGAATATTATTAAAGATACTAGCTTTTAAAACAATGAAAGGAATATTTCCTAAACTAGGTATACTTGTTTTATCAAAAATCTCAATTAGAACACCTATAATAGCTCTTAAAACAAATTTTTCAGTAGATTCGTCAATCTGTTTTCCAGTTCTTAATAGAAGTAGATTTCTTTGTATATAATCAATAAAATCTATCATAAAAAAATCATTAATATCATCTAATAAATTAAAATAAGCAATTGCTGTTGGTAGACTGTTGATTATATAAGACTCTTTAGCTAATATATAGTTTATATCAAAATCAGATTTTTTAATTTCATCAAAACAATCTGTGTTATATTTTAAAGTATTTAACACAGATAGCAATATTGAATAGACACTAGAAAGTTCTACTGAATTTACTTCAATTTCAGATTCAAAAAACATGAACAAATTATGTAAAAGCTTATTGAAATTCATTGAGTCTACAATGAATTTAACTTTATTTGAATTCAAAAAAATCTTTTCTCTAATTTCATATGTATTAAAAAAGAAAATTTCAGATAACATCGAATCAATCTGCGAACTAATATTGTTGTAGTCTCCCCATTCTTTAGATGCTGATATATAACTATAATTTCCAATGCCAGGAAATAATGCATTTCCGTTCGATTTTAGGTATTTATAAATCTTTATGCCTCCATTTAGATACCCAAAAAGAATTTCCTCACCAATTATTGTTGTAGCAGTAATATAAAATGAATCTGGTATATTTTTAGAAACAACTTCTCCTGACTTTAAAGATACAATACTAATATAATTTTTCGTAATATCACTAGAATCATAATACTTTATATTCTCTATATATAAATTATCTTCTCGCATTATCAAAATTATACCTTTAGTATCGTTAACCACAAAACTAGGTCTATAATGATCTTTGTATTGTTCTAATTCTTTCTCTTTTTCTTTTTCATTTCTTTTACGTTCTTTTTCACGTTCATTTCGTTCATCATTGTATCTATTTCTTTCATTACTAACAAATACATATACCGTGAAAGAAATAGTTAATGCAGTCGCATAAAAAGCAAAATTTTCAACCAAAACATTGAATACTAACTTCAAAGGTTCTGGAGGGATTGTAGCCCCGTAATAAACGAAGTATCTAACCGTTTTAACTATAATAGGAAAAAAAAATATAAAAGTAATAAATAGGCCAACTCCCCAAGTGTTGAACTTAAAATCATCCTGTCTGTCTGTTATATTTCTCAAAATATTATCTCCTTTTTAAGATATATATGTAGAACGAAAAATATTTTGTAAGATAAAACTGCTATTTAATAAGTAGTTAAATATAAGAGAGAACTCTAATATTTTGATATATTATATTTTAAATACTCTCTAACCTTTTCTCCGTTCCTCAGGAATAAACGCATGAATTATCTTTTCATTTGAATCGCTTTTATTTTTTAAGTTAATATAAATTCTACGCCCTAAAATTAGTGATTCTTTTCTATACTCTTCAATTTCATAATAAACTTCTCTATCAGAATTTCCCTTATCATCTAAAAAATTTTTAACTATCTGTTCAAAATGTAACTGCCCAACAAAAGCTTTGGAATTTCGGTTTGCTTTTGGATCTTGAGGGGTTATATTTCTTTTGTTACCTTTGCTAAAAAAATTCTCTATTTTTTTCAATTTTTCTTGATTTTGAGTATTTTCTTCTAAAGGAACTAAATATTCTTTAAAACATTTTGGAATAAAATGTCCCCTATCTTTACCCTCTACTTTTTTACCCTTTTGTAATTCATAATTATCAAGTGCCTTATCAAAGTAATCTTCGGAAGGATTCTTACTGAGGTAGAGTTTCCAAACTATTGGATCGTCTAAAAAGAATGGTACTGTTTTATTTTTAAATTCAGAAACTCTATTTTTAAATTTATAATATTCTCCTTCATGACTATAATTAAATTCTAATTTATTTTGTTTTTTTTCAAAAAATTCATTCATTTCCTTTATTTCAATCATATCTTGTAGTATTGACTTTATTTCCATTTTTAATTTTATTAAAAAATTTATTATTCACTCTCTATCTTCTATAAACCATTCCATAACTTTATTTTATTAATTACATTATAAATTTGTTTTTCCAAATCTAGAACTAGTAAATCTTCTTTTTCTATTAACTTAGCAATTTCAATTGACTCAGATACCTTATTTCTAACATAATAATTACCTTGCTTTTTATTTTTACTGTTATTATTCAAGAATTCATCAATTTTTTCATATTGTCCTATTTGCTTATCTATCTTATATTTCTTTTTGAATATCTTTCTAGACAAATAGTTTTCAATTTCTTTACCTTTTGTTATCCAAACTATAGCCTGATTGTTATCAAACTCACGTTTTATTCTTTGTTTAGTCCTATTTATTTGTTTTTTTGAATCTGTTTTATCACTATCTATTACAATAATTGCATTGACATTAGCCCTAAATAACTGAATTAATTCAGACGAATCATTAACTTTTCCAGTTAAATGAGAAAGTAGTCTTCCCCCATAGAATAAAATTTGATAATGTATATTCTCTCTTAGAACTCCATTTGAGTATAATTCAATCCATCGATTTATATAGGATCTATCAGATGGACCTTCTACCCAGATAACAGCATTAGATTGTAATATATCACTTGCTCTAACACCTAAATTCACTAAAATATCACTATTTTCGATAAATGAAAGTGCAGAATTAGTCACTACAGTCTGATTCTCTTTTTTTATATGAGTAAGAGTTACATTAGCCTTCCCACTAAACATATTTATCGGTACAGTAGAATGAGTAGTTAAAAATATTAAAGTATCATTCTCTATTGACCATTGATAAAGAAAATCAAATAAATTCCTCTGAATTGCTGGGTGTAAATTGTTCTCTAACTCTTCAAAAATAAATATAAAGTCACTTACCGATTGTTCAAGATTGTAACCTGAAATTCCCCTAGTCTCTAAAAATAGTTTTATCAAAACCAACAAAACCGTCTTTAAACCACTACCAGAACTAGAAATTGGAATTTTACCATTTTCATTCACCAATAAAATTTCCCATTTAGGATCATCATAGTCATTAGTTCCAATTTCTTGGCACATAATTCTCTTAAAATGATTCTCGGGCTTCATAATGCGATTTAAAGCATTTAAGATATCATTTTCAACAACATCATTTGGTAAATTAAGAACATTCAAATATTGTCTCAGTAAATTGGTTGCTCCCGTCCCATCTTCCAAAACATCTATATTTCTACTTTGTATTTCAGGCAATAAATTTCTGTCAGCAGATAATTTAACTACTTTTAATCTTCTAAAATTATAAGACAAAAATCTATCTGCTAAATCTATGAATTTTTCTATCCTCTTATTTCTATTTAATTCCTCTGGCATTATATCTGAAATAGAAAATAATGCTATTTGTTCTTTACCTAGCATCCTGCGAGGTTGGAACTCATATGATATAGATTTCCCAATGTAATTCTTTCCAAATTTCCAATGGTTACCATCTATTGACCCCCCATAAGAATTTTCATGGAAATGACTTCTTATACTATCTTCATCTAGGGAAAATCCAAAATTAATTCTAGTCTCTTCTGTGATTCCTTCAAATATAGCATCTCCTGACATCAATATTTCTATTGACTGTAACAACGTTGATTTACCTATATTATTTTGTCCTACCAATATATTTAAATTTTTTATTCTATCAAAGCCAACATAAGAATTTCCAATGTGCTTAAAATTTTTTATTTTTAATGATTTAATACGATTCATTAATACCTCGTTCTATAATTAAATTTAAAACTAAAATACATTGATTATTGTGTAAACTTTAAATATAACCACTTTCTAAACATTAGTCAGTAAACTAATACTATAAACTCAACTATATAATTTTAATAGTTTCTTACTATTAACTGTATCCTTTATCATAAAAATACTATCTAGCCCTCTCTCCATAATGCCCCATCAGGAAATAGCAACGCATCAGAAAAATAACTATAAACTCTAATTTCCTTAGGTTTACTATACGTAGAGCCAAATCTAAGCTGCATAAAATACCTTGGTAATTGTTCAAACGGAATTTCATCGTACTGCTTTGTCAAAATATCTTGCTTTAAATCATTGTTCTTCACCTTTTCAAATAGAGTTTTAATTGTTTGTCCTTTTGAAGGAAGAATATCTAGTCTCTGAGTAACTTCATTATATATAACTTCGCCCCAAGCTAAAACAAGATTTGCTTTTCTATCTTCATATGTTTTTCCTGTCCTTGTTAGCATATAATCTAATGCTGCTAAACATCCCGGGTAAGGATCCCCTCTAAATTGAGCATTAACTTTATATATTATTGTTTCTGTCCGTTCGGACCAAATAGTATTATCAAAGTACATCCCTTCTGACTGTATTGGAACTCCTTCTT
This sequence comes from bacterium, assembly GCA_905221195.1. Lineage (GTDB taxonomy): Bacteria > Bacillota > Bacilli > Lactobacillales > Streptococcaceae > Streptococcus. The sequence goes on from CAJNCF010000003.1 coordinate 93,267, forward strand.
TAACTCTGGATATATAGTCAATTACAGCACTAGATGGAACCGTTATAGTAGATGATATCGGAGATAAAGGAGTTCTTAAAGATTTCCTAGTATGTATTTTATTATGATACTCCTTTTGCATGAATAGTTTTCTATTACTTACATGATTTTGAGAAATTAAAGTTCCCTTCTTCTTATTTTGAAAAAATTGAATAATCTCATTTACACATTGAAACATTTCATCCATCTCATTATCAATAACAGGAACATCTGAATTTGTTCTTAATCCTTTATTAGCATTATTTATATCGGGTGAAGTCGGATTAGTACTATAATAACTAGGATAGTAATATAACAAAGCTGGTGCCTCTGGAAAAATATTAGATAATTTTTCTAACGCAAAGAATATTAGAGGATTAATTTCATCCCAATTTGAAGATGAATGCTTCTTTCTATAAACTAATGCAGCCTCTGGGTATATATAAATGGTAGGCACTCTATTCTCAACTGCTGCAGCAAGCCTTGCAAATCGTTGAAAAACATTATGTCCTGTACCAGCTTCCCTAGATATTTCTATCGATAAAATCGGTTCCCCGTTCAAATCAATAATTAAATCTGGAGAATCAAGATATTGAATATTTTTTATATGTGTTGGTAGCTTATGAAAAGATTTTGGTTTGCTCGCATCACTTTCTGGTAAATCCTTAAAAGATACATTCTCATCTCTAAGTAAAGTATTATTATATATAAATTTAGAAAAACCGTCTGTACTCCCCCATAAAACAAATTTATCCATTTTTTTCTCCTAAAATTTTTATTATTCCCTTAGCAATATTATAAGCTAACAATGGTGGTACAGCATTACCAGTTTGAACTCTTCCTTGAACAACTCCTCCCACAAAAACAAAGTCATCTGGGAAGCTTTGAATTCTGGCTCTTTCTCTTACCGATAACCCCCTATTTTGATCGGGGTGACCAAATTGAAACTGTGGTCTAATTCCACCGGCTAATTGTGTTGGACTTTGGATATCCCAAGACAATCTAATTCTTTGTTTATACTTTTCATACATAGGTTTACCAGGTATTGTTCTCTTTATTCTATCAATTGTACTCTCAGGATGTTTAGGGGACTTATGATTTTTCAGAGAATTATTAGCCACATTAGCTCTCATTTGTCTTTGATATTTATTTTGAGCTGGTTTCTCATAACATGTAATCTCCTCATCATTCCCTAATTTAGGCAAGTCACTTATGGCATCACGAATAGTTCTATGAGGATTTTCTAATGTTCCAAACAAAGGTTCTGGAAATTGAAATTCATTCTCTATATCATTCCTTATTCCAACAAAAATTAATCTTTTTCTAATTTGTGGAACACCATAATCAGCTGCATTAAGTAATTCTCTTTTTACCTTGTATCCTAAATTACCCGAAGAAGCTAGTGCTTCAGCTATAGCAATTTCAAATTCTCCATTTCCTAACGATCTCATTCCTGATACATTCTCAATTATTACAACTTTGGGATTATACAAATTTATAAATCTGATAACTTCTAGAAATAGGAAATTTCTCTCATCCTCTACATTCCTTTTTAAATTAGCTAACGAAAATCCTTGGCAAGGAACTCCTGCAGCAACTATATCAACGTTAAGATTATCTATTGCTTCACCGTATAACTCATTCGTAATTTTTCTTACATCTCCTAAGATAGTGGAGGTATAGGGATTATTTAACTCGTATGTTTTTAAAGCTTCAGTAAAAATATCAACACCTAAAATAGGTGTAATCATCCCTGTATCAGTCAACCCTTTTGATAAGCCTCCTGCACCACAACAAATATCAACTAAAGTATATTTCTCTTGTGCTTCTCTATTACTTTTTTTATTTAATTTAGGATCTTTATCCCAGTAATAACTACTCTTTTCAGTAAAACTTTTAACTTTTTCTTTGGAAATCATTTATACCCCCCATACATCATCTACTAATTTTTTATAGTTATCTTTAATTTTTATCTTTTCTTCTTTTGGTATTCCAATAAATGTCTTTAATTCTAGGACGTTCAAATTCAAATCCAATTTAATTTTAAAAGATTTTTCATACTCATTCAAATTCTTCTTTAAAAAATCTAATTTTTCAAAATCTTTTGGATAGTATCTATCCTTATTTTCAAAAATCCATAAATCTTTATCCCGCAACGCAATTATATCTAAGTTTAATTTTGGAAAATTCCCATGTTCAGGTGACAATAACACACCAGTTCCTGACTGAGGATAATCAAATGCTTTAATCACAAATCCGTTGCTAACAAGATCTTGAATAATTTTTTTCGTTACAAATTCTTCTTTCATACAATTACCTATTCTTAAAATAATTTAGTACAGTATCATTCTATCACTATTCTCAATAAATTACGATTAATAAACAATGTCTATACGTTGTTACTTCTAACAAAAAATCTTTGTGCATATTCTCATTGTAAATTAAACTATAAATAAGACTTATATAACTCTCCAACTCTTAAAAAATGGGTTTGGGGATTCCCCCAAATTCAAATCATCCCAAAAGTACATATACTGTGTGTATACAAATTTTGGGGGTGATTTTAGGAGTGTGTGTATACAGACTCTGAGCTCGCAAAGTCATATTATGATAAATCTTTCCTTCTCGATAAAATAATCCCAAAAATCAATTTGACTGTCATTTGTGTGTACAAATATTTTAAGAAGATATATAAAAAACGCTGCAAATTTTTAACAGCGTTTCCTTATTTTAAAATCCTCATATGTCTTTCTTTTTTATGGTTAGCATCATAGTATTCCAGCATCGCATGATACAAATGAGCCTTCGTTTTATCTTGTTGTTTAATTCCATGAAGAAATAATTCTGCTCGCTTTAATTTCAATATGTATTCACATATCTGATCAAAATCCTTATCCATATTACTTTTGAAAATAAACATCTTTTTCCTCCATCACATCAACTATTTTTTGCATCAAAATAGACATATCCATTTTGTTTTCATAGCTTATTCTCCCAACTACAGTTGCAAGATGGGCTATAGAATTGATATTTTTTCCTACCTGTTCCAACTCTTCTGTTAAAGGAACTAAACCTTCAAAAGAGACTTTTTGGATGTTCAAATCTGTTCGTATTAATTTTTGTCTAGCAAACTCAGAAAAATTACGAATATTTTCCTTCCTCATACAATCATTTAATTTTTTATTTTCTTCTTCCGTCAAAAACACCTGTTTCAACACAGATTTTATTCTCATGGTCCTATCACCTCGTTTTCTTATTTAGTCGTTTTACAAGTTCTTTCACTTGTTTGCTTGTCTTCTTTTCATATCCTATCATCATCTCAACGCAGTAGTGAAATATCCTTACATTATCCAAATCTTCACTTTGTTCTGCTATTCTTTCTAACTGACGTAAGTTATTGATAATTCTTCTAACTTGAAATATAAAATCATGATAAGATTCAAAATCAAATTGAAGATAAATAGGCGAACGTTTAAACAACATTTTTCTAGCATAAGAGGAAAAACTTAGATGGTTTGTCATTTCAATCAAGTTATTCACTATTTCATTCTGCTCTTCAGTGATATAACATTTCTTTAGAACAGTCCTATATCTACTCATTTATCATATACTTTTTTCGGGCATTTTCATGGGCAATAGCTTTGCACTCCAGCATACGTTCCTGCTTTAAATTCTCCATAGATTTAAATAAATACGCTAAAGGAGAAGTCGCATCCTCAGGAATCCGTTCAATCATGCTAATAACTTCATCACTAGTTACATACCCACTAGCCAAATACTCGCCTATCTTCATCTTCTGAGCATGTGTTAAAGTGTAATTGTTAGGATACAAAAATCTATCATTGTACTTATAAGAAATGGATTCTAACAAAGAATAATATTTGGGTGGAATATAAGTTTCAGGCTTTCTAGAACTATTATCCAGTATATTCTCAATCTCTTTCTTATTCTTATTCTTATTCTTACTCTTGTTCTTAATCTCTTGCGTTACATTATCATTTTCATCCGTTACTGTAACGTTACAGTCTAAAACGAGTTGTGGCTCGCCTGTAATTAGTGCTTTTTGTTTTTGTCTATGACGAGCAACACGTTCCCTAGTTTGTTTTCTAATCTTTTCTAGTCCATCTATATTCTGATGTTTCTCCCATTTTGGAATGGTAATAGCGCCATCTATGATTTCTATCATGCCAAATTCTTCAAACATGCTGAGAGCTAATTTTACAGATGTAGCCTTTCGTCTAAACACTGTTGAAAGCATCTCTTCTGTGTAATAAACCTTGTTCCCTAGACTTAATATGCCACTATTATTTTGCTTTCCTGCAAGTACCAGAATTTTGAACCATATTACAATAAGAGTATCTCCTTCTGGCATTGATTCTATTAATTGAATTTTTTCATCATCAAATATATCTGTTGTTATCTTGATCCACTGAACACCATTCATACGAGTACCTATCTTTCATATTGCTTCAACCATCGTGTTACTGCTCTTTTATCGTATAAAGTCACTCCATCAATTACCATGGTTGGCATTCCTTCTTTTGTCCATTTTTGGATTGTTGTCGTAGATACATCTAACCACCTAGACAAACCTGACATACGAACCATAGGTTTATAAAGTTCTTTATCTTCAAATACTCTTGCTACAGCATTTGAAATCATCTCATCATAATGAGCACGTAATTGCTTCTCTAAATCTTTAGGAAGCTGGACAACTAAAGTAGTTTCCGACATAAATTAACACCTCATTTCTAAATTAAATAAGCTCCGAAACCATTTAATTTATTATTCATTTTGAATTATATATCCTTTTTGAATTTTTGTCAAGCTTTTTTATTCAAAAAGAATAAAATGTGTTATAATGATAAAAAGGAGGTTCTTATGACCAATCATATTACTAAACTGATAGAAAATAGCGGAAAAAAATTGACAGAAATTAGCGAAGCTACAAATATAGCCTATCCTACACTTTCTGGATACAATCAAGGAATCCGCAAACCTAAAAAAGATAATGCTGAAAAATTAGCAAAATACTTTAATGTTTCCGTCGCTTACATTATGGGACTTGATAGCAACCCACACGCTCCATCAAATCTTAAAATTGTTACAGATAGTTTCAAAACATCTAAAATTGGTTCTGTGACTCCTTTTAAAAGCGATATGGAGAAGTTAAAGAAAAGTATCGAATTTGGTGAAAGGGCATTAACACTACCACTTGATGATAGTTTTTCAGATGAATTTCGTCATATATTCTCAGAATACCTAGCTGAGAAAAACAAACGTTTTATGTCTGAGTTTATAGACTATATGAATCACCAAAATAAAGATTCTAAAGTTTGGCAGAGCTGGATTAAAACAGACGAATACGCTATCCGCCAAGAAGATCGAAAAAATAGATAGACACTCATTTCTCAATTACATAAGCTCCGAAAACTTAGATACGGAGAAAAAATGTCTATACACAAATACAAAACAAAAAAAGGAATCCTATACTATGTCAGCTTTTACATTGGCTTAGATGCTTATGGCAAGAAAAAAAGGCACTTAAAGAGAGGGTTCAAAACCAAAAAAGAGGCAAAATTGTACGAAGCTCGTTTAGAAGCTGGTGTCGTTGCCCCCACAGTAAATACCGACAAACCTAACCCCAAAGTCACTTATAAAGAACTTTATCAAGAATGGTTTAAGGCCTATGTTGGGACCGTTGAAGAAACAACTTCTTCCCAAACTAAGAATATCTATCGAATACATATTCTACCAATATTTGGCCATAAATTTATTGACCAAATCAGTCCTTTAGACTGTCAAAACTTTATTACACAAAAATCTCAGACTTTCAAAAATATCAAACAGATAAAATCCTATACCTCAAAAATTTTTGATTTTGCAATCAATATGAACTACATTGATCGAAATCCAATGAAGAATGTTATCATGCCCAAAATCAAAAAGACAAGATCAGATAATTTTTGGTCACTGGAGGAATTGCATCATTTCCTTGATATAGTGAAAGAAACTGAGCCATTTAAACATTTTGCTTTATTTAGACTTCTTGCATTTAGTGGACTTCGAAAAGGGGAGTTATACGCTTTAAAATGGGCTGATATTGACTTTGATAGCAATCTATTGAACATAGACAAAAGTCTAGGAAGAATTGACGGTAAAGCTATTGAAAAGAGTACAAAGAATGAATCTTCAGTTCGCACAATCTATCTTGATAATGAGACAATCGATATTATTAAACAATGGAGAAATTTCTATCTAAAAGAACAATCTCAATTGCCTCTCACGAAGCTGAATATTAGTAACGAGTATATGTTCTCTTACATATCAAGCAATGACAAAATTGAACCCCTGCATGCTGACTACATTAACAATGTACTGAATCGAATTATTAAAAAGCATAAATTAAAACCAATTAGCCCACATGGGTTCAGACATACACATGCAACACTTATGTCTGAAATTGGAATCGACCCTTCTAATACATCAAAACGACTTGGCCACGCAAGCAGTCAGATGACATTAGATATCTATACTCACACTACAAAAACTGGTGAGAAAAACTCTATTGACAAATTTGCAGATTATCTCAATAAAGCAAAATAAATCATGATTTTTAAAATTTAGAAGAGGTTATCAGAAGGTTATCACAAAGCTATTCAAGCTCAAAAATCGACAAAAAAGCACTTTGCAAAATCTTTGCAAAGTGCTTTGAAACGTTGATATAATCGTATTGATTAACGTTTTGAGAATTGTGATGCTTTACGAGCTTTCTTAAGACCTGGTTTCTTACGTTCAACTTTACGTGAGTCACGTGTAAGAAGTCCTGCGCGTTTCAATGAATCGCGGAAGTCTGGATCTACTTGAAGAAGGGCACGAGCGATACCGTGACGGATAGCTCCTGATTGACCAGCGTATCCACCACCTACAACGTTAACGAAAACGTCGTATGAACCTACAGTTGAAGTAACTGCGAATGGTTGGTTGATGACAAGACGAAGGTCAGCGTGTGGGATGTACTCTTCAACATCTTTTTTGTTAACAGTGATTTTACCAGTTCCTGGAACAAGGCGAACGCGTGCAACAGCGTTTTTACGACGTCCAGTACCTGCATATTGTGCTTGTGACATACTTTATTGTTCCTTTCCTTAGATAAGTCCTGAAATGTCAAGAACTTCTGGTTGTTGTGCAGCGTGAGTGTGCTCAGCTCCAACAAATACTTTCAACTTCATACCTTGAGCGCGTCCAAGAGTATTGTGTGGAAGCATACCTTTAACTGATTTCTCGATCAAACGTACTGCATTTTTAGAACGAAGTTCACCTGCAGAGATTTGTTTCAATCCACCTGGGTGGTTTGAGTGAGTGTAGTAGATTTTATCAGTTGCTTTTTTACCAGTCAATTTAACTTTTTCAGCATTGATAACAATCACAAAGTCACCTGTATCAGTGTGTGGTGTAAATGTTGGTTTGTTTTTTCCGCGAAGTACGCTAGCAACTACTGCAGAAAGACGTCCAAGTGGTACATCAGTTGCGTCAACTACGTACCATTTACGTTCAACTTGGCCTGGTTTAGCCATAAATGTTGTTTTGTTCATGATTTCTCCTATATATAGTTCGATTTTTGTTTACGGTGATGGGTGTTCCTTCCCATCGAAAAGTATTTGGAAGGTTCCGGGGCCTTTCAAATGGGGTAAACAATACCGCCTACTATAATACCAAATTTTACCCCTAAAAGTCAATAGATATGAAAAATATTTTTCTGAATTCCACTCTTTTTATCTCTAAAAAACCTCGCTTCCGCGAGGCTCTTCTATTTATAAGCTAAGGCACGTTTAAAGGTTTTCCAGATTCCTAAATCATCCGTTTGAAGGACTAGGCTAGCATACATGCGTCCGATAAATCCTGTTGCTACCACCGCAAAAATCACTGTAATAGCTAGCGAAATCCATGCTTCTAGGCCATTTGCATAGCCATTAATGGTTCTAAATGGCATAAAGAAGGTCGAAATAAAGGGAATATAAGAACCAATCTTCAAGATGAGATTGTCACCAGCTGCACCTAGAGCTGTCACTCCAAAAAAACCACCCATAATCAAAATCATCAAAGGCGACAAGGCTTTTCCTGAGTCCTCAGGACGAGAAACCATAGATCCTAGGAAGGCTGCCAAGACCACATACATAAAGAGACTGACCAAAATAAAGAGCAAGGTATTCAGAGAGAATGCATCTCCCAAGTGATTCAAAATACCAGACTGAGCCAAGAAAGGCAAATCCTTAAAGAGCAGAATAGCTGCCAGACCACCTACAACATAAATCCCGATATGCGTTAAAATTACCAGAAACAAAGCCATCATCCGCGCATAGAAATAGTGACTAGCCCTTATGCTAGAAAAGACAACTTCCATAATTTTGGTGCCTTTTTCACTGGCAACTTCCTGAGCCGTCACACCCGCATAGGTAATCAGAATCATATAAAGAAAGAATCCTAAGGCGCCTGCTGCCATTGTTTGAATAAACTTTTTATTTTCCTTGGCTTCATCAATCTTTTCTGTGAATTGAATTGTCTGCGCTAAGCGTTTTTCCTGCTCTTGAGACAAGGAGGCAGTTGAACGATTAAGCTGATTTTGCAGTTCATTGAGTGTACCTGTAACTGCAAATTTAATTCCATTTTCAAGCGACGTTTCGCCATGATAAACTGCCTTCAAGACACTATCCTCTTGGTCAATAGTCAGATAGCCTTTTAATTTTTCATCTTTAATCGCTTCTTTGGCACTTGCTTCGTCTTTGTAGTCAAAGTTAACACCATTTACATTCTTCAGTCCTTCTGCTACAGATGGCACTGTTGTCACTACTGCCACTTTATCATTTTTAGCCATTGAAGAACCTTGGAGATAAGCAATTCCTCCAGAGATTCCTAAAAAGAGGAACGGTGAAATCACCATAAAGAAGAAACTCCACGATTTGACATGTCGAAGATAGGTTTCCTTGATTACAACCCACATATTTCTCATACTTCCACCCCTGATTCTAGTTTAAAGATTTCATCGATTGTTGGCGCTTGTTGGTCAAAGGTTGCGATATATTGCCCCTGAGTCAAGATTGGGAAGAGTTCTCTACCAGCACTCTCATCCTCCAAGATCAATTTCCAACTGCCTTGTTTAGTCAAGCTCACCTGTTTGACATGAGGAAGGTTTTCCAATTCTTCCTTACTTCGTTCACTTGAAACAAAGAGACGCGTTTTCCCGTATTGATTGCGGACATCCTGAACTGGTCCATGCAAGACCACACGACCATCTCGAATCATCAAAATATCGTCACAAAGTTCCTCGACGTTGGTCATGACATGGTCAGAGAAGATAATGGTTGCTCCGCGCTCTTTTTCCTGAAAAATGACTTGTTTGAGCAATTCAGTATTGACTGGGTCCAAACCACTGAAAGGCTCATCCAAGATAATCAAATCTGGTTCATGAATCAGAGTAATAATAAGCTGAATCTTCTGCTGATTTCCTTTTGACAGACTCTTAATTTTATCTGTCAGCTTTCCTTTCACTTCCAACTTCTTCATCCATTGAGGAAGTTTTTCCTTGACCTCCTTGGCATCCATGCCTTTTAGAGTCGCCAAGTAACGAACTTGTTCAAGGACTGTCAATTTAGGCATGAGACTGCGTTCTTCAGGTAGATAGCCAATCCGAGCATAGGTCTCCTGACGAATATCCTGCCCATCCAGATTAATCTCTCCTTGGTATTCTAAAAACTTCAAAATACTGTGGAAAATCGTTGTTTTCCCAGCACCATTTTTTCCGACTAGTCCTAAAATACGACCTGGTCGTGCTTGAAAGTCAATACCAAACAAAACTTGCTTGGATCCAAAACTTTTCTCTAGACTTCTTACTTCTAGCATCTTTCACCTCCGAAATGTCTTGCACTCATTATACTCCTTTTTGATAGCCTTTACAATGATTTCTGTCCATTTTTAGAAGACTATTGCTATGTAAAATATGGCCTGGAGCGTTTTTAGTGATAAATCCATTATACAGTAGCAAACCCCAATTTATCACCTCCGCTCCTCAACTGTCTATTTTTGATCCTGAATTGTTATTTGAAAAGCAAAAATCCACCCCGAAGGATGGATTGATGAATTAACGCACTTCTGCACTGACTTTTTCTTCAAGTGATGCTTGGATTTTTTCCATATAGCGTGCGACTTCTTCATCCGTTAAGCTATCTTCTGGATTTTGGAATGTCAAGCTATAGGCCATTGACTTCATACCAAGTCCCAATTTCTCACCTGAGAAGACGTCAAAGAGTTTGATATCTGTCAAACGTTTCACGCCTGCAGCTTGGATAGCATCTACAACTTCTTGATGAGTTACTTCTGCCTTGAGGAGAAGGGCAACGTCACGGCTGACTGCTGGGAATTTAGTAATTTCCACAAATGGAGTAGCAGGTTGAAGGGCAGACTCGATGGCTGAAAGATTAAGTTCCGCTACATACGTTTCTGAAATATCGTAAGCCTTAGCAGTGACTGGATGCACTTGTCCAAGGAAACCAAGAACTTGGTCACCTATGGAAATCATAGCTGTACGTCCTGGGTGGAGACTAGCAATTTCAGCTGTTGCTGTATAAGTCACTTCAAGTCCCAAGCGAGTAAAGAGGGCTTCTAGGATTCCTTTAGCATAGAAGAAATCAACTGGAACTGCTGCTGTTTGGAAATCTTTTTCAGCAACCAAACCTGTCAAAGCAAAGGCAAAGCTATTGATTTCATTTGGAAGTTCTTCTTTTGGATTGCCTGTTTGTTCAAAGACTTTTCCGATCTCGTAAAGTGCCAAGTTTTTATTCTTACGAGCTACGTTGTAGGCCACCGTATCCAAAATACCTGAAATCATATTTTGACGGAGGACAGAACGGTCCACAGTCATTGGCCACATAAGTTCTGTAAGGTTACTTGGTTGAGCTGTGAACTCAACTGCTTTTTCAGGAGTTGTTAGAGCGTAGGTAATGATTTCTGTCAAACCTGCCCCTTCAGCGATGGTACGAACTTGACGGCGAAGTTTTTGAGTTGCAGTCAATTCACCAGCTGTACCGTCATCTTTTGGAAGACTGGTTGGCAAGCGGTCATATCCATAGATACGAGCGATTTCTTCAAAGAGGTCTGCTTCGATGGTGATATCCCAACGACGACGTGGTACGCTGACTGTAAATGATTCTGCATTTCCAGAAAGGCCAAATCCAAGACGACGGAATACATCTTCGACATCAGCGTATGAAAGATCTGTTCCAAGGACACGGTTGACGTCTGCAAGGGTAGAAGAAACTTCCACATCAGAAGTATCAAGCTCACCTGCTGAAACGATGCCCTTACGAACCGTCGCACCAGCAAGTTCGGCAATCATACTAGCTGCCGCATCAAGGGCTTCATTGACTGTTGCCACATTGATGCCTTTTTCAAAGCGAGAAGACGACTCAGAACGAAGGTTGAGGCGACCGCTGGTCTTACGGATTGATTTTCCGTTGAAGACAGCAGCTTCAAGGACGACACGACTAGATTTTTCCGAGATTTCTGTTGCTTGCCCACCCATGACACCTGCAAGAGCTACTGGCTTGTCTGCGACAGTGATAACTAAGTCATTCACGTCTAAGTCACGTTCTTCACCATCTAAAGTCACCAATTTTTCACCAGCACGCGCTTCACGCACACGGATGTCATTCCCTTCAAAGGTATCCAAGTCAAAGGCATGCATAGGCTGACCAAAGTAGAGCAGGATGTAGTTGGTCACATCCACTACGTTATTGATTGGACGGATACCTTCGTTCATGAGGAGGTTTTGCAACCATTGTGGACTTGGTGCGATAGTCACATTGTCCAAGATACGAGCTGCATAGTAAGGCGCCTTGTCTGTCTCAATGCCCACAGAAAGAGCATCTGCTGCAGCTTGGTCAGTTTCTGAAAGAGTAAATTCTTTAAAGTTGACTGCCTTGTCATAGATGGCTGCCACTTCGTGAGCTACCCCACGCATAGAAAGAGCGTCCGCACGGTTTGGAGTGATTGAAAGTTCGATAATTTCATCATCCAAGTCTAAGTATGAGAAGACTTCCTCACCTGGAACGGCATTTTCTGGCAAGATTTGGATGCCATCTGCAAATTCCTTTGGTACAACTGAGTCAGAAATTCCCAATTCACCAAGTGAACAGATCATTCCAAGTGACTCCAAGCCACGAATTTTCCCTTTTTTAATTTTATAGTTGTCAGCGATGCGAGCTCCTGGAAGTGCCACCATGACCTTGATACCAGCACGCACATTCGGTGCACCACAAACGATTTGACGAGCTTCTTCTTCGCCAACGTTAACCTGACAAACATGGAGGTGAGTTTCTGGCACATCTTCGCAAGACAAGACCTCACCGACGACAATTTTTGAGAGACCAGCAGCAGGTGATTCAACACCTTCTACCTCAATCCCCGTAGTTGACATTTTTTCAGCCAACTCTTGTGATGGCACATCAATGTCCACCAATTCTTTTAACCATTTATAAGATACAAGCATAATTCTGATTGTAAGATCCCACCCAGTGTGACCTTTTCAATTCCTTTCTTTTTCTTCGAGTCAGTCCTTACCATTCTCTATAGAGAAAAAATGACTAGGACTATGTTTCAGGTTTCAATCTTATTTAAACTGTTCTGAGAAGCGGACATCGCCTTGGTAGAATCCACGGATATCGTTAATTCCGTAACGAAGCATAGCGACACGCTCTTTTCCAAGACCAAAGGCAAAGCCAGAGTAAACAGTCGCATCGATTCCACTCATTTCAAGGACACGTGGGTGAACCATACCGGCACCCATAATCTCAATCCAACCTGTTTTCTTACATACGTTACAGCCTTCTCCACCACACTTGAAGCAAGAAACATCCACTTCAACAGATGGCTCTGTGAATGGGAAATAAGATGGACGCAAACGGATCTGACGCTCTTCACCAAACATTTTTTGGACAATCAACTGAAGGGTTCCTTGAAGGTCTGCCATAGAGATGTTTTTCCCAACAACCAAGCCTTCGATTTGGTGGAACTGGTGACTGTGGGTTGCATCGTCCGTATCACGACGGAACACACGTCCTGGTGAGATCATTTTCAAAGGACCTTTTGAAAAATCATGAGCATCCATAGCACGCGCCTGAACTGGAGACGTGTGAGTACGAAGCAAGATTTCTTCTGTGATGTAGAAAGTATCCTGCATATCACGAGCTGGGTGATCTTTTGGAAGATTCATACGCTCAAAGTTGTAGTAGTCTTGCTCCACTTCAAAACCATCCACAACTTGGTAACCCATCCCGATGAAGATATCTTCGATTTCTTCACTGGTTTGTGTGAGAACATGACGGTGACCAACCGCAACAGGACGACCTGGAAGTGTTACATCGATGCTCTCACTAGCTAATTGAGCTGCAACTTTCTTTTCTTCCAAGAGCTTAGCTGTTTCTTCAAAGGCTGCGGTCAAAACATCACGAGCTTCATTAACATGTTTCCCGATGATTGGACGCATCTCAGCTGAGACATCCTTCATCCCTTTGAGGATTTCCGTAAGCGACCCTTTTTTACCAAGGACAGAGACACGCAAGTCTTGCATCTCTTTTTCATTTTCAGCAGTAATCTGCTTCAAGCTAGCCAGCGTTTCTTCACGAAGCGCTTTTAATTGTTCTTCAATAGTTGACATAATTCCTCCATCAGTCTCTCGTAGATAAAAAGAAAACCACATGCCAAAAACTCCAATCGGAGCGTTGACACGCGGTACCATCCGTTTTCATCTGACAAGTCAGACCTTTATTTCTAAATCCATGCGCAAGTGAATTCGCCCAGCTTTCATATAGAGAGCTTGCAGTCACGGCTCTCCTCCCTGATATACTTCCCTTGAGTTACTAGTCTTGCGGATTCCTATTCAATTACTACTTAGTTTATCAGATTTTTAGTTAAAAAACAAGTTAGATTAGACTAATTTCAATATAAAACTCGTTCCTTTTTCTGTTGCTCCATCTTCCACAAATCCAAGCGACTTGAAACACCTCCTAGAAGCATGATTGTAGGTATAGATTTCCTTGACTTTCAATTCTTTCCATCCTTTTACTCGAGCCAATTCAATCAAAGTACTTAGAACCTTTTTCCCAAGTCCTCGATGTTGGTAAGCGGGATTCCCAATCACAATGGGGAGATTATCCTGAGATAGAGTAACATCCCCAATTGGAAACCATTCTCCCTTCTCCTTAACTTCAATCCAAAAAAGCTCACCATGCTGATCCAAATAGGAATACATAGCTTCCAAGGTCGCTGGACTGTACGGTCTCTTCACACCATCTACGAGGTAAACCAAGTTCACATCCTGATACCAAGCAAAAGCTTCCTCACAATGATTGACCTGATAATAAGGAACAAGACGCAGTGCATCATCTATTTGTAGGGTCTGTTTCATCTGCTTTCCTTTTCAATAAGAGAGTTGCTGCTTGATTAAAACCCTCACACCAGTTATACCATTTTGCTTCATACTCATCTTGAGGTAAGATATGATTTTTTAAATCCAGAACAGAGTAAACCTTTCTTTCCTCACAAGCTTGCGCATAGAGATGATATAGTTCATCACCGCCGTCTCTATCAAACTCAGCAGAAATCGTATCCCGACCTGCCAATAAAGCCTGATAAGCCCTGTGATGCCCATCTGTAATCAACAAGCAATTTCCAAATGCAAGAATAGCAATTGGATCAACATTGTTTAGTTCTACAGACTGATAAAGTGTCTGGATTCCTGCCAGTTTCTTTTCTGATAAGTATAGTTGAGTTGGATGAAGATCTTTTATGTTGACTTTCATTTCTTTCTCCTCAAGGGAATTTGATACTCACTTCTGTTTGCCTTTAAATCGCCATTGGAAGCGGAGCTGATCATAGAAGGGAAACTCGATAAACAAGACTCCCAAGCCCACACAGAGACTGGCAAGAACGTCTGATGGATAGTGAACTCCCACCCAAAAAGAGACAGTAGTTCATACTACTATTACTCTATTTTCATTTCTTTCACAATTGCTAAGGCAGTCAATACAAAAATAAAAAGTGGAAGCACTGTGATTTTTAGGTTTGTAGCACTCGCTAAGGCAACGATGAGCATGCTAAGAATTCCTGGTACAACAACATTGAATACTCCAAGCACTGACTGGATGGTTCCCATGACTTCTTCTGGAACCATCGAGAATACAAGGTTGAAAATCCGAGGCCCCATCATTCCTACTGCAACTGCGCATAAGAAGACAACTACCAATAAAAGGAGGAAATGATTGGTCAACCAAGAAAAGAGAATACAGAGATGCATAATTTCTTCAAAGTAGACAATCATTTTTATGGGAATATTTTTTAGGATACCTCCACTCAAAAAACTTCCCACAATCGTTCCTGAAAAAATAACCACTGACAATGCTGCAATGGATTTCCCAGTGTCAAAGAAGATAAATGGATGATGGATTAACATCAAAGTCGTTAAAGGGGTAATAATGCTTAAAATCACTTGGTTCATAGCTGCAATGAATATTAATTTGATGATGGCTGGAAAACTTGACAATATCTTCATTGAATGGAGGAAATGCTCCCCAAAAGATTTTGCGGTTAATCTTTTACTAACCTCCATCTGTCCCTCAATATCTCTCAAAGAAGTACGAATAAACACCACACCCAACAGTGCAAAAAGAAAGGTCAAAGCATTCAAACCCACAAACATCTGAAGACTGATGACCCCAATCAAAACTCCCCCTATAAGGTTGCTGAGAATATTAACTACACCAGCAGTTGCCTGTCTAAACCCCATAGCATCTGTCATATCATCTCCGATAATCCTCACATACAAAGGAGAAATCATAGCACCTGCAAAATAACTCATGGTATCTGATAAAAGATTGATTCCGCAAATAAGGAGAACCATCTCCATAGAGAAGTTCTTATCTGTTACAAACAGTGTCAATAGAGTATAAAGCAGAAACTTACTTGCCAATATAGCAATATATTTTGCAACACGATTTTTTTGAAAATCGGCAATAACGCCTGTGAACAACTGAGAAATCTGCGGCAAAGTCTCCGAAACTGTTATACAAAGAACAGCTAATGAAGCAAATTGATAGCCAGATACATAAGAAATAAAGGAAATATAAAACAGCGTATCACCAAATGACGAAACCCATTGATTAATCAGCAACATCCGATAATTTTTATTGGTCAGAAAAGTATTCATTGGATTGCCTCCTTCTTCAGCTCAAAAGGAAATTGAAATCCTAACAACGCCCAATATATCCCCAAAGTTCCAATACCAAAATCAAAAACTATTGATGATATTCTAACATATCAATTTTACTTTGTCAATAATTTTTATGGCGTTCTCTTATTTTTTTTAAAATATGAATTTAAGTTATCTGAAAATACAAATCTTTTTCTTAATCTTCTCTTTCCAATAATTTCATTTCCTTCTCAATTTCTAGCATCATTCTCTGGTTCTCTTCGTGCTTGTAAAGCTGATAAGATACTTGATAAAAACCTAGTATCCTATCCCTTTCAGCAAATCCCACGCTTATATTTCCCAATAAACAATACAAATCTGCTAATCGATAACTACTATTATACCTTTTACAAATAGCTATTGTTTCTGTAATTTCTTCTATAGCTTCAGATGTTCGTTCATTCAACCACAAATATCTACAATAGTTATATCGGAATTTAATCATCAATTCTAACTGTTCCAAATGATGAACAGATAGTGACTGGAGGTGCTCTTTTAAAAGTTGATAGAGTTCCTGATATGTGTCTTCCTGCCCCATATCAAAATAAAAATTAGCCAAGGTATTTCCCAGTTGTAGATAGTAAAAATCAGATTTTTTCAGAGATAACAGTATTTTTTCCAGTTTCGCAACTGCCTCTGTTTGATGATTTAGATAACGGAATTGAACTAATGTATCAATCCAGTCCAAATAAATCTGGTCTTTAGCAGATAGACGAGCACGTTTAGATTTTTCCAGTTCATAAATATAATGGAGAGATTCATATTCCCTCTCATCCAAAAATTTCTTAGATAGTTCTTTAAACTTATCAATATTTTCTAAACTAGAAACCTCAGTATCTTCAAAGAAATAATCCATGCTCACCTTCAATCGCTTAGATAGTTGAAAGAGTAATTCTGACCCAGGTGAGTATTTACCTTGCTCCATACGGCTAATCTGCCCTTGCTCACAAATCCCCTCAGCTAATTCTTTTTGAGATAATTTTAATTCCTTTCTTTTATTTTTTAAGCGTGTCGCTAATAACATACCCACACTTTCTTCCTCCTTGCTTTATTTATTAAAATATATCAAATTCCAAAACATGTTTCAAGTATATATTTCATATGGTTCTATTTGTATTTGTACAATTTTTTATCTTTTCCATCACTTCTGCTTGCCTTTAAATCGCCATTGGAAGCGAAGCTTATCATAGAAGGGAAACTCGATAAATAAGACTCCCAAGCCCACACAGAGACTAGCAAGAACGTCTGATGGATAGTGAACTCCCAGATAGATTCTTGATACCAGCACACTGACTAGGTAGAACCCAAGGACGATTTGCACGATTTTTCTCCAGACTGGATTTTTAATCCGTTGACTGAGAATGACAATCAGAGTACCTACCACCAAGGTTACTGCCAGAGAATGGCCACTTGGGAAGGAAAATCCCTTCTCCTCAACCAAGTGTAAGATAGCTGGCCGTGGGCGCTGGTAGATATTTTTAAAGGTCACGATTAAAAGACCTGCCAAAGCCAAATTCCCCAGCATAAGTAGGCTTTCAATCTTCCATCTCTTACGATAAAAGATAAAAGCTGTAATGACGACCCAAGTGATAATCACTGGGATATCAATCAAGCGTGTGATGGTCCTGAAAAGAATAGTCAAATAATCTGGCAAGTCTCCTCGAACGGCAGTCTGAATCGGTTGGTCAAAACCGACCAGCGTTTCAGGGTAAAATTTGACCATATAGCCAAGAATAACGAAAAGTAAAAGGGCAAAACTGCCCTTCATTAAAAATATTTGTTTATCTTTCATAATGTTTTAAGGTTGGTTTCAAGAGAACATACAACAACCAGAATGAAACGGCAAAGATAACACCCTCAATCAAATTAAAAGGTAATACCATGGTCATTAGGTAGTTGGAAAGTCCCAAAATTTTTCCAATATCAAAGTTAGCAAACTTAGCGTACAAAGGAACAGCGTAAACATAGTTGAGAACCAACATAGCCACGGTCAAGCCAATAGTTCCAGCTAGAGAGCCTAGTAGGAAACGAAGGGTTGTCTGTTCCTTTTTCCAAATCAAAGCAAATACGATGACAAAAACTCCCAAAGCTACGATATTCATTGGCAAACCAATGTAAGTATTCACTCCTTGACTATTAAGAAGCAATTTCAAGACTGAGCGAAGCAAGAGAATTCCTAGAGCAGCAGGCAAATCCATAACCACCAGACCCACAAGGACTGGCAAGATACTAAATTCGATCTTGAGGAAGGATGCCGCTGGTAAAAGCGGAAAGTCAAAGTACATCAGCACAAATGAGATGGCTGATAGAATCGCAATGGTCGAAAGTCGACGTGTGTTTGTCATAACAGGTTCCTCCAATTTTCTATAAAATCAGAAGAAGTTAGAAAGGATCCCTCTATCTATTCTCACTTTTTATATCCCAAAAGTTCCCTCTCACTCTATTAACGAAAACAAAAGCAAGCGGTTATAATCTAGCTATAAATCGATCAGAACAGACAAAGCTATTCTTTCGTCTTCTCCCATCCAGACTATACTGTCGGTTGTGGAATCTCACCACATCAGCTTGCGCTCGCGGACTTATTTGGCTAAGATATTTTAGATTTATCTAGGCGTCGCAGTCAAAGATAATACTTATACTCTTCAAAAATCAAATTCAAACCACGTCAGCGTCGCCTTACCGTACTCAAGTACAGCTTGCGGCTAGCTTCCTAGTTTGCTCTTTGATTTTCATTGAGTATTAAAGTATATCGAGACAAGACAACGACGAGAAAGCTAAAATAGCTAGTCAAATTTACCGCCGGTCGGGAATTTCACCCTGCCCTGAAGACTCTTTTATCATAACAAAAAACGCTTGCAAGCGCAAGCATTTTGTTCATTTTCATTTTCATTTTTTATTTCAATTTATCCACTTCATAGGTGTGAACAAGCTCAAGACCTGCAAAGTTCTGCTGGCGGAGAGCCTCATAGACAATCATGCAGACGGTATTAGACACATTGAGACTGCGGACATGTTCATCATTCATAGGAATACGGAGAGCTTTCTCAGGATGTTCTCGCATAAAGTCCTCAGGCAAGCCCTTGTCTTCACGTCCAAATAGAAAATAATGGTCTTCGTCAGTCGATAAATCCACCTCAGAATACACCTTCTCAGCGAATTTCGAAATCAGATAAAGTTTACCCCTCATCCGAGACATGAAATCTTCCAAACTCTCGTAAAAATAAATCTCTAGCTTATCCCAATAATCCAACCCAGCTCGCTTCATCTTGCGGTCATCGATAGGAAAACCCATAGGCTTGATGATGTGGAGGGGAGAATTGGTCGCAGCGCAAGTACGCGCGATATTGCCTGTATTTTGTGGAATTTGTGGTTCAAATAATACAATGTGATTTGTCATGATTTGCTTCCTTTTACCATTGCAAAAAAATAGCCACACTGCCCGGAGTCAAGCTCAGCAAACAGCGTGGTTAAGGCATCGTTAACTTACCTCACAACAGGTTTGAAGTAAATCAGCGAAACTACTTTCTTAGTATAACACTTTCAGAATCATTGTCAATAGAAACGACTTGATTTTTTCAATTTTTTCAAGCTACTTCCAAGGATTGTAAAATCGTCCCTGATTCTGCAAGATAAGTAGTAAACTAGCTACTAAAAACAAGGCTGCCAAGAGCAAGGTAAGATAGTCTCCTTTTTTCAAGGCCTGATAACTATACCAAGTGCGTTTTTTCTCTTTCCCAAAGCGTCGAAGTTCCATGGCTGTCGCAATGGTATCAATCCGTTCTAGCGAGCTAAAAATCAAGGGAGTAATAATGAGCAGATTGCCTTTGATTCGTTGCATAAGAGAAGCTTTCTTGGATAATTCCATCCCACGCGCTTCCTGAGACGTCTTGATGGTAAAGAATTCTTCCTGCAAATCTGGAATATAGCGCAAGGTCAGGCTGACTGAATAGGCAATCTTGTAAGGCACACCAATTTGATTTAAACTGGATGCGAACTGACTAGGATGAGTTGTCATCAAAAAGATAATAGCCAGAGGAATGGTGCAAAGGTACTTAATGGCCAAATTTAGCAGGTAAAATAGCTCCTGGCCGGTCAGGGTGTAGGCACCGATTCCCTGCCAAATCACACTTCTCTCTCCGTAAAGTCCAACCCCATACTCGGGAGAAAAGAGATAGACCATCAAGACATTTAAAACGGCAAATACCGTCGCAAAAACGGCTACAAAAGAAACATCTTTAAAACGGATTTCTGACAAATAGAGGAGATAGACCGAAAAGATAGCAATCAGAACAAGCAGTCTGGTATCATAGCTAATCATGGCAGCCAAGGACACGAGGATGAAAAAGAGGAGTTTCCCAGCTCCTGACAAGCGATGAATCACAGTATCTCTATGCTGGTAACCGATTAATTTAGCTTGCATCCTTCTCTCCTTTCTTTGTAAAATGCCGTTAAAGCAAGTGGATCCACATCTAGTTTCTTAGCCAAGTTGAAGATAGAGGTTTCTTTTAGGTTGGCTTTTACTAGCAACTCAGGATTGCTCAACAGACTAGCTGGATCCGTATCGGCAATCAATTCCCCGTCAACCATGACGAGGGCCCTGTCTGAATAATCCAGCATCAATTGCATATCATGCGTAATCATGACAATGGTATGCCCTTTTTGATGCAGTTCTTCGAGAAATTCCATAATCTCAGTATAGTTCTTCTGGTCTTGACCTGCTGTCGGTTCATCTAGGAGAATAATTTCAGCTCCTAAAACCAAAATCGATGCAATCGTGACACGCTTTTTCTGCCCAAACGACAGGGCAGAAATAGGCCAATTACGGAATTCATAAAGACCACAGATTTTCAAGGTTTCATAGACTCTCGTTTCAATTTCCTGCTCGTCCACACGTCGCAAACGAAGTCCTAGAGCCACCTCATCAAAAATCATATTGGTTGAAATCATTTGATTGGGATTTTGCAGTACATAGCCTACTCGTTCCGCCCGCTCTGCAACAGAATCTCCTTTTATATCCTGACCTTCCCAAAGATAGCGGCCTTCCGTCTGAATAAAGCTACTTAAGGCCTTGGCAAGGGTTGATTTCCCAGCCCCATTTTTTCCGACAATGGCAATCTTTTCGCCCTTTTTAATATCCAGATAAATGAATTTTAAAATTGGTCTATCATCATAAGAAAAAGACACATCCTCTAGTCTAAAGAGTGACTGTAATTCTGGAGTCTCTTTTACCAGCTCCGTTCGCAACTGAACCTGACCTTTCGAGATAGACAAGTTATCCAGATTTGCTAATTGTTCTTCCTTGGCTAAATCCACACCCAATTGACGGAGAGTGGTAAGATAAAGAGGTTCTCGGATTCCATTTTGGGTCAATAAATCAGTCGCCAGTAACTGGTCAGGGCTCCCATTAAAAAGGATACGACCATCGTTTATCAAGACAATCCGATCCACAGGTCGATGCAAAACATCCTCCAAACGGTGCTCAATAATAAGAGTCGTCGTCCCCTCCTCCTTATGAATCTGGTCAATCAATTCGATAATATCTTGACCTGACTTGGGATCCA
This sequence comes from bacterium, assembly GCA_905221195.1. Taxonomy (GTDB): domain Bacteria; phylum Bacillota; class Bacilli; order Lactobacillales; family Streptococcaceae; genus Streptococcus. Next base: position 115,146 of record CAJNCF010000003.1, read on the forward strand.
GATTGGCGAGTGGCTCATCAAACAAGAGAATCGGACTCTCATCAATCAAAACACCAGCTAGACTAACTCGCTGCTTTTGTCCACCTGACAAATCCTGAGGGCGCTGATTCAGTAAAGAAAGAAGGTCCAACTTTTCAGCCCATTTATGAACACGACCTTTCATCTCTTCTAGAGCTGTCACATCATTTTCTAGAGCAAAAGCTAAATCCTCTGCAACGGATAAACCGATAAACTGCCCATCTGTATCCTGCAAAACTGTGCTTACCAGATGAGATTTGTCATAGATGCTCATATCAAAGGCTGCTTGGCCCTTGATCAAAAATTCTCCAGACATATGACCCTTGTAAATATTGGGAATAATCCCATTCAAACATTGACCCAAGGTAGACTTACCTGACCCAGATGGTCCAACAATTAAGACTTTCTCTCCCTTGTAAATGGTCAAATTCACCCCTTGCAAGGTTGGTTCTTGTTGCGTTTCATACTGGAAAGAGAAATCCTTCCACTCAATTATAGCTTCTTTCATCTTACTCTCTTCATTCGCTTCTTAGACTTCTATTTTATCATAAACTAACCCCTTCTTGCAGACTCTTCTCTTAAAAACTTAGCACCAACAAGATTCCTAGCCTAGACTGGTTACCTGACTAGTCTATAAACATCGAAAAAGACTGGTCGCCCAGCCCTTTCCCTTATGTTAATCCTTTTTCAAACTTCCTGAACGAGTCTGCGTACGTGAATAAGCTATCAAAAGAAGAGTTCCTGCGATAGCAATAGTCACAGCGTTAGCAATACCTGCAACAATCCCTTGGGCAAATACTTTTTCTGCCGCTTCTTGATAAATCACAACATCTCCAAGTGGTGCCAAGACACCCCAAACCAGAGCATTTGCGACAATCTGAATGAGGTTAAAGAAGACAATATCCTTCAATTCAAAAACACCCTGTGTTACTCGAATGTATTTTCTAAAGAGTCCGACAGCTAGACCAAAGAGACCGCTAGCAATAATCCAAGTCCACCAAAGACCGTAGCCAGCAAGAGAGTCCTTCACCGCATGCCCGATTAAACCAACAAGTAATCCCACTAGAGGCCCAAAAATGATAGACAAGAGGCTCTGTACCGCATACTGAAGCTGGATGCTTGTATTGGGAACAGGCGTCGGAATGCTGATCATCCCGATAACAACAAAGAGCGCAGCTCCAACACCGATAGCAACAACTTGTTTAATTGATTGATTTTTCATCTATATTCTCCTATTTTATGATTCTATTTTCTTTATTTCAATGGTCCAAGACGAACCGACACCTACATTATAAGCCTTGGCAAAAGAACCTTGGTTGATAGCCAGACCTAAACGATAGAGAGAGTTGATGTAAAGGATGGGTTGCCCAACTCTCACATCTGCAAATGATTTGCCATAAACAACATGATTCTGATAGACCAGCATATCAGCGTGATAGAGGTCCAAAACGAACATCCAGAATATCAATAGCTCCCCTCAAAAATATTATAAGGCGTGATATCGTGCGTCAAGTGATGGATTTTTAAGGTTGGAGACTCTTCTAAAGCCACTCCAATCATAGCCGATACCGCACCATCAACCAGACCAAAGTCTGATTGTAATACCAGTAAATTATTATTCATTTTGTCTCCTTATATACCCTTTATCATACCATATTTCAGAGGAAGTCGCTAATAGCTATTTCAATTGGTTTGGGTATAGTTTTACCTTATAACAAAATTCCATTAAAAGCTCTTGTTATTAGCTAGTAGGTGCATTTTTTCTTGAAAAAGGGTATGATAGTTACATCATGAAAAAGTAGGTTTTATTATGAAAATTATCCTTGTCGGAGGGGGAAAAGTTGGTTCTGCCCTCTGTCGCTCCTTGGTTGCAGAAAAGCATGATGTTTTACTGATTGAGCAAGACGAAGCCGTTCTCAATCATATTGTTAATCGCTTTGATATCATGGGTATCCTTGGTAACGGGGCCGATTTCACCATCCTTGAACAAGCTAGTGTTCAGGATTGTGATATCTTTATCGCCCTGACTGAGTACGATGAAGTGAACATGATTGCAGCCGTTCTAGCTAAGAAAATGGGGGCTAAAGAAACCATCGTTCGGGTGCGGAACCCTGAATACTCTAACTCTTATTTCAAAGAAAAGAATATTCTTGGTTTTTCTCTTATCGTTAACCCTGAACTCTTGGCTGCCCGCGCTATTGCTAATATCATTGACTTCCCAAATGCTCTCTCTGTCGAACGTTTCTTTGGTGGAAGAGTCAGTTTAATGGAATTCACTGTTAAGTCTTCTAGCGGTCTTTGCCAAATGCCTATTTCTGATTTTCGGAAAAAATTTGGCAATGTTATTGTCTGCGCGATAGAGAGGGATCATCAAATTATCATTCCAAGTGGTGACATGACTGTACAGGATAAAGACAGAATCTTTGTCACTGGTAACCGTGTTGATATGATGCTCTTCCATAATTATTTCAAGTCTCGTGCCGTGAAAAGTCTTCTTATTGTTGGAGCTGGTAGAATTGCATATTATCTACTAGGTATCCTCAAAGATAGTCGTATTGATACCAAAGTCATTGAAATCAATCCCGAAATCGCCAGCTTCTTTAGTGAGAAATTTCCAAATCTCTATATTGTCCAAGGAGATGGTACCGCAAAAGATATCCTGCTGGAAGAAAGTGCTCAAAACTATGATGCCGTTGCAACCCTAACCGGGGTTGATGAAGAAAATCTGATTACTTCTATGTTCCTTGACAGCGTAGGTGTACAAAAAAACATCACCAAGGTCAATCGTACCAGTCTCCTCGAGATTATCAATGCACCTGATTTTTCAAGTATCATCACACCTAAAAGCATCGCTGTAGATACGATTATGCACTTTATTCGTGGTCGGGTTAATGCCCAGTATTCAGACCTTCAAGCCATGCACCATCTAGCCAATGGCCAAATCGAAACCCTGCAATTCCACATCAAGGAAGCCAATAAAATGACTGCCAAACCTCTTTCTCAACTGAAATTGAAAAAAGGGGTTCTTATCGCAGCCATCATTCGAAAGGGCAAGACTATTTTCCCTACTGGGGAGGATATGCTTGAAGTCGGAGACAAGCTTCTAGTAACGACCTTGTTGCCGAATATCACTAAGATTTATGACTTAATCGCGAGGTAAGAGATGAATAAAAGTATGATTCGCTACCTCCTTTCAAAGTTACTTTTGATTGAAGCTGTTCTTCTTTTGGTTCCTGTAGCTGTCGCTCTCTATTACAGTGAATCGAGCCAAGTCTTTACAGCCCTCTTTTCAACCATAGGGATTCTCGTATTACTAGGCGGTTCAGGGAGTTTGCAGAAGCCAAAAAATCAACGGATTTACGCCAAGGAGGGAATCTTGATTGTTGCCCTCTGTTGGATCCTTTGGTCTTTCTTTGGTGGTCTCCCCTTTGTCTTTGCTGGGCAAATTCCCAGCGTTATTGATGCCTTTTTTGAGATTAGTTCTGGCTTTACAACTACTGGAGCAACTATTCTGAACGATGTTTCGGTCCTCAGCCGTTCCCTCCTCTTCTGGCGAAGTTTTACCCACTTGATCGGAGGAATGGGAGTGCTTGTTTTTGCACTTGCTATTATGGACAATGCCAAAAATAGCCACCTAGAAGTGATGAAAGCTGAGGTTCCTGGTCCTGTTTTTGGTAAGGTTGTATCCAAGCTCAAAAATACTGCCCAGATTCTCTATCTCCTCTACCTTGCTCTCTTCTCCCTCTTTGTCATCATCTATTATCTAGCTGGCATGCCTCTATTTGATAGTTTTGTCATCGCTATGGGTACAGCAGGAACAGGAGGTTTCACAGTCTATAACGATGGAATTGCCCACTATGGCAGTTCACTAATTACCTATCTGGTTAGTATCGGAGTTCTGGTTTTTGGGGTAAATTTCAACCTCTACTACTACCTCATGCTCCGTCGCGTCAAGGCCTTCTTTGGAGACGAAGAACTTCGGGCTTACTTGGTCATCGTGCTGGTTTCCACAGGATTGATTAGCCTTAATACCCTCTATCTCTACCCGGGATTTTCAAAGAGTTTTGAAATGGCCTTCTTCCAGGTTTCCAATATCATTACGACAACTGGTTTTGGCTATGGAGATATTACCAACTGGCCCCTCTTCTCCCAGTTTATCCTCCTCTTCCTTATGGGAATCGGTGGTTCTGCTGGATCAACCGCAGGTGGACTCAAGGTTATTCGAGGCCTCATCCTTTCAAAAATTGCCAAAAACCAGATTTTATCAATCCTATCGCCCCACCGTGTTTTGACCCTCCATGTTAATAAAACGGTGATTGACAAAGATACCCAGCATAAGATTCTCAAGTACTTTGTCATCTATGCTATGATTTTGCTAGCACTTATCTTTATTGTCAGCTTAGATAGCAATGATTTTCTAGTTGTGACCAGCGCTGTCTTCAGCTGTTTCAATAACATCGGGCCTATTCTAGGAACCACATCTAGTTTCTCAATCTTTAGCCCTATCTCAAAAATTCTCCTCTCCTTTGCAATGATTGCAGGACGACTAGAAATTTACCCAATCCTCCTTCTCTTTATGAAGAGAACTTGGTCTAAGAGATAAAATACAACCACACCTTGTTTCCTTACAAAGTGTGGTGTTTTTATTTCAGACTACTTCCTCAACTAAACCAACTCTTTTTAAACGAAGTGAGACACTTCAGAGAATGACTTATACTCTTCGAAAATCTCTTCAAACCGTATCAGCTCTATCTGCAACCTCAAAACAGTGTTTTGAGCAACCTGCGGCTAGCTTCCTAGTTTGCTCTTTGATTTTTATTGAGCATTAAAGAATTTAAGAGCCCCAAAAACCCTCAGTCGACTGACCGAGGGTTCCTTTTCATTATTCAAGAACTTGATTAGCTCAACGCATCCAAGGCATCATCCATTGAAAGAACTTCGTGGAAGACACGTTGTGTCAATTCAGTTTTTTGTTCTGGAGTGAGGTATTTAGTGTTTACACAGTATCCAGAGATACGTACGATAACGTCTTCACCTGACATGATCTTTTCGTAAACATCGTTCAAGTCCATAACGTTCAAGTTAACGTGTTGTCCACCGTTTTCGAAGTAACCATCAAGGATTGTTACCAAATTATCAACTTGTTCGTCACGAGTCTTACCAAGAGCGCGAGGTGAAACTTGAGTTGTCAATGAGATACCATCAGCTGCATAACTGAAGTCAAGGCTAGAAAGTGAGTTCAAGTTTTGCAACCATCCACCTTTAGCTTTGTTAGATGGGTTAGCACCTGGTGAGAAGAATTCAAGTTTAGACAAGTTCACAGAACCATCTTCGTTGAGGTATACACCTTTGTGGACTGGTGAGTTACCAGTTTGTTTAGAGTAAGCAACGTTAGATGTGATTGTCAAAAGTGATACTGTAGCTTCTGCGTCTTTGTAAAGTTTGTGGCTACGTAGACGAGTAGTGTAAGCTTCGATCAACCATTCTGCCAATTCGTTTGAACGTGGGTCATCTTCACCCCAACGTGGGTATTCACCGATTGTTTCGTAATCGTAGATGTAGCCATTTTCGTCACGGATTGGTTTAACTGTAGCGTACTTGATAGCTGACAATGTATCAACAGTGTTAGCAAATCCACAGATACCGAATCCCATATTAGCGCGTTGTTTAGTTGGCAAGAAGGCCATTTGAACAGCTTCGTAGTTGTACTTATCAGTCATGTAGTGGATGATGTTCAAAGCATCTACGTAAGTGTCTGTCAACCAGTCAAGAGATTTTTCAAAGTTAGCTTTAACTGATTCGAATTCAAGAACTTCATCACGGATTGGTTCGATGTCAAATACTTTGTAGTCTTTGTGAACATCGTCGTAACCACCGTTCAAACCAGTAAGAAGGGCTTTCAATACGTTTACACGCGCACCGAAGTACTGGATGTTGTGGCGTTGTTCTTCATTTTCTGGGTCAAGTGGAGACACACAGCATGAGATACAGCTCATTTCACCATATCCGTCTTTAGCCATTGTTGTTACACCTTCGTATTGGATAGAAGAATGTTTGTGGCTCATGTGCATACAGTAGCGACGGAAGTTGTATGGCAATTTGTCAGTCCAAAGAACTGTCAAGTTTGGTTCTGGAGAGTTACCGATATTGTCAAGAGTGTTCAAGAAACGGTAGTCCATCTTAGTAACACGGTGACGACCGTCGTTACCCATACCAGCCATAGAAGTTGTGATGAATGTTGGGTCACCTGAGTACAATTGGTCATAAGCTTTTGTACGAGCAAATTTAACTGTACGAAGTTTCATAACGAAATCATCAACGAATTCTTGGATTTCTGATTCAGTAAATGTACCACGAGCAAGGTCACGTTCTGCAAAGATATCAAGTACGATTGGCACACGTCCAAGAGATGTAGCAGCACCGTTGATCACACGGCAGACAGCCATGAAGGCGATGTTAACCCATTGGATAGCTTCTTTAGTGTTCATCGCTGGTTTGCGAACGTCAACACCGTAAAGGTCACCCAAGCGAACAACTTGTTGCAATGCTTGGTATTGAAGGTTGATTTCTTCACGAAGACGGATTGTTTCTTCATCGATTTCTTCAATTGCATTCCAGTCGTTTACTTTTTCTTGCATCAAGTAGTCTGCACCGTAAAGAGCAAGACGTGCGTAAACACCGATGATACGTCCGCGTGAGTATGCATCTGGAAGACCAGTTACAGTGTGTGCGTGACGAGCGCGACGAATGTTTGAAGTGTAAGCACGGAAGATACCGTCGTTAACTGTTGTTACGTATTTAGTAAAGATTTCGTGAACAGCTGGGTCTGGTTCGTATCCATTTTCTTTCAAAGTAGTTTCAGCCATACGGATACCACCTTTTGGCATGAAGTTCAATTTGAAGAGTTCGTCATTTTGGATACCAAAGATAACTTCGTTTTCTTTATCGATAAATCCTGCTGGGATATCAGCGATAGATGTTGGACGAGTGTCCATTGGGAAACGAGTTTCTTCGTAGTGAGCCTTAGTTTCTTCTACAATTTTTTTGATGTGAAGTGAACGTTCTGTTGGCCCTGCAAGGAAGCTTTCATCTCCATCGTAAGGTGTGTAGTTAGCTTGTACGAAGCGTGATACACTTGCTTTTTCTTTCCAATCTACGCCTTTGAAGCCTTCCCAAGCTTTGTCAAAAATATCTTGTGCTTCAACAACTGTTTTAACAACCATGTTAATGTCCTCTGTTTTCTTTCTAGTAACAGTCATCTGTTACATTTATGAAACCAGTATACCATACAGTAACCGATTTCAACAAGCGAAAATCCCTTATTTTTACACTTTCTTTTCTAACACAGACTAATCTCTATACCAAACTGTATTATATTTTTGAAAAAATTAAAGCCTTTTTTCTTTTTTTCAGAAAAAAGGGTATAATAAAAGAAAATAATTGGTAAAAAGGGGCTAGGTATGTTGATTTTTCCTTTGTTAAATGATTTGTCAAGAAAAATCATTCATATTGACATGGATGCCTTTTTTGCTGCGGTAGAAATCAGAGATAATCCTAAACTCAAAGGAAAACCTGTCATTATCGGAAGCGATCCTCGGCAAACAGGTGGGCGTGGTGTCGTTTCTACTTGTAGCTATGAGGCGCGAGCTTTTGGTGTCCATTCTGCTATGAGTTCCAAGGAAGCTTATGAACGATGTCCCCAGGCCGTCTTTATCTCAGGAAATTATGAGAAATACAAGTCTGTGGGACTACAGATTCGAGCTATCTTTAAACGTTATACAGATTTGATTGAACCCATGAGCATTGACGAAGCCTATTTGGATGTAACAGAAAATAAACTCGGTATCAAGTCAGCGGTCAAAATCGCTCGTCTCATTCAAGAGGATATCTGGCAAGAACTTCATCTAACTGCTTCTGCCGGCGTTTCTTACAATAAATTCTTAGCTAAAATGGCCAGTGATTATCAAAAGCCACATGGTCTGACAGTGATTCTACCTGACCAAGCTGAGGATTTTCTCAAACAAATGGATATTTCCAAGTTTCATGGAGTAGGAAAAAAGACGGTAGAAAAACTTCATCAAATGGGTGTTTTTACTGGCGCTGATTTGCTTGAAGTGCCTGAAGTGACCCTAATAGACCGATTTGGCAGACTGGGCTATGACCTTTATCGAAAGGTTCGTGGTATCCACAATTCCCCCGTCAAATCCAATCGCATCCGTAAATCAATCGGCAAGGAGAAAACCTATGGGAAGATTCTCCGTGCTGAGGAAGACATCAAAAAAGAGCTGACACTCCTATCAGAAAAAGTCGCTCTCAATCTCAATCAACAAGAAAAAGCTGGAAAAATTGTCATTCTGAAAATCCGCTACGAGGACTTTTCAACTCTTACTAAACGAAAAAGTCTGCCTCAAAAAACACAGGATGCTAGTCAGATAAGCCAAATAGCCCTACAACTCTATGAAGAGTTAGACGAGAAAGAAAGAGGTGTCCGCCTGCTGGGGATTACCCTGACTGGATTTTAAAACCTTGAAGAGTTGCCCCTTCAAGGTTTTTCTTATACAAATAAACGGACAAAGCTATAAAGTAGCAAGACACTACCAAGCACGATGCGGTATTTACCAAAAAGAGTAAAGTCGTGTTTTTTCACATAGCTTGTCAAGAAACGAATAGCGACCATGCTGACTGCAAAGGCGACTCCCATCGCAACCAAGAGCAAGAACAATTGCCCAAAACTCAAGAGCTGTCCTGCTTTTATAAATTTGAAAATCTTTAAGGCACTAGCTCCAAACATAACAGGAATTCCAAGATAGAAGGTAAATTCTGTCACAACAGAACGACTAGTTCCATTTAACAAACCGCCGACAATCGTTGCCCCAGAACGACTAGTTCCTGGTAAAAGGGCAAGAACTTGGAAGAGTCCGATATAGAAAGCTGTCGTATAAGGAAGCTTGTCCAACTCTGTTACACTTGGCTCGATAGCACGCGCTTTATTGCGCTTTTCCAAATAGATAAAGGCAATCCCATAGATAATCAACATGAGAGCAACAGAAACCATATTATGGAAGTGGGTATCAAACCAATCATCAAACTTAAAGACAGCAAGTAAAGGCAAGGTCGCAATCAAGACCTTCAACCATAGTCTCCAAGTCTTACGAACTTCCTGCTTGTCCTTAGTCGGTTTGAAAGGATTGAGTTTATTAAAGTAAATAACCATGACCGCCAAAATAGCACCCAGCTGAATTACAACATTAAACATGGACACAAAGGCTTCATTCTGATTTTGGTATTGGATAAATTCTTCTGCTAGAATCAAGTGCCCTGTACTGGAAATGGGCAACCATTCCGTAATTCCTTCAACAATCCCGAAGAAGATAGATTTTAAAATTTCAATAAGATACATAGATTACTCCTTTTTTCTATCTTCCATTATAGCATACTTTTTCAGTCTATGGCAGTTCTCTTTAAAAGGCGCCGATACTGCCACCGCCTCCGCCTCCAGAGAAGCCACCGCCAGAACTTCCGCTTCCAGAAGATACCGAGTAGGTACTTGCTGTATTTGCGACGCTGGCATAATGGCTCATTTGCGCGCTTGAATGATAAAACATACTGTGCCAGCCATAAGCTACATAGAGATTGATATCTGGATTTTCCACTTGGATATGATGAACCTTCATCAAATGACTAACCTTATCCGCATAGCCAAATAAGGTCGCATAGACCAAGAGGCGATTCCAGACCACAATACTTTCCAGCTCAGCCTGATCCAATCGTGCAATCTCACGTAACATATTTTCAAAACTTGTCCAGAGATAGTAGACTTCAGCTCCCGCTTTATTTAGAACACCATCACGATTATCTAGTCGAAGCTTCCAATAATAGAAAACAGCCAAAACCAAACCTATAAAACCAAGTATTGGCAAGGGTAGGTAAAGATAGTCATGAACGTCTAAACTGTACAAGAACAAACCAAATCCAATAAATAAGGGCAAGATAGTGGAGAGTCCCATCCCCACTTGCAAAGCCTTCTCCCCACCAGTTAAAGGACGATAATAATCTGGAAGCCCCCAGAAGGAAACTCGATTTCTTACCCCTTCTTGCATCTCTTTTAATGCTTCTTCGAAAGAAGATTTGAGCTGACGCCCCTTTGCTTGAATCCGTTTTTCATCAGAGACTTTTGCCCCACGATAAAGACTATCAGATACCTTGTAATCCGCAAACAAGTTGGAAAGAGTAGCTTCTTTTTTGCCTGAAAAGGCCAGATTTAAGCAGTCTTTCTCAAAACTTGACAAACCATCTTCTTCCACAAGCCTCAAGCCAACTGCGTCTCCTTCTGAAATAATAGAGACATTCCCACGGTCTATCACATCTAACAAGGTAGCTTGAATAAGTTGGTCAAAGGTGAATTTGCCAACCCCCTTGACTAAGGGACTCACTTCCTCCAACGAGGTCGAGTAGACAGCCTCCGATAAAACCATAGGCTCTAATTCCATTGGTGGTTCATAGAGACGATGATTTTTGGCATATTTGACTGAAGGAGTGGTCTTTCTTCTATAGATAAAATAGAAACAGACACTCAGTAACAAGGAGATAGAAAGTATCGAAGGAAAGACCCAAGTAACGAGTTGTCTACTCTGAGCTTTTTCTCTAACAATCGAGTCTTCTATCTTATTAAACTCTTCTAAGTGATTCCCTTTCAAGCCCTGATCCCTAGCGCTAGCAAAATCAGTTCGAGGCCAGTAGGCATGCAATTCAACTCCACGCTTAGACGGAAGATTGTCCAAACGAATAGTATAATCAAAGCTACTCTTTTCAATCGTTCCCTCTCTAAAAAGTTTGCCTGTGTGGAAAAAGAGTTTTTCAGCCCCCTTATCACCCCTTACATGAAATTCAAACTTGCCAATAGCCCCTGAACTATCTGTTAAAGGTTGCCAATTTAATTCAGCAATGTCATCATATAGAAAAAGCAAATTTTTTAAGTTCCAGGTGAGGTCAACTTCAACTATGTCGCCATCCTGACCTGGATTGTAGACTTTCACAGTATAACCATTCGCTTCTTCTATCACTTCGCTAGTAACATCTGTCAGTTCAGCACCATTTTTCGAGGCCTGAACCTTTGGATGAGGATCAATGTCAAATCCGCTAGGCATCTTGCCAGCACGTCCAAGCCCCACGATTTGGCCCTTAAAGTCCTCCTCAAACTGATAAACTATCTTCTGTCTAAATTCCGCCGTATTGTCTGCATGAATATACAAATCCCCTTGGTAGGAGTTTATCTTGAAATCAATGGCAAAAACAGAGAGTGGCAGAAGGCAAAACAAGCCTAAGACCAGTAAGAAAAAAGTTTTTTTCATCAATTAAGCCCCCTTTTTATCTTTGCTATCATTATATCATTTTTTCTCAAGTAAGGGCTTACCTATATTGAAAAATAGAGTTTTTTTCGATAAAATAGGAGACAGTTATTTTTTAATAGATTAGAAATAGGAGAAATCATGAGAAAAATATACTTATCTATTTTCACAAGTCTCTTGCTGATGCTAGGATTTGTCAATGTTGCTCAAGCCGATGAATATTTACGCATCGGGATGGAAGCAGCATATGCCCCCTTTAACTGGACCCAGGATGATGACAGCAATGGAGCTGTCAAAATCGATGGAACCAACCAGTACGCCAATGGATACGATGTCCAGATTGCCAAGAAAATTGCTAAGGACTTAGGCAAAGAGCCTTTGGTTGTTAAAACCAAGTGGGAAGGTCTAGTCCCTGCCCTTACTTCTGGTAAGATTGATATGATTATCGCAGGTATGAGTCCTACTGCCGAACGCAAACAAGAAATCGCCTTTTCAAGCAGTTACTACACTAGCGAACCTGTCTTACTCATCAAAAAAGATTCTGCCTATGCAAATGCTAAATCTTTGGATGACTTTAATGGTGCGAAAATCACTTCCCAACAAGGTGTTTACCTTTATGACTTGATTGGTCAAATCTCAGGTGCTAAAAAAGAAACTGCCATGGGAGACTTCGCTCAAATGCGCCAAGCACTTGAGGCTGGTGTCATCGATGCTTATGTTTCTGAGCGCCCTGAAGCACTGACTGCCGAAGTTGCTAACTCTAAGTTCAAGATGGTTCAAGTAGAACCAGGTTTCAAAACTGGAGAAGAAGATACAGCTATTGCCATTGGACTTCGTAAAGATGACAATCGTATTAGCCAGATCAATGCCAGCATTGAAACTATTTCAAAAGATGAGCAAGTTGCCCTGATGGATCGTATGATCAAGGAACAACCTGCCGAAGCTACAACAACTGAAGAGACTAGCAGTAGTTTCTTTAACCAAGTCGCTAAAATTCTTTCTGAAAACTGGCAACAACTCTTGCGTGGTGCTGGTATCACTCTTTTAATCTCTATCGTCGGAACCATCATAGGTCTCATTATTGGACTTGCCATTGGTGTTTTCCGTACTGCTCCTCTCTCTGAGAATAAAGCCATTTATGGCCTACAAAAACTAGTCGGCTGGATTCTCAATGTCTATATCGAAATTTTCCGTGGTACACCTATGATCGTTCAATCGATGGTTATCTACTATGGAACTGCTCAAGCTTTCGGTATCAACCTTGACCGCACACTGGCTGCTATCTTCATCGTTTCAATCAACACTGGTGCCTACATGACTGAAATCGTCCGTGGTGGTATCCTAGCAGTTGACAAGGGACAATTTGAAGCTGCTACTGCTCTTGGTATGACTCATAACCAAACCATGCGTAAGATTGTCTTACCTCAGGTAGTCCGTAACATCCTACCAGCAACTGGTAATGAATTTGTCATCAATATCAAAGATACATCTGTATTGAACGTTATCTCTGTTGTCGAACTTTATTTCTCAGGAAATACCGTGGCAACTCAAACCTATCAATACTTCCAGACATTTACAATCATCGCCGTGATTTACTTTGTCCTCACCTTCACCGTAACACGTATCCTCCGCTTCATCGAGCGCCGAATGGATATGGATACCTATACTACAGGTGCTAATCAAATGCAAACGGAGGATTTGAAATAATGACACAAGCAATCCTTGAAATTAAACACCTCAAAAAATCCTATGGACAAAACGAAGTGCTAAAAGATATTTCTCTCACTGTCCATAAGGGAGAAGTCATCTCTATCATCGGAAGCTCTGGAAGCGGAAAATCGACCTTCCTACGCTCCATTAACCTACTTGAAACGCCAACCGATGGACAAATCCTTTATCATGGACAAAACGTCCTCGAAAAAGGCTATGACCTCACGCAATACCGTGAAAAGTTGGGAATGGTGTTCCAATCCTTTAATCTCTTTGAGAATCTCAACGTTCTTGAAAACACAATCGTCGCTCAGACGACTGTCCTTAAACGCGAACGTACAGAAGCTGAAAAAATTGCCAAAGAAAACTTAGAAAAAGTCGGTATGGGAGAGCGCTACTGGCAAGCGAAGCCAAAACAACTCTCAGGTGGTCAAAAACAACGTGTGGCCATCGCTCGCGCCCTTTCAATGAATCCTGACGCCATTCTCTTTGATGAACCAACATCAGCTCTCGATCCAGAAATGGTTGGAGAAGTCCTTAAAATCATGCAGGAACTAGCCCAAGAGGGCTTGACTATGATTGTAGTAACCCACGAGATGGAATTCGCTCATGATGTCTCCCACCGTGTTATCTTTATGGATAAGGGTGTGATTGCTGAAGAAGGTAAACCAGAAGACCTCTTCACCAATCCTAAAGAAGACCGTACAAAAGAGTTCCTTCAACGCTATCTCAAATAAAAAGAAAAGGCTGCATCGATCGTGCAGTCTTTTTGCTGTCCTCAAAATGAAAAGGCAGACCCAATTCAAGAATCCGCCATTATCCAAAGATTAATCTTCAAATTTTTCATGATTTTTTTCATAGAAATCAATTAAACCTAGAGCTGTTTCAAATGAAATATTTTTTACTTTTGCACGACCCTGCGCTAGAGCAATGATAGACATTTCACGCGCATTCGTTTCTTTAGAGATACGGTAGCCTGTGATTTTCTTATCACGAACCCAGCCAACAACTGATTCTACTTTTTCAAAGTTTGACTTAGCCATGTCCTTCTCCTATTTTCTTCTTTACGATATATTATTCTATACGTTTTTATGTCTTTTGTCAATAAAAAAACATATATTCAATAAAATAAAAGATTTTTATTTTTCTTACTTCTTTTTTAAAGCCGATAATATATAGGTTTTTACTTACTATAAACCATTAGCAACTACCTAAAAAATAATTGTATTATTAAACTTCAAATATGTAAGAATATTCATATAAACTACATACCAGCTACTCAATAGGATAGACAGGAGTCTTATTTAAGTAATTCTATACATTCCTTTAAAATGGTTAAAGCTACCAAAGATAATATTCTCCTCTGATTACCTCTTAACTATCTCTTTCCTTTCTCCTTATCCGAGATTCCTTCCTGTCATGCTTTAAAGCTTATTTTCTTTTTCAACTGGTACAATGGACTTGTCTCATCAGCTTTTACATATTCTTTTCAAACACCAACTTCATAGTCAGCACCTAGAATATGACTTCCTAATGTCACAAACTTTTCTACTACTCTCATTTTACAAGTATCAAATTGATTTTATCAATTAAGTCTCCAAATCTGCCTCATAAATACTGATTATTTTCTCTATTTGCTATTATATTTAGACAATTTTTAAATTAGTTATATATAAGATATTGTATTTTAAATAGTATCCTTATATATAGCAAGTAATTCTTTTTTATTATTATAAACTGAAACAAAAATAATAGGTACTATAATAAGTTGTAGTAGAAATAGTAGGATAGTTTTCCTAAGTTCATAGGAATCGCCCCCTTTCTTCATCCTCATTATAGCACCTATACATCAGTTGTGCAAATAATATGATATTTTTTTATTAGTCCTCAGACAAGCATATTATAGAGCGTTTCATTACCATTTAAGTTAATATAAGCTGGATCAAAACCTTCCATTCGACGAATCAATCCTGCATAATCATGCTTATCTGCCAAGGCAATCCCAATCAATACTGGTCCTGTTCCCTTGCTAGCTCGTTTGATATACTCAAAACGTGTGATATCATCATTTGGCCCTAGGATATCATTTACAAATTCACGCAAAGCTCCTGGACGTTGTGGGAAGTTGACCACAAAGTAATGCTTAATCCCATCATAAATCAAGGCACGCTCTTCCATTTCTGGCATACGGTTGATATCATTATTTCCTCCAGAAATGATACAACAAATGGTTTTCCCCTTGATATATTCAGCTAAAACCTCTAAAGAGGCGATACTAGCTGCTCCAGCAGGCTCTGCTACAATCCCTTGTTTAGAGTAGAGATCAATCAAGGTTTCAGAAATCAGCCCCTCATCAACACCTACTAAGGTTTGAACATGTTGACGAGTTGCTTCATAGGTCAATTGACCTACTTTTTGTACAGCAATCCCATCCGCAAATTTGTCAATTTCCTTGAGTTTGACTGGACCACCAGCTTCAAAGGCAGCCTTCATGGAACGCGCTCCATTCGCCTCTACTCCGATAACCTCGATCTCTGGACTTGTTTCCTTGATATAGGTAGAAACCCCAGCAATGAGACCGCCACCACCAACAGGAACCAAGACAGCATCAAAATCAATCGATTCTTTTCGAGCTTCTTCTAAAATCTCATAAGCAACAGTCCCTTGACCTGCTTGGACATGGGCATCATCAAAGGGATCAATAAAGGTACGATTTTCAGAAACTGTAAATTCTTGAGCTGCCTTAGCAGAAGCATCAAAGGTATCTCCAACTAGTTTAATGGTTACGAACTCCCCACCAAAAAAGCGAACCTGCCCAATCTTTTGTTGCGGAGTAGTAATGGGCATAAAGATAGTAGCAGGAATTTTCATCTCATTACAAGTATAGGCAACTCCCTGCGCATGATTTCCCGCAGAAGCACAGACCACCCCACGCTCACGCTCTTCCTTGCTGAGCTGAGAAATAGCATAATAGGCACCACGAATTTTAAAAGAACGAACACGTTGGGCATTTTCCTTTTTCAAATAAATCTTAGCACCATACTTCTCCGATAAATAATGATCATAATCCAGTGGGGTATTCACAACCACACCGTTCAAGACCTTGTGAGCCTTGATGATATCTTTTGAACTTAACATCTTTTTCTCCTAGACTATTCATACTATCACAATCCATCCTCTAAAAAGAAAGATGAATTGATTATAAAAGCGAGTTAGGTCCCCCCAACTCGCCTTCACCTTAATTTCTATAAATTAGTTATAGATTTTGAATGCATCATCGTCGTTTTTACCAACGAATGGCATTGCTTTACGCAATTCTGCACCAACTTTTTCAATTTCAAGGTTAGCTGCTTGTTCACGGTAAGCAGTCAATTTTGGACGTCCAGCTTTATAGTCATTCACAAAGTCATTTGCAAATTTACCATTTTGGATATCAGCCAAGACAGCTTTCATGTTTTCTTTAACTTGTTCAGTAATCACACGTGGACCTGATACATAGTCACCGTATTCAGCAGTGTTTGAAATTGATTGACGCATTTTCTTGAATCCACCTTCGTAGATCAAGTCAACGATCAATTTCATTTCGTGAAGAACTTCAAAGTATGCCAATTCTGGGGCGTAGCCTGCTTCTGTCAAAACTTCGAAACCTGCTTCGATAAGGGCAGTCAAACCACCACAAAGTACAGCTTGTTCACCAAACAAATCTTCTTCAGTTTCTTCTTTGTATGTTGTTTCAAGAAGACCTACACGAGCTGCTCCAACACCTTTACACCAGTCCATAGCAATGTTTTTCGCATTTCCTGTTGCATCTTGGTATACTGCGTAAAGAGCTGGAACACCAAATCCTTCTTCGTAAGTACGACGTACCAAGTGTCCTGGTCCTTTAGGAGCACACATGAAGACATCTACATCTGCAGGAACTTTGATAAATTCAAAGTGGATGTTAAAACCATGAGCAAATCCAACTGCGTTTCCAGCTTCCAAGTTTGGAGCGATTTCTGCTTCGTACAATTCTTGTTGAATTTCGTCTGGTGCCAAAATCATGATAACATCAGCCAATTTAGTCGCTTCTGCTACTGTGTAAGTGTCAAATCCGTCTTCTTTTGCTTTGTCAAAAGATTTACCTGGACGTACACCGATAATGACATCACGACCTGAATCACGCAAGTTTTGAGCATGGGCATGTCCTTGTGAACCATAACCGATAACGGCAATTTTTTTACCGTCAAGTGCTGCTACTTTAACATCTTTTTCGTATTCCATTTGAACTGCCATAGTTTTTCTCTCTTTTCTATTATTTATTGCCTTTTAGGCTGGATTAACAAATTTAAGTTGGATTTTTAGTCGCGGGTAAATCCAGTTGCACCCGTTCTAGCAATATTGCGAATACCGTATGGTCGAATGACTCGCAATAGAGCTTCACTCTTTTCAGCATCTCCTGTCATCTGAATGGTAATCGTGCTTGGCGCTACATCCACCACCGTTGCACGGAAAGGTTGAATAATCGCTAAAATCTCAGCTCGCTTCTCAGCTGGCGCCGACATCTTAACCAAAATCACCTCGCGCTCCAAATGAGGCTTGTCTGTAATATCTCGAATGCGAATCACATCAATCTGACGATTGAGTTGCTTGATGATTTGCTCCACTTCATCATGTGAAGCTACATCAATAATAATGGTGATACGCGATACATTCGGATCTTCTGTTGCTCCAACAGAGATACTTTCGATATTAACCTGACGACGAGACAGAACGCCAGTAAAGCGGTTGAGTACTCCTGAACGATTTTGTAGTTTTGCTGTTAACATTCTACGCATGGAACTTCACCCCCAACATCTCATGATTACTCTTACCAGCTGGTACCATTGGTAACACCTGTTCCTTACGAGAAATATCTACCTCGATTAGCATAGGAACATCCTCAGTGATGACTTCAAGGTCTTGAGCCAAGGTCTCAGGATTGTCAAACTTATAGTTTTTAATACCATAAGCTTGTGCCATCAATTGAAAATCAGGAAGGGTATCAAAGACTGACTCAGATGTTCTACCTTCATAGAAGGATTCCTGCCACTGACGAACCATTCCAAGCGAATGATTGTTCAGCATAACCACCTTGATTGGCACCTTGTAAATATTCAAAATAGCCAATTCCTGGTTGGTCATTTGGAAACCACCATCCCCAACAAACAAGATCACTTCCTTATCTGGGTTAGCAATTTTAGCACCAATTGCTGCTGGAATTCCGAATCCCATGGTTCCCAAACCACCTGAAGTCACTAACTGACGCTCATTTTGGTATGGATAATACTGAGCTGTCCACATTTGGTGTTGTCCAACGTCTGTTACCACAATGGCATCTCCGTTGGTCAATTCACCAATGCGTTCAATAACGGCTTGCGGTTGAACCACACGCTCTTTCTTATCATAAGAACGAACGCGGTTCTTGTCTTTCGTGACTTTCTCAATCCATTTCTCAGTATTGTTATGAACGATTGGTTCTGCCAACAACATTTGCAAGGCTTTCTTAGCGTCTCCAACTACAGGAATATCCGCACTGATAATCTTGCCAATCTCGGCTGGGTCAATATCAATGTGAGCAACCTTGGCATTCTTAGCGAAGGTCTTAGGATTTCCTGTCAAGCGGTCATCGAAACGGCAACCAATACTAATCATAAAGTCAGCTTCCGTCATGGCAATATTAGCTGCGAAAGATCCGTGCATGCCTCCCATTCCAAGGAAGAGTGGGTGAGTCGTTGCAATCGTACCTTGCCCCAAAAGACTGGTTACCACTGGAATTTGGTAACGTTCTGCAAATTCATTTAATTCTGCAGCAGCTTCAGCATAACTAATTCCACCACCAGCTAGCAAGACTGGCTTTTTAGCCTTAGATAATTGCTTCAAGATTTTCTTAATTTGCATATCATTTGGCTCAAGAGTTGGCTGATAGCTTGGTAGATTGACTTCTGGTGAATAGATGAAGTCTGTTTCTAAAGCAGATACGTCTTTAGGTAGGTCAATGACAACTGGCCCTGGTCGACCTGTAGTTGCGATATGGACAGCTTCCGTAATGATACGAGGGATATCAGCTGTCTCACGAACTTGGTAATTGTACTTAGTGATTGGCATGGTAATTCCCACGATATCTGCCTCCTGAAAGGCATCTTTCCCAATCCCTGCTCGCGCCACCTGACCTGTAAAGACCAAAAGGGGAACGCTATCGCTCATGGCATCTGCAATCCCTGTAATGGCATTTGTTGCTCCTGGTCCGCTAGTGACGACGGCAACACCCAACTTTCCAGTTGATTTGGCATAACCTTCAGCTTCATGCAAACAACCTTGCTCATGGCGTCCTAGAATGTGGCGAATGCCTTTAAAATTATATATCGCATCATAAAAAGGCAAGACCGCACCACCAGGATAACCAAAGATGGTATCAATTCCTAAATCACGAAGTGTTTCCAAAACTAGGTCCGACCCCGTCTTAGGAGATTCTAAACTGATTTTCTCCATTGTTCCCCTTTCTCTTCACTTAAAAATAACTTGTTACTATCATACCATTTTTTCAAGATTTTTCAAGAGAAAAGAAGAAATTTTCTGAATTTTCTATTTTAACGTTTTTGATGAATATTCTTTTTGTTTTTATTTAAAAGATACCGATTCCATTATTCAAAAAGAAAAAAGAACTGATTTCTCAGTCCTTCATTAATCTTATTCCACACTAAATAGGTATGGGTAAACTGGTTGTTGTCCTTGGTGAATCTCAACTTCAACGTCTTCGAATTCTTCTGCGATTTCTTGAGCAATTTCATTTGCAAGTTCTTCGCTTCCGTCTTCACCGACATAGAAGGTTACGATTTCACTATCTTCATCCAACATATGTTTCAAGGTTTCTGTCAAGGTTTGGTGCATGTCAGGGTTTGACACGAGGATTTTCCCATCGACCATGCCAAGATTATCGTTTTCATGGATTTCTAAGCCATCAATCGTTGTATCACGCACCGCTGTTGTGACGCTTCCGCTAACGACATCGCTAAGAGCAGCTGTCATACGCTCTTGGTTTTCTTCGATGGACTTGCTTGGATCAAAAGCAAGAAGACTAGTCAAACCTTGTGGTAAAGTACGAGCCTCTACCACTACTGCTGGTTGTTCCAAAACTTCTGCTGCAGATTGAGCTGCCATGAAGATATTCTTGTTGTTTGGCAAGAAGATAATATTACGAGCGTTGACCTGTTCAACAGCCTTGATAAAGTCTTCCGTTGAAGGGTTCATGGTTTGACCACCTTCGATAACATAATCCACACCTTGTGAACGGAAGATATCTGCTAGACCTTTACCAGCCACCACAGCAATCAAAGCATACTCTTTTTCTTCAGCTGGCTTGCTAACTTGGGCAGCTTCTTTCTCAACCTGTGCTTCGTGTTGGTTACGCATATTGTCAACTTTTACCTTGACCAAGCTACCATATTTGAGACCTTCTTGCATAACAAGTCCTGGATCTTCTGTATGGACATGGACTTTGACGATTTCATCATCATTGACAACAAGGAGAGAATCTCCAAGTTCATTCAAATAGTTACGAAATTCGTCGTAGTCAAAATCTTTGGCATAGGTTGGACCTTGCTTAAGAGCTACCATGATTTCAGTACAGTAACCAAACGTGATGTCCTCAGTCGCTACATGACCAGCTACAGACTTGTGGTGTTCTGCATTAATCATTTCACTCATATTAGCAGGAGTCGCTACAAAGTCCTCAGATGCAATATATTCGCCAGTAAGGGCTGAAAGGAAACCTTCGTAGATGAAGACCAATCCTTGACCACCTGAGTCCACAACGCCAACTTCCTTCAAGACTGGAAGCATGTCTGGCGTTTTAGCAAGAGCTGTTTTAGCACCTTCTAAGGCTGCACGCATCACTTCAACAGCGTCATCTGTTTGCTCAGCTTTTTTCTTAGCACCGATAGCAGCTCCACGTGAAACTGTCAAAATCGTTCCTTCAACTGGTTTCATCACTGCCTTATAGGCAACTTCAACACCTGATTGGAAGGCAAGGGCCAAGTCGTGACCTGTTAACTCGTCTTTATCCTTGATGGCTTGTGAAAATCCACGGAAAAGCTGAGACGTAATAACACCTGAGTTCCCACGCGCACCCATCAAAAGACCTTTAGCAAGAATGCTTGCTACCTCTCCAACAGTAGAAGCTGGCTTATCTGCAACTTCCTTAGCACCATTTTCGATGGTCATTCCCATGTTTGTACCAGTATCTCCATCTGGAACTGGGAAGACGTTTAATGAATTGACATATTCAGCTTGCTTATTCAAGCGAGTTGATGCAGCCTGCACCATTTCTTGAAATAAGCTAGTAGTAATTTTTGACACGGTTATTCTCCTACAACTTTGATATTTTGAATGTAGACATTTACAGTCTGAGCAGTAATTCCAAGTTGGTTTTCCAAACTAAAACGAACACGCTCTTGAATGTTTTTTGACACTTCGCTAATCTTTGTTCCGTAGCTCAACACGGTATATACATCAACTGCAATACTGCCATCTTCGGCCGCCTTTACGACGACACCTTTGGAATAATTTTCCTTACCTAGAAGGGCTTGGAAATTATCTTTGAGGGCATTTTTACTAGCCATACCGACCACACCAAAAATCTCAGTTGCTGCTCCACCTACGACGGTTGCGATCACTTCATCTGTTAGTTCGATTTGACCATCTTTTGTATTAATTTTTACAGTCATCCTTTTTACCTCAACTAGTTGATACTCTATTTTATCATATTTCAGCCCAAGTGTAAAAGCAGAATACTGTATCAGCGGATATTTACTCTATTTTTCAAATGATTTTATATCTACAGTAAAAGAAAAAAGACCCTAGGGTCTCCTTTGCTTTTATTATTAAACGCGTTCAACTTTACCTGATTTCAAAGCACGAGCTGAAGCCCAAACTTTTTTAGGTTTACCATCGATAAGAACAGTAACTTTTTGAAGGTTTGGTTTTACGGCACGTTTTGTTTGGTTCATCGCGTGTGAACGGTTGTTTCCTGATACAGTCTTACGACCTGTAAAGTAACATACTTTAGCCATTGTATTTTCCTCCTATTAGATCTAATATAGCGGATGTGCTAGCACCACATACTGTACTATGTTATCACACTTTCTTCATTTTGGCAAGGGAATTGGAAGATTTTTTTATTTAACGTAGACAATTCCTAACTTCCCAAAAGCCACATCTCCACGGATAATCAAAGTTTTACTGGTTGGAGCTAGAGAAGTATCTGCCTTGGCTACACCACAGAAAGTTTCCACCTTCAAATCCACTCGCCAATGTTGGGGAACATAGATAACTGCATTGCCAAAACCAACTTCTACTTTCAGGGTTGCAGTATCTCCTAAAATCTCTGCATTGTCGTAATATATCTTAGCATTTCCAAAACCAACTTCTACTTGGTCGTCTACCAATTCTTGATTTTGCTTATAGAAAGTCCCAGTCCCAAAAGCGACCTCCTTATCTGTCAGAATGGTCTTTTTACCATCATACCACCATTTTTTCCCATTCCAAGTTCTGTTAGAATGAGTAAGTGCGTTGACACCCAGTACGATTAAAATACTAGCCCAGAATAGTGACTGATTTGGAATCGGTAAAATATCATAAGAGTGGTTGGCAATTAGTAAGGCTACTAGGGCTGTAAAAGAGGCTGAGGTTAAGTGGCGACGCAACAAAGCTCCGACTGATTGGTAGGCAAAAAAAGCAATACCAATCAAGGGCCAAATTTGCCCCCCCAGAGAAGGGATTCCAAAATTTCCTTGTAGTAATATTACAGCTGCCAAAACGAGCAACACAATACCAAATGCTTTCTTTTTCATGTTCTTACCTCATGTTTCTTAGATTTTCTTTTAGGAGGGATTGGTAATGCCGTGAGACATGAACCTCCTTGTGGGTCTGATAAAAGGAAATGGTGCCCGTTCCTGAAAAGGACTTGTCCACCGAGTAAACCTGCCGAATATTAGCGATTGTTGACTTGGATACCCGACTGAAATAGCGAGGAAGGATAGCCTCTAACTCATAGAGTTTAAGCCGAACTTCGTAGGCATCTTTCTGGGTATGGGCATAAATCTTGCTACCTTCCGTCTCAAAGAAGAGGATTTCCGACAAGTCCAGATAATATTCACCTGTTCCCTTGTAAAAAATCAATCTAGGAGACTTGGACTCTTGCAAGAGACGCTGCAAATCCGCAATCTCATCTGTCAAAGTCGCTGCCTTGATGATAATTTCAGTTTCCTCTAAATTGCTGTCAATTTCGATTCGTAACTTCATTCCATCTCCTTTCTGACTCTACTATATCAAAGCTAAAATAAGAAAACAAGAGCAAAAAAGCAAGTGGTTACTTTAGCCACGTAAGTGGTTCTAGGACCGCCTTAACTTGCAGGTCAAAATAGAAAGAAAAGCACACCCCACACAAGACCACAAATATAGCCAACCACTACATCCTTGGGAAAATGCACTCCACCTAGGACTCTTACTAGACCGAGGAGGGCTGACAAGACCAACAAGATAACCCCTACAGATAAACTAGCATGTAAGCAAATCATGGAGATAATGGTTGCTGAAAAGACATGACGACTGGGCATAGACTGACCAGGACTATCTCTGTCAAGCAAGGGTTTAATATCCCATTCCTCATAAGGCCTAGGGGCATTAATTTTCTTACGAAGAAAGGACAAAATCACAAAACCTGACGCTGGGATAAACAAATAGATTCCGACCTGTTTCCCAAGTCCTTGTTGGAGATAGATAGTTGCTAACAAGGTTAGATAAATTATAGGCATAACTACCGTCATGAACCGATTGAAAGTTCTTAACAAGCTCAGAAAAAAAGGATTATTTTCAATCTTACCAGCCATGTGGTCATACCATTCTTGATAATTTTTCATATATTTTCTCATCACTTACTCAAATTTTGCTTATAGGGAAGCACTTGTCTTCTAGTATAGTGCAGAAAAAGAAGGCCGTCAAGCCTTCTTTGGGTTTATTCTTCTGCTTCGTCTTCTGTAAACTGACTGTTATAGAGGTCAGCGTAGAAACCAGCTTGCGCCATCAGCTCATCATGATTTCCTTGCTCGATGATATTTCCATCTTTCATGACAAGAATCAAGTCAGCATTTCGGATAGTAGACAAGCGGTGGGCGATGACAAAGGAAGTTCTTCCCTCCATCAATCGGTCCATGGCTTTCTGAATCAATTCCTCCGTCCGTGTATCAACGGAAGAGGTCGCCTCATCCAAAATTAGGAGTGGCGCATCTTTCAGCAAAGCACGAGCAATGGTCAAGAGTTGTTTTTGCCCGACAGACAAGGTCACTGTATCGTCCAAGACAGTATCGTAACCATCTGGTAGGGTCATGATAAAGTGGTGAATCCCTACAGCCTTGCTGGCTTCAATCACACGCTCATCACTAATACCCTCTTGGTTATAGATGAGATTGTCGCGAATAGTTCCTTCAAAGAGCCAAGTATCCTGCAAGACCATTGAAAAGGCATCGTGTACTTCCGAACGCTTCATCTCCTTGGTATCCACGCCATCAATACGGATACTTCCCTTATCAATCTCATAAAACTTCATCAAAAGATTGACAATGGTTGTCTTCCCAGCTCCAGTAGGACCGACAATGGCAACCTTTTGACCTGCATGAGCAGTCGCAGAAAAGTCATGGATAATGGTTCGCTCTGGTGTGTATCCAAAAGAAACTCGATCAAAGACTACTTGACCTTTCATGTCACTCAATTGTCTTTCTTTATGGGATTCATCTTCCATTTCCTCTTCACCTAAGAATTCGAAGACACGACCCATGGCTGCGCTAGCCTGCTGCAGACTAGTAATACCTTGGGCAATTTGTGAAAGGGGCTGAGAAAAGATACGAACGTAGGCCATAAAGGCAACGATAATCCCGATACTAATCTGCCCATTCAAGGCCAAGGCTGCACCAACGATAATCACTAGAGCATAGCTAAAGTTCCCAATGAACATCATAATCGGCATCATAATCCCAGAAATAAACTGAGATTTCCAGATACTATCATACAGACGATGGTTTAATGTCGCAAATTCTTCTTTGGTACTCTCGATAGCATTGTAACTAGTCACCACATTATGACCAGAGTACATTTCCTCCACATAGCCATTTACAGCCGCCAAATCCTGTTGTTGACTTTTAAAGAATCCCTGCGATTTGCCCATAAAGACGGACACGAAAGCAAAACCGATAAGAGTTGAAACAACCGTCACCAAGGCTAAAATCCAGTTCATCCCAAACATGGTTACCAAGACTGCCACGACCAGTAAAGTGGATGAAAGAACTGTTCCCAGACTTTGATTGAGGGATTGGGCTACAGTGTCAACGTCATTAGTCACACGAGACAAGGTATCCCCCTGAGAGTGTCCATCAAAATACCCCAATGGAAGACGATTAATTTTCTCTGCAATCGCTCTTCTCAAACGCTCTGAAAAACGTTGTATGGCTGTTGTAAACAGAAAGGCCTGCAAATAATTTGATAGAAGCCCGATTACATAGATGACAGCCAAAAAACTACCAATGGCTGCAGCCGCAGCGACATCCACACTTGTTTCTAGGCCACTGGCAATGATATTGGTCATTTCCTTGATACGAGTTGGACCATATACAGTAATGATATTGGATAGAATTGTTGCTAGAAAGGCTATCAGAAGGGCAAACTGGAGACCTGCAAGATAGGGTTTACTCTGTTTCCAGAGCGACAGTTTTTTATTTTCCATGTTCCAATTCCTCCTTCGATAATTGTGAATAGGCAATTTCTTGGTAAACTTCGTTGGTAGCTAGAAGTTCCTTGTGGGTGCCTTGTCCCACGACTTTTCCTTGATCCAAGACCAAAATCAAATCTGCATCCATAATCGTTGAAATACGCTGTGCGACGATGAGCTTGGTCATAGATTTTGTTTTCTCTGCTAGCTCTTGGCGTAGGACACGGTCTGTCTTGTAGTCCAAGGCTGAGAAGGAGTCATCAAAGATGAGGATTTCTGGCTTCCGAGCCAAGGCACGCGCAATGGCCAGACGCTGTCTTTGTCCACCTGAGAAGTTGGTTCCTCCTTGAGCTACTTCTGACGCCAAGCCAGCTTCCTTGTCTTCGATAAAGTTCTTAGACTGGGCCAATTCCAAGGCTTGCCACATAGTTTGTTCACTAAGCGGTGTTTCTTGACTGTGTCCAAAGTCTAGATTGCCCTTGACATCACCTGAAAAGAGTACAGCTTTTTGTGGAATATACCCAACCTTGTTGCGCAAATCTTCCAAACCGTAATCTTGAACATTGACACCATCCACTAGAATTTCTCCTGCTGATACATCGTAAAAGCGGGGAATCAGATTGACCAGAGTCGACTTACCAGAACCAGTTGAGCCGATAAAGGCCACTGTTTGACCAGCTTCTGCTTTAAAGCTAACATGCTCAATAACTGCCTCCGAATTTGCCGCATAGCGGAAGGTCACATCCTTAAATTCGACCTGACCTTTGAGATTTTCATCAGCCAACTGCACTTGAGCAGGATTTTGGATAGAAGAATGCAAATCTAAAACCTGGTTAATCCGCTTGGCAGAGACCATAGTTCGGGGAAGAACAATGAAGAGCGCCCCCATGAGAAGGAATCCCATAACAACCTGCATGGCATAAGACATGAAGACAACCATGTCACTAAATAGAGGCAGACGTGCTGTCGGAGCAGCATCGTTGATCACATAGGCCCCAATCCAGTAAATCGCCACACTCAAACCACTTGAAATCCCCATCATGATGGGATTTAAAATAGCCATGAGACGGTTGACAAACAAATTCAAGCGTGTCAGTTCATCATTTGCTGCTGCAAATTTTTCATCTTGATACTTTTCAGCATTGTAGGCACGAACAACGCGAATACCTGTTAAACTCTCACGAGTGATGCTATTCAGTTTATCTGTCAGACTTTGAATCAAGGACTGTTTTGGAAAGGCTAGCGTCATCAAAACTGTTGTCATCAAAACATTGACAATCACTGCCACAAGAACAGCCCAGAGCCAGTATTCTGAATGGCCTAAAATCTTACCTATAGCCCATATAGCCATAATCGGACCACGCGTAACCACTTGTAAGCCCATGGTGATCAACATCTGAACTTGAGTGATATCATTAGTGGTACGGGTTAAAAGACTGGGAATAGAGAATTTCTTAATCTCTGTCTGCGAGTAATCTAAAACTCGGTTAAAAATATCACTCCTCAACCTACTAGTGTAGGAAGCAGCCACTCTGGACGCAAAAAATCCAACTGCAACTGCGAACAAGAAGGCCAGAAAGGACATTCCCACCATCATACTTGCTGGCTGCCATAACTCATCTAAGTTGGTACCCTGAGTTCCTAGTAAATCAGTGATTTTAGAAATATAGGTCGGTACTTCCAACTCTAGATAAACCGAAAAGCAGGTAAAGAGAATGGCTAGTAAAATCATCCCCCATTCTTTTCTACTAATTCGTTTGGCTAATTTCTTCATTCTCTCCTCCTATTCTCTTGATATTTTCCTGTAGTTGATTGAGGACTTTCTCAAAAATCAGTAATTCATCTTCATCAATGTCTGCCATCAACTGGTTGTCAATGCGTTCAAAGAAGGCCTTGATTTCTTGCATCTGAGAGCGCGATTTGTCCGTCAAACGAACAAACTTGGCCCTCCTATCACTTGGACTCGCCTCCAATTCCACTAAATTATTTTGCACCATGCGCTTGACCAAGTTACTCGCCACAGACTTGGTAATATTGAGTTCCTGCTCGATATCTTTAATCAAGACCAAGTCTTGATTTTCCTCACGGCTATCCAAAAAACGTACAACCTGACCTTGTGGTCCACCCATAAATTCAATGCCACAACGTTTAGCTTCCTTTTGCACCATCAGATGAATCTGGTGGCCAAAACGCTTAAAGACCAACATCGGTTTATCCATACTAATTCCTTTCTAACCATCACATTTAGTTCTCCTAGGAACTAAATAGGTTTCCATGAGAACTATTTTACCACTTTGAAAAGAGGTGTCAAGAAAAAAGTTTCCTAGAGAACTATTTTCTTGATTAAAAAAATCCCAAGTGATTTTTTCACTTAGGATTATGTTTTCTAGGTTATACTCTTCGAAAATCAAATTCAAACCACATTAGCTTCGCCTTGCCGTACTCAAGTACTGTCTGTGGCTAGCTTCCTAGTTTGCTTTTTGATTTTCATTGAGTATTAAATTAGAATCCATCTACGTTTGTGTAGATTTTTTGGACGTCTTCGTCGTCTTCAAGAACACTGTAAAGTTTTTCGAAGGTTTCAAGGTCATCACCTGACAATTCCACTTCTGACTGAGGAATCATTTCCAATTCAGTAACTTGGAATTCTTCGACACCTGACTCACGAAGGGCAACGATAGCCTTGTGAAGATCAGTTGGAGCTGTGTAAACAGTGATTGTTCCTTCTTCTGCCTCTACATCGTCCACATCCACATCTGCTTCTAGCAATTGCTCAAAAACCGCGTCCGCATCTTCACCTGCAAATACGATAACACCCTTATTGTCAAAGAGGTAAGAAACAGAACCTGAAGCACCCATGTTTCCACCATTTTTACCAAAGGCTGCACGAACATTAGCCGCTGTACGGTTAACGTTAGAAGTCAAGGTATCAACGATCAACATAGAACCGTTCGGTCCAAAACCTTCGTAACGTCCTTCTGTAAAGGTTTCGTCTGTGTTTCCTTTTGCTTTATCAATCGCTTTATCGATAACGTGTTTCGGCACTTGGGCTTGTTTAGCACGGTCGATAACGAATTTCAAAGCAGTGTTTGATTCTGGGTCTGGATCACCTTTTTTAGCTGCTACATAGATTTCTACACCAAATTTTGCATATACTTTAGAGTTAGCTCCATCTTTAGCCGTTTTCTTGGCTACGATATTGGCCCATTTACGTCCCATTAGGAATCTCCTTTTTTCACATTTTAATCTTTCTTATTATAACACAAGTTTTTTCGATTTTCACTAGAGGAAATAGATTTTATTCAGCAAATCCAGCTATGATGACAGTTTTGTTGCCAAGATGGCCTTGCCTTCTTTTATCAAGGGATGACGGAACAGTGAAAAGTACAGTTGAATGGTCATGGCAACCCAGATAAGGGGTTCACAAAGGATAACACCCTTATATCCTGCCCAAGGAATAATCAAGACCACAAAAGCGATTTTTCCGATTAGTTCAATAAAGCTAGAAACCAGAGGAAGGATCTTTTGTCCCAAGCCCTGTAAACAATTGCGATAAATCAGTAAGAGACTCAAAATGGGATAAAAGGCTGAGCTGATTTGCAGGTAGAGACTACCATTTTCTACCAAGTAACCATCCGTCGAACTGGCCAAGAAGGAAACCAAGGTAGGACTGGCAAAAAAGAGGAAGACACAAACAAAAACTGCCCAGGACATGCTTAGACGACTGCCAATTCGAAGTCCTTGAACAATGCGGTCTGGTCGCTTGGCACCAAGATTCTGCGAAGTAAAGGTCGTCATCGAGGCAGAAATAGCGGTCATAGGAAGAAGGGCGAAGGCCATAATGCGTCGAGCTGCCGTCTGAGCACTGATAATTACGGCACCAAAGGTATTAACAGAAGACTGTAAAATCACGCTACCGATAGATACAATGGAACTCATCAAGCCCATAGCCAAACCTTGCTCCAAAAGATCCGCATACAAGGCCTTGTCCCATTTGAAATGCTTAAACTGAGGCAAAAGTTCTGGCACGCTCTTACGAATATAGTAAAAGCAGAGAACCGCTGATAAACCTTGCGAAATGATGGTAGCAAGTCCTGCGGATTGAACTCCCAGATGCAGTTGCGTAATAAAATACAAATCCAGAACCACATTAACCAAAGCAGAGAAAATCAGGAAGCCAAGGGCTGCTAGACTGTCCCCAATAGACCGCAACAAGCCTGCAAAGAGATTATAGGCAAAGCTGACACCGACACAGGTCACAATCATAGAAATATATTGATAGGACTGGGGAAGGATTTCTGCAGGAGTATCTAGGTATTGCAAAAGAGGATATAGACCGACAAAGCCCATCAACATTACCAGAATGCTCAAAAGAGCACCTAAAATCCAAGTGGCTGCTACCGCTTCCTTGATTTTAGTAAAATTCCGAGCCCCATAATAGCGGGCAATGACAATCCCCATCCCATTACCAACACCAAGAGTAAAGCCTATAATCAAGTCAAAAATGGCTGTTGTTGCCCCAACCGCAGCCAAGGAATCTTGTCCAAGAAAACGTCCAACAATCAAGACATCAGCAGTGTTATAGAGCTGTTGGAAAATATTGGACAGCAAGATTGGGAAGGCAAAACTCAAAAGCGAGGGAAGAATAGGACCATGAATCAAGTCCACTGTTCGTTTTTTATTCATAAGGCTATTATATCAGCTTTCTAGAGGAGCGACAAGAAACAGCAAACTATACGCGAGCTGAAGACCAGAACTAGGCAACGAAAAAGCAGCGGATTTCTCCACTACTTTAACAGCCTATTCTTCAATTTCAATTTCAAGTTCATCGCCTAGGTCAAGCGTGACTTCTTCATTCACAGAATCTGCTTGGACTGCGTCATCTTTTTTAGTTTCAACACCTTCTACAGAAGCTTCTTCTCCATCAATCAAACCAAATTGAACACGGACTTGATGGTCAATTTCATCAAAGATTTCTGGGTTATCTGCCAAGTATTTCTTAGCATTTTCAGAACCTTGCCCGATTTTTTCATCCTTGTAAGAGTACCAAGCTCCTGCTTTTTTGATGATATCCAAATCGCTTGCGATTTTTAAGAGTTCACCAGTCTTAGAAATCCCTTCTCCGTACATGATTTCAACGAAGGCTTCCTTAAATGGCGGAGCCACCTTGTTTTTCACGACCTTAATCTTAGTTTCCTTACCGACATTGGTGTCTTTCTGGTCACCAGTTCCCTTGATTTGCGTGCTTCCACGAACATCCAAACGGACTGATGCGTAGAATTTCAAGGCACGTCCACCAGGAGTTGTTTCTGGATTTCCAAACATCACCCCAACTTTTTCACGTAATTGGTTGATAAAGATGGCAATTGTTTTGGTTTTATTGATAGAAGCACCGAGCTTACGCATAGCCTGGCTCATCATACGAGCCTGCAAACCAACGTGGCTATCACCGATATCTCCATCAATTTCCGCACGAGGTACGAGGGCCGCAACTGAGTCAACTACGACAAGATCCACAGCACCTGAGTCAATCAATTTTCCTGCAATCTCAAGACCTTGCTCTCCTGAGTCTGGTTGTGACAAGAGCAATTCGTCAATGTTGACCCCAAGGGCCGCAGCATAAGCTGGGTCAAGGGCATGCTCTGCATCGATAAAGGCTGCAATCCCACCTTCTTTTTGTGCTTGCGCAACTGCATGAAGGGCAACTGTTGTCTTACCAGATGACTCTGGCCCATAGATTTCAATGATACGTCCCTTAGGATAACCACCTGAACCAAGGGCAATATCGAGAGCCAAGGAACCTGAGCTCATCACTTGCACCTTTTGCTCGGCACGTTCACCCAAACGCATGATTGACCCCTTACCAAAGTCTTTCTCAATCAATTTAAGAGCATCATTCAAGGCTTTTTCACGTTCTGCCCCGAATTTTTTTGAAATTTCATCTAATTTTTTTGGTTTTTTCGCCATTCTATTCTCCTACATTCTAATGGTCCTCAGACCTATCTACTATTATATCAAAAGTTAGTCACTTAATAAAGCCTTGCGAACTAGGTTAAAGGCATGCATAACCGCAATGTGACGTACATCTGCTCGACTTCTGCCTCCAATATTCACCTTGATGACCTTAGTTCCATGTTCTTGCGCCAAGCCTATGTAAACTGTCCCAGCTGGGTGCCCATCTAGGCTATCTGGTCCTGCCACTCCAGTCAAACTAATGCCAAAATCAGACTGGGTCTTGCTTCGTGCCTGCTCAGCCATCTTCTGAGCTGTAAATTCAGACACCACACCATGTTCTTCCAAATCCTTGACAGAAATATCCAACATCTTTGATTTTTCCTCCAGGCTATAGGTCACAAAACCACCCTTAAATATACTTGAAGCTCCTGAAAAATCCGCCACAGTAGCTTGGAAAAGCCCTGCCGTCAAACTCTCTGCGGCCGTGATGGTTTTCCCTTGCTTTTTCAGTTCTTCTACCACAATGCTAGCCAAACTAGTCTCTTCCCCATAACCATAACAAAGTTCTCGCAAAGAAAGTCCTTCAAAGGTCTGGCGACTCAAGATTTGATTTTCCAAAATATCCAACGCTTGATTCGCCTCTTCTTGACTGCTAGCTTTTGTTGACAGGCGCAGAGTGACTTCTCCTGTCTTGGCATAGGGGGCCAAGGTCGGATCTGTCTGATTAGCAATCAAATCAGCCAAAATGGTTACCAGCTGACTTTCGCCAATTCCAAAGAAACGAAGAACTCGGGAATACAGCTTGCTCCCTGTCATCAACTTGGGTAGAAGCTGCTTTAAGACCATGGGTTTCAATTCACTTGGTGGACCAGGAAGGACGACATAGGTCACTCCGTCAACTTCTAAGATTCCTCCAACAGCCAATCCTGTTTCGTTTGGTAGTGGAGTCGCTCCTTCTACAAGTTGGGCTTGTCTTTCATTATTCGGTGTTCGAGCATAGTCTGGTCTCTGGGTAAAAAAGACGTCCAACTTCGCCTGCGCCTGAGGATCGAAGACTAATTCTTTCCCTAAAAATTTAGCCAAAGTTTGTTTAGTCAAATCGTCCTCAGTCGGTCCCAAACCACCTATCAAAATCACCAGACTACTACGTTGACTGGCAATCTCAAGCAAAGACAAGAGACGAGCTTCATTGTCTCCTACAGCCGTCTGAAAATATACGTCTACTCCAATTTCTGCTAGTTTTTCCGATAAAAACTGAGCATTGGTGTTGACAATCTGTCCTGTCAAAATCTCTGTTCCAACAGCAATGATTTCTGCTTTCATGTTTCCTCCTACCTATCTATTCGTATTTTTTTGAAAAAATCGCAGGAAATTTCCCACGATTGATTTTTTATTTGTATCAAAAAACAAACTATTCTACTTCATTTGTTACAAAGACGCCTTGTTGTTGATTATCCCCATTATCAACAGGCACCCGTCCAAACAAATCTTCAAATAAGACAACATTTGTTTCAAGCTGAGTGACTTCTTCTTGTCCCAAAGAACGTCGCAATATATTCTGCATTTCCAACATATGCTCTCTAGAAACAATCTGGTAAGAAATACCTTGCAACATCTCTCCCTCACCCTTCAACTGTTGTGATTCAATGGTTTTAAATGAATCTTTATAACCCAACAAGTTCGGAATACTTTTTGCAGATAAATCAATATTAGTCTGCATATTGGTACTTAGAGCTTTTAAGATAGACTGATAGTGACTGACACTATCCAAACTAAGAACTTTTTCAACAACTTTTTGAATGACTTCACGCTGACGCTTCTGACGTCCGTAGTCTCCTTCTGGATCTTGATACCGCATGCGTGAATAAACAAGCGCTTCCTCTCCATTTATTTTCTGTTCTCCAACGCCAATAGAAATGGTGTTAAATTCTTCTTGGTCACTGATAGAAATCGGGAAACCTAGCGTGTTATTGACGGTAATGCCACCTACTGCATCGACTAATTGTTGCAATCCTTGCATATTAACCATAATGTAGCGATCGATGTGGATATTCATCATCTTTTGAATTGTTTCTATAGCAAGTTCTGCTCCACCACCAGCATAGGCAGCGTTTAACTTCGCTTCTTCAATACGACCATCTTTATGCTGAATTTTAGTCAGAATATCACGTTCCAAACTCAACATCATGGTTTTCTTTGTGTGAGGATTGACGGTCAGCAAAATCATACTGTCACTATTTCCAGCCCACTGATCCGTACGTTCCACATTCCCAGTATCAACTCCCATCAACAGAATGGTCATGGGTTCAGTTGCTTCGATAACCTTGGTTTCTTCTCCAATTTTTTTATAGGTTTTTGATAAGGTTTGTGTACCTTGCTGATAAATGGTATAGGCAAAGACACCCACACCCAAAACTGTCACAGCTAGAAAAGCTAGCACCATTCCAATAATTTTTTTAACCATATTTCTACTAATCTATCAGTTTACCCATCAAGTAAACATCAATAAATTTCCCTTCTTCTATATATGCCCCACGCTCTTGGCGACCTTCAATTACAAAGCCATGCTTTTGATAAAGATGGACTGCAGCTTGATTACGAGTTTGGACAGTCAGTTGGAGACGACGCAGAATGCCACTTGCTTGTGCCCACTCTATCGCTTCTTCTAGCAAAAAACTTCCCAATCCATTATTCCAATATTTCTTACCAATCACAATAAAGAGATCTCCAATATGACGAACTCTCTTGCGTTGATCAGCTGTGATATTTACAAGACCAGCTATTTCGTCATTCAGTAAGGCCAGTAAAGTGATTTGATTTTCCGAGTGAGCCTGTTTATCCAAAAATAGCTCCATCTCAGTATCTGTCATCAAAATACCATCCCCGTCTAGGCTGGTAAAATCTGTCTCCAAACTCACACAATTTAAAAATGATACTAAAGTCGCCGCATCTTCAATTTCTGCTTCCCTAATGAGCAACTCATACTCCATGTTGAAACTCCTCTAAGAGTTTTTCTGCACGCAAACCCTTGGCTTGGAAGTTTAATCTGCGACCGTCTTCTTCTTTTAGAATTTCCAATTCTAAATAAGTATCTGGTAGGTCATCACCTAAAAGATGTCCCCACTCAATGACAGTTACCCCACCACCAAAGAGAAACTCATCCAAGTCAATAGAATCAGCATCCCCCTCGATACGATAAACATCTAAATGGTAAAGTGGAAGACGACCTTCATACTCTCTCACGATAGTATAAGTTGGACTCTTAATCATCTGAGAAATCTGTAATCCCTTAGCAAGGCCTTTTGTAAAGGTTGTTTTACCTGCACCAAGTTCTCCAGTTAAGATTAAAACATCATTCTTTTCTAATAGATGACCCAAGCGTTCCCCTAAAGATTGTAGCTCTTCTTCATTTTTTGTGTACATACCTCTATTATACCAAAAAGTTATTCTTTGTCGAGATATTATCTGTGAAGTCCAGATTATGAATTATGAGACTTGGGCTGGTTCTTGTTCTGATTTTAAAATAGGAACAGTAAAAAGAGAACTAATAATATATCTCTCATCAAATGGCTATAAAATGAAACTTCCCAGCGAATGACTCTTGGCACCAACAGGCCTAGAAAAAACATTCCCAAGGCAATATAAAATGTCATGGATAATATTGACCAAGGATTTTTGAGAACGATTAAAATAGCTAGTCCACTGATAAAACAGATTTGCTTTTTACCCAAAATCTTTTTCAAGGCATATAGATACTTCTGAATCGGCAGAAAGACTAACAAATCAATACCGAATAAGAAAAAGAAACTCGGTAGAAAGACTTCCACAAACTCTTCACCTGTTGCCCTTCCCGTAAGAACATATTCTATGATAATTAAAGCTAAACCTAAAACATTTACCAATAGCAACAGAGTATACAAGAATTGTTTGCTATCTTCTTTAAAAACTGAATAATATTGATTTTGTCGTCCTTTATAGTAGTTTAGTCCTGCCCCAATACTCGCAAGTAGCAACATACCCACTAAATAATAAAAGCAGTTTTGATTTAACATCAAGGACCAAGTAGATAAACTTAAACAAGAACAGCCACCAAGTCCAAAAACCGTCAGCAATAACAAAACTTGAATTTGCTTTTTCATTCTTTCCATCATTTTCCCTCCCTTACTTGTTCTTATTATATGCTAGAAATCCTCACTTTTGCTAGAATATTTCTCAACTGTCAGTTTTCTACTCTAAAACGCAAAAAAAGTTTGATGCAAGTAACACTTACATCAAACTTTTTGCTATTTTTCCTTAAACCAAAGAGCAATTTCTCGCTTAGCTGACTCTTCTGAATCTGAACCATGTACAACATTTTGGATAACCTTATTTTCTCCAGCAGCTTTTGCAAAATCACCTCGAATAGTTCCTGGTAAAGCTTCTTCTGGACGAGTTGCCCCCATCATAGTCCGCCAAGTTTCGATTACTTTGGGACCTGAAATAACACCCACAAGAACTGATCCTGAAGTCATAAATTCACGAATCGGTGGGTAAAAACTCTGACCAACCAAGTCCTGATAGTGCTGGTCAATCAACTCTTCTGAAAGCTGTGAACGCAACTCCAATTTTTCGATTGTAAATCCACGTTGTTCGATGCGTTTCAACACTTCACCCACTAGTCCTCTTTTTACACCATCTGGTTTAATGATAAAAAATGTTTGTTCCATACCCGTCTCCTTTGTCAGCTTCTTTCTTTTATTTTACCACATTTCATGAAAAAATGGAGAAAGTTTTCAGAAAAGAGAAAGAGAACCCGAAGGCTCTCTCATCTGCTTTTATTCTACTGTTTCTTCCACAGTTTCAACGGCAGTATCCACAACTACTTCTGTTGTTTCTTCATTTTCTTCTTCCTCTACTGGAGGATTAAGGTATTCTTCTTCGTTGATAGCATGTGGTTCAAGGTTACGGTAACGTGCCATACCAGTACCTGCTGGGATGATTTTACCGATGATAACATTTTCTTTAAGTCCAAGGAGATGGTCTTTCTTACCACGGATGGCTGCATCTGTAAGGACACGAGTTGTTTCCTGGAAGGAAGCCGCTGACAAGAAACTGTTGGTTTCAAGTGAGGCTTTGGTAATTCCCATAAGGACTGGTCGACCAGTCGCTGGAACTCCACCTGCAATAAGGACATCTTTGTTGGCGTCTGTAAAGTCATTGATATCCATGAGGGTACCCATGAGAAGATCTGTGTCACCTGGATCCATGACACGGACTTTACGGATCATTTGACGAACCATTACCTCGATGTGTTTGTCACCAATTTCTACCCCTTGGCTGCGGTAAACTTTTTGTACTTCACCAAGAAGATAAGTTTCAACTGACAAGACATCACGAACTGCAAGGAGACGTTTCGGTTGGATAGAACCTTCTGTAAGAGCAGCACCACGCGCTACTTGGTCTCCAACTTCAACACGCATACGAGCGGTAAATGGAACGACATATTCACCTTCGCCAGTTTCACCCTTAACAAAGACTTTCTTAGTACGAGTTGATGCATCTTCTTCGATAGCGGTAACTTGCCCCTTAACCTCTGTGATAACCGCTTCCCCTTTAGGATTACGGGCTTCAAAGATTTCTTGGACACGAGGAAGACCCTGAGTGATATCGGTATTTGAGGCAACCCCACCCGTGTGGAAGGTACGCATTGTAAGCTGTGTACCAGGTTCCCCGATAGATTGGGCAGCGATTGTCCCAACTGCTTCACCAACTTCAACCGCATCACCAGTCGCCAAGTTGATACCGTAACAGTGACGGCAGACACCGTGACGAGTATTACATGTAAATACGGAGCGGATAGTGACTTCTTCCACACCAGCATTGACAATTTCACGCGCCTTGTCTTCTGTGATCAATTCATTTGGACCAATGATCACTGCACCAGTTTCTGGATGTTTAACAGTTTTCTTAGTGTAACGACCATTGAGACGCTCTTCAAGAGACTCGATCATCTCTTTTCCTTCTGCGATAGAGCGGATCAAGAGACCACGGTCAGTTCCACAGTCGTCCTCACGGATAATAACGTCTTGGGCAACGTCAACCAAACGACGAGTCAAGTAACCTGAGTCGGCTGTCTTAAGGGCCGTATCAGTCATACCTTTACGCGCACCGTGAGTTGAGAAGAACATTTCGAGTACTGACAAACCTTCACGGAAGTTTGAAAGGATCGGCAATTCCATGATACGTCCGTTCGGAGCAGCCATCAGACCACGCATACCTGCAAGCTGTGAGAAGTTTGAGATGTTACCACGGGCTCCTGAGTCCATCATCATAACGATTGGATTCTTAGGATCTTGGTTGGCAATCAAGCGTTTCTCAAGTTTTTCACGAGCAGCACGCCATTCAGCTGTAACAGCATTGTAACGCTCGTCGTCTGTGATCATACCACGACGGAATTGTTTTGTGATTTGTTCTACACGTTTGTGTGATTCTTCAATGATTTCAGCCTTGTCATCAACGACTGGGATATCGGCAATCCCCACTGTCAATCCTGCAAGAGTTGAGTGGTGGTAACCGAGGTTCTTCATACGGTCAAGTAGGGCAGAAGTTTCTGTCGTACGGAAACGTTTGAAGATTTCAGCGATGATATTTCCAAGATTTTTCTTCTTGAATGGAGGGTTGAGTTCAAGTTTGCTGATTGCTTCCTTGATATCTCCACCTAGTGGCAAGAAGTATTTAGCTGGAACACCTTCTGTTAAGTTGGCATTTGTTGGTTCTTGCAAGTAAGGCAGACCCTCTGGCATGATGTCGTTGAAGAGGATTTTACCAACTGTTGTAAGCAAGACCTTATGTTTTTGCTCTTCTGTCCATGGTTTGTTAAGGCTGTCTGTTGCGATACCAACACGTGAGTGGAGGTGAACATAACCATTGCGGTAAGCCATAACAGCTTCATCACGGTCTTTGAAGACCATTCCTTCACCTTCACGACCAGCTTCTTCCATAGTCAAGTAGTAGTTACCCAAAACCATATCCTGAGATGGAGTAACAACTGGTTTACCATCTTTCGGGTTCAAGATGTGCTCAGCAGCGAGCATGAGGATACGCGCTTCTGCTTGAGCTTCTTCTGAAAGCGGTACGTGGATGGCCATTTGGTCCCCGTCAAAGTCGGCATTGTAGGCTTCACAGACAAGCGGGTGCAAGCGAAGGGCCTTACCATCAATCAAGACTGGCTCGAAAGCTTGGATACCCAAGCGGTGAAGGGTCGGTGCGCGGTTAAGAAGTACTGGGTGTTCTTTAATCACTTCTTCAAGGATATCCCAGATACGCTCATCTCCACGTTCCACCAAGCGTTTAGCTGCTTTGACGTTTTGCACGATATCACGGGCAACGATTTCACGCATAACGAATGGTTTAAAGAGCTCAATCGCCATTTCACGTGGCACACCACATTGGTACATCTTAAGCGTTGGACCAACGGCGATAACGGAACGTCCTGAGAAGTCAACACGTTTACCGAGCAAGTTTTGACGGAAGCGTCCTTGTTTACCTTTAAGCATATGGCTCAATGATTTCAATGGACGGCTACCTGGTCCTGTGATTGGACGACCACGACGGCCATTGTCAATCAAAGCGTCAACCGCTTCTTGAAGCATACGCTTCTCGTTTTGAACGATGATACCTGGTGCATTCAACTCAAGCAAACGAGCTAAACGGTTGTTACGGTTGATAACACGGCGGTAAAGGTCGTTCAAGTCAGATGAGGCAAAACGGCCACCATCCAACTGCAACATTGGACGAAGATCTGGTGGAATAACTGGAAGGATGTTGAGAATCATCCATTCAGGTTTGTTTCCAGATTTGTAAAAGGCATCCAAAACATCCAAACGACGGATAGCTTTGACACGTTTTTGTCCAGTAGCTGTTTTCAACTCTTCTTTGAGTTCAGCAATTTCTTTTTCAAGATCTACTTGTTTCAAAAGGTCTTGGATGGCTTCGGCACCCATCTTGGCAACGAATGATCCATAACCATACTCACGCAAGCGCTCACGGTATTCGCGCTCTGTCATGATAGACTTGTGCTCAAGTGGTGTATCCTTCGGATCAATCACCACATAAGCCGCAAAGTAGATAACTTCCTCGAGAGCACGAGGACTCATATCAAGGGTCAAGCCCATACGGCTTGGAATCCCCTTGAAGTACCAGATGTGAGATACAGGAGCTTTCAACTCGATGTGCCCCATACGCTCACGACGAACTTTCGTACGCGTTACTTCAACCCCACAACGGTCACAAACAATCCCTCTGTAACGAATGCGTTTGTACTTACCACAAGCACATTCCCAGTCTTTTGTAGGACCAAAGATGACTTCATCAAAGAGCCCTTCACGTTCTGGTTTCAAGGTACGGTAATTGATTGTTTCAGGTTTTTTGACTTCTCCATAAGACCATGAACGGACTTTACTTGGAGAAGCTAGGGTGATTTGCATACTTTTAAAACGATTTACATCAACCACTATTTCTTCCCTTTCTATTCTAAGTGAACTGCTTATTCTTGTTCAGCAGCTTCTTCTGTTGCTTCCGCTTTTGTTGCTTTCTCAGCTTCTTCAGCTTCAAAGGCTGCTTTAGCCTCTTGGGCTGCTTTTTCGCGGGCTTTTTCAAGGTCATCTACGTGGATGACATCTTCGTCCATTCCTTCATCCAAGTCGCGAAGTTCCACTTCTTGGTCATCTTCATCAAGGACACGCATGTCAAGACCAAGAGATTGCAATTCTTTGACAAGAACTCGGAAGGATTCTGGAACACCTGGTTTTGGAATTGGTTTTCCTTTTGTAATGGCTTCATAAGCTTTCAAACGTCCGTTAATATCGTCAGACTTGTAAGTCAAGATTTCTTGAAGGACATTTGATGCACCGTAGGCTTCAAGAGCCCAAACCTCCATCTCACCGAAACGTTGTCCACCGAACTGAGCTTTACCTCCGAGTGGTTGTTGAGTAACGGTTGAGTAAGGTCCGACAGAACGCGCGTGCAATTTATCGTCAACCATGTGGTGGAGTTTGATCATGTACATGACTCCGACAGAAACACGGTTATCAAATGGTTCACCAGTACGTCCATCGTAAAGGATTGTTTTAGCATCACTATCCATACCAGCTTCTTTAACAGTTGACCAAAGATCTTCAGAACTTGCTCCGTCAAAGACTGGTGTTGCGATGTGAATACCAAGAGTACGAGCAGCCATACCTAGGTGAAGCTCCATAACCTGACCGATATTCATACGTGATGGCACCCCAAGTGGGTTCAACATGATATCGACTGGAGTTCCATCTGGAAGGTAAGGCATGTCTTCTACAGGAACGATACGAGAGACAACCCCTTTATTTCCGTGACGTCCGGCCATCTTATCTCCGACCTTGATCTTACGTTTTTGAGCGATGTAGACGCGAACCAGCATGTTAACGCCTGATTGCAGCTCATCTCCATTTGCACGTGTAAAGATCTTAACATCACGAACGACACCATCGGCACCGTGTGGTACACGAAGAGAAGTATCACGCACTTCACGAGATTTATCTCCGAAGATAGCGTGCAAGAGACGTTCTTCAGCTGAAAGGTCTTTCTCACCCTTAGGTGTTACTTTACCTACAAGGATGTCGCCTTCTTTAACCTCAGCACCGATACGGATAATACCCATTTCGTCAAGGTCTTTAAGGGCATCTTCTCCAACGTTTGGAATTTCACGCGTAATTTCTTCAGGCCCAAGCTTTGTATCGCGCGTTTCTGATTCGTATTCTTCAAGGTGAACAGATGTATAGACATCGTCTTTCACCAAGCGTTCGCTCATGATAACGGCATCCTCGAAGTTGTAACCTTCCCAAGTCATGTAGGCAACGATTGGGTTTTGTCCAAGCGCCATTTCTCCATTTTCCATAGAAGGTCCGTCAGCGATGAAATCGCCTTTTTCAACGACATCGCCAACTTTAACAAGCGTACGTTGGTTGTAAGCAGTACCTGAGTTTGAACGACGGAATTTTTGGATGTGGTAAACGTCCAATGAACCATCTTCACGACGAACTTCTACCTTGTCAGCATCTGCGTAAGTAACTTTACCATCATACTGAGCAATCACAGCCGCTCCAGAATCGTGGGCTGCTTGGTATTCCATACCAGTACCAACGTAAGGTGCTTTTGGATCAATCAATGGCACAGCCTGACGTTGCATGTTGGCACCCATGAGGGCACGGTTGGAGTCATCGTTTTCCAAGAAAGGAATACATGCTGTCGCAACGGCAACTACCTGTTTTGGTGATACATCCATGTAGTCAACAACATTAGCTGGATACTCTTGGTTGACCCCTTGGTGACGTCCCATGACAACTTTTTCAGCAAAGGTTCCATCTTCATTAAGACGTGAGTTAGCCTGTGCTACAGTGAATTCATCTTCTTCATCGGCTGTCAACCAAACGATTTCGTTGGTAACAACACCTGTTTCACGGTCAACCTTACGGTATGGTGTTTGAACAAAACCATACTTGTTCAAGTGTCCGTAAGATGACAAGTTATTGATCAAACCGATGTTAGGTCCTTCAGGTGTCTCGATTGGACACATACGGCCATAGTGAGTGTAGTGCACGT
This sequence comes from bacterium, assembly GCA_905221195.1. Taxonomy (GTDB): domain Bacteria; phylum Bacillota; class Bacilli; order Lactobacillales; family Streptococcaceae; genus Streptococcus. The sequence continues at coordinate 157,566 of CAJNCF010000003.1, forward strand.
CACGTACTTCATATCCAGCACGGTCACGTGTCAAACCACCAGGTCCTAAGGCTGACAAACGGCGTTTGTGAGACAACTCAGAAAGCGGGTTGTGTTGGTCCATGAACTGTGACAACTGTGATGAACCAAAGAATTCTTTAACCGCAGCTGTTACAGGACGGATGTTAATAATTTGTTGTGGTGTCAAGACTTCGTTGTCCTGAACAGACATACGTTCACGGACATTACGTTCCATACGAGAAAGTCCAAGACGTACTTGGTTAGCAAGCAATTCACCAACCGCACGGATACGACGGTTTCCAAGGTGGTCGATATCATCTACACGGCCAAGTCCCTCAGCCAAGTTGAGGAAGTAGCTCATCTCAGCAAGGATATCTGCAGGAGTTACGATACGAACCTTGTCATCTGGGTTAGCATTACCAATGATCGTTACGACGCGGTCTGGATCAGTTGGTGCAACAACCTTGAATTTTTGAAGAACAACTGGCTCAGTCACAACGGCTGCATCATTTGGAATGTAAACAATCTTGTTCAAGTCGCCATCCAAATGACTTTCAATGCTTTCAATCACACTACGAGTCATGATTGTTCCAGCTTCTACCAAGATTTCTCCTGTTTCAGGGTCTACCAATGGTTCCGCAATGGTTTGGTTGAGCAAGCGTGTTTTAACATTGAGTTTTTTATTGATTTTGTAACGGCCAACTGCTGCCAAGTCATAGCGACGTGGATCAAAGAAACGAGCTACAAGCAAGCTACGTGAGCTTTCAGCAGTCTTAGGTTCACCTGGACGAAGGCGTTCGTAAATTTCTTTCAAGGCTTCGTCTGTACGAGAGTCCATTGGGTTCTTATGGATATCTTTTTCAACAGTATTGCGAACCAATTCGCTATCACCAAAGATATCAAAGATTTCATCATCTCCTGAGAAACCAAGCGCACGAACCAAGGTTGTAAATGGAATCTTACGAGTACGGTCGATACGAGTGTAGGCGATATCTTTTGAGTCGCTTTCAAGTTCCAACCAAGCTCCACGGTTAGGGATAACAGTTGAACCATAGCCCACTTTACCGTTTTTATCAACTTTATCGTTAAAGTAAACACCTGGTGAGCGGACCAACTGCGATACGATAATACGTTCACCACCATTGATGATGAAAGTACCCATTTCTGTCATGATTGGGAAATCACCAAAGAAAACTTCTTGGGTCTTGATTTCGCCTGTTTCTTTATTGATCAAGCGGAAGGTTACAAAAATTGGTGCTGAGTAGCTAGCATCGTGGATACGAGCTTCTTCTAGCGTGTATTTTGGTTCCTTGATTTCATATCCAACAAATTCCAACTCCATTGTGTCTGTGAAGTTTGAAATTGGCAATACATCTTCAAACACTTCCTTAAGACCGTGGTCTAGGAAAGCTTTGAATGAGTCAGTTTGAATTTCAATCAAATTTGGTAAGTCAAGAACTTCTTTGATTCTTGAAAAACTACGACGGGTACGATGTTTCCCGTATTGAACGTCATGTCCTGCCAAGATGATTCTCCTTTGTAAATAAGTTCCAAGCCTTGTCAATCAGGCTTTTCTAATCGTCATATGGTTTTAAAAACCCCTATCACCGTGTCCCTTTGATGAATTTTCAGAATCTTTAAGTCTTTGTTACAAGTACTCAAAATCCTGAAAAAAAGCACAAAAAGAGCAGCTAAATCTGACTTTTTCAGAAGATTTAACTGCTGTGAGCCTTGTCTGGACAATATTTCAGACAAAACCTACGACAAATGATTACTCATATTATACCCTATTTAGCTAGATTTTTCAAGGGGATTGACAATTTTTTGACAAAATCTTTTCCTATAAAAATTTGCATTCTACTATCACTTTTCAAACTTCATTTTCAGTTTAATGGTTCCAGGAAAATATAGTAAATTCAGATTTTCCTATTTTATCCTAGGCTATTTTTCTTGACTTTACTAGGCTTTTCTTTTAATATATATGTATAAATATATAAGGAGGTTTATTATGGATATTTTGCTGACTAAAAAAGAACAAGACTTGCTATTCTTGCTGGAAGAATTAACCAAGAACCACGATTGGATAGAGATTCCAGTTTTGGCAGAAAATTTGAAATTACCAGTAAAAGAATTGCAAAAACATCTTTCTAGTCTCGAGCAATTATTCCCAAAACTCCTTATTCGATCAACAAAAAAAGGTATTCAACTGCAGTTTGACTTCCAAAATACCTTGGATCCTCGGATTGCAATCTTTGAACAATCTGCAACCTACTCTTTTTTGAACTGTCTGTTTTTCAAAGAGGGACAATCACTTGACCAAATGTGCCAGGCGCTTTCGACTAATCCAGAGCAGATTGAGGAAATCATTCATCGTCTTAACACACTCCTTCCCCAACACTACAATATCAGTATCCAACCTTCCCCTTTAGTCATGGAGGGAGAAGAAGAGGACATCCGCGCCTTTTATCTGGACTACTTTAGCCAAAGTTACAGTTTTCTTGATTGGCCCTTCCCTTCTATTTCTGAAGAATCGCTCACTCAGCTGATTCAGCTATTTTTAAAGGCCCAACAAGTTTCACCCAACCTCAGCGGTCTACGGCAAATCAAGTACACCCTAGCTATCAATCTAGAGCGGTTCAATAAGGAACATTTCAACGAAAATCCTACTCCGCTCTTAACCAGTCACTACAGCTCCCTCATGCAGATTCCCCAGTTTGAACAAGATATCAAAAAGCTGGCTAAAAAGCTCCATTTTGAACCGAAAAAGGAGACACTAGAACAGCTATTTTCAAACCCAATCAAGTCTCCTCAAATCACAAATAAACCTAGCAATGGAGCACTAGGTGATATTCATCATATCCAAAAATCTTACCGTTTATTGAGCCAAATCCTAGAAGAGCTAGCTAAAGAATTTCATCTACAGATTGAAAATCGCGAGGAATTGATTTGGCTCCTCCACTACACTGCCCAATCTGACTTCTTCCATCTACTCAGTAACCAGTCTCTTGACAAACAGAAATCCCAGATTTTAAGCAATTATCAATCAGAATTTCCAAAACTATTTGAAGTAAGTCAACACAAATTCCAATCTTACCTTACTGAAATGGGACTCGAAAGTCACTCCATTAAGCTACAAGAACTTGTCTACACCTTTTCTATCCAAGGGCAACGAATTTTAGTCCAATTACTTCAAAAACTTCCCAAAATACGTGTTTTAGTCATTAGTCATTTGGATAGCCATCACGCACAAAACCTTATCGACACCCTAACTCACTACGGCAATAATCTCTATCTCTTTGATTCTTGGGAAGAGTCTACTATTTCTTTCTCAATTCTCAATCAAATTCCTCACGATATTGTGATCACTACCTTTCCTGTTTCCAACTGTCCGAAACCAATTATTTGTAGTCGGAATCTTTCTACTGCAGAACTATTTCACCACCTCCACCTGCTGGCTTCTCAAATTCATAAAGAAAGACTGGCTGAATCGTAACAAAATTTGTTGCGATTTTTTCTTTTAGTTTAATTTTAGGAAAACGCTTGCATATTGTTTTACTACATGCTATACTGATAAAGAAATTCATTTATAGGAGAATGATTATGAAAAGAACAACTTCTCAAACTGAGAAAAAAATGGTCTACAGCATCCGTTCCCTCAAAAATGGAACTGGTTCTGTCCTTATCGGCGCAAGCCTTGTCCTACTTGCTATGGCTACACCAACTATCTCAGCCAAGGAAAATACTACAACCACTAACGCAAGTAATAGTGAAACTACTACTGCCCTTGCCCAACCTCTTACTGATACAACAGCCAGCACTGGTAAGCAAGAAAGTGATCTTTCTGCACCTAAAAATGCAAACGCTTCCCTAGAGAAAAAAGAAGAAAAACCTGCAACAGAGCCAACGACTCCTGCTGCAAGCCCAGCTGATTCAGCACCACAAACCGGACAAGAGCGTTCAAGTGAGGCAACGACTTCTACTAGTCCAGTAACGACTGAAACTAAGGCAGAAGAGCCAATCGAAGACAACTACTTCCGTATCCACGTCAAAAAACTTCCTGAAGAAAACAAGGATAGTCAAGGACTATGGACTTGGGACGATGTTGAAAAACCTTCTGAAAACTGGCCAAACGGAGCCTTGTCCTTTAGGGATGCCAAAAAAGATGACTACGGCTACTACCTGGATGTCAAATTAAAGGGAGAACAAGCCAAGAAAATTAGCTTCCTCATCAATAATACAGCTGGAAAAAATCTAACCGGTGATAAATCAGCAGAAAAACTGGCACCAAAGATGAATGAAGCTTGGTTGGACCAAGATTACAAGGTTTTCTCTTACGAGCCACAACCTGCAGGAACTATCCGTGTCAACTACTACCGCACAGATGGCAACTATGACAAGAAATCTCTCTGGTACTGGGGAGATGTGAAAAATCCAAGTAGTGGTGAATGGCCTAACGGAACAGACTTTACAGCTACAGGCAAATATGGTCGCTATATCTATATTCCACTCAAAGATGCAGCGAAAGATCTTGGATTTTTATTACTAGACAGAAACAAACAAGGAGACGATGTGAAAATCCGTAAAGAAGATTATAAGTTCACAGATTTGAAAAATCATAGCCAAATTTTCCTAAAAGACGATGACGAATCGATTTACACAAATCCATACTATGTCCATGATATCCGTATGACAGGGGCTCAGCACGTAGGAACTTCTAACATTGAAAGTAGTTTTTCAACACTGGTCGGTGCCAAAAAAGAAGATATTCTCAAGCACTCCAACATCACTAATCACCTAGGAAACAAAGTAACTATCACCGATGTCGCAATCGATGAAGCTGGTAAGAAAGTGACTTACAGCGGAGATTTCTCTGACACAAAACATCCATATACTGTTAGCTACAATTCCGACCAATTCACTACCAAAACAAGCTGGCGCCTTAAAGATGAGACTTACAGCTATGATGGCAAATTGGGAGCTGACCTAAAAGAAGAAGGAAAACAAGTTGATTTAACCCTCTGGTCACCAAGTGCTGATAAGGTTTCTGTCGTTGTCTACGACAAGAATAACCCTGAAAAAGTGGTTGGAACTGTCGCTCTTGAAAAAGGGGAAAGAGGAACTTGGAAACAAACTCTAGATAGCACAAACAAACTAGGAATCACAGATTTCACTGGCTACTATTATCAATACCAAATCGAACGTCAGGGGAAAACTGTTCTTGCACTCGATCCTTACGCTAAATCTCTCGCTGCTTGGAATAGTGACGATGCTAAGATCGACGATGCCCATAAAGTGGCTAAAGCTGCCTTTGTAGATCCAGCCAAACTAGGCCCTCAAGACTTGACTTACGGTAAGATTCACAACTTCAAGAGTCGTGAAGATGCCGTTATCTACGAAGCTCATGTTCGTGACTTCACTTCAGATCCTGCCATTGCAAAAGACTTGACCAAACCATTTGGTACTTTTGAAGCCTTTATCGAAAAACTAGACTATCTCAAAGACTTGGGTGTAACCCACATCCAACTCCTTCCAGTCTTGTCTTACTACTTTGTCAATGAATTGAAAAACCATGAACGCTTGTCTGACTATGCTTCAAGCAACAGCAACTACAACTGGGGGTATGACCCTCAAAACTACTTCTCATTGACTGGTATGTACTCAAGCGATCCTAAGAATCCAGAGAAACGAATAGCAGAATTTAAAAACCTCATCAACGAAATCCACAAACGTGGCATGGGAGCTATCCTAGATGTCGTTTATAACCACACAGCCAAGGTCGATATCTTTGAAGACCTAGAGCCAAACTACTACCACTTTATGGATGCAGATGGTACACCTCGAACTAGCTTTGGTGGTGGACGTTTGGGGACAACCCACCATATGACCAAACGTCTCCTAGTTGACTCTATCAAATATCTGGTTGACACTTACAAAGTGGATGGATTCCGCTTCGATATGATGGGAGACCATGATGCCGCTTCTATCGAAGAAGCTTACAAGGCTGCACGCGCCCTCAATCCAAACCTCATCATGCTGGGTGAAGGTTGGAGAACCTATGCTGGTGATGAAAATATGCCTACTAGAGCTGCTGACCAAGATTGGATGAAGAAAACAGATACTGTCGCTGTCTTTTCAGACGACATCCGCAACAACCTCAAGTCTGGTTATCCAAATGAAGGTCAACCTGCCTTTATCACAGGTGGCAAGCGTGATATCAACACTATCTTTAAAAATCTAATTGCTCAACCAACTAACTTTGAAGCTGACAGCCCTGGAGATGTCATCCAATACATCGCAGCCCATGATAATTTGACCCTCTTTGACATCATTGCCCAGTCTATCAAAAAAGACCCAAGCAAGGCTGAGAACTATGCTGAGATTCACCGTCGTTTACGACTTGGAAACCTCATGGTCTTGACAGCTCAAGGAACTCCATTTATCCACTCTGGTCAGGAATATGGACGTACCAAACAATTCCGTGATCCAGCCTACAAGACTCCAGTCGCAGAGGATAAGGTTCCAAACAAATCTCACTTGTTGCGTGATAAGGACGGCAATCCATTTGACTACCCTTACTTCATCCATGATTCTTACGATTCTAGCGATGCAGTCAACAAGTTTGACTGGACTAAGGCTACAGATGGTAAAGCTTATCCTGAAAATGTCAAGAGCCGTGACTATATGAAAGGTTTGATTGCCCTTCGTCAATCTACAGATGCCTTCCGACTTAAGAATCTCCAAGATATTAAAGACCGTGTCCACCTCATCACTGTCCCAGGTCAAAATGGTGTAGAAAAAGAGGATGTAGTAATTGGCTACCAAATTACTGCTCCAAACGGTGATATCTACGCAGTCTTTGTCAATGCGGACGAAAAAGCTCGCGAATTTAATTTGGGAACTGCCTTTGCCCACCTCAGAAATGCTGAAGTTTTGGCAGATGAAAACCAAGCAGGACCAGTAGGAATTGCCAACCCTCAAGGACTTGAATGGACTGAAAAAGGCTTGAAATTAAATGCCCTTACAGCTACTGTTCTTCGAGTCTCTCAAGGTGGAGCCATCGTTGCCCCAGCTGTGGAAGAAAAACCAGAATTTGATCTTTCTAGCTTAACACAAGAGCAAGGTCAAAATAACGGCCAAGACAATGTTCAAAACCGAGTCGTCAAACCGGAACATCAAGATCCAGCTCCACAGGCTAAACCTGATTCTGCAAAAACAGATACAAAAGTAGCTGATGCAGATCATAAATCTAGTCAAGCTACAGCTGATTCACAAGCTGAACAACCAGCACAAGAAGCACAAGCATCATCTGTAAAAGAAGCGGTTCAAAACGAAGCTGTAGATAACTCTAACAAGGAAAATACGCCTGCACCCCTAGCTAAACAAGCTGAACTTCCAAATACAGGAACCCAAAACAATCACAAACTCCTGTTTGCAGGAATTAGTCTCCTTGCCCTTCTAGGTCTCGGTTTCTTACTAAAAAACAAAAAAGAAAACTAAACTAGCCCTCCTATAGAACAATCCCCCAAGCCTTAACACTCGGGGGATTGATTTTGTCCTGATAATCTTATCTATCAAATCATATATTCTACACTATAGGTCACATCCGAAAGAATTCGTGCCAAAAACTGCTTGGTTCGTTCTTCTTTTGGACGACTGAAGAAATCATGGGCATTATTTTCTTCAACAATTTTCCCGCCATCCATAAAAATGACATGATTGGCTACATCTCTGGCAAATCCCATCTCATGCGTCACTACTACCATTGTAACACCTTCTTTAGCCAACTGTTTTAAAACATCCAAAACATCCCCTACTAACTCTGGATCCAAGGCTGACGTTGGCTCATCCAATAAAATGACCTCTGGTTTCACAGCGATGGCGCGCGCAATACCGATTCGTTGTTGCTGGCCTCCAGAAAGCTGAGAGGGATAGTAATCCTTATAAGCTAGTAAACCAACTTTTTCTAAGGCAGCTTCCGCACGTTTGATTGCTTCTTCCTTAGGAATTTTCCGAGCAATTACCAACCCCTCTAAAATATTTTCCAAGGCTGTTTTATTGGCAAATAAATTATAATGTTGAAAAACAAAGGCGGTCTTCTGGCGAATTTCCAAAATATCTTTTTTAGTCAATTTTCCAAGATCGTAGTCTTTATCAGCAAGCTTCAAAGAGCCACTATCAGCCTTTTCCAAATGATTGAGACATCTAAGAAAAGTCGTTTTACCTGATCCAGATGGTCCCAAGATTACAACCACATCCCCTTGGTTGACTTTGAGATTCACATCTTCTAGGACTTGTCTGTCTCCAAATTTTTTTGCAACATGTTCTACTTGTAACATTGTCTCCTCCTATGCTAAACCTGTACTGGGCACTACTTGTCCCTCTTCTCTTTGAATATAGCGTTTCTCTAAGATTGAAAAGCCCCATTGAATCAATCCGCAAATAAGAATGTACTGTAAAAAGATTACAAAATAGGATTCAAAATACTGATAACCATAAGACGCTTCAACACGGGCAATGGCTGTAATATCCTTAATGGTCATCACAAAGACCAAAGAGGTTCCTTTTACAATATTGATGACTAGATTAGCCAGATTGGGTAGGGCTGACCGCAAGGCCTGTGGAAAAACAATCCTTACATAAGCCTGACTAGTGGTTAAGCCAATCGCTTGTGCAGCTTCTAATTGTCCCTTATCCACAGTCAAAATAGCCGAACGTAAGATTTCTGCTAAACTACCTGTTGTCATCAAGCTATAGATAATAAAAGCATAATAGATAGGATTGAGTTTAAAAATATCAACTTCACTTCCTATGCTTTTGAGAAATTGATTGAGCAAACTCGGAAACAAGCTATAAAAGAAAAGAATCAGCAAAATCGGAGGTGTCGCTCTTATAAAAGCTAGATACACGAGGGAGAAGGTTCGAACACCTTTGACTTTATATATTTGCCCTAGAGCTAAAAATAAGGCAGGTAGAGAACTTAAGACCACGGCTACAATCATGATGATCAAGGTGGTTGGCACCCCTTTTAAGGTCTCTAAAAAGGTTTTTGCAATATAGTCCAAATCCATATCCTATCTCCCTTTCGTTTCCAAAGATTTTTCTAACAAGTGACTCAAGAAGGAAACAGCTAAGGCTACACCCCAATAAAGAATGGCAACCGCTGTATAGGTTTCAAGAGAGTAATTCCCCAAATTACGACTAATTAAGAGATTCCCAGCCCCCACGACATCTACAAAACCAATCGTATAAGCTAGGGCAGCGTCCCGCATCAAATTTAGAATGGCGGTCGTCACATTTGGAAGAGCCACTTGAAAGGCCTGAGGAAAAATGATTCTCCAAAATGTCTGACTAGGTGTCAGACCAATACTGACTCCAGCTTCCATCTGACCTTTGGGAATTGCCTGATAGGATGCCTTAAAGACTTCTGCAATGATAGCCGCAAATAGCAAGACCATGGTGAATAAGACGAAGACCGTTTTGGACCAGTTATTGATATCTAAATTCAGCCACCATTTTAAAAATTCAGGTAAACCATAAAAAACAAGGAATAGTAAAACAATAGGGGGAGTACAGCGAAGAGTGAAAATATAGACCTTGGAAAAACCTGCAAAAGTCTTGTCTTCTCCCACTTGAGCCCAAGCCAGTAAGCCACCGAAAAGGGAACCGAGGATTGTAGTAAAAAAGAGAATGGACAAGGTCATAGGAAGAGCCTGCCATAAGGTGGGTAAAAATTGGAACACTCTTGAAAAATCATATGAAACCATGTAAACCTCTTTCTAACATGCCTGATTGCTCATCTAATCTTTATCAACATAACTAAAGACATCTTCTTTAAAGTATTTTTGAGAAAGTTTAGCTAGAGTACCATCTTCTTTTAATTCTTTAATAGCTTTTTCATATTCTTTAGCAAATTTCTCACCCTTTTCATCACGGTGAATCAAGGGATAGGTTGGGATTCCTTTATAAGGGAACCAGCTAAGTTTGTCCGCATATTGGTGGTAAGAACCATCCTCTGCTGTCACTGCTTTTTCAAAAGACAACTTGATGTCAAAGAAAGCATCATAACGTCCTTCTAAAACCCAAGCATAAGCATCTGCCACTTTGAAGGATTCAGCTGCTGTCAACTCAATTGGTGTATCCTTATGTTTCTCATTATAGCTATTGATAACACTCCACTGGGCATTTTGAGGAGAGATGGGTACTAATTTCCCTTTGTTTTTGGCGAAATCATCAATATTCTTATATTTGGCTTCATCTTCTTTTCTAACAGTAAAACCAATAATGCTGGCTCCTACTGGCTCAGATGGAATAATGAATTTCTTAGCCCGTTCATCTGTATACCAAGCACCTTTAGTTCCAATATCGTACTTGCCGGACTCCAGTCCAATCAAGAGATCATCATCACTAGTTCCTGTATACTCAAATTTATAATCTGCTAATTTCTCATCAACCGCCTTTAAAACAGCAACTTCATAACCATCTGATTCCCCTTTTTCGTCAATAAAATCATAAGGGACATAGTTTTGAGTATGGGCAACCTTTAAAGTTGTTACTTGTCCAGACGAAGCTGCATCTGTACCTTTAGCAGATGCTCCTGCTAAAGTTCTACCAATAATTGTTGCTCCAAGCACTACCGCAACCGCAACTCCACCAATAATCCATGTTTTCTTACTCATATTCTTCTCCTTTATTTAGCTACTGCTTCTCTCACCCACTGGATACGCTCCACTGCAATATCGCTCGGAATGGTACAATCTGCTCCCAGTATGAGGCCCTCTTTGCCTGTTTCTTCTATCAATCGTTTGGTTTCAGCTTGAATTTCTTCCTTACTGCCTTGATAGAGAAGACCCTCTTTGCCGTTTTCAAATCCTCCCAAAACAGTACGACCCTTGAAAATCTCACGACCTTCTTTTAGACTGATTCCTTCTGGACCAACTGCCCAGTTAAAAACATGAGCTGGATAGTCGGCAAAGATATGAATATCGTTTCGAGCTCCTTCATAGCCACAGATATGAAGGATATTAACCCCACCAACCGACTTAGCTGCATTTAAAACAGTCAGTTCACTCGGCGCGATAATCTCCTGATATGCTTCATCAGAAACACGCGCATCCTGAATACTTTGCACACTGAGATAGATACCGTCTGCTCCTGCATCTCTAATAATAGCTTGACTCAAGCTAGCGATATCCTGCGCAATCACATCGAGGACTTTTTTCAATTTCTGAGAATCTTGAACTAAGAAATCCGCAATGAGATCATCTCCACCAGATACTTCCCCAAGCAACCATTTGAGGTAGGTCACAGGTGCAAAAATATTGTAAATGGCAACAATATCTTCCGTAAACTCCTGCTTAATTTTCTTCACTAACTCTACTTGCTCTCTAATCCACGGATGATCTTCTCCCAGAGGTTCAATCTCTGCCAACTCTTGGAGCGATTTCCCTTTGGCAATAACTGGATTTGGATAAGCAAAATAACCATCACTCATCAACTTAATAAAGTCAGGATTTAGTTCATGGATAAATTGTTTGTGACCTTGTATATTCTTTTCAATAATCACAGGATTTGAAAATCCCTTTAACCATTCCTCTTCTGATGTAAAGTGGTGCCAAAAACCGACAGGCACACGATCGACCTCTTCTCCTCTAAATGCTTTTAAAACCCATTCTCTTTTTTCTGACATCTTTATTCTCCATTCCTTTCTTTTTCGACTAATAAAACACTGGCAATATCATTTGTTTGAATAAAGGGAAGACTTCCCTTCTGAAAATCCTGAATCCCATGACATCTTGGTTCTTCCTTACAAGTAAGTCCCTTAGTGAGGCTAATCGCAAGTAATATGACAAATCCAAGGGCCGTCCCTACTAATAGCCACTTTTTTCTTTTCATAAGGCCCTCCTATTCTAAAACAGCAGCCTGACGAATCCAGTCCAATCTTTCTAATTCAAAGTCATCTGGAACCGTGCAATCCGCTCCAAGAAGAACTCCTCTAGTCCCAGCTTCAACCAACAAGCGTTTGGTTTCCTCTTGTAGTTCAGCCTTTGTACCTCCATAAAGCAGGCTCTGCTTCCCATTTTCAAAACCACCCAAAACCGCTTTGCCATGGAATAGCTCCTGACCTTGAGGCAAACTAACTGCTTCATGGTGGGTTGCCCAGTTGAAAACTTGGGCTGGATAATCTTTGAAAATAGTTACATCGTTACTGGCACCTTGGAAACCGCAGATATGCAGGATATTTATCCCACCTGCCTGATTAGCAGCTTCTAAAACCTTTATATTACTTGGCTCGATATAGGTCTGGTACAAGTCTGGTGTGATGCGCTCATCCTGAATTTCTTGCGTACTAAGGTAAATCCCATCTGCTCCACCATCCTGAATGATTGCCTTAGTCAGGATAGCGATATCCTCAGCAATAACATCTAAAATCTCCCTGAATAGCTCTGGATTTTCAAGAAAAAGATCTGCAACCTCCTTATCACCTCTAGAAGTTTCTGTACGAAACCACCTTTTCAGGTAGGAAATCGGAGAAAAGATATTGTAGAATGATGCAATGTCCTCAGTGAAGGTTGCTCGAATGGCTTGTACCACTTCTACTTGTTGCTGAATCCAAGGATGGTTTTCACCAATCGACTCAATAGAAGCCAACTCCTGAACACTTGCAACAGAAGGATTATAGACATTACTTGGATAAATGAAAAAGCCGTCACTCATTATTTTAACAAAGTCAGGATGAATTCTTTCAACGTACTGCCGATGCCCCTCTACACTTTTTTGAAAGATACGTGGGTTATTTAAACCTTGCCCTTTTTCCTCCAGTGTTACAAAATGAAACCAAAAGCCAACAGGAACCCGTTCCACCTCTTCTCCTCGGATGACTCTAAAAACTAGCTCTCTTTTACTTGTCATACTTTTCTCCTTCCATTTGAATTGAAACCATCTTACCACTCCTTTTGACCTTTTCCCAATATATATTGACTATCAACTTGATTGGGATTGTTTATATCAATAACGAAAAAAATCTCTGGAAAGCTTGATTTTACCAGCTTTTCAGAGATTCTTTTCTTTCTTTTACTTTATTAAAATAGTTGTTATATAGATTTTTTATCAGCCTGATTAAGATTTTTTATTAAGCCTCTTTCATGGCAAAGTAAGCCCGTACTTTGGGTGCTACTTGCGTTCCGAAGAGTTCAATAGCTCGCAGGACTTGTTCATGTGGCATAGAACCAAGAGGTAGATGCAACATAAAGCGGTCCAAGCCTAAATCCTCAATCATGCGAATCAATTTTTCTGCTACCTGATCTGGATTACCCACAAACATGGCGCCATTTGGTCCAACTTGCTCCAAATATTGTTCATAACGCAACTCCTGCCAGTGTGGACGGTCTTTGGAAATAGCATCCACTACTTGCTTGGTCGGATGGAAATAATCTTTTACCGCCTGCTCGCCATCCTCAGCAATCCAACCCCAAGAATGGGCTCCGACCTTTAGCTCATGACTGGCATGGCCCGCTTCACTTCCAATCTCACGATAAGCCTGAATCAACTTTTTAAAATAAGACGGATTGCCACCAATAATAGCATAGACAATCGGCAACCCCGCCTGAGCAATCTTCACTGTTGATTCGACATGACCACCTGTCGCTATCCACAAGGGCAATTTGTCCTGAACTGGACGAGGATAGACTTCTTTGCCAGAAATTGTTTGGGTCAATCGACCTTTCCAGTCTAGCTTGGTCTTTTCATTGACTAACTGAAGCAAGTCTAATTTCTCATCAAAGAGAGCTTCGTAGTCTTTCAAGTCATAGCCAAACAAAGGAAATGATTCCGTGAAAGAGCCCCTTCCAGCCATAATCTCCGCACGTCCATTGGACAAAGCATCGATAGTGGCATACTGTTGGAACAAACGAATCGGGTCCATGCTCGATAGAATGCTGACTGCACTGGTCAAACGGATTTTCTTGGTATTGACTGCCCCAGCTGCCAGAACAATCTCTGGAGCTGATACTGCAAAATCCTCTCGATGGTGCTCGCCAATCCCATACACATCCAAACCAACCTTGTCAGCCAGTTCAATTTCTGCCACCAACTGACGAATACGTTCAGCATGACTGTAAGTTTGCCCAGTCCCTTCAAGCTCCGTTGTTTCCCCAAATGTTGAAATTCCCAATTCTACCATGGTAATTCTCCTTGTCTACCTCTGTCCTTCAATTTGAAAAATTATTCTAACACGAATCTTGAGTACAAGCAACCCATTTGCTCACAAGAAAAAGCCTAGATAACTAGACTTTTTTAGCTTATTCTACCGTTACTGACTTAGCAAGGTTACGTGGTTTATCCACATCCAGACCACGGTGTAGAGTTGCAAAGTAAGCGACTAATTGCGTTGGTACAACCATTGAGATTGGTGAGAGGTAAGGGTGTACGGTCGTAAGGACGATATCGTCTGTATCTTTAGCAACATTTTCTTCTGCAATAGTGAGAACCTTGGCACCACGGGCTGCGACCTCTTGGATATTTCCACGAGTGTGGTTAGCAAGAACTGGATCAGACAAGAGAGCCAATACAGGCGTTCCTTCTTCAATCAAGGCAATAGTTCCGTGCTTGAGTTCTCCTGCCGCAAAGCCCTCACACTGGATGTAAGAAATCTCTTTAAGTTTGAGACTTGCTTCCATGGCTACGTAGTAATCTTGACCACGTCCGATGTAAAAGGCGTTGCGAGTTGTTTCAAGAAGCTCACGAACCTTGCTATCAATCAATTCTTTTTCTGAAAGAGTTGATTCGATAGACTGAGCTACGATTGACAATTCATGAACCAGGTCAAAGGCTTCCGCTTTGGCATTGCCGTTCGTTTCGCCGACTGCTTTTGCCAGGAAGGCAAGGGCTGCGATTTGCGCTGTATAGGCCTTGGTTGAGGCTACAGCGATTTCAGGTCCTGCATGAAGGAGCATGGTATGGTTGGCTTCACGTGAAAGAGTTGAACCTGGGACGTTTGTCACTGTCAAGCTTGGGATTCCAATTTCATTGGCCTTAACCAAAACCTGACGACTATCCGCTGTTTCACCAGACTGGCTGATAAAGATGAAGAGTGGTTTTTTGCTGAGAAGTGGCATACCGTAGCCCCACTCAGATGAAATTCCAAGTTCAACTGGTGTATCTGTCAATTCTTCCAACATCTTCTTAGAAGCAAATCCTGCATGGTAAGATGTTCCAGCTGCAAGGATATAGATGCGGTCTGCATCTTGAACAGCCTTGATGATAGCTGGGTCAACCACTACTTGACCTGCCTCATCTGTATAGGCTTGGATGAGTTTACGCATAACAGTTGGTTGCTCATCAATTTCCTTGAGCATGTAGTAAGGGTAAGTTCCCTTACCGATATCTGACAAGTCAAGTTCCGCAGTATAGCTAGCACGTTCACGGCTGTTGCCATCATAATCTTGAACTTCGACACTATCAGCCTTGACGATTACCAACTCTTGGTCATGAATTTCCATGTATTGGTTGGTCTCACGAATCATAGCCATAGCATCTGAGCAGACCATGTTATAGCCTTCCCCAAGACCAATCAAAAGTGGTGATTTGTTCTTAGCTACGTAGATAACTTCAGGATCTTGTGAGTCAACCAAGGCAAAGGCATAGGAACCACGGATGATATGAAGAGCTTTTTTGAAGGCTTCAAGAACTGAGAGACCTTCTTCTTCCGCAAATTTCCCAATCAAGTGAACAGCGATTTCTGTATCTGTTTGCCCCTTGAAGTGGTGACCTGCAAGGTATTCTTCCTTGATTTCAAGGTAGTTCTCAATCACACCATTGTGCACCAAGACAAAACGTTCAGTCTCAGAGCGGTGTGGGTGAGCATTGTCTTCCGTTGGTTTCCCGTGAGTTGCCCAACGAGTATGTCCGATACCTGTCGTTCCCTCAACACCAGCCGTCTTGGCAGACAATTCTGCGATACGTCCAACAGCCTTAACTAGGTGATTTTCAGCACCACCTAGGACAAAAATTCCCGCAGAATCATAACCACGATATTCGAGCTTTTCAAGCCCTTGAATCAAAATATCAGTTGCATTTGTGTTTCCAACAACACCAACAATTCCACACATAGTATATACGACACAGGCAAGCTGTGCTTTCTCCTTAAAATTGGTATAGTCTAATTCCTCTTTTATAGAATCAGCAAAAACAGTATATACTTGTTTCTTTCACTTGTCAAGAGTAAAAATTGGTATAGTTCAAATCAGCCTTCTGTAATCAAAAAACTCTGACCAATTAGAATAATCAGTCAGAGTCTTTTTTAAAATCCATTATTGTCGCTTAAATCCTTGAACCAATGCCCTGATTTTTTCAGACGACGTTCTTGTGTTTCAAAGTCTAATTCGACCAAACCGTAGCGATTTTTATAGCTATTGAGCCATGACCAGCAGTCAATAAAGGTCCAGATTAAGTAGCCCTTACAGTTTGCTCCATCTTCAATGGCACGGTGTAGTTCACGAAGATGACCTTTTACAAAGTCAATACGGTAATCATCTTGAATCATCCCATCTTGACGGAATTTTTCTTCCCCTTCAACACCCATACCATTCTCTGTCAACATCCACTCGATATTGCCATAGTTTTCCTTGATATTTTGGGCAATATCATAAATTCCCTGCTCATAAATTTCCCAGCCACGGTGAGGATTAATTTTACGTCCAGGCATCACATAAGGCTCATAAAAATGTTCTGGCAAGAGTGGACTCTCTGGATTCTTAGCAAATCGAGGTGCCATAACGCGCAAAGGTTGATAGTAGTTAACACCAAGGAAATCTACTGTATTGTCACGAATAAGCTCCAACTCTTCCTCTGTGGTATCAGGCAAGAGACCGTGTTCATGCAAGATTTCTACCAACTCCTGTGGATAAGTCCCCAAAACGGACGGATCTAAGAAAGATTGGGCCTGAAAGAGGTCCGCAATGCGAGCCGCCTTAACATCAGCAGGATGCTGACTGCGTGGATAAGCAGGTGTCAAATTTAAGACAATCCCAATCTTAGAGTCAGGTAAGAGTTCATGACAAGCCTTGACCGCCCGACTGCTGGCTAATTGTGTGTGGTAAGCTACTTTAACCGCTGCCTCTGCATCGACCTTATGTGGATAATGGGCATCGTAAAAATAGCCAAATTCCACAGGAACGATGGGCTCGTTAAAGGTAATCCATTGATCCACTAGATCTCCATAAGTCTCAAAACAAAAACGAGCATAGTCTTCATAAGCTGAGACCGTCGCCTTATTTTCCCAACCATCACCAGCTTCTTGAAGGGCAAAAGGCAAATCAAAGTGGTAGAGATTGACTAACAGACGAATCCCCTTAGCCTTAATAGCCTCAAAGACCTTACGATAGAAATCCACACCTTGAGAATTGACTTTTCCATAGCCTTGTGGAAAAATCCGTGACCACTGAATAGAAGTCCGAAAGGCCGTGTGACCAGTCTCTAACAAAAGCTCGATATCCTGTTCCCAATTTTCATAAAAGGTCGATGTCTTATCTGGACCAATCCCATTATAGTAACGATTTGGCTCCACTTGGTACCAGTAATCCCAGAGATTATCTTCCTTGCCGTCACCAGCTACACGCCCTTCTGTCTGCGGTCCAGAAGTAGAGGAGCCCCAGACAAAATCCTTTGGAAATCTTAGCATACATTTACCTCTTTATCTAGTCATTTTTCCCATTATACAGAAAAAACAAGGTAAAAACTAGTTACATTTTTTCCTTGTTTTTCTTCTGATTATAGTTTTTATTTTTTGCCTAGGATTTCAAGCGTTTCAAGTACGTTATCTGCATGAACCTCGATGGTATCACCAGTCGCCTTAATCTTGACTTCTACGATGCCATCAGCCGCTTTTTTACCAACAGTGATGCGGATTGGCAACCCAATCAAGTCACTATCGCTGAATTTGACTCCAACACGTTCGTTACGGTCATCTGTCAAGACTTCGTAACCAGCTCCCATCAAGCTTGCTTCAAGTTTTTCTGTCAAGGCTTGCGCTTCTTCATCCTTGACATTGACAGTAATCAAGTGCACATCAAATGGTGCCAGTTCTTTAGGGAAATTAATTCCCCAAGCGTAACGGTATTCACCTTTTGGTGTTTTGTTAACAAAGAGGCGAGCGTGTTGCTCCATAACGGCTGAAAGGAGACGGCTAACACCGATACCGTAACAGCCCATGATAATTGGCACAGCACGGCCATTTTCATCCAAGACATCTGCTCCCATGCTTGCTGAGTAACGAGTTCCGAGTTTGAAGATGTGCCCAATTTCGATACCACGCGCAAAGTTAAGAACACCTTGTCCGTCTGGAGAAATTTCACCCTCACGAACTTCACGGATATCCACATATTCTGCAGTAAAGTCACGACCTGGGTTCACACCAGTCAAGTGATAGCCATCTTCGTTAGCACCCACAACTGCATTGCGAACATCTTGCACCTTACGGTCTGCGATGATTTTAACATTCTCTGGTAAACCAACTGGGCCAAGTGAACCAAATCCTGCTTGAACAAGATTCGCCACTTCTTCTTCGCTCGCAACGTCAAAGAAATCTGCTCCCAAATGGTTTTTCAACTTAACTTCATTGAGCTGGTCATTTCCAACTAGAAGGGCCGCAACAAGCTCACCATCTGCCATGTAGAAGAGGGTTTTGATCGTTTGTTCTTCTGCAATGTTTAGGAAGGCTGCCACTTCATCAATTGATTTAACATCTGGTGTTGCGACACGAGTCACTTCTTCTTCAGCGACAACACGGTTGCTTGGTTTGTACTCGTTTGTTGCCATTTCTAAGTTAGCAGCATAGCTAGACTCACTTGAGTAGGCAATGGTATCTTCACCAGAAACCATCCATTTAAGCAATTCTGCCTTGATTTCTTCTTGCACTTCTGCAGGAATTTCGTCAAATGAGGCAACTGACTTGTCTAAGACAACCCAGCGATCAAGGTCTGTACGAGCAGGTGTAATCGCCATAAATTCTTGACTGTCCTTACCACCCATGGCTCCACCGTCACCGATGATAGCCTTGAAGTCTAAACCACTACGAGTGAAAATACGCTCATAGGCAGCCTTGTACTCATCATAAACACTGTCCAAACTATCATAGTTAGCGTGGAAACTGTAAGCATCTTTCATGATAAACTCACGTGTACGAAGAAGTCCATTACGTGGACGTTTTTCATCACGGTACTTAGGCTGGATTTGATAAAGGTTGAGTGGCAATTGCTTGTAAGACTTAACAGAATCACGGACAATAGCTGTAAAGGTTTCTTCGTGAGTTGGACCTAGAATGAAGTCTGATTTTTCACGGTTTTTTAGTTTGTAAAGGTCCTCACCATAAGTTTCGTAACGACCTGATTCGCGCCACAACTCTGCACTGAGAAGGGCAGGAGCCAACATCTCAACGGCACCAATCTTATCAAACTCTTGGCGCATGATATTTTTAGCTTTTTCAATCACACGGTTGGCAAGTGGTAGGTAAGAATAAACACCTGCAGATACTTGACGAACATAACCAGCTCGCAACATAAGAGCATGGCTGATAACTTGAGCATCGCTTGGCATTTCACGAAGCGTTGGGATAGGCATTTTACTTTGTTTCATAATATTCCTCGATTATCTAAAAAAGAGTCGCATAATGTCATTCCAGGTCACAGCAATCATCAAGACAACCATGATGACCACTCCGGCCAAGGTGACATAGGTTTCAATTTCTTGTTTCAATGGTTTACGGCGAATAGCTTCCAGGATGTTGAGCACAATCTTACCACCATCCAAAGCTGGAATCGGAATAAGATTAAAAATCCCGATATTGATGGAAATAATTGCCAAGAAGTACAAGACATTCTCAATTCCATTTTTAGCAGCATCACTACTTGCCTTAAAGAGGGCAACAGGTCCACCTAGCTTGTTCAAATCCGGTTGGAAAATCAGATTTTTCAGAGCTGAGAGAATTCGGAGAGCTGAGTCAGCTGCAGTTGTAAATCCACCCACAAACATGGACAGAAAGTCTGACCTAATTCCCGGTTGAACACCTAGAAGGTAACGGCCTTGACTTTCTTCGGGCGTAACCGTAACTTGCTTGTCACTACCCTTTTCAGAAATAGTCACATCCAAGGTCGGGGCCGTCTTATCTTTAGTTTCTGCTTCCACAGCCTGGATAAAGCTCTCCCAGTTGTTAATCTCATGTGAACCAATCTTGGTAATCTGTGCTGTTTCTGGCACTCCTACCTTGGCCAAAGCACCTTGGGGCATGACATGGAACTGGTTGGTATCAACATCTCTGACACCACCCTGCATGAAGATTAAAATCCAAAAAAACAACGACACCTAAGATAAAGTTATTCATAGGGCCTGCAAAGTTGGTAATGAGTTTCCCCCAGATAGTCGCATTTTGATATTGAACATCTAAAGGAGCAATCCGAACCTCAGTTCCATCTGCTTCTACAACTGTTGCATCATGATCCACTGCAAATGTTTTTTCTTCTTCCAGAACCAAGCCCTTGATAAAGAGCTTGTCTTCAAAATCAAACTGAGTCACCTGCATAGGGAGGGCTGTTTGATCTAATTTTTTACCCGAAAGATTGATGCGTTTAACCTTACCATCATCAGTAAGCGTCAAACTGACAGGAGTTCCTGTCTTGATTTCAGTCGTATCATCACCCCAACCGGCCATACGAACATAGCCACCCAGAGGCAAAATTCGAATGGTATAGGCCGTCCCATCCTTGCCAATATGAGCAAAGATTTTGGGTCCCATACCAATGGCAAATTCACGCACTAGAATTCCTGATTTTTTTGCAAAGTAGAAGTGACCGAACTCGTGCACCACCACAATAATCCCGAAAACCAGAATAAAGGTTAAAATTCCGAGCATAGTATTTCCTCCATCTTTTGATTAAAAGAGTCCAAATAAGTGCATGATTGGAAATACAAGCAACATACTATCGAAACGATCCAAAACACCACCATGTCCAGGAATAAATTTCCCAGAATCCTTAACACCAAAGTGACGCTTAATCGAACTTTCTAGTAAATCACCAAATTGTCCAGCAATGCTAAAGAAAATAGCAAAGACTGACATCTTGTAAATTCCATACGGAAGAGCGACTGTACTGTCAACTATCATAAAGATGATGGTTACTAAAATTGCTCCTAAAATACCACCAAAGGCACCCTCAAGAGTTTTATTAGGAGAAACCGTCGGAGCTAACTTTCGTTTACCATAGTTCATCCCAGCAAGATAGGCACCACTGTCGGTCGCCCAGACGATACACAAGGCTAAGAGAGCCTTATCTAAACCTGCAACACGAGCATCTAGTAAGGCATTAAATCCAAAGCCCACATAAAAGCTCATAGCCAGAGGGAAAACAGCATCCTCAATCGTATACGACTTGCTAAAAACAGTCGTTCCTAACATGATTGAAATCAACACACTATAAGCGACCACATTCCCATCAACTGGCAAAAAAGTCAAGTAATTCTCCAAGGGAATGGTCAAAGCAAAGGTTGCAAAGAGGGTCAAGAGTCCTTCCATAGTCATGATCTCTAAACCTCTCATCTTCAAAAGTTCATGCATGGCTAGCATGGCTATGATTCCAATTGCTATCTGAAGCAAGAGTCCCCCAATCATCAAAATCGGTAGGAAAATAGCCAGTGCAATCCCTGCAAACAAGGTTCTTTTCTGTAAATCTTGTGTCATATTTCCTCCTAAACTCCTCCAAATCGGCGTTGTCGACGATTGTAGGCAAGAATGGCTTCCTGCAAAGCTACCTCGTCAAAATCAGGCCATAAGGTATCCGTAAAATAGAGCTCACTATAGGCCCCCTGCCATGGAAGGAAATTACTCAAACGCAATTCTCCACTAGTACGGATAATCAAGTCCGGGTCTCGTAAGTCCTTAGGCAAATGCTGGGTAAAGAGATAGTTGCCAATCAATTCCTCTGTTATGTCACCTGGATTGATTTTGGCATCTAAAACATCCTGAGAAATCAACTTAAGTGCCTGTGTAATCTCAGCACGTCCACCATAGTTGAGGGCAAAATTAAGAATCAATCCTGTGTTGTTCTTAGTCAATTCCTCAGCTTTAGTCAGAGCTTCAAAGGTTTGCTTAGGCAGGCGGTCTGTCTCCCCAATCATTTGAATCTTAACATTATTCGCATGCAGTTCAGGGACATAATTGTCATAAAACTCTACGGGCAAGTTCATGATAAACTTGACCTCCTGATCGGGGCGGGTCCAGTTTTCTGTAGAAAAAGCATAAACTGTAATAACTTTAACACCTAGCTTGTTGGCTGCCTTGGTCACAGTTTGCAATGCTTCCATACCCGCCTTGTGTCCAAAAACTCGCGGTTGCATACGTTTTTTAGCCCAACGGCCATTCCCATCCATGATGATGCCGATATGAGCAGGAACCTGTGTCGGAACTTCTACTTCCACAGCCTTATCTTTCTTAAAAAATCCAAACATGATCTTATTCCTATTCAAAAATCTATCGTTTCATTATACCATATTTCACTATTTTCTTCTATCACTAAGCTATTTATTCTCAGGTACCCGGCTCAGTTTTCAAAAAAATAAGTCGCCTGATTGGGCGACTCTATTTTTTATAGGGAGATTATTATGAAAAAGTTTTAGGAGTTTAAGTTAAGGTCTTCTTAACTTATGTACTTAGTATACACTTCCTAGCTTAAAGTTTCCTTAAGTATTTTTAAAAATCAAATTTTTCCATTTCTCCTGCCAATTTTTCTTAGATAATCGTGTTTGATAGAGCTTCATTCGGTCTTCATTTTCTAAAAAATGAGGAGTTGGGCGAACTTGAAAATTCAAAATATCCTCCAAACCATAAGGTGCATAGAGTTCAAAATCGGATTCTTTATTCAAGCGCAGTCCAACCGCCGTACACCGTTCTGGATACTTACTCATGGCATCACGAGAGCTGGTATAGGGCGCAGTATGAGGACTGTGCTGGTGCATATAGACCTGATTTTTCAATTCCCACTGGTACTGAGGAAAATCTTCTCTCAGCTTTTTCTCTAGAGACAATGTTTCCTCATAAGAAATACCTGAATCAAAGAAAATCACATCCACATCTGTTTCACGGTCAAAAGCTGGTCTGTCTGACAAGAGATTCCAGATGAAATTTCTGACAGAACCCGCTGCCAACCAGGAGTCTTTTAAATCAAGGTCTCGGATGATAGTCAGAATAGCCATCATATCCGAATCTTCTCTGAAAGCTTTTAAGATTTCTTGCTCATTTTTCACTGTATTCATACCCTAAATGTTCATATGCCTTAGCCGTTGCAACTCGTCCAGACCGTGTTCGCATGATAAAACCTTTTTGAATCAAGTAAGGCTCATACATGTCTTCCACCGTCTCACGCTCCTCAGCGATATTCACAGAAAGTGTTCCTAGTCCGACAGGACCACCACCGTACATCTCAATCATGGTACGAAGGATTTTTTGGTCCACATAGTCCAAACCTTCATGGTCAACATCCAGCATAGTTAATGCCTTATCGGTAATAAGATCATCGATGACCCCATTTCCCATAATCTGGGCAAAATCGCGCACGCGCTTGAGGAGACGATTGGCAATACGAGGGGTTCCACGACTACGCAAGGCCAACTCAGATGCTGCCTCATGAGTGATTTCCATCTCAAAAATATCTGCCGTCCGCTCGACAATTTCTGTCAAATCAGCATGGGCATAATACTCCATATGACCTGTAATCCCAAAACGTGCCCGTAGCGGATTTGAGAGCATACCAGCCCGAGTCGTCGCACCAATCAAGGTAAAAGGTGGCAACTCCAAATGAACACTGCGACTGCCTTCACCAGCACCAATCATGATATCGATGTAAAAGTCCTCCATGGCACTATAAAGCACCTCTTCCACCGACATAGGCAAGCGATGAATTTCATCAATAAAGAGGACATCCCCAGGTTCTAAGTCATTCAAAATCGCTACCAAATCACCAGCTTTTTCGATAACAGGACCCGACGTCTGCTTGAGATTAACTCCCAGTTCGTTTGCAATAACAAAGGCCATGGTCGTTTTCCCCAAACCTGGAGGCCCGAAAAGGAGCACATGATCCAGCGCTTCATCCCGCATTTTGGCAGCTTCGATAAAGATTTGAAGCTGGTCCTTGACCTTATCCTGCCCAATATATTCACGTAAATACTGAGGACGGAGCGTGCGTTCTACTAGCTCCTCGTCCCCCATTATCTCATTATCTAAAATTCTACTCATGGCTCTATTATATCAAAAATCCAGTCCGCAAACAAAAAAGCCACCCAATTGGGTGACTCCCGACTTTAGCACTTATGTGATATAATATTCTACGGCACTGCTACACCGCCTACGAAAGGAGGTGAGATAGCCCATGATGGAATTAGTACTCAAAACTATCATCGGACCAATTGTGGTCGGTGTCATTCTTCGATTAGTCGATAAATGGCTAAACAAGGATAAATAGTGTCAAAAAAAGACCTCAAGCTTATTTGGTCGTGAGCTTGGGGTCTTTTCTAGCCTATGATATAGAACTAGTACTCAATTCCTTTTTATTATCCCATAGTTCACAAAATTTGTCAAAACTTTACATTCTCAGCTTCTCAAGCTTTAACCGCTTTACAACAAGACTTTCAAGTTTAAGAGAAAGTTAGGAATTCTATCAATTTCATAGAAATTTTGATTTAGTAAACGAAGAGACAATCTTACATGTCACTCCTCATTTAATACGCCACTACTGGACAAGCAAAATCATTATTACAACAGTTCCAGTCCTTCAATTAACAGTCACTTACAAGCAAATTGAGTTTGAAGTAGCCGAAGCAACAACAGACCTATTTCTTAGTCATATTTCCTAAAAAATCACCGCCAATTCCCCGACCAAAATCCGAAAAATATCGAAAAATAATTTTTAGGATAGTCCCCAAAAGCCTGAAATAGAGCTAAAAAACTCCACCTGATTGGGTGGAGTTAAGGGAGATTATTATGAAAAAGAAAAGTTTAGGATTTTATTAAATAAAGTTAGGAGGTCTTTATTTAATAACTATATGATACAAGATAAAGCTTAAAACTAGCTTAACTTTTCTCAAATTCTACCATTTTTCAAAAAATTTCTATCAGCATCTCTTCACCCCACAAAAAGCCACCTGATTGGGTGACTTCATTAGGAGATTATGATGAAAAAAAGTTTTAGGATTTTATTAAATAAAGTTAGGAGGTCTTTATTTAATGACTATATGATACTAGACCAGCCTTAAATTTTGCTTAAGAAAAATAAATTTTGTTATTTTTCTTGGTTTATCCAAGTCATTCCTATATAACACCTCTTAGAATTCTCTCAAGCTCTTATACTGCCGCCCATTTTTATCAAAATTTTCAGGCGTCAACCATGCTTCCAATCGAGCCTTGACTTGTGCCCAGTCCGTATCAATCATAGACAACCAATCCGTATCCCTCGTACGCCCCTTATAAACCACTGCCTGACGGAAGGTTCCTTCGTAGACAAATCCCAAACGTTCCGCTGCTCGTCTGGATGGCAGATTTAAGGCATCGCATTTCCATTCATAGCGACGATAGTTAAGCTCCTCAAAGACATAGCGAGCCAAGAGATACTGGGCTTCTGTCCCTATCCGTGTCCCCCTGAGTCTTGGAGAAAAAGTGACAGCTCCCACTTCTATTACTCGGTTATTCTGGTCAATACGCATGAGAGAAAAAGTTCCCAAAGCCTTACCAGTTGCCTTGTCTATGATTGCATAGTAAAAACGGTCCTTACGAGCCAACATCTGATTTAAAAGAGTAACCAATTCCTCTCTGTCTGCCACTGGTTCCTGAAAGAGGTAGGTCCACATTTCCCGAGGCGTATCAGGGCCATAAACAGCTAATAAATCCTCCGCATGCTTTTCTACCGAGAGAGCCTCTATTCGAGCATAACGCCCTTCTAAGAAATCAATAGAAGGCAGTGCACCGGGTGTATAACCTTCCATTGACTCACCAATCATCTGACCATATTCGTTTACTGGCATTTTTCTTCTCCTTGTTTTACGCTGAAAATACTATATCACAAATTGTTCTCTTTGGAAACTGGCACTGTCTCCAAACTTCATCCTCAACACTATATTAGTGACCCGTTTTCTGTCTTTTATCCTCTAAGGCTTGATTAATTCGTTGGGTGAGTTTGTGAGTTTGCCAGACTTGATACAACCATATCAATCCATAAATTAACAAGAAAAAGAACCAAAGCAAGGGACTCCACAAGGCTGAACCCCAACCAAAAAATAGAGAGGTCAATACTAAAATAGTAGCTGTCACTAATAAATGAACTCCTACACGTATACTAAAAGCAAGAAACTCTAGCTTTTCAAGTATTAAAGTCAATACCCCCATAATTCCACCCATTAAAAACAGAGCTAGAATATTTTTTGTTATTGGTTCAGGATAGGTAATACCTGGATAAAACTGAGTCAACACCATCATACTCAAATAAAAGAAGGAAGCCGTACGCATTCCCGATACAAAATAATCAATTAATCGTTTCATGATTTTCTCCTATAAACCTAGATAATTCATTAAGGACTTAACGTATTTCCGACTCACACTAGATTTGATGCCCCGAGTCATTTTAGCCATCATGTTCCCTGAAAAGCTATCCGATAATGACTCTAAATGATCAATGTTTATAATTGAATGGCGCGATATCTGTATAAAGTTACGCCGATTAATCCGATTCTGAAAGTTTATCAATGTTTCCTTAGTTTTATAAATCCCATCTACCGTATAAATGGTTAATAAATTTTTGTCAATATCAGCTAGAATAAGATCCTCAATCTTCACCATGACCAGATGATCATCCGTTCGAATAGGAATGACCACCTGATTGGTCGTTGAAAATTGTTCTAAATACTCCATGACTTCCCTTGCTTGGTCGGTTAACTGAGCTGCCTGAATTACAATATGTGGGTCCTTTTCTGAAAACTCTGCCTTCATTTCAAAACGAATCTTCATTTTTTCTCCAATATACTTTTATTTTCTCTTGCTAAATACTTTAACAAATAAAAGCCAAAGAAGAATAGCGACGAGACTGATAATAACCACTATAAAGTATGTCTCTTCCTTTGTCAATAGTTCTTGCCAGTTGATTTGGATTCCCATTTTTTCTTGAAATTCCTTTAACAATCTGCTATTTCCTGTAAATGCGGTCTCTAATGGTTCTTTCATTAAAATTTGTCGATAAAGAGAAGCAATATAAGTTGCAGGGGTACACTTCATGATAATCTGTGCAAAATCAGGTAAAACTCCAATAGGGACATAAGTTCCTACTAAAAATCCAGAAGCAGTTCCCACTATAGTTGCCAGTTTGCCAAGACTATCTACAGATTGAAAACGATAAATCAAGAGAATATTTATCAAACTTGAAAGCAGACTACTTAACAACATAATCAAAGCAATTTCCGGTAAATGACTGATAACTGGACTTTCTTTAAAATAAAGCCCCATAACAGCAAACATAAACACCTGCATGACAAAAGAGATGGCAATACTACTGATTAGATAGGACACCTGTAAACCCCAGCTACCTAAATCTGTCAAGAAGAGATCTTGATCCACTTGTTTTTCACGATCCTGTACCATTTGTGTAAGAGCCGTAAAACTGGTTGTAATCCCAGTCACAGCCAAGGTCCCACCCATCAGCCAGTTATTTAAAAGGTTCGTATTATCAGGGAGTTGGGACCAAGCATCCGTCAAGTTCTTCTGCAAAAAAATAATATAAAGGAGGAAGGAAATCAATGCCCCCAATAATGAGAAAAATACTCCTGAACGATTACGAAAATATAAGATAAAATTCCGTTTCAATAAAGCTAACATTAGCGAACCTCTCTTCCTGTAAGTGCAATAAAGGCATCATCCATGGTACCTGGGCGAAACTCAAAAGAGTCAATTTCTTCTCGTACTTTTGCCAAATATTCAATAGCTTCCAGTGATGTCCTTGGATAAAAAAGATATACCAACTCATTTTCTTCCTTTACTGTCATTCCAGTCTGTAGCAACTTTTCTAAATCCTTCATTTCTTTAAAACGAATTTTTAGAATATTAGATGCATACTGACTTTTAATAGCCGTCGCAGAACCTTGCGCAATCACTTTCCCATGATCAACGATATAAATCTGATCCGCTTCATCCGCTTCATCCAGATAATGAGTCGTTAAGATAATAGTCAGCCCTTCATCCTTTTGTAGTCGAGACAGTAAATCCCAAATAACTTTGCGAGTCTGAATATCTAGACCTGTCGTTGGTTCATCTAAGAAAAGAATATCTGGCTGTGAAAGAAGAGCACGCGCAATATCAACCCTACGTTTTTGCCCACCTGACAAAGTCCCATATAGTTGCTTCTGGAAAGCAGTTAAACCCAGTTGATGGATCAAATCATCCACACGACTTGCTGCAATCTCCTTATACTGTTGAGCACGAATCGTAAGATTTTCTCTAACCGTCAACATCTCATCCAGTACACTAGCTTGAAAAACTACTCCGATTTTCGTATTTGGCGCATATCGAATCTGACCTTTTGTCGGCTTTTTCAAACCGATTAACATGGAAATGGTGGTTGATTTTCCTGCACCATTGGGACCTAAAATAGCATTAAAACTCCCTTTTTCAAACTCTAACTGAATATCGTCAACAGCCATATAATCGCCGTACCGTTTAGTCAAATGTTTAGCTTGTAAAATCATATTTAGTTCCTCCTCTTTACCTCACCAGTTTAACAAAAAGAATGAAAGAAAAATCGACTTTTGAGATAAGTGGTTAAAATGAGAGGTTAAGTGGTGAGATGATTAGAGTTAAGTTAAAGTAGAGAAAGCTACAGCCATTTTTCTCCTACCGAATTGCTAAATGAAGCTTAAAAACACTTACAAGAACATATTATATTTTTAAATATGCGCTATAAAAGAGATGTTTTACCGCATCTGGCCGAAAAATTCAAGAATCGGTAGTATTATTCTCGCCAAATCAAACAATAAAAAATTAACTAGAAATCATGACACACAATCCCTTCTATCAAAATCAAACTGCTGAATATAATATGATTGAATTTGAAGCAAGTAAGTATTGTCCTGAATTTGAAACTTCCATTAGCCAAATTTTTGACGCCAAGTAAATCTATTAAGAAATAATATATAAAAAGAATTTTCAATACAAGCAAAAAACAGCTCTTTCTATCCGAGAAGAGCTGTTCTATTTTATGAAAGAGAAAGTCACTAGTAACTCTTGTACTTCTCTATACGTTTTTACTGTTTGAGTTCAAATTTCTCTTGTTTGAACAATTGCTTTTGTAGACTGGACTACCAACCAGAACTGTGTTTTTATCTTAGTTGGGACTATTATAGTACGGTTCAGCACTATCTACAAATTTTTCAGATGTGTATCAAAAAAATTTATCGTAGCAAACCAAGAGTCTACACTTTCTTTCATTAATAAGCACCAATCTTTTCGATAACGATGATTCGGTTGATAAGCAACCGTCAACATATGCCCTGTTTCATGGTATTTTTTAAACAAAATGGATTCCCCTTTATAATTTGAAATGATATCATCTATCGCAGATGATGCATTCCATATTTCATCAACATCGCTTCCTAGTAATAATAAAGGAGAGGAAATTTTACTCACATCAATCTGGGCCCTACTATCTTCAGGAATATGTTTTCCAAAAAACTTGTTTAACAAATAATTTCCTAACTGAAATTTTTGATAAGGAAGTTCCTTTTGTAAATACGTCCAAGAAGATGAATGAGAGTTGAGTTTTCCTTTTATTCCCTCAAATATTACATTTGAGGGGGAATTGAGTACCAAACATCGCACATCTTCCAAAATACTTTGTCCAGCCAGAACAAGCTCTGCTCCTTTAGAGCGACCATATATTCCTATTTTTGTATTATCAACTTGAGGATGATGATATAGAAAATCTTTCGCCTCCTCCAGACATTCTATTGGAATTCGTTCTAAATTTTGGGATAATCCCTCTAAACCAAAATAAGCTATCGCAAGACAAATATAGCCTCTTGAAGATAAAAGTTGGGCAATATTCTGAGCTTTTTCAATTCTTCCCTCACTACCACTAACAATAATCACGGCTGGCGCCCTTCTTAACTTTTCATCATAAAATAATCGACCTTGAAAATGCTTGTCATAGATATCTTGATATCTTACTCCTAGATTCATATAACGCCTTACGAAACTTTGCTCTGCGATCACATCTTTCCCCATCTTTATTTTAATTTCAACACCAAAACAATCTCGTAATGGAATTCTGTCAAGAGAACTCGGTAATCTCCTTTTCCTATTCTTCAACGGTTTCGCATTAAAGAATAAGCCCATTTCTGAAACCCCTTTATAAGATCCCGAAATAGATGCTGTCTGAGAGGTATCAATCATACCGTCCTGATTAGATAAAAAAATTGCGGTTGATTTCCATATAACATCATAATCTAAAAGCAAGGGAGCATTTATACAGTAATAATCAGACAGGTACATTGCTACACAATACATTGCACTTGGTTCTAAACCATTGATAGCAATATAAAAAGATTCATCCGCTAAATCTGTTTGTGAAATCAGTTCTATGTTTACAGTCATATCTTCTCCTTTTTGTTAACTCGCTTAACAATTATATTTGAAATTTACCGTGACTTTTACCACGGTAATTCTCCCCACACCTTTTCAATATCATCCATCAATTTCACAACTGTTTTAAGTTCCACCTCGCTATAGTTGTTTAAAACTGAAAAGACCGATTTTTCAATATGTGCTTGTTGCTCCTTATGGATTTTTAAAATTTCGATGCCTTTTTCAGATAATCTCAAATATTTATTTTTCCCATTATTCGGATCAAAATCAAAAACAACTAAATTTTTTTGAATCAATCTTCTAACACTTTGAGTTATTGCACTTCTCGAAACTTCTAATAATTCAGATAATTTTACTAGATTTAAGGGCTGATTTTTCCCAATCACAACAATCAAATGTACCTCATTCAACGTAATGGATTTGTCAACACTACTTTTATGTTGATTTTTTTTTAACTGCTCAAACGCTAAAATAAATCTATTGAAACGATTATTAAATACAATAAATTCTTTTTTATCCACAATCTCTCTTTCCTTTGTTAATCATATTAACAAAATAGAAACTTCCTGTCAAATAAAAAATCCCCCAGATTCTACTCTGAAGGATTCATTTCTTATTTTACAACGATATTAACTAATTTATTCGGTACACTAATCACTTTCACGATGTCCTTACCGTTAATTTCTGCCTTGACTTTTTCATCAGCGAGAGCAATTTCTTGCAATTCTTCTCGTGATAGATCTTTAGCGACCATGAGTTTGGCGCGAACTTTTCCTTTGATTTGGACAACGATTTCGATTTCGTCTTCAACTAATTGGCTTTCATCCCAAGTTGGCCAAGCTACATAAGAGATAGATTCTCCTGTTGCTGCAACTGTTTGCCAGAGCTCTTCTGCCAAGTGAGGTGCAAATGGTGCAATCAACTGAACGAAACCTTTGGCGTAGTCCACATAAAGCTTATCTTCCTTGTTAGCAGCGTTGACAAAGACCATAAGTTGGGCAATGGCTGTGTTGAATTTCATAGACTCGATTTGCTCTGTGACAGCTTTAACGGTTTCGTTGTAGACCTTGTCAAGAGCGCCATTGTTTTCCGCAACAATTTCCTTACTTGTAATCAAACGGTAAACACGATCCAAGAATTTACGGCTTCCTTCCAGACCTTCTTCTGACCAAGCGATTGAAGCATCAAGTGGGCCCATGAACATTTCATAGACACGAAGGGTGTCGGCACCGTATTGTTCCACCACATCGTCTGGGTTGACAACGTTCTTGAGAGATTTAGACATCTTGGCTGGTGCTTGCTCCAACTCTTCTCCTGTTTCCACATGGAAGAAAGAACCGTCACGTTTTTCAACCTTATCAGTCGCCACAAGCGCACCACGGTGGTCGCGGTAGCTTGTTCCCAAAATCATCCCTTGGTTAAAGAGTTTTTGGAATGGTTCCTTAGTTGGAACGACACCGAGATCATAGAGGAATTTATGCCAGAAACGAGCGTAAAGCAAGTGAAGTACAGCATGCTCTGCACCACCCACGTAAATATCTACTGGCAACCATTGTTTGAGGAGGTCCTCATCAGCCAATTTCTCAGTATTGTGTGGGTCGATATAGCGGAGGTAGTACCAGCTTGAACCAGCCCACTGTGGCATAGTATTAGTCTCACGGCGACCTTTAACACCATCTTCACGAGTCACTTCAAGCCAGTCTATCAAGTTAGCTAGTGGGCTTTCACCAGTACCTGAAGGGCGAATATCCTTGGTTACAGGCAAGACAAGTGGCAATTCATTTTCAGGAACAGCTGTTGAAGTTCCATCTTCCCAATGAATGATTGGAATTGGCTCACCCCAGTAACGTTGACGACTAAAGAGCCAGTCACGGAGACGGTAGGTAACCTTCTCCTGACCACAGCCGTTTTCTTCCAACCAAGCCACAATCTTAGCAATAGCTTCTTCTTTGTTCAGTCCATCTAGGAAGTCAGAGTTGACGTGAAGACCGTCTTCTGTGTAAGCAGCCTCTTCAACGTTTCCACCTTCAAGCACTTCTACGATTGGAAGGTCAAATTGTTTGGCAAATTCCCAGTCACGTTGGTCGTGGGCAGGTACAGCCATAACCGCACCTGTTCCATAACTAGCAAGAACATAGTCTGCAATCCAGATTGGAATTTCCTTGCCGTTTACAGGGTTGATGGCATAAGCACCAGTCCAAACTCCTGTTTTTTCCTTAGCAAGATCTGTACGAGCCAAGTCAGACTTGAGACTAGCTTGGTGTTTGTAGTCTGCTACAGCCTCTGCTTGCTCTGGGCTTGTAATCGCATCAACCAAGTCATGCTCAGGAGCTAAAACGGTGAAAGTCGCTCCGAAAAGGGTATCAGGACGAGTGGTGAAGACAGTGAATTCCTTATCTGTTCCCTTAACTTTAAAGGTTACATTGGCACCAGTTGATTTACCAATCCAGTTGCGTTGCATGTCCTTGATGGACTCTGGCCAATCAAGTTCATCCAAGTCATTAAGCAAGCGTTCTGCATAGGCCGTGATTTTAAGCATCCATTGGCGCATTGGTTTGCGGACAACTGGATAGCCTCCACGCTCAGAAGTCCCGTCAGGAAGAACTTCTTCGTTGGCGATGGCTGTTCCCAATTCCTCTACCCAGTTTACTGGCACTTCCGCTTCATAAGCCAAGCCCTTTTCGTAAAGCTTAGTGAAAATCCACTGAGTCCACTTGTAGTAGTTTGGATCTGTTGTGTTAACTTCACGATCCCAGTCATAAGAAAATCCAAGCGCATTGATTTGACGTTTGAAGTTGGCAATATTTTCAGCTGTAAATTCTGCTGGGTCATTACCTGTATCCATAGCATACTGTTCAGCTGGCAAACCAAAGGCATCCCAACCCATTGGGTGAAGAACATTGTAGCCCTGCGCACGTTTGTAACGGCTGAGGATATCTGTCGCTGTGTAGCCTTCTGGGTGTCCTACGTGCAGACCCGCTCCAGATGGATAAGGGAACATGTCAAGAGCATAAAACTTCGGTTTTGAGGCATCTGTTCCAGTCTTAAATGTATGATGTTCTGCCCAGTAGCCCTGCCACTTAGGCTCAATTTCTTTATGATTGTAAAAACTCATGGTCTCTCTCCAATTTTGTGATGTTACTATTATACCATTTTTGAGGGAATTTGAAAGATGAGAAATGTTCTTTTGGACTTGGATAACAAGAAAAATCAATAGCAAATCCAACTTATTTAGCAGTATAAAAAATTAGCTAACACTTGAAATTAACTTATATCAATTATTTGTCTCTGTCATCTTTTTCCCCTAGCCTCTTTGACTCATATTTCTCGTTTTAGATTTCTTTAAGGTTTTTATTATATCCTATAGAACTCTGCAAATTATAAATGTTAATCAAATCGCGGAGTGAAAATGTTCGTAAAAAAGGAGATTCTTATGAAAAAACTACTATTCTTTCTCTCTTGTGGATGGATATTTCTTACTTTATCTGGATGTTCTTCAACAACAGATTCGGAAACTAACACTGAGACAGATTCGGATAATGCTTTGGTTATCTACTCGCCTAACCCTGAAGACCTTATCGAAGAGACAATCCCTGCCTTCGAAGAAAAATATGGTATTAAGGTTGATTTAGTACAAGCCAGCACGGGTGAATTGTTCAAAAAAGCTGAGGCCGAAAAAGAATCCCCAGTAGCTGATGTCATTTTCGGAGGCTCCTACGCCCTCTTCTCTTCTAACGAAAAACTTTTTGAACCTTATATTTCCCAAGAAAACGACCAGATAATCCCTGAATATCAAAATAAAACTGGATTCTACACGCCTTATACACTTGATGTCAGTGTCATCATTGCCAATTCAGCTCTTACAAAAGATATTAAAATTGAAGGCTACAATGATCTACTCAATCCTAAATTAAAAGGAAAAATCGCTACTGCTGATCCTAGTAACGCTTCGAGCGCCTTTGCACAACTAACAAACATGCTTGTAGACCAAGGTGGATACGAAAATGAACAAGCTTGGACCTATGTGAAAAATCTATTTACCCTAGTAGATGGAAAAATTGCATCTAGCTCTTCAAATGTTTACAAAGCTGTCGCCGATGGGGAAATGGCTGTTGGACTCACCTATGAAGACCCTGCCTTAAAACTCTTAAATGATGGAGTTGATGTAAAAGTCATTTATCCAAAAGAAGGTACCGTCTTTTTACCTGGTAACGCGGCCATCGTCAAAAACGCCAAACACATGGAAAACGCTAAGAAATTTATCGATTTCATCCTTTCTCAAGAAATACAAGATAAGCTAGGAACTGAAACTACAATCAGACCTATTCGTAAAAATGCTAAAACCAATAAAAATATGAAGGCTATGACAGAAATCAATATTGCCACTGAAGATTCAGATTATGTCATTAAAAACAAATCTGCCATTCTTAAAAAGTACAATGATATTTTTACAGATATCCAATCTAAACAGTAAAAGAGGTTCACTATGAGTGAGATCAAAATTATTAACGCCAAAAAAATCTACCACGATGTCCCTGTTATTGATAATTTAAACATTACAGTTCCCAAAGGAAGTCTCTTTACCATCCTTGGTCCTTCAGGATGTGGGAAAACGACTCTTCTTCGCATGATTGCAGGTTTCAACAGTATCGAAGGCGGAGAATTTTACTTTGATGATACAAAAATCAATAATATGGAACCCAGCAAACGCAATATCGGAATGGTTTTCCAAAACTACGCTATTTTTCCACATTTGACTGTCCGAGACAATGTTGCTTTTGGTCTTAAGCAAAAGAAGGTTCCAAAAGAAGAATTGATTCAACAAACCAATAAATATCTTGAACTCATGCAAATTGCTCAATATGCGGATCGAAAACCTGATAAACTCAGTGGTGGACAACAACAACGTGTCGCCTTGGCACGCGCCTTAGCTGTTAATCCAAGTGTTCTCCTCATGGACGAGCCACTTAGTAACCTAGATGCCAAACTTCGCTTGGATATGCGTCAAGCCATTCGAGAAATCCAACACGAAGTGGGAATTACAACTGTTTATGTAACCCACGACCAAGAAGAAGCCATGGCGATTTCAGATCAAATTGCTGTTATGAAAGATGGGGTGATCCAACAAATCGGCCGACCAAAAGAACTCTATCATAAACCAGCTAATGAGTTTGTGGCAACCTTTATCGGACGCACAAATATCATCCCTGCCAATCTCGAAAAACGGAGCGACGGCGCTTATATCGTCTTTTCAGATGGCTATGCCCTTCGAATGCCAGCCCTTGATCAGGCTGAAGCACAAGCTATTCATGTAAGCATTCGTCCTGAAGAGTTTATCAAAGATGAATCTGGAGATATTGAAGGAACTATTAGCGATAGCGTCTATCTTGGACTGAATACTGAATACTTCATCGAGACAGGCTTTGCCTCAAAAATTCAAGTTAGCGAAGAATCAACTTTTGAAGAAGATCTACAAAAAGGCGATCGTATTCGTCTACGAATCAATACTCAAAAATTAAACGTCTTTTCTGCAGATGGTTCTCAAAACCTGATAAAAGGAGTCAACCATGGAACGTAAAAAACTAAATATTTGGACAGCCTCCTCTTTCTTCATCTTTCTTACCTATCTTGTCTTTCTCGTTTACCCTATCGTTACCGTGCTCAAGCAAGCACTCATACATGAAGGACAATTCTCACTAGCTAATTTCGTCACTTTCTTTAGTAAAGCCTACTACTCTGAGACACTCGTCAACAGTTTCAAGGTTTCCATTACCGCTACTGTCACTTCCTTGGTTGTAGGAACCCTATTAGCTTATCTCTTCTCTATGTATGACTTCAAGGGAAAGAAATTTCTACAAATATTGATTATCATTGCTTCCATGTCAGCTCCTTTCGTAGGAGCCTACTCCTGGATTCTCTTGCTGGGACGAAATGGGGTCATTACTAAATTCCTGACAAATTCCCTTCATCTTCCAGCTATCGATATTTATGGATTCAAAGGAATTGTACTTGTCTTTACACTTCAACTATTTCCATTGGTATTCCTATACGTTGCTGGAACAATGAAAAGTATTGACAATTCTCTACTTGAAGCCGCTGAAAGCATGGGCTCCTTCGGATTTAAGCGTATCGTAACGGTTGTTTTACCTCTCCTAGTTCCAACCTTATTAGCGGCTGCCCTGCTTGTATTCATGAGAGCATTCTCAGACTTTGGGACACCGATGTTAATTGGTGAAGGATATCGGACTTTCCCGGTCTTGATTTATACCCAATTCATTAGCGAGGTTGGAGGAAATTCTGCTTTTGCATCTGCTTTAGCAATTATGGCGATTATCATCGCCTTGGCAATTTTCCTTATCCAAAAATACATTTCAAATCGCTACAGTTTCAGTATGAATTCGCTCCATCCAATCGAGCCTAAAAAAACTACAAAAGGAAAAATGGTTGCCATTTATGCAACAGTCTACGGAATTATCTTGTTCTCTGTTCTACCTCAAGTCTACTTGATTTATACTTCTTTCCTAAAAACATCAGGTATGGTATTTGTCAAAGGTTATTCTCTAAACAGTTACAAGGTAGCTTTCAATCGTATGGGATCTGCTATTTTCAATACCATTCGTATCCCTTTGATTGCCTTAGTCCTTGTTGTCCTATTCGCAACATTTATCTCCTACCTAGCCGTTAGAAAACGGAATTTGTTTACAAACTTAATTGATAGCCTCAGTATGGTTCCTTATATTGTACCAGGAACCGTTCTAGGGATTGCCTTCATTTCTTCCTTCAATACTGGCCTATTTGGAAGTGGATTTCTTATGATTACAGGGACAGCTTTCATCTTGATTATGTCCCTATCTGTCAGAAGATTACCTTATACTATTCGCTCATCTGTTGCTAGCTTGCAACAAATAGCACCAAGTATTGAAGAAGCCGCTGAGAGCTTAGGAAGTAGTCGTCTCAATACCTTTGCCAAGATTACAACTCCAATGATGCTATCTGGTATTATTTCTGGAGCTATCCTATCTTGGGTCACAATGATTTCAGAGCTCTCTACTTCTATCCTCCTCTACAATGTCAAAACAAAAACAATGACTGTAGCCATTTATACAGAGGTTCTCAGAGGAAATTACGGTGTAGCTGCAGCCTTGTCAACTATCTTGACTGTTCTAACAGTAGGTTCCTTGCTCTTGTTTATGAAAATATCTAAAAGCAATAGCATTACACTTTAGTTTTCCCCATCAAAAACAGCCGAAAGGATTACCCTCGGCGGTTTTTTTCTTATCTGGATATTCCTATCAAATTCTCAGATCCTAGCAAGCAAGTCTAGACTGATTATACTCAATGAAAATCAAAGAGCAAACTAGGAAACTAGCCGCAGGTTGCTCAAAGTACTGCTTTGAGGTTATAGATAAGACTGACGAAGTCAGCTCAAAACACTGTTTTGAGGTTGTGGATAGAACTGACGAAGTCAGTAACCATATCTACGGCAAGACGACGTTGACGCGGTTTGAAGAGATTTTTGAAGAGTATTAAATAGTGGCTTCCTCCATCTTCTCCCGTCCTAGTTCTCGGTAACTACGGTCACCAACAACCTCAACGCTAAACTGGCCGTCCTCATATTCAAGAATCGTCACGCTACCATTATCGAGACCATGCGGATGCATGCCATTAATCAGATAAACAATGGTTCCAATAGTCATTCCGTGGCTGACGACAAGGGCATTTCCCCCACTTTGTTCTTCCATTTCTTTGGCAATCGCTTCAAAGCCCTCCTTGATTCGGCCACTGAGTTTTTCCCAGCCTTCAGCCCAACCAGCTGTATCAACCTCTACCAAACCCTCAGCCAGTTCAGCATAAGACAATTGGTGAACATGGTCCACATTAAAGATACGAGGAATGATTCCCATGAAAAGATCACCGTCGTAGGCTCCATCAAAGCTACCAAAACACCATTCTCTAATCCGCTTGTCCATACGATAAGGGATTTTCCCTTGCAAGCCAAGTTCGTCAAGGATAATTCCCATGGTCTGAATGGTGCGACCAGAATCACTCGAATAAGCACGCTCAAACTGTAGACCAGATTCTCGCAAACCGATTCCTAATTCTTGAATCCCTCGCTCACCTTCAGCTGTTAAGGGAGTATCGCTCCAACCTTGCGCGCGACCAA
The DNA here is from genome assembly GCA_905221195.1 of bacterium. Classification (GTDB taxonomy): domain Bacteria; phylum Bacillota; class Bacilli; order Lactobacillales; family Streptococcaceae; genus Streptococcus. The sequence goes on from CAJNCF010000003.1 coordinate 196,388, forward strand.
TCGTGTTAAACATGGTCTTGCCATGACGTACCAAATACAATCGTACTTTTACCATTTTCCGTCCTCCATTTGCTTCTATTATATCATGGATGATAAAACAAAAGCCACCCATACAGGCGACTTTTGCAGGAGATTATTATGAAAAAGTTTAGGAGTTCTATTAAATAAAGATATTAGATGAAAATCAAATTCAAACTAAATCAGTGTTATCTGTTTCAAATAATATTAGGAGGTCTTTATTTAATGATTATAGTATACACATCCAACCTTAAATAGAACTTAAAAAATTAAACCCATTCACCTTTTTCATTTACTTTATAGCCGTTAATGGTCATATTTTTTGCCAATTTCCCATCAGCTAACAAGTAATACCACTTATCTCCATCCTTAATCCATTGGTTACGAGCGTACTTGCCATCTTGGTTCAGATAATACCAGCTATCATACTGAGAATCAAATACCCACTCACTCTTAGCCATATAGCCGCCACGTTTTAGGTAGTATTCGCCCTGCCAAGCTTTCTCCACATAACTACCAGTTGAATCTACATAAAACCAGCTCTTATAATCTTCATCATAAATCCATTCACTTGCAGCCATTGAAGCATCTACTTTTAGATAATAACGCCCTACCCAACGGTTTCTTACAAGGTTACCCGAAAGGTCATTATAGTACCATTTGCCAGACTCTTTAAACCACTTACTTGCTTGATAATCTTTCTTAGTCTCTCCATTAGCAGTAACGGTAGCTTGAGATAAAGTTGAAACTGAGGATGAAGTTCCAGTAGAAACTGCTTGAATAGCCTCTTCTTTTGTCACCTTAGGCTTAGCTTTTCCTTGGTAAACATCCTCAATGCGCTTAGTAAATACAGATAGCTCCTCAGGGGATAGCATATTAACAATATCGTTTCCATTATCAGGAATATAACCAACAGAGTGTGTTCCAATTTGTTCTAATCCCTCTTCTAATATATCCTCAACATTATTCAATAAAGCGAGTTTATCAGATTTAGAAAGAGAATCATCACTACTAATCGCTGTTTTCTCAATAAAAGCAACCGCTTTAATTTCTCTAATATTTTTCTCTCTAGGAAGTACGATATAGATACGAAAATCATTTGATGCAACAGGAACCAAGGTTTTTAAATATTGATTTACTGTCATATTTCCATCTCTATCACCCTCAGGATAATATTGTTTAAAATCAATTGGGGATTCGATACTTTTTAACACATTTTCTTTTTCTCTTGCTGTATAATATTGGTTTTCCTTTATTTTAGGAATTAGTTTTTCCTTTTTCTTTAATATAATTAGCTCTAGAGCCTCTCTTTTAATTCTATAACTAGAATCAAAATTTGTGTTAATACGGTAACTCATAGAATTATGCAATCTATTTACAGCACCTTGAAAATCCTTTGAAGTCTCTAATGCTCCTTTTTCCACTCCTTCTATCTCTTCTAAAAAAGATTGGTATTCTTTGTTAAGTCTTTCTATAGCATTATTCTTAATTGTTTTTATATCATCCTGAGAAAAAGAAAGGATGCTCCAGTCTACTTGATCCGCTTCATTTAATAATTTTTCTTTATTCTTACTTAAAAACTCTTTATAATATTTCTTAGCTTGCTCTACTTCATTTTTAAAGAATTCTAAAGTTACCTGAGTTACAGTTTCATGGCTTTCTTCCTGCGCATAAACTACTTGATTGGCAAAAGTTGGGACTAGTAAAGTCGACAGTCCTAAAGCTACTAAAGCATGTTTCATTTCTTTTTTCATCATTTTCTCCTATTTTCTTAATTTTTAAAGCTATGAATTGGTGCTGGGATTTGTCCACCACGAGAGATGAAATCGACAGACGAAGCCCCATTGACCTTCATAACAGGTGCAGTTCCTAATAGGCCACCAAACTCAATCATATCGCCTTCTTTTCCTTTTGGAATGATACGAACAGCTGTTGTTTTCATGTTAATAACACCAATTGCTGCTTCATCCGCAATCATGGCAGCAATGGTTTCAGATGGTGTATCCTCTGGAATGGCAATCATATCCAAACCAACAGAACAGATAGCCGTCATGGCTTCTAGTTTTTCCAGATTAAGAGAGCCATTTTGCACTGCAGCAATCATTCCTTCATCCTCTGAAACAGGGATAAAGGCACCAGACAAACCACCAACTTGGTTGCAGGCCATAACTCCGCCCTTTTTAACTTGGTCATTCAAGAGAGCCAGGGCAGCCGTGGTTCCATGTGTGCCAACTGTTTCTAGCCCCATCTCCTCAAGGACACGTGCCACAGAGTCCCCAACCGCAGGGGTTGGCGCCAAACTCAAGTCCACAATACCAAACTCCACACCCAGTCTCTCGCTAGCCATTTGACCAACCAATTGACCGATACGAGTGATTTTGAAGGCAGTCTTCTTGACCGTTTCGGCTACTACATCAAAGCTCTCTCCACGAACTTTTTCCAAGGCACGCTTGACCACACCAGGACCAGAAACCCCGACATTGATGATAACATCAGCTTCTCCAACACCGTGGAAGGCACCTGCCATAAACGGATTGTCCTCAACAGCATTAGCAAATACAACCAACTTGGCTGCACCCATATCAGATAAATTAGCCGTTTCCTTGATAATTCGTCCCATATCTGCTACAGCCGTCATATTAATACCAGACTTGGTTGAGCCGATATTGACTGACGAGCAGACCTTGTCCGTTTCAGCCAAAGCGCGAGGAATAGAATTGATGAGAATCTCATCTCCCTTTTGATAACCCTTTTGTACCAAGGCAGAGAAACCACCGATAAAGTCCACACCAATCTCTTTCGCAGCCTTATCAAGCGCTTTTGCCAAAACCACATAGTCTGTCGCATCTGTCGCCGCCCCAATCAGAGAAATAGGAGTCACCGATACACGCTTATTAACGATTGGAATTCCCAACTCAGCCGCAATCTCATCCCCAACAGCCACTAAATTAGCCGCCTTTGTCGTTATCTTTTGATAAATTTTCTCCGCAGCACGATTGATATCTGGATCGATACAGTCCAAAAGGGAAATTCCCATTGTAATAGTTCTGATATCAAAGTTCTGCTCCTCAATCATAGAGATGGTTTCAGTAACTTGTCTAATATCCATGTGCACCTCCTAGATATTATACATAGCTTCGAAAATCGCTGCACTCTGAATATTAATTTTCACATTCAAAGTTTGCCCAAAAGCTTCAAATTCATTACGAAGATAAGTAAAATCTTGCTTTTCATCACTAGAGACGACAGCCATCATCGTGAAATATTCATCCAAGACAGTTTGAGAGATATCATCAATGTTCAAACCCAATTCTGCAATTTTACCAGAAACACCTGCAACAATTCCAGATTTATCTTTACCAACAACAGTTATAATCGCTTTCATAAGCAAACTCCAATTCTTCTTAAAATAGAAAATCTGAACATTAAACAGATTTCTTCTTAAATAGTATAGCATAATTCTAACTAAAATACTCAAAAACGCCTGCTTACGAAGTTGTTCTTAAGAAAAAAACAATTTCGTAAACAAGCGTCTACTATCCCAACTTATGATGAGTGTTCCCGCTAGGACCGAAATCCTAGCGGTAGACCAGAGCTAGACTAAGAGCACAAGACTCCATCATCATAACACTCAACAAAATTGATGATTTTATACTAATTCGATGATCGCCATTGGCGCTGCATCACCACGACGTGGTTCAGTTTTAAGGATACGAGTGTATCCACCGTTACGTTCAGCATAACGAGGTGCGATTTCTGAGAACAATTTTTGAAGTGCTGTAGTAGAAGTGTACTTATCAGTTGCTTCATCATAGTTTTCAGATGCGATTTCATTACGTACGAAAGCAGCTGCTTGACGACGTGCATGCAAATCACCACGTTTACCTAGAGTAATCATTTTTTCAACAGTTTTACGGATTTCTTTAGCACGAGCTTCAGTTGTCACGATTGATTCGTTGATCAAAAGGTCAGTTGTCAAATCGCGAAGCATTGCTTTACGTTGTGAGCTAGTGCGTCCTAGTTTACGGTAAGCCATTTATTCCTCCTTTATTTATCTTTTAATCCAAGACCCAAATCAATAAGTTTGAATTTCACTTCTTCCAAACTCTTGCGTCCAAGATTTCGTACTTTCATCATCTCTGCTTCAGATTTTTCTGTCAAATCATGCACAGTATTGATACCGGCACGTTTCAAACAGTTGTATGAACGCACAGACAAGTCCAGTTCCTCAATCGTACGATCCAAAATACGGTCGTCAGATTCAGTATCAGCTTCTTTCATCACTTCAGTTGACTTAGCAATCTCAGTAAGATTTGTAAACAAATCAAGATGTTCTGTCAAAATACGTGCTGAAAGCCCTAAAGCATCTTCTGGAATAATTGTTCCATTTGTCAAGATTTCAAGGGTTAATTTGTCAAAACCATCATTGCTACCTACACGAGCAGGTTCAACTTGATAGTTGACTTTTGTAACTGGTGTATAAATAGAATCTACAGCAAGTGTTCCAACTGGTGCATTATCCTTTTTATTTTCATCTGCAGGTACATATCCACGACCACTGTTAACAGTCATAGTCGCTTTTAGAGAAGAACCTTCACCGATTGTAAAGAGATAATGATCTGGATTTACAATTTCAATATCGCTATCTGTCAAAATGTCACCAGCTGTTACTTCAGCAGGACCTTCAACATCTAGTTCGATGATTTTTTCGTCTTCAACGTACGATTTCACTGCAATTCCTTTAATGTTCAGAATGATTTGCATCACGTCTTCACGAACACCTGGAACTGTGTCAAACTCATGTAACACACCATCAATGTTGATAGATGTCACAGCTGCTCCTGGTAGAGAAGCTAGAAGTACACGACGAAGAGAGTTACCAAGAGTTGTACCGTAGCCACGTTCAAGTGGTTCGATTACAAACTTGCCATAATCTTTATTTTCATCAATTTTTGTTATATTTGGTTTTTCAAACTCGATCATTTAGTTACTCCCTCTTAAACGAAAAGCAGTGTAATGCGATGATTATACACGGCGACGTTTTGGAGGACGAGCACCATTGTGTGGCACTGGAGTCACATCACGAATTGCTGTTACTTCAAGACCAGCGGCAGCAAGCGCACGAATAGCTGACTCACGACCAGAACCTGGACCTTTTACAGTAACTTCAACTGATTTAAGACCGTGTTCTTGTGCAGATTTAGCAGCAGCTTCTGAAGCCATTTGAGCAGCGAATGGTGTAGATTTACGAGAACCTTTGAAACCAAGAGCACCAGCTGATGACCAAGCAATTGCATTACCATGCACATCAGTAATCATAACAATAGTGTTATTAAATGTAGCGTGAATATGAGCAATACCAGATTCGATATTCTTTTTCACACGACGTTTACGTGTTGGTTTAGCCAAGACTTTTACCTCCTATATTATTTTTTCTTACCAGCAATCGCAACAGCTTTACCTTTACGAGTGCGAGCGTTGTTTTTAGTGTTTTGTCCACGGACAGGAAGTCCACGACGGTGACGGATACCACGGTATGAACCGATTTCCATCAAACGTTTGATGTTCAAGTTTACTTCACGACGAAGGTCACCTTCAACTTTGATTGCATCCACTTCACGACGGATAGCATCTTCTTGATCTGATGTAAGATCACGTACACGAACATCTTCTGAGATTCCAGCAGCAGCCAAAATTTTCTTAGATGTTGCAAGTCCGATACCATAAACATAAGTCAATGAGATTACTACGCGTTTGTCATTTGGAATGTCAACTCCAGCAATACGAGCCATGTTTTCTCCTTTCTATCTTATCCTTGACGTTGTTTGTGTTTTGGATTTGCTGGGCAAATTACCATAACACGACCATTACGACGAATAACTTTACAGTATTCGCAAATTGGTTTGACCGATGGTCTTACTTTCATTTCTTATCCCTCCAAGTTTTTCGATTATTTAAAGCGGTAAGTGATACGTCCACGTGTCAAGTCATATGGACTCATTTCGACAGTAACACGATCTCCCGCTAAAATACGAATATAGTTTTTACGAATTTTACCAGAAACTGTTGCTAAAATCTGATGTCCATTTTCAAGTTCAACCGTAAACATTGCATTCGGCATTGTATCAACTACTTTGCCTTCAACTTCAATCACATCGTCTTTTGCCACGCAAAAGCACCTCCATAAATTTCGATTCGATGCCTCTAGACACAGAGACAACAATTATAAGTCAGACTATCTCAGTATAACATTTGTAGCGGATTTTTGCAAGTGTGAAAAGCGCTTTATTTCAAATTTGTCAATACTTTTTCGATATCTGAGAAGACATCATTGATATCTTGATTACCTTCGATGTCATGAACCAAACCTTTGGCACGGTAGTGAGCAATGATTGGTTCTCCTTGAGCAATATTCACATCCAAACGACGTTTCACTGTCTCAGGTTTGTCATCTTCACGTTGATAATAATCTTCTTCTTTATAGTCAACTGGTGGGTTAAAGACCTTGTGGAAAGTTTCTCCAGTTACGCGGTGGATGATACGGCCACTCAAACGCTCCAAGAGGCTATCTGGATTCACCTCAATATTGATGACACCCTCTAGTTCAATACCAAGTTCAGCCAATGTTTTGTCCAAGGCATGTGCTTGTTCAATTGTACGTGGATAACCATCCAACAAGAATCCTGTTTCTTTAATATCATCTTGTGAAAGACGTTCTTTTACGATTCCATTTGTAACTTCGTCAGGAACCAATTCACCCTTGTCAATGTATGACTTAGCAAGAACGCCCATTTCAGTTTGATTTGCCATTGCAGCGCGGAACATATCACCTGTTGAGATATGTGCAACATGGAATTGTTCTACGATTTTTGCTGCTTGAGTTCCTTTACCTGCACCAGGTAAGCCCATAATCAAAAGATTCATGATTTGATCTCCTTATTTTATTTTTAAATAGAAGCAAAAAGTCTTTTTACCCCTATTTAAAAACAAAATAGAAGAGGGGAGACCAAACTCTCACAAATGTCAGAGTTTAAACCTCCACTCCCTCAGCATTTACCAATTCAGTAAATACTTTTATTCTGTTCTATCCATGAAACCAACATACTTACGTTTCAATAGGTAACCTTCCAATTGTTTGATTCCTTCAATACCTGTCGAAATAATGATCAAAAGACTAGTTCCTCCAAAAGCAACTGCTTCTGAAAGTCCAAAGAAATCTTTTGCTACAATCGGTAAAATAGAAATCACACCAAGGAAGAGGGAACCAACAGTTGCAAGACGACGAAGAAGTTTAGACATATATTCTTCTGTACCTTTACCAGGACGAACTCCATGGATATAGGCACCGCTCTTTTGTAGGTTCTCTGCCGCTTTTTCAGGATTAATCTGTACAAACGTGTAGAAGAATGTAAAGAGAATAATCAACAAAGCATACATGGCAATACCAGTTGGTGAAGTTGTTGCCAGCATTTCTTGTGCTGTTCTTACCCAAGCCCAATCATGACCTGTAGCGCTCAAAAACTGAAGAATAGCCGCAGGCGCTGCAGTAATGGAACTTGCAAAGATAACAGGGATAACTCCAGCAGGGTTTACCTTCAATGGAAGGTAAGAGCTAGATGGAGCACCTTGTGCAACCTTCGTATATTGGATTGGAATTTTGTATTCTGCTTGTTGAACATAAGTTGTAAAGTAAATGATCAACAATACAGCAATAATCAAAACGATTACGAAAATGATAGATGAGTTGATACGGCTACTTGGAACGTTTACAAAGTAGTCTACATAGATACCCTGAATCATCTCTGGAATTGAAGCAACAATCCCGGCAAAGATAATCATAGAAACACCATTTCCGTATCCCTTATCTGTAATTTGCTCTCCCAACCACGTCACAATCATACTACCAGCTGTTAAGATGATACCAATCATGATAAAGACTTGTGGAGTAAGAGCCGTTTTCAACAATTGAGCTCCAGCCAAAGTATTAAAACCAGCTGTAATCCCGATAGATTGCACAAAGGCGAGACCAAGAGCAATATAACGAGTAGCTTGATTCAATTTTCTTCGACCTACTTCCCCTTGTTTCCCCCACTCTACAAATTTCGGTAAAATATCCATTTGCAAGAGTTGGACAACGATAGAGGCCGTAATGTAGGGACTAACACCAAGTGCAAAAACTGAGAAGTTTTTCATGGCATTCCCTGACACCAAGCTCAACATGTTTAAGAAGGATAATCCACTTAAAGCATTCAAGCTATTGGCATTCACACCAGGAACTGTAATACTAGTTCCGATACGAAAGACCAACACGATAAAAATTGTAAACAAAATTTTTGATCGAACTTGCTTGACTTTAAGAGCTTCTCTTAATAATTTAAAAAACATAGGTCACCTCTCTTAGATGACTTCTACTGAACCACCTTTAGCAGTGATAGCTTCTTCAGCTGATTTAGAGAATTTAGCTGCTTTCACAGTCAATTTCTTAGTCAACTCACCGTTACCAAGAATTTTAACGCCTGATTTTTCAGCTTTAACAATTCCTGCTTCGATAAGAACAACTGGAGTTACTTCAGCACCATCTTCAAAGACGTTCAATTGGTCAAGGTTCACAATTGCGTATTCTTTAGCGTTGATGTTAGTGAATCCACGTTTTGGAAGACGACGGAACAATGGAGTTTGTCCACCTTCAAAACCAAGGCGAACTCCGCCACCGCTACGAGCTTTTTGACCTTTTTGACCACGACCAGATGTTTTACCGTTACCTGATGAAGTACCACGACCAACGCGGTTACGTACTTTACGAGAACCTTCTGCAGGTTTCAATTCATGAAGTTTCATTTTTATTTTCTCCTCTTTTGTAAAATGCTAGCGCCGATAAGGGAGAAAAGGTTGTCTCCCCCATCAACTCGCCTATACGACGTCATCATAGATGACTATATCTAGTTTTAGGGGATGGTATACTGCACATCCCCTAAAAATTCATTAGTTTACTTCTTCAACTGTTACCAAGTGAGATACTGCTGTGATCATACCACGGATAGCAGCGTTGTCTTCTTTAATAACAGAGCTGTTCAATTTGCCAAGTCCAAGTGCTACAACAGTTTTACGTTGTGATGGAATGCGTCCGATTGGAGACTTAGTCAAAGTAATTTTAATTTGAGCCATTTTATCCCCTTTCTTATGCCAAATCAGAAACTGAAATACCACGAAGGGCAGCAACTTCTTCAGCGCGTTTCAATTGTTTCAAACCTTCAACAGTTGCACGAACAATGTTGATTGGAGTGTTAGAACCAAGTGATTTAGATGTAATATCTGCCACACCTGCCAATTCCACAACGGCACGAACTGCACCACCAGCGGCAACTCCAGAACCTTCTACAGCAGGTTTCAACAATACTTTAGCTCCACCGAATTCTGAAAGAACTTCGTGTGGGATTGTTGTTCCAACCATAGGAACTTCGATCAAGTTTTTCTTAGCATCGTCTACTGCTTTACGGATTGCTTCTGGAACTTCTTGAGCTTTACCAGTACCAAATCCTACGCGACCGTTGTGGTCACCAACAACAACAAGAGCTGCGAAACGAAGACGACGTCCACCTTTAACAACTTTTGTAACACGGTTGACAGCAACTACGCGTTCTTCTAATTCAACTGCATTGTCTTTAAATGCCATTTTCTAGTGTCCTCCTATTAGAATTTCAATCCGTTTTCACGAGCTGCATCAGCCAAAGCTTTCACACGTCCGTGATATAGATATCCACCGCGGTCGAACACCACTTCTGAAATACCTTTAGCGTTTGCACGTTCTGCAACGAGTTTACCGACAGCAACGGCTTGTTCAGTTTTAGTTCCTTTTGAAACTTCTTTGTCAAGAGTTGAAGCACTTGCGAGCGTTACACCCGCTACGTCATCAATCACTTGAGCGTAGATGCCTGTATTAGAACGGAATACGTTCAAACGTGGGCGATCAGCAGTTCCAGAGAGTTTTCCGCGAACGCGACGGTGGCGTTTTTGGCGGAGTTTGTTTTTATCTGGTTTTGAAATCACAGTTTTCACCTCTTTAGTTTTAAATCGTGTGCTATGCACAAAGTTGGAAAATAGCTTGGTGGTTGAAAATCAACCACTCAACATTATTTACCTGTTTTACCTTCTTTACGGCGAACAAATTCACCAACGTAACGGATACCTTTACCTTTATATGGTTCTGGTGAACGAAGGCTACGTACGTAAGCAGCTGTCTGACCAACTACTTCTTTTGAAATTCCGCTAACAACGATTGTTGTTGGGTTTGGAAGTTCAAAAGTAATTCCTTCTGGAGCTTCAACTTCGTCTGGATGAGATTTACCAACAGCCAAAACAAGTTTAGTTCCTTGAAGTTGTGCACGGTAACCAACCCCACGCATTTCAAGTTCTTTCTTGAATCCTTCTGATACACCAACAACCATGTTGTTCAAAAGGGCACGAGTAGTTCCGTGGATCGTTTTCATTTCTTTTGAATCGTTTGGACGGTGAAGAGTTACTTCAGTACCTTCCACACGGATTTCAATATCTTTTGAGAACTCACGAGTAAGTTCTCCTTTAGGTCCTTTTACAGTTACAACGTTGTCATTGTTAGTGAGTTCAACACCAGCAGGCAACACGATAACTTTATTACCAATACGTGACATGTTTATTTTCTCCTGTTAAATTGTCAGACCAGAACGGCCAGTTTTCACGGGGTTAAATCGATTTCTCGATTTAAAGGAACATTTAGGTTTCAATTTCAAAGTGAATCTAGGCATCGTCTCGCAGGCATAACTTTGGGTTAGGCAAGAGACGATAACGAAGAGTCACAAAGAAATTGGAAGCTAAATATTACCAAACGTAAGCGATAACTTCCCCACCAACATTCTTTTGGCGTGCTTCTTTATCAGTAAGCAAACCTTCAGAAGTTGAAAGGATAGCAATTCCAAGTCCGTTAAGAACTTTTGGAAGGTCTTCACGTTTTTTGTAGACACGAAGTCCTGGTTTAGAAACACGTTTCAAGTTAGTGATAACTTTTTCACCGTTTGGTCCGTATTTAAGGAATACACGGATGATGCCTTGTTTGTCATCCTCGATGATTTCAACGTTTTTTACAAAACCTTCGCGTTTAAGGATTTCAGCAATCCCTTTTTTGATGTTTGATGCAGGTACTTCAAGTACTTCGTGTTTAGCTTGGTTAGCGTTACGAATACGAGTTAGGAAGTCTGCGATTGGGTCAGTCATAACCATTTTGTTTTTCTCCTCTTACTAGTAGTTTGCAAGTTGCACTTGCTAGTTAATGATTGAGCTGGGCTCAGAATATGTTTCTAGGTTTCAATTCCTAAGTGAGTCTAGACATCTTGCTTGCAGGCATAACTTGAGTTAGGCAAAAGCAGATAACGACGAATCACGACGGGATTGAAAGCTAGAATTACCAAGATGCTTTTGTTACACCAGGAATTTGTCCTTTGTAAGCTAATTCACGGAAGCAAACACGGCAAAGTTTAAATTTGCGGTAAACTGAATGTGGACGACCACATTTTTCACAACGAGTATAAGCTTGAGTAGAGAACTTCGCTGGACGTTTGTTCTTAGCAATCATTGATTTTTTAGCCATTAGATTTACCTCCTATATTATTTTGCAAAAGGCATTCCAAGGCCTGTAAGCAATGCACGTGACTCTTCGTCAGTGTTAGCAGTTGTTACGATAACGATGTCAAGACCACGAGTTTTGTCAACGTCATCGAAGTTGATTTCTGGGAAGATCAATTGTTCTTTCACACCAAGTGTGTAGTTTCCGCGTCCATCAAATGATTTTGTTGGAACACCGTGGAAGTCACGTACACGTGGAAGTGAAACTGAAACCAATTTATCCAAGAATTCGTACATACGTTCACCACGAAGGGTAACTTTTGCACCGATCGCAACACCTTCACGAAGACGGAAGCCGGCGATTGATTTTTTAGCTTTAGTGATAAGTGGTTTTTGACCTGAGATAAGTGCCAATTCTTCAGCAGCTTTTTCAAGGCTTTTAGCGTTTGATACAGCTTCACCAACACCCATGTTCAAAACGATCTTATCTACTTTAGGCACAGCCATCACTGATGAGTAGTTGAATTGTTCTGTCAAAGCAGGAACTACTTCATTAAGATATTTTTCTTTTAAACGATTTGCCATTATACTTCTCCTTTCCTTCGTGATTAATCAAGCACTTCGCCTGATTTTTTGTTGTAGCGAACTTTTTTACCGTCTACAAATTTGTAACCAACACGACCAGCTACACCATTTTTGTCCAATACTTGAACGTTTGATACGTGGATAGCTGCTTCTTTCTCGATGATACCACCTTGAGGAAGCTCGTTAGTTGGACGTTGGTGTTTCTTAACGATGTTAACACCTTCAACGATAACTTTGTTTACTTTTGGAAGGGCAGTAAGGACAACAGCTTCTGTTCCCTTATCTTTACCAGCGATTACGCGAACTTTGTCGCCTTTTTTTACAAACATTAGGTTTCTCCTTGATTTTTCTTACGCCCATAAGGGCACCCTAGCTTAAAGCTAGGGGACTAGTTTGTTTCTAAAAATTAAAGTACTTCTGGAGCAAGTGACACGATCTTCATGAAGCCACCTTCACGCAATTCACGTGCAACTGGGCCAAAGATACGTGTTCCGCGAGGAGTTTTATCTTCACGGATGATAACTGCTGCGTTTTCGTCAAATTTGATGTATGAACCATCAGCACGACGAGCACCTGATTTAGTACGAACGATAACTGCTTTAACAACGTCACCTTTTTTAACCGCACCACCAGGAGTAGCTTGTTTTACAGATGCCACGATAACATCACCGATGTTTGCAAATTTACGTCCTGAACCACCAAGAACTTTGATAGTCAAGATTTCGCGAGCACCGCTGTTGTCTGCGACTTTCAAACGAGTTTCTGTTTGAATCATTTCAGTTTTCTCCTTTCAGGTTTGATTAGATGATGACCGCTTCTTCAACAACTTCTACAAGACGGAAACGTTTTGTAGCTGAAAGCGGGCGAGTTTCCATGATACGTACGATATCACCTTCTTTGGCAACATTGTTTTCATCATGAGCTTTGTATTTTTTAGAGTAGTTAATACGTTTACCATAGACTGGGTGGTTACGTTTTGTTTCAACTACAACTGTGATTGTCTTGTCCATTTTGTCAGATACAACACGTCCAACAAGAACTTTACGATTATTGCGTTCCATTGAAATTTCTCCTTCCCTAGTCTATTATTTCGCTTCAGATTGAACTGTTTTGATACGAGCGATTTGTTTTTTAACTTCTTTCAAGCGAGCTGTTTGTTCCAATTGACCAGTAGCAGCTTGGAAACGAAGTTCAAACAATTCTTTTTTCAATTCGTTTTCGCGCTTCGCGAGTTCTTCTTGAGAAAGACCACGAAGTTCTTTAACAAATTCTTTTACTTCATTAAGTTTCATGCCTTCTCCTTATTCTGCTTCACGTTTTACGAATTTACATTTAACTGGCAATTTGTGGCTAGCAAGACGAAGCGCTTCGCGTGCAATCTCTTCAGATACACCAGCGATTTCGAACATCACTTTACCACGTTTAACTGGTGCTACCCAACCTTCAGGTGCCCCTTTACCAGATCCCATACGCACACCGATAGCTTTAGCAGTGTATGATTTGTGTGGGAAGATTTTAATCCAAACTTTACCACCACGTTTCATGTAACGAGTCATGGCGATACGAGCAGCTTCGATTTGGCGGTTAGTGATCCAGTGGCTAGTTGTAGCTTGAAGACCGTATTCACCGAATGCTACTTCTTTTCCACCTTTTGCTTCACCGCGCATTTTTCCACGGAATTCACGACGGTGTTTAACACGTTTAGGTACTAACATTGGTTATTTACCTCCTTTAGTGTTTTTGCGAGCTGGAAGAACTTCACCACGGTAGATCCATACTTTAACACCAAGTTTACCGTATGTAGTATCTGCTTCTTCCCAAGCGTAATCGATATCTGCACGAAGTGTGTGAAGTGGAACAGTTCCTTCAGAGTATCCTTCAGCACGGGCGATATCTGCACCGTTCAAACGACCTGATACTTGAGTTTTAATTCCTTTAGCTCCAGCACGCATTGCACGTTGGATTGCTTGTTTTTGTGCACGACGGAAAGCAACACGTTGCTCCAATTGACGAGCAATTCCTTCACCTACAAGGTGAGCATCCAAATCAGGTTGTTTGATTTCGATGATGTTGATGTGTACTTGTTTTCCAGTCAACTTGTTAAGTTTTGCACGAAGTGCATCAACGTTAGCACCACCTTTACCGATAACCATACCTGGTTTAGCAGTGTGAAGTGAAACGTTAACTTTGTTTACTGCGCGTTCGATTTCAATAGTTGAAACTGCTGCGTCAGCAAGTTCTTTTTGAACGAATTTACGGATTGCAAGATCTTCATGAAGGTAATCCGCGTATTCTTTTTCAGCATACCATTTGGCATCCCAATCACGGATGATGCCGACACGCATACCAATTGGATGTACTTTTTGACCCACGATTTTACCTCCTTATTTTTCTGCAACAGCTACAGTGATGTGAGCTGTACGTTTGTTGATTGGTGAAGCTGAACCTTTCGCACGTGGACGGAAACGTTTCATAGTTGGCCCTTCGTTTGCGAATGCTTCAGATACTACCAAGTTAGCTTTATCCAAACCAAAGTTGTTTTCAGCGTTAGCTACAGCTGAGTTCAAAACTTTCAAGATGATTTCAGCAGCTTTGTTTGGAGTGAATGTCAAGATTGCGATTGCATCGGCTACGCTTTTACCACGGATGTTATCAAGAACAAGACGTGATTTACGAGGTGAAACACGTACTGTACGAGCCATTGCTTTAGCTGAAGTAATTTCTGCCATTTATGTTCTCCTTATTTTCTACGTGTTTTCTTGTCGTCTGCAGCGTGACCTTTGTAAGTACGAGTTGGTGCAAATTCACCAAGTTTGTGACCTACCATGTCTTCTTGGATGTAAACAGGTACGTGTTTACGTCCGTCATAAACTGCAATAGTGTAACCAATGAAACTTGGGAAGATCGTTGAACGACGTGACCAAGTTTTAATAACTTTTTTCTTTTCGTCGTTAGCTTGAGCTTCAACTTTTTTCATTAAATGCTCATCGACGAAAGGTCCTTTTTTAAGACTGCGTCCCATTTTTATATTTTCTCCTTTAAATGTTGTACCACAGCGGCTTGCGCTCACATGGAGCGCTACCGAGCTGGCGGATTTACTAGTTGCTTAAGCGACTAGTTTAATATTATTTCTCGTTGCGACGACGAACGATAAGTTTGTCAGATTTCGCTTTCTTGTTACGAGTTTTAAGACCAAGAGCAGGTTTGCCCCATGGAGTAGATGGTGCTTTACGACCAACTGGTGCTTTACCTTCACCACCACCGTGTGGGTGATCGTTAGGGTTCATTACAGAACCACGAACTGTTGGGCGGATACCTTTCCAACGGCTACGTCCTGCTTTACCAAGGTTTACAAGTCCATGTTGTTCGTTTCCGACAACACCAACTGTAGCACGGCAAGTTCCAAGAATCATACGAACTTCACCTGATTGAAGACGAACAAGTACGTATTTACCTTCAGAACCCAATACTTGAGCAGATGCTCCAGCAGCACGTACTAATTCACCACCACGACCTGGTTTCAACTCGATGTTGTGGATCAAAGTACCAACTGGGATGTTAGCAAGTGGAAGGGCATTTCCGACTTTGATATCTGCTTCTGGACCTGAAACGATACGTTGACCTACTTCAAGACCTTTTGGAGCGATGATGTATGCTTTCACACCGTCAGTGTAGTGTACAAGAGCGATGTTTGCAGAACGGTTTGGATCGTACTCGATAGTTTTAACAACTGCTTCAACGTTGTCTTTGTTACGTTTGAAGTCAACCAAACGGTAGAAACGTTTGTGTCCACCACCTTGGTGACGAACAGTGATACGACCGTTGTTGTTACGACCAGCCTTGCTCTTCAATGCAACAAGCAATGATTTTTCAGGAGTGCTTGTTGTGATTTCAGCGAAATCCAAAGAAGTCATATTACGGCGACCGTTTGTTGTTGGTTTATAAACACGAATTCCCACGATATTTCCTCCTTAGATTATTCAGCTTCAGCAGCAAACAACTCGATTGCTTTAGAATCAGCTGTAAGTGTGATGATAGCTTTTTTAGTTTTGTTAGTAAAACCAGTGTAACGTCCAACACGTTTAGCTTTTGGTTTTACGTTGATTGTGTTAACGTTGGCAACTTTAACACCTTCGAAAGCAGCTTCAACAGCTTGCTTGATCAAAAGTTTGTGTGCACGAGTGTCAACTTCAAATACATATTTCCCTGCTTCAAGTTGAGCCATTGAGCTTTCAGTGATTACAGGTTTTTTGATAACATCATACAAATTCATTATGCAAGAACCTCCTCGATTTTAGAGATAGCTGCTTGTGTGACAAGAAGTTTGTCGCTATTTGCGATGTCAAGAACACTTGCAGTTGTAGCAGTTGCAACTTTCACGTTTGGAAGGTTACGAGCTGAAAGAGCTGCGAATTCATTTCCTTCTTCAAGGATAACAAGAACTTTAGAATCGATGCTCAATGCTGCAAGAACTTTTGCAAATTCAGCAGTTTTTGGAGCTGTAAATGAAAGAGCGTCTACAGCTACGAATTTGTTTTCAGCAACTTTTTCAGAGTAAACTGATTTAAGAGCTAGGCGACGAACTTTTTGTGGAAGTTTGTAGCCGTATGAACGTGGAGTTGGTCCGAAGACAACACCACCACCACGCCATTGTGGTGAGCGGATAGAACCTTGACGAGCACGTCCAGTTCCTTTTTGACGCCATGGTTTGCGTCCACCACCTGATACTGCAGAGCGGTTTTTAACAGCATGTGTTCCTTGACGAAGGCTTGCGCGTTGGCTGATGATCACATCAAACACAACTGATTCATTTGGTTCAATACCAAATACTGCATCGTTAAGAACAACTTGGCCAGCTTCTTTACCAGTTTGGTCAAATAATGTTACGTTTGCCATTGTGACTGATTTCCCCTTTCTTTATTATTTACCAGCTTTAACTGCTGATTTGATAGTGATAAGAGATTTCTTAGCACCAGGTACGTTACCTTTAATAAGGATAACGTTCTTTTCTGGAACAACTTGTACAACTTCAAGGTTTTGAATTGTTACACGGTCGCCACCCATACGTCCTGCAAGGTTTTTACCTTTGAATACGCGGTTAGGTGCAACAGGTCCCATAGAACCTGGACGACGGTGGTAACGAGAACCGTGAGCCATTGGTCCACGTGATTGTCCGTGGCGTTTGATAACACCTTGGAAACCTTTACCTTTAGAAGTACCAGTTACATCAACAACGTCTCCAGCTGCGAATGTTTCAACTGTGATTTCAGCACCAACTTCCAAGCCTTCAACGTTTTTGAATTCACGAATGAAGCGCTTAGGAGCCGTGTTAGCTTTCGCTACATGTCCTTTAGCAGGTTTGTTACTCAATACTTCGCGTTTGTCATCGAAACCAACTTGGATAGCGTTGTATCCGTCTGTTTCAACAGTTTTAACTTGAAGAACAACGTTTGGAGTTGCTTCAATAACTGTTACAGGGATCAATTCGCCAGCTTCAGTGAAGATTTGAGTCATTCCCACTTTTTTCCCTAAGATTCCTTTTGTCATGAGAAAATAGTTCCTTTTCTATATTTTTATTCAAAAAGTTTTTAACGAGCGTTTTTTATGCTCAAGGTATCAAGCTTTAGATTAAAGTTTGATTTCTACGTTTACACCACTTGGAAGATCCAATTTCATCAAGGCATCAACTGTTTTTTGAGTTGGGTTAACGATATCGATCAAACGTTTGTGTGTACGCATTTCAAATTGTTCGCGAGAGTCTTTGTATTTGTGAGTCGCACGAATAATTGTGTAGAGGCTACGTTCAGTTGGAAGTGGGATTGGACCCGCAACTTGTGCACCTGTACGAGTAGCTGATTCTACGATTTTTGCAGCCGCTGTGTCAAGCGTACGGTGTTCGTAAGCTTTCAAACGGATACGGATTTTTTTGTTTGCCATCTTTTTCTCCTTTTCGTCTATTTAAGATAATAGGCTAGCTCCACAAGAAAACCGACGCGGTGTTGCGTGGCAATGCAACCGAGCGTGTCGCAACCTCTTGCATCAAAGCTAAGGCTGTAATTTACAGCACCATAATAGAATAACACAAAGCCCCTGCGATTGCAAGGGATTTGTTGCTGTTTTTTCGTTTTTTTACAATGAAACTGTTTTCCTATTTTTTCTTTCTAAAATTATGGATTTTCTTCTATATAACTCAAGTTCTCTTGACCTCAAATTTACCTTCTGATTGGTCCACTAAGATATCCGCCTTAGACTCGGTCTCTTTATAGTAGTGTAGATATTGCTCCCGTCTCATCTGATGGCTAGCCAATATAAAGGATGCATCGCGATTTCTAACAGACGTATCTCGAGCTAGACGCCGCTTTGATTCGGTCTCCTCATCCGTGTAGAAACAGATGGTTTTGTCAAAGAGTTCCTTTGGCAGAAAGCCAACAGACATCCCTTCGACAATCAAAATCGGTTTTGCTCCAGACAAGACCTCACTAGCTTTCCAAGGTTCTTCAATTGTTAAGATATCCATACCCCTCTGCAAGGCTAAGATATCTCTCTGCAAACTTGCCAATTCATGTGCCACCGGCAGACAAGCTGTCACCTTTTGATTTGGTGTACCCTTTGGTACTACTAGATGGCGTTCTGAGGTGATATAAGGATCTGTTTCTAACAAATTTACTGTAGTAGAATCTAAAGCTTGGTACAATTCCTGTGCAAAGGTTGATTTACCCGAAGCCCCATGACCGTAAATCCCCAATGTCCCAACCCTTCCTGTTTCAATCTCTGAAACCAGTTGTTTTATCAGGTCTTTTTTCTTCATTCTCTCTTCAGCTGTTCATAGCTTTCTTTTCCATCATTGAGTTTGCCCCAAATCACTACTTGCCCATTTTTGAGAGATTTTTGTACATCGATAATTCGTTGATTGGACGAACCTCGAAACTGGAGCATGAGATTTCTCTTAGTTCGATCATACCGTCCATCGACAAGAATGTCAATCAGTGATAAGAGTTCCAATTTATCTGGGGTCTCCAGCATCATTTCTTCCCAAGTGTAGCCCGTCCAGGACCAAATGTCTTTGTCTGGCAATTCCTTTCGGATGCGTTTAACGAGCGGCAAGAGAATGCCCGTATTGAGAAAGGGCTCCCCTCCCAGCAAGGTCAAGCCCTGAACATAGGGCTGAGCAAGATCTGCCATGATCTGTTCTTCTAGCTCTGCTGTATAGGGAATGCCAGCATTAAAAGACCAAGTCGCAACATTATAACATCCCTCGCAATGAAACATGCAACCTGATACATAGAGAGAGTTGCGCACTCCTTCTCCATCTACAAAGTTAAAGGCCTTGTAGTCGATGATACGCCCTTGACTGAGCTCCTCGCTTTTCCATTCTTGTGGTTTAGGATTATTCATTCGCCACCTCTATCCAATAACGCTCGACTCCATTACGATCATCCTCAAATATTCCACCATTTGCTAGAATGACTGCTCTGCTAGCAGGATTATTCACGCTACAGGTCACAAGAACCTTCTTGATGTTCTTTTCTTTAGCAACTTGTAAGCCCTGACGGAGAGTTTCTTTCGCATAACCTTTGCCTCTTTCTGACGGACGAATGGAGTAGCCAATATGACCTGCATAATTCAGTAAATCCTCATTCAGTCTCAATCGCAAATTCAAAAATCCTAGAGCACGACCTACATCATCAAATGATACAAATTGAATAGAAGGAACACGATTTTCAGGCAAGTTTATGCCCATCTCTTTTTGCATATTTGTTTCCAACCAGTCTTCATACACAAAATTCTCTGTATCCCAAAAGCCTCCATCATGGGCTGATTGGCTCTTTTCAAACTCTGCCATCATCTCTAAAACTGTTTCTTTATCTGCTAATCTTGGTCTGCGTAGTTCCATCCTTACCTCCCACTGTGAGAAAAGTGAGAGCTGACTCTCACTTTTATTTTTTCTTATTCTTGTTTAAAAATTGTTCTCTGAGGTTGAGCAAGCGTTCTTTCTTACCAGCTCCACCTTTAGAGTGTTTCTCGTGATAACGGGTCACTTGTGCGCGCCCTTTATCATCTAATTGATATTTTCCCATTTCATTTCTTTCTAATTTGTTACTTGCTGGCCAGCTATTTTAATCGTTGATCCATTCATGTGTTTGACACGCGCAGCGATTTCCTTATGACGGCCGTTAACCATAGGTCTCGCTTGAGGATTGCCTAAATAGCCACAAGTCCGTTTAACAACGTCTACTGTTTTAGGGTCGCTATTGCCACAGTTTGGACAAGCAAATCCTCTCTCAGTTGGTTCAAAATCCCCTTCAAAGTCACACTTATAGCAATGGTCAATTGGTGTATTGGTCCCTAGATAGCCGACACGGTCATAAGCATAATCCCAGACAGCTTCCAAGGCTTTAGGATTTTGCTGAAGGACTGGATACTCACAATAATGGATGAAACCACCTGACGCACCTGCTTCTGGATAGACTTTCTCAAAGTCTAATTTTTCAAACGGGGTTGGATTTTTACGAACATCATAGTGGAAAGAATTGGTGTAGTATTCCTTGTCTGTGATATCAGGAATAGAGCCGAACTTCTCTGTATCTAGTCGGCAGAAACGATCTGTCAAACTTTCAGACGGTGTTGAGTAGATAGAGAAATGGTAGCCATATTGGTCCGACCACTCTTCTACACGGCGCTTCATATCACGAATGATATCCAGCGTGAATTCCTTGGCGTCTGGGTTTTGTTCCCAGCTATTTCCAAAGAAAACTGTCGCTACCTCGTACAAACCGATGTAACCCAGCGAAACAGTTGCACGACGATTCTTAAAGAGCTGGTCAACGCTTTCTTCTTTACCTAGACGATGACCAAAAGCACCGTATTGATAAAGGATAGGA
The DNA here is from genome assembly GCA_905221195.1 of bacterium. GTDB lineage: Bacteria > Bacillota > Bacilli > Lactobacillales > Streptococcaceae > Streptococcus. Next base: position 217,468 of record CAJNCF010000003.1, read on the forward strand.
GCATTTGCTGGTGTCGCTTCCTTGGTCCGTTCGACACGGTAAACCAGAGCATCTTCTGCGATATTCATACGCTCGTTGAAGATTTCCCAGAACTTATTCATATCACCTTCAGATTCGAGGGCGATACGAGGCAGATTAACCGTCACAACACCTAGATTCATCCGACCTGAATTGACTTCTACACCATTCTCGTCTTTCCATCCTTGGAGGAACGAACGACAACCCATAGGAACCTTGAAAGAACCAGTCAAGTCAACAATCTTATCATAAGACAAGACATCTGGGTACATCCGTTTGGTTGCGCACTCGAGAGCCAATTGCTTGATGTCGTAGTTTGGAGTCCCTTCCTCTAAGTTGAGGCCTCTTTTTAGTGTAAAGATAAGTTTAGGGAAAATAGCTGTGCGGTGTTCTGAACCAAGCCCCTTAATCCGAATAGTCAAGATAGCTTTTTGAATTTCCCGCTCAAAACGACTAGTTCCTAGACCAAAACCTAGTGAAGTAAAGGGTGTTTGGCCATTTGAAGTGAAGAGAGTATTGATTTCATACTCAAGAGATTGCATGGCATCATAGATGTCCTTTTGAGTTTTCTTCCAAGCGTAATCTTCCCGTTTTTCAGGCAAGACCCATTCTTCCGCATCTTTGAGGTGTTTTTGGTAATTCTTCTCTGCGTACGGCGCCAAAACTTCATCGATACGGTCAGCTGAACAGCCTCCATACTGGCTAGAAGCAACATTGGCAATGATTTGGGAAATCTGAGCTGTCGCAGTCTGAATAGACTTGGGACTCTCTACCTCCGCATTCCCAATCTTAAAACCATTTTCCAACATCCCCTTGAAATCAATCAAACAGCAGTTGGTCATAGGGGTGTAGGGACTGTAGTCCAAATCGTGATAGTGGATATCCCCTTTTTGGTGGGCATTGGCTACGTGCTTAGGAAGCATTTGCAACCCGATTGACTTCCCAACAATTCCTGCTGTCAAATCACGTTGGGTGTTAAAGACATCACTGTCTTTATTGGCATTTTCGTTAACAACCGCCTGATCTTTATTGAGAAGCTTATGGATACTAAAGTTAATATCTGTCGCTTTTGAGCGCTCAAAATCCCTTTGTGTCCGATAAGTGATATACTCCTCAGCCAGAGCATATTCTTTGGCTTCAAGGAGTTCATGTTCTACGATATTTTGGATTTCATAAATCTTAACTCCCTGCGGAAAACGACTATGAATTTCTGTGACAATTCGCTCGGTCAGAGCATTTAGGCGCTTTTCGACTAAGGGTGTCACATCCATAACCTTGTCTGCCGCCTTGTGGAGAGCTTTATCAATCTTGTCCACATCAAATACAACACGTCTTCCATCTCGTTTCTCGACGAAGAGAGTTGGCAAAATTGTAATTTTTTCTTCTAGTGCAATCATATGCATGCTCTTTTCTAAAATGTTCTTTCTAAAAAGTATTATACCACTCTAAAAAGAAAAATCAATATCTTGTGTTAAAAATCCTAAAATTTTTAAAAATACACAAGATATTGATTTTATTATTTGGTTTTATAAACTTTAAACTCTGAATAATCTGTCTTTAATTGTTGGTAATTTTCTTTTAAAAGTGTTTCTACTTCAGACCAGAGCTCCACCTTATCATTCACCACAATCACCTTAGGTTGATTTTCTTTCAAATCATTGATCAAACTAGTTTTATTTTCCTCTGTATTCGTGTAGAGAAGAGGGGATGGGAACATGGATACAGACAAACGCTGGCTCTCTTTATAGATCTGAACATGGGAATCCCAGATATAGATTTGGTCTCCCTCGCTCGTCTCTTGTCTTATTCTATCTACTACTTGATGTTGTTCACTATATGAAGCTGGATGCAAGACAAAACGAGCTACAAAAGGAACTGCAATTAGATAAAACACTACTAGAATCGGTAAGTAGAGATTTCCCCTCATAAATTTTTTCCATAAATTTGGAACTTCCTCTCTTCTCCGATAACGAGCTCCTCTAGCTGAATGTTTTCCGCGAATACTAGTCATCAAAAGAAGGAGCAAAAATGGAAGAATCAGAATTAAATGTGAACCGTGGAGAGGTTCTCGAGACAAGAGCAGTAAGGCTAGGACAAATAATAAAACAAAGCTAGCTGGTACTGAGATGACATATAATCTAGATGCTTTAGATTGGAACAAGCCCAGAAAAACAAGGATGAAGCTTCCTAATCCAAAAGTTAATAGACCATAGAATAAAGCATTTTCTGCTAACTGCGGATTAGTAAAAGTCATCATAGAAGTAAATGGATACAAAAATCTACTTAAAGCCTCTTCAAAAGCTCCTGAAATGATGACATAGTAGCCTAAAGGATAAAATAGGAGAGAGAAACCAAGTGCTGTCGTAAAAAATTGATAAATTCCATGTATAAAGCGTCCATGTCCAACATTAAAGACAAATAAACCAATTGTTACTACTGCAGTAAAAAGAAGACTTGTAAGAGGTTCTATGAAAAATGATAGGGCCAATAAAATCCCCAGACGTAGAAATCCCTTGTCATTATTAGGATTTGACAGATAGCGTGCTACTAAAGAAAAGCCTGCAAATAAGAATGGAAGAGCTAAAATCGTAGCATAGCCTCCTCCAAAACCAAGACCAGATACCAAAGTATAAAATATGGTTAGAAGTTGCTTAGCTTGATCCCTTTGTCCTGTCAGATAGTCAGTTGCAGAAAAAAGGAAATACCCCCCTCCTAAGAGGGCTAGCCATTCTACTAAGGCAAAAAGGATGCCTCCTTGGGTAATGTAAAGTAGTAAATAATAAAGAAGACCTTGACCAGCATAATAACTACTGTATAGCTGTCCTCCCTGATGCAAAGCCCACCCTATATACAAATCATGCGCCTGAGAAGGACTTACCATATCTAAAAGTAAAGGAAGCCCCACAGAAAAAATTGTCGCAATCGTACTTCCAATGATGAGTCTGAAAAATGGGAAAGCTACACGCTCTTCTTTTTCTACATGAGATTCAAAGTTCCTATCTAATCTATTTTCAATTTCATTACTCTGTATCGTTTCGGATACTTCTTCGATTCTGCCATATACAGCCATGTCGTTTCTCCTATTCAATTTATCTGTCTTAGTATATCAAAAAGACCTAGAATTGTCAGCTTGCGATGGCTGTTTGAGAGATTTTTTACATAGTTTCACAAAGGTTTCAATTTCCCGAAATCGGTGTAAATGTGTCTGTTTAAATGTCGTGATATAGTTCAATTCTTTCTGAGTCAGCATCTTCCCTCCTACATCTTCTTATTCGTAAAAAGCAAGAAAAAGAGGACTCAGTCATATACTAAGTCCTAGATTTCTTATAAGATAGGGGCAAATAACTGGGCAATTTCCTTAATCAATTTTTGATACCAGCTATTTTTTATCGTATGAGGGAAAATTTCTTGCGATACCGAAAAAATCTCTTGAAAATCTTTTTGAATCTCTATGATTGATGCCGTTTTATATAGCAAAACTGCATTTTCATAGTGGTGAAGCAAACTTCTGTAATCTAAGTTAATGGTTCCAACTGCAGCAAAGTCCTTATCCACTAGAATTTGTTTACTGTGGATAAAGCCTGGACTATACTCAAAAATCCTTACTCCTGCCGATAACAAATCTGGATAGGCTCCTCTTGTAATGAGTTGGATTAATTTCTTATCCGGAATGAAAGGTGTTACAATGCGGACATCAACACCCCTCATGGCCGCATTTTTAATACTCTCTGTTAAGTCATAGTCAATAATTAAATAGGGCGTTGTAATATAGACTGAATCAGTGGCCTGATTAATCAAACTTTGATAGACTTTTTTCCCTACCTGGGTACGGAAGATGGGCTTGGGTCCACTACCGTAAGGAATGCAGAGTCCTTGGCCAGAACAAGGCTGATTTTCCAAGTGATACTGGTCAAAATCGCTGATTTCCCCACGATTGATGTACCAAGTCATCAAAAAGAGACGGGTGAGAGCCTTGACACCAAGGCCATCTAAGCGAATCCCACTGTCCTTCCAATAGCCAAAGCGTTCTACATGATTGATGTACTCATCGGCTAAGTTAATGCCTCCTGTATAAGCTACCTGACCATCTATGACCAGAATTTTACGATGGTCCCGATTGTTGTAAGCCACCGTCAGACGAGGAATTACCTTATTAAATTTATGGGCTTCAATTCCTCGACTACGAAGCTGAATAGTATAATCTCCAGGTAAAGTCGCCATACAGCCGATATCATCATAGAGCATCTTGATCTCTACACCCTGAGCTGCCTTTTGCTCTAGTATGTCTAGTATGCTATTCCACATTAGACCTTCTTCGACAATATAGTACTCTAGAAAGATAAACTTTTCAGCTTTCTTGAGGTCTTCCAACATATGTTGCCACATGCTTTCACCCGAAGAATAGAATTGTGAGTCTGTTCGATTATAGACGTCGGCGTTGGTATCCATACTTAACAAAGATTTGATAACTCCATAAGCCGCCTTATCCTCTTCCTTCAATTTCTGGCGGAGTGCTTTACTGTTATCCTCCCGAAAATGCATGGAACCAAGTTTGTCCAACTGCTTGATTTCTTTTTTGGACAATCGCCTTTCACCAAACATCAGATAGAGCAAAGGACCAATAATCGGAACAAAAGTCACCACTAACCACATTACTTTGCTTTCAGGCGCCATGGAGCGATTGACAATCGCTACGATAGTCGCCATACTCATAAAGATTAAGAGAATAACCCATAGGATAGGAGCCATACGCCCTAAATAAAGAAAGAGACCAAAAACAAGAGAAAGTTCAAGCAGCATAATCGAAAGACTAAAGCCATACTTGGACATTAATAATTGAAATTTTCTATATTTCATATCCCCTCCTTGATAGTTTGAATGCTAAAAACAGGTAATTGATACTAGTATAACTCAGGTATTCTACAGAAGGCAAGTATTTATGATCATTTTTCTGAATAATCATAAAAGAGACCGAAAAATCCAGTCTCCTTCTAGTTTATTTTGATAAAACGATACGATCAGACGCTTCTCTATCCATATCGTCAATAATCATCTGGTTGCCATTGATTGTATAAATCTTGGCATCATCACCAATAATCATGCGTTGATTGGCTGGATCGAAGCTAACCTGCTTGATTTCTTGATCTCCGTCAGTTTCTACCTGTGTCCAGGTACCAGTTGTACCAGTCACTACCAAAGTGATACGATCTCCTTCGTCCTGACCAGTATAAGTTCCATCAATATTAGTTGGTTGAACTGTAACTGTGTTTTGTGAAGAACTTGTCGCTGCCTGGTTTGTATTTTCTGTTGAAGATGAAGCAGCTTGTGATTGTTGAGTTTGTTGAGTTTGCGGTTGAGCTGCTGGTTGTTGAAGCTGCTGAGCTCTTTGTGAACAAGCTACTAAGAGACTAAGACTTGCTAGAGAAGCAAGAGAAAGTGTGAATGTTTTTAATTTCATGATGAATTTCCTTTCTGCTACCAATTTAGAGCAATTTTCTTCTAACTGGCAGTTCCCCTAGTATAACAAGTTCAAAAAAGGAGGTCAATTTATCTGCTCATGCCCCAGTATGTGGCTCCGTACTTCTGAGATAAAATAGAGAGATCCTGTGACGAACAATAAGTCCTGCGCGTCGACTCTTGCTTCGAAACTGCTGATAAATTCTCGGTAAGAAGGAATGACGTCGTAACCCGTTACATCTGTCTCGTCCAGAGCTCCTTGATAGTCAAAGCCAGTCACCTTGAGTTCCACCTGAGGTAAATTTTCAGTCAGATACCCCAACATCCCTTGATAATCCTTACGTTTCAAAGCTCCAAAGAGGATTTGAGGGCGATAACCTTCCTGCTCTTTTTCTTTGATAAACTCAACCAAGCGAGTCAAGGCAGGGAGGTTATGCGCTCCATCCAAATAAATCTGCGGACGAATACGCTCCAAGCGACCAGCCCAATGGGTCTGTTCTAAGGCCTCTCTTACAGCCTGCTCATCAACAACTTCCTTTTCTTCCCTCATAAAAAGAAGAAAGGTTTGCAACGCCAAGGCCGCATTTTCCTGCTGATAGGCTCCTTCCAAGCCTATGTTCAACTGTGAGAGGGTTCCTAAAGAACTTAAAAAATCTCCATTCAGCATTGAAAAATCTTGACCTGCCTGATAAAGGTCAACAGCTAAAGAGTCTGCTTTTTTCTGACAAACAAGCCTAGCTTCTGAAGGCAACTTAGCAATCACTGCCTTCTTACCAGCCTTGAAAATGCCAGCTTTCTGCTCTGCGATTGCTTCTAGACTATCACCCAAGGTCTCCTGATGGTCAAGCCCGATGGAAGTGATGACAGCAATCTCTCCAGTTACCACATTAGTCGTGTCAAGCAAGCCACCAATTCCCACTTCTAGTAAAACCAAATCCACCTCTTGCTCTCTAAAATAGAGGAAAGCAATCAAGGTCAGCAATTCAAAAAAGGACAACTGGTCATGAATTTGCAAAAGCGTTTTTTCCATCTCCTTGACCTGCTCAGCTAAACGGATAAAGTCTGCATCAGCTATTGGTTGCCCATTAATGCAGATTCGGTCATTGATAGAGACAATATGAGGGGAGGTGAAGGTCGCAACTTTTTTGCCATGTCCCATAAATAATTCCCTCATAAAAGCAATGGTAGAGCCTTTCCCATTAGTCCCTGTTACGTGGATAATAGGGTAAGACTTCTCAGGATTTTCTAACAAATCCACCGCTTCTTGCATTCTGTCCAAACCTGATCGAAAATTCAAACCGATCCGACTATGAAGCCATTCTTCTACTTCAAACATACACCTCTCCTTGACAAAAGTCTAATCAATTATCTAGCAAAATTCCGTAGATAACAAAAAATGAGGTCAGGATTTTCGTCCCGACCTCTTACCTGGTTAGCTAATCACTAGCAACTATGAATATTAACTTGGGCTAAAAACGTCCACAGGACGTTCCAACTCTTCCAATTTCTAGGAGTTGGGGTGATACAGTCTCCCAGACTTACCAGTTCTCTCTTATTTAAAGGAACTGGGGTAAAAATATCCACTGGACCTACTTACGGTCTTATTTTTAGCGTAAGGCTAAACACGTCCACAGGACGTTCCAACTCTTCTAATTTCTAGGAGTTGGGGTAAAAATATCCCCCGGATATTTTTACTCCTCCATAAAACTGTTGAAGACTTCTTCAATCATGTTCCATTCGTCTTCGGAGTCTTCTGGAATTGGTTGCAATTCGCCTTCTGTTCCATCTTCGTTTTCGATGAATGAGTAAGCTTGGATTTCAACTTGTCCGTCTTCGTCTTCTTCTGCGTTAACTGGCACTAGAAGAACATAGTTTTTACCAAATTCTTCTTTTCCGTCAATCGTCAAAAGGATTTCAAACAAGGTTTCATTTCCTTGCTCATCTACTAGTGTGATTAGTTCACGTTCTTCGTGGTCATGGTTATGATCGTGTGACATAGCCTCTCCTTTATATTAAAATTTTCTATCTAAATAATTTTGTAAAATCAGCTGAGCTGCTAACTTATCAATGACTTTCTTTCGCTTGTTACGGCTGATATCTGCTTGTTCAATCAACATGCGCTCTGCGGCAACTGTTGTCAAGCGTTCATCTTGATAGTCTACTGGTAAACCAAAAAGCTCTTCTAGCTTGGCTCCGTATGATTGACTAGCTTCCACGCGCGGTCCACTTGTATTGTTCATGTTTTTAGGCAAGCCCACTACAAATCGTTCCACCTTGTAAGTATCAACCAACTCCTTAACGCGGTCAAAACCAAACTGGCCTTGTTCCTCATTAATTTGGATGATTTCAAGCCCTTGAGCTGTAAAACCGAGCGGATCGCTAATGGCCACCCCTACCGTTTTTGAACCGACGTCCAATCCCATAATTCTCATAGGTTATAGATCGACTCCTTGTCCTTTTAGGTAGTAGCGAACCAATTCCTCAACGATTTCATCACGCTCATACTTACGGATTTGATTTCGTGCATTATTATAACGAGGAACGTAGGCAGGGTCTCCACTCAATACGTAACCTACGATTTGATTAATTGGGTTGTAGCCCTTATCGTTCAACGAAGCATAGACATCAGTCAAAGTTTCGCTAATTTCTTTTTTATTGGAATCGTCCAATTTAAAACGTACTGTTTCTTCAGTAAATCCCATTCTAACACCCTCTTTCCTTAGAATAGTACCATTATAGCATAATTCCTTACCTTCTACAATTCAGGCAGTCTATTTATTTGGATTTTCTACTGTTCTGTCGCACCATTTGCCAATCTGTCTGAAATATATTTGCTTGGTTCATTTTTCAAAAGATTTTCCAAGCCAATATTCTTCAGATATTCCAACTGAGAAGCCTTCTTGAAATCCAAAACTTGAAAATCATAACTAGTCGTTGTTTGAAGTTCTGTTGCGCTCAATAGTTTTGTTTCAAGCTTAAATCCTGCCAATTTACGAGCTTCTATGATGGACTCATCTTTCTCCTCCGCCTCAAGAAGAGCTTTTTGAGTTTCTTCCACACCATGTTGGTCAATATAGGTTTTCAACTCATCTGAGACTGGACGCTTTTGCTGAATGGTTAGGTTCAAAAAAGTCTTGTCTTTGTATGTAATGGTTTGGGTTTGCTGGCTACCATCATCTGACTTGGGAAAGACCAAAGTCTTGGTGACAACTGTGTTCTTCTCAGCATTTTCAATAACTGGCAATGCTGATTGAAGCGTATCCTTTTCTGTTTTTGTAGCTGGTCCCGCTTCTTTTTTCTGTCCACAACCAACCAGGACAAAAAGGAAAGCTAGACTAACAAGAACTATTTTTTTCATTTCTTTCTTCTTTCTTTTTGAGATTAAAATAGAATAAGACTGGGAATTGCTCCCAGCCTTGATGTTTATAGAGCTGCACGCAAACGTGCTTCTGCATTTTCTACATTACGGACAGAGCGTGGTAGGAAGGCACGAATATCGTCTTCCTTGTAGCCAACTTGCAGGCGTTTTTCATCCACAAGGATTGGGCTCTTTAAAATTCTCGGTGTTTCCATAATCAGATTGAGGACTTCGTTGACACTCAAATCTTCAATATCCACTCCAAGGGCTTTGGCATAGCGATTTTTAGACGAAACGATGCTGGCTATTCCGTTATCTGTTTTGGTTAGAATATCCAGTAATTCTTCTCGCGTAATTCCTTCTTTACCAAGATTTTGTTCTTTATAACTTAACTGGTGGGCATTGAGCCAGGTTTTTGCTTTTTTACAACTAGTACAACTTGAGACTGTATAAATTTTAATCATGTACCTACCCCTTTCGCTACATGTTACTATCAGTTTAGTCTATTATACCATAAAAAACATCCGACTTGCGACCTATTTTTAAATTTTTTTGACTTTTTTCGTCATTTTCGTACTTTTTTCTTGACAAAATGAAATTTACAGCCATTCTTGATATTTCTTGATATAGATTTTTTTCACAATTGTCACGCTAATCATATACAAAATGATGATGAAAAGTAAAAAGATGAAATAAATCGGTTTTAAAGGAGTGAGATGAAGTAGGCTTGCGAGTGGACTGTAGGGAAGGAAGGTCACAAAGGCTGCAGCCAAGAAGGTTGTCACAAGGACTAGCCAAGCTGGACGACTTTGTAAAAAGGGAATTTTGGCTGAACGCAGCATATGAATAACCATGGTCTGTGACCACATGGACTCGATAAACCAACCTGTCTGGAACAAGATAATAAAGCCTACGGCCGACTCTGCTCCATGAACATAGGCATGACCTGTCGTCATGGGTACAATGATAAAATAGAGCAAAATAAAGGTCAAAATATCAAAAGCAGAAGAAATAGGACCCATCCAAACCATGAAACGTGTAATAGACTTGGCTTCCCATGTATGCGGATTTCTCAAAAAATCTTTGTCCACCTTGTCAAAAGGCAAGGCAATACAAGATAAATCATAGACTAGATTTAGGATAATCAAATGGACTGGTGCCATTGGTAAAAAGGGTAAAAAGATTCCAGAGACCAATAGGGATAAGATATTTCCAAAATTAGAACTCACTGTCATTTTGATATATTTGGTCATATTGGCATAGACCTTACGCCCTTCAACAAGTCCTTTTTCAAGCACCATGAGATCCTTATCAAGCAGGATAACATCAGCCGTTTCTTTGGCAATATCTACTGCTGTATCAACAGAAATCCCCACATCTGCAACTTTCATAGAAGGAGCATCATTGATTCCATCTCCCATATAGCCGACAGCATGACCATTAGCCTTAAATTGCAAAATAATTCTTGCTTTTTGGTCAGGAGAAAGTTTGGCGAAGACGGTTACCTCCTCTACGGCTTGGGCCAATTCTTGATCACTCATCTGATCAATTTCAGACCCCAACAGCATCTGATTGATATCCAAACCAACCTTTTCACAGACTGCTTGGGTAACTTTTTCGTTGTCTCCTGTTAAAATCTTTGTTTGAACTCCATGTTCTAACAAAGCCTTAATTGCTGGTGCTGCTGATGGTTTAGGAGGATCTAGGAAGGCTAAATAACCAGTTAGAATCATATCCCCTTCGTCATCAACTGTATAGGCATGACCTTCCCTTAAACCTGACTTATAGGCCACTCCCAAGACACGCAAACCTTGTTGATTGAGTTGTCGGACTTCCGCTAATATTTCTTCTCTAATAGCATCTGTCAAGGGAGTAATCACTCCTTGGTATTCCGCATGACTGGAAATCGTCAACATTTCCTCTAGGGCACCCTTGGTTACCAAACTAACAACTTCGTGTTCATCCTTGACGATGACACTCATCCGTCTGCGTTCAAAATCAAAGGGAAGCTCATCGATTTTTTGAAAAGTTTGAGCCAGATTTTGCAAGAGGGCGTGTTCTTTGGCTTCCTTTTCAGTCCGTTTGATAATGGCTCTGTCCATCAAATTTTTTAAGCCCGTTTGAAAATAAGAATTGAGATAAGCTCGTCTCAAGACGGTCAAATCCAAGCGTCCGTGGATGTCCAAGGGATATTCAAGGACAATTTCGTCTTGAGTTAGAGTTCCTGTCTTATCTGTACACAAGATATCAATCGCCCCTAAGTCCTGTATGGCATTGAGTTTCTTGATAACCACTTTTTCCTTGGCCATGATAATGGAGCCTTTTGCTAGGCTAGCGGTAATAATCATAGGAAGCATCTCAGGTGTCAAGCCAACACCAACACTCAAAGCAAATACACCAGCTTCCAACCAGTCTCCATCTGTCAAACCATTAGACAAGAAAACAATGGGCACCATGACCAACATCAAACGAATCAAGAGCCACGAAATACTATTCATCTCCCGCTCAAACGAAGTGGGCTCGTCATAGGTGTTCAGAGTCTGCTCAATGGCCCCCATCATGGTATCATCACCAACCGCCAAAACCACGGCCTTGGCACTACCAGACAAAACATTGGTTCCCATAAAAGCCAAGGATTCTGCTTCGAGAAGACTATCAGATTGTTGAACCGTTGCCTTGGTCAAGGCCAATTTTTCAACAGAATCACTTTCGCCTGTCAAGCCAGACTGTTGTACAAAGAAATCGCGCGACTCAAATAAAAGAAGATCTGCTGGAATCATGTCTCCAGCGCTTAATTTAACCACGTCACCTACTACCAAATCATCGATAGGTACTTCTTGGATTTCTCCTTGACGAATGACTGTCGCTGTGTTGACAATCATTTTTGAAAGATTGGTGGCTGCCTTGTCACTGCGGAGTTCTTGGATAAATCGAATGCCTCCAGAAATGAGGACTAGGACAACGATGATAATGGAAGTCGTCGGATCTTCTTGACCTGGTTTTGCCAACCAGACATTGGTCACTAAGGAAATCACGGCGATAACCAGCAAGATGATTGTAAAAGGATTGATAATCGATTCGTAAATCTTTTTCAAAATCGAATCTTCTTGGCCTTTGGTAATCACATTTTCGCCATAGAGGTCACAATTTTTCTCCACCTGCTCCTCTGTCAAACCGTTTAAACTGGTATGATAAAAAGTTAGACTCTCGTCTAAAGGGACTTGAATAGCTGTTGCTAATCTTTCTTTTGTAGTTTTCATTGGTTTCTCCTATCTGTATGAATGATGTGTTTCATACACAGAGACCAATCACTTTATAAGGGCAGAACGACACAAATCAGCGATTGGCTGTGTATGTGCGGTTCCGGATGGTCGTCAATTTGCATCGTCTGTCTCCTTTCTTTGTTTTAAACAGTAGAAAATCCCACCATAAAATGGCAGGATTAAAAAACTAATTATCTGTTTTTCGTTCAAGCTTTAACTCCATAGGGCAATGAAATGAGCTTAGTCTTGGCCTTCGCGACCAGGACTGTTGACCAACGAGTAGTGTCTCCACTGCTTTGCGGTAGTCATCCGTATCCCTATGGTAGCCTCACCTACCGTTTTCGTTTTTCAGTATAAACCTTTAAAATTTAAAAGTCAATCATTTGAGTCGTTTAACTCTTAAATAACTATCAACTCTTTTGGAGCTAGGGTCAACAATTCACAACCCGTCTCTGTAATCAAGATATCATCCTCGATACGAACACCATATTTACCTTCAATATAAATACCTGGCTCGTCTGTCAAGGCCATACCTGCCTTAATAGTTTCTGTAGAAGTTTGGCTAAAGTAAGGTTCTTCATGGATATCCAGTCCAATACCGTGTCCAATACCGTGGGTAAAGTAGTCGCCATAACCTGCCTCGATGATAATATCACGAGGAATTTTGTCAAAGTCACGGAAACCTAATCCTGCTTTAGCCTGGTCAATCAAGGCTTGATTGGCTTTGAGAACCGTATTGTAAATCTCTGCCTGCTCATCACTGACGTGTCCCAAGTAGATAGTCCGGGTCATATCGCTGACATAGTGATCATAGAGACATCCGAAATCCATTGTAATGGCTTCTCCTAGTTCCACTGGCTTGTGAATAGGATGAGCATGAGGTTTGGAAGAATTGATACCGCTAGCTAGAATCGTATCAAAAGACAAGCCAGATGCTCCCAACTCCCGCATACGGAAGTCAAGGAAGTTGGCAATTTCAATTTCAGTCTTTCCTGGCTTGATAAAGTCAAGCGCATCACGGAAAGCTTGGTCTGAGATAGAACAAGCCTTGCGAATAGCTGCAATCTCCGCCTCATCCTTAATCATACGAAGGCCTTCAACAAACTGAGTTTGTGGAAGCAAGTCAATTCCTTCAAAGGCTGCCTGCATACGGTGGTAATAAGAGACCGAAATCTCATCCTCAAAACCGATTCGAGACAAGCCCATGTCCTTAACAATCCCTGCAATGACAGCCAATTCATCACGGTCAGCCACAATCTCAAAACCACTGGTTTCTTGCTTAGCTGCAATGATATAGCGAGAATCTGTCACCAAAACCTGACGGTCACGACTGATGAAGACTGTCCCATTTGACCCCCAAAAACCAGTCAGGTAATAGACGTTTTTAAGATTGTTGATGATAATGCCATCCAGTTCCTTTTCTTGCATTTTAGATAGAAATGCTTGTACGCGTTTATTCATGATCTAACTTTCCTTTCAAATACTGTCCTGTGTAGCTAGCTTCGTTGACCGCTACTTCTTCTGGAGTTCCTGTTGCGATGATGGTTCCACCACCGACACCGCCCTCAGGTCCCAAATCAATAATATGGTCTGCTGTCTTGATAACATCCAGATTGTGCTCAATGACAAGAACTGTATTGCCATCGTCTACAAAGCGAGCTAAGACTTTAAGCAAGCGAGCGATATCCTCAGTATGAAGCCCTGTCGTCGGCTCATCCAGAATGTAGAAAGATTTTCCTGTCGAGCGTTTGTGGAGTTCGCTAGCTAACTTCATACGTTGGGCTTCTCCCCCAGAAAGAGTAGTAGCTGGTTGACCTAGCGTCACATAGCCCAGTCCCACATCCTTGATAGTCTGAAGTTTACGTTGAATCTTTGGAATATGTTGGAAGAACTCCACCGCATCGTTGACAGTCATATCTAAGACCTGCGAGATATTCTTTTCCTTGTAGTGAACTTCTAGGGTTTCACTATTGTAGCGGGTTCCGTGGCAGACCTCACAAGCTACATAAACATCTGGCAAGAAGTGCATCTCAATCTTGATAATCCCATCACCTGAGCAGGCTTCACAACGACCACCCTTGACGTTGAAACTGAAACGCCCCTTCTTGTAGCCTCGAATCTTGGCTTCATTTGTTTGAGCAAAAAGGTCACGTATATCATCAAAAACTCCTGTATAGGTAGCTGGGTTGGACCTCGGCGTCCGTCCGATAGGACTTTGGTCAATATCAATCAAGCGGTCTACATGCTCAATCCCTGTGATGGTCTTGAATTTACCAGGCTTGTCTGAATTACGGTTGAGCTTCTGGGCAATAGCTTTTTTGAGAATGCTATTGATTAGGGTTGATTTCCCTGAGCCCGACACCCCTGTTACTGCGATGAATTTTCCTAGTGGGAAGCGAGCGGTGACATTTTGCAGGTTGTTCTCACACGCTCCTATCACTTCGATAAAACGACCATTTCCGACACGGCGCTCTTCTGGTACTGGAATGGCACGTTTGCCCGACAAATACTGACCTGTGATAGACTTACTGTTACGAGCTACCTGTTTAGGCGTACCTGCAGCAACAATCTCTCCACCAAAAACACCTGCACCAGGACCAACGTCAATTAGATAATCCGCCTCACGCATGGTATCTTCGTCGTGTTCCACCACGATGAGAGTATTTCCCAAGTCACGCATCTTTTTCAGACTGGCAATCAGGCGGTCATTATCCCTCTGGTGAAGACCAATCGACGGCTCATCCAATATATAGAGGACACCTGATAGGTTGGAACCAATCTGGGTCGCCAAGCGAATACGCTGACTTTCCCCACCTGAAAGGGTTCCTGCTGAACGTGACAGGGTCAGATAGTTGAGACCCACGTTATTAAGGAAGGTCAAACGATCCTTGATTTCCTTTAGGATAGGCCGAGCAATGATTGCCTCATTTTCAGATAAGGTCAGCTGGCTTACTAATTCCAAATGGTCTGCGATAGACAGGTCTGAAATTTCTCCGATGTGTGGCCCTTGCTCACCACCCACACGGACAGACAAGGCTTGATCATTAAGACGATAACCGCGACAGGTTCCGCAGGTCAGCTCATTCATGTAGAGGCGCATCTGGGTGCGGGTGTAATCACTATTAGTCTCATGGTAACGACGCTTGATATTATTGACAACTCCCTCAAAAGGAATGTCAATATCGCGCACACCGCCAAATTCATTTTCATAGTGGAAATGGAATTCCTTGCCATCTGAGCCGTAGAGAATCAAGTTCTTATCTTCTTCTGACAAATCCTCAAAAGGCTTATCCATATCCACTCCAAAGGCCGTCATGGCTTGTTCCAGCATGTTTGGATAGTAGTTAGATGAGATAGGATTCCAAGGGGCCAAGGCTCCCTCACGTAGCGTTTTGCTGGCATCTGGCACTAC
Source organism: bacterium (assembly GCA_905221195.1). Lineage (GTDB taxonomy): Bacteria > Bacillota > Bacilli > Lactobacillales > Streptococcaceae > Streptococcus. Next base: position 232,976 of record CAJNCF010000003.1, read on the forward strand.
CAAATCAGTATCCACCTCCAGCTTGATACCCAAACCATCACACTCACTACAAGAACCAAAAGGAGCATTGAAGGAGAAGAGACGTGGCTCTAACTCTGGAACAGTAAATCCACAAACTGGGCAGGCATAATGCTCAGAGAAGAGCAACTCCGAATCGTCCATAGTATCGATAATGACATAACCTTCTGCAATACGAAGGGCAGCCTCGATTGAGTCAAAGAGACGGCTACGGATACCCTCCTTGATGACAATACGGTCAACCACAACATCAATATTGTGTTGCTTGCTCTTAGATAACTCTGGCACTTCGGTCACATCATAGACTTCCCCATCCACACGGACACGGACATACCCATCTTTCTGAACCTTTTCAATGACGCTCTTGTGCTGTCCTTTTTTCTTGCGGATGACAGGGGCCAAGATTTGCAGGCGCTGGCGTTCTGGCAACTCCAAAACCTTATCCACAATTTGCTCCACAGAAGAAGCCTTGATAGCCCCATGCCCGTTGATACAGTAGGGCGTCCCCACACGCGCGTAGAGGAGACGCAGATAGTCATTGATTTCAGTCGTTGTTCCAACCGTCGAGCGAGGGTTTTTGCTAGTCGTTTTCTGGTCAATAGAAATAGCTGGGCTGAGACCATCAATGGCATCTACATCTGGTTTTTCCATGTTTCCCAAGAACTGACGAGCGTAGGCTGACAAACTCTCCACATAGCGACGTTGCCCCTCCGCATAGAGGGTGTCAAAGGCCAGGCTGGATTTCCCTGAACCTGACAAACCTGTCACGACAACCAACTTGTCTCGTGGAATTTCCACATCAATATTTTTTAAATTATGGGCACGTGCCCCATGAATGACAATTTTATCTTGCATCTTTGTTCTTTCTAGTCCATTATTGCTTACCATTATACCAAAAAAAGTGAGATTCTATTACCCAAAAGGCTGAATTTATAGTATAATAGTACGGTGTGAAAAAATCTGAAAAATGAGAAAGGATAAGGGATATGAAACAAGTTTTTCTCTCTACAACAACTGAATTTAAAGAGATCGATACGCTTGAACCGGGTACTTGGATCAATCTCGTCAATCCGACTCAAAATGAATCACTCGAAATCGCTAACGCCTTCGACATTGATATTGCCGACCTTCGAGCACCGCTCGATGCGGAAGAAATGTCTCGTATTACCATTGAAGACGAATACACCCTGATTATCGTAGACGTGCCGGTCACAGAGGAAAGAAATAACCGCACCTACTACGTAACCATCCCGCTTGGTATTATCATCACCGAGGAAACCATTATCACTACGTGTTTGGAACCTCTACCAGTCCTCGATGTCTTTATCAACCGTCGTTTGCGTAATTTCTATACTTTCATGCGTTCGCGTTTTATCTTCCAGATTCTCTATCGCAATGCAGAGCTTTACCTAACAGCCCTTCGTTCAATCGACCGTAAGAGTGAGCAAATCGAAAGTCAACTGCATCAATCAACTCGTAATGAAGAATTGATTGAGCTCATGGAATTGGAAAAAACCATCGTCTATTTCAAGGCCTCCCTCAAAACAAATGAGCGTGTGATTAAGAAATTGACCAGCTCAACCAGCAATATCAAGAAATACCTTGAGGACGAAGACCTGCTTGAAGATACCCTGATTGAAACCCAACAGGCCATCGAGATGGCAGATATTTATGGAAACGTCTTGCATTCTATGACAGAGACCTTCGCCTCTATCATTTCCAACAACCAGAACAACATCATGAAAACCTTGGCCCTTGTGACCATCGTCATGTCCATCCCAACCATGGTCTTCTCTGCCTACGGGATGAACTTTAAGGATAATGAAATCCCCCTAAACGGAGAGCCAAATGCCTTCTGGTTAATCGTCTTTATCGCCTTTGCTATGAGTGTCTCGCTCACTCTCTATCTCATCCATAAAAAATGGTTCTAAGAGGAGTTCCTATGTCTCAGATTAATCTACAAAAATTAACCAAGAAAAACCAAGAGTTTATCCACATCGCTACCCAACAATTCATCAAAGATGGAAAAACAGATGCTGAAATCAAGGCTATTTTTGAGGAAGTTATTCCCCAAATCCTTGAGGAGCAAACCAAGGGTACGACTGCTCGTTCCCTCTATGGCGCACCAACTCATTGGGCTCATAGTTTCACTGTCAAGGAACAATATGAAAAAGAGCATCCAAAAGAAAATGATGATCCAAAACTGATGATTATGGACTCAGCTCTTTTCATCACTAGCCTCTTTGCCCTCGTCAGCGCCCTTACAACCTTCTTCTCAGCAGATCAGGCTATCGGTTACGGTTTGATTACCCTCCTATTGGTTGGACTGGTTGGTGGATTTGCCTTTTACTTGATGTACTACTTTGTTTACCAATACTATGGACCAGATATGGACCGCAGTCAACGTCCACCTTTCTGGAAATCTGTACTAGTTATCCTAGCTTCTATGTTCCTTTGGTTGCTTGTCTTCTTTGCAACAAGCTTCCTACCAGCTAGCCTTAACCCAGTACTCGCTCCATTGCCACTAGCTATTATCGGAGCAGCCCTCCTAGCCCTTCGCTTCTATCTCAAGAAACGCTTGAACATCCGAAGCGCAAGTGCAGGACCAACACGCTATTAAGAGAATGATAAAAGCAACTGCAGATGCGGTTGCTTTTTCTTGATTCCTTGATATACAATAGAACTTCTGACTCTAATCCCTATAGTTTTCTCTCATCTTTTGTGATAAAATAGGCTCAATCTATTTCTAGGAGGATAAGATATGGTTTCTACTATTGGTATTGTTAGTTTATCTAGTGGCATTATCGGAGAGGACTTTGTCAAACATGAAGTGGACTTGGGTATCCAACGTCTCAAGAACCTGAGACTCAATCCTATCTTTTTGCCCCATTCGCTAAAAGGATTAGACTTTATCAAGAACCATCCTGAAGCTCGTGCAGAGGATTTGATTCATGCCTTTTCTGATGATAGCATTGATATGATCCTATGTGCCATCGGTGGAGACGATACCTATCGCTTGTTGCCCTACCTTTTTGAAAATGACCAACTAGAAAAAGTTATCAAACAAAAGATTTTTCTTGGCTTCTCAGATACAACCATGAACCATCTCATGTTGCATAAACTAGGTGTTAAAACTTTTTATGGTCAATCATTTTTAGCAGACATTTGTGAACTAGACAAAGAAATGCTGACCTATAGCCTCCACTACTTTAAAGAATTGATCGAGACAGGAAAAATCTCAGAAATCCGCCCCAGTGACGTTTGGTATGAGGAACGAACTGACTTCAGTCCCAAGGCTCTAGGAACACCTCGTGTCAGTCATGCAAACACTGGTTTTGACTTGTTGCAAGGAAATGCCCAATTCGAAGGGGAAATCCTCGGTGGGTGTCTCGAATCCCTCTACGATATCTTTGACAACTCTCGATACGCAGACAGCACGGATCTCTGTCAAAAATACAAACTTTTCCCTGACTTGTCAGACTGGGAAGGAAAAATCCTCTTGCTAGAAACAAGCGAAGAAAAGCCTGAGCCAGAAGACTTCAAAAAGATGTTGCGGACTTTAAAGGACACTGGCATATTCTCGGTCATCAGTGGACTCTTGGTAGGAAAACCTATGGATGAAACTTTCTATGACGACTATAAAGAGGCACTATTGGATATTATTGACAGCAATATCCCGATTATCTATAATCTGAATGTTGGCCACGCAACTCCAAGAGCAATTGTACCCTTTGGGGTCCACGCCCATGTAGATGCACAGGAGCAAGTCATTCGCTTTGACTATAACAAATAAAGCTGGGAAAAGTTTCTCAGCTTTTTCTCAGTATCATTACTGGCATTTTCATCACATACTACTGATAGCTAAAATGATCAAGGAGAGGCTGTTGCTTAACATGTGAATAAGTAGAGGATAGTAAATATTCTCCTTTTCTTTCACATAAATAATAGAAAAGGCAAGGCCAGCACCTAGATAACCGACTGCACCGACCCACTCTGATAGATCCAAGCTGTGCATATGAGTTAAGGCAAAAGCAAATCCGACTATAAAGATACTCAGCCAAGTTGGCAGACTTTTTCTTAAATATCTCAATAGAGTTTGACGGAAAAATAATTCTTCTACCAGAGGTCCAATAACACAAGCAAAAACAGCTATCAGTATTGGTTGCTCTTGAAAAGTGCTTTGAATATTCGACTGGTTTAGACCTTGTCCGACTAGCCCAAAAAACTGCCTCAACATCTCTGATACAAATTCAAAGACAACAGTCATCAGAAAGAGAAAGAGCCATCCTGTTAAGATGCCAAAGAAAAATTTCCTTTTAGTCTTTCTAATCTCATTCCATTGTTTGAACAATCTATCCTTGAACAAGAAAGAACCATATAGAGCTAGTACTACATAGACTAGATAATTCGCAATGGCAGATGGCATCAAAGAAGCCAGCAATTTAACGCCATCAAACTCAAATAGAACTGTATATAGTATCGAAAAAATTAGAATTCCCTTATATTTGTTAGACATCATTTAAGACCTTTCCATTCACAATCGTTCTCGTGGTCATCAACCAGCCCTGCTGCTTGTAGAAAAGACAAGACGGCGACTGGTCCTGTAAACTTAAAGCCTCGTTTTTTGAGATCTTTGGCTAATTTTTCAGACAAAGGTGTTTTAGCTGGGGCTTGGCGGTAATCGGGAACATCGTTAACGATGGTTTTCCCCTCAACAAAAGACCAAAGATAGGCATCAAAAGAGCCGTACTCTGCCTGTAGTCGTAGAAATGCTTGGGCGTTAGCGCGTGTAGCAAAAATCTTGGCTCTATTTCGGATGATGGCTGGATTATCAAGCAAGGCTTCCAGTTCGATATCGGTCATCTCTGCGACCGCTTGAATTTGATAGCCATGAAAGGCTTCTCGGAAAGCTTGGCGTTTGTTGAGTACCGTTTCCCAAGACAGGCCTGCCTGATAGGTTTCCATACACAACAACTCAAACAATGCTTGGTCATCATGGAGGGGCTGCCCCCACTCCTCATCATGATAGGCTATATAGAGCGGATTGGTCATCTTGACCCACGAACAACGTTTTGTCATGTTCTGCTCCTATTTGACCAACATTTTAAGGGCCGACTTGATATAGTTCTCAGCTGTATCTGTCGTTCCTTCAAAGAATTTCTTGATTTTCTTGAGCTCTGTTGCCTTGTAGCCTAGCGCCAACATTGCTTCCATGGCTTCTTCCAATTCTTGATTTTCAGTGCTAGCTTGCACTGCCACCTTGGCAGGAAGATCATCTCCTGCAACTACTACCTTGCCTTCCAAGTCCAACACCATCTGCTGGGCTGTTTTCTTACCAATTTTAGGGAACTTAGTCAAGTAGGTGATGTTCTTGGTTTCGATGGCTTGAACCAAGCCAGCATTGTCATCGGCAGCGATAATGGCCAGAGCTGATACAGGACCAATCCCAGATACCGAAATCAGACTGAGAAAGAGCTTTTTCTCGTCTTCTGAGCGAAATCCATAAAGCAGATGAGCGTCCTCACGCACGACTTGGTGCACATAAATTTGAGCTTCTTGGTTGACTTGTCCTGAGTAGGCATAAGGATTGGCCACATGCAAAATATAACCGATACCGTTGACTTCAAGAACAATGTATTTGGCAGTGATTTTGGTAATGATTCCTTTTAAATATTCGTACATAGTTTTCCTTTTAGTTTAATATTTCCCCAACTCACGGAGGCTGGTATGATTTTCCTGAATGCGTCGGAACATCTTTTCCATATCCGACTTGGTAAAATGCACCAAAACAGGACGTCCATGAGGACAGTTGTAGGGATTGTCACATTGAGAAAGCTGATAAAGAAGCTGTCTAGCTGAGTGGTCATCGATACGATGGTTAGCCTTGATAGACCGTTTGCAGGACATCATGATAGCCAGCTCTGCTCGGTATTTCTTGATAGAAACTTCCTTGGTCAAGAGCAGCATGTCACACATTTCATAGATGCCAGACTCGATTTCTTCCTCTGCCATCCAAATAGGATGTTCACGTAGGATGAATTGATTTTCCCCGTACTCTGCTAGAAAGACGCCCACTTCCTCCAAAAGAGGCATTCTTTCCTTGAGACGAAGGGCATCATCCGCTGGAAATTCAAAGATATAGGGCACTAGGAGTTGTTGTTGACTTTGGTCAACATCGCCAATGCTTTCACGATACTCCTCGTACTTGACTCGTTCCTGAGCCGCGTGCTGGTCTATGATATAGAGCCCATCTCGCCCTTGGGCAAAGAGATAGGTTCCATGCATTTGCCCGAAAAATTCCAACTCTGGAAAGCTTGAAGATTCTTCTCGCTCCAGCTTGTCATAAGCCTTATCAAGACTCGCAAGGTCTAACTCTGGATGATCTAGCTGGTCGTAGTTAGCAGGCTTTCTCTCTGCAAAATGCAGTTTTGCTGGCTTGGTCAATTGGTCCAAGGTTTCTTTGGCAAATAAAGTCAAATCCTGTCCTTCATCAGTCAATTCTACCTGATAATCAGCTACTTCAGCTTGACTAGGTCTTGTCGGCTCAGTCTTCTCATAGTAGAGCGTATTTTCTTTGAGTGGGAGAATGGTCTGCTCCACCTTCTCACGATTGCGCACGGTCGATTTAGCAAGATTTTCCAAGGCATCTGGAATCAAGGTTTGTTCCTTGAGACTATTGGCAATAGCTTCTGAAACCAGGGTCATCAGTTCTTTTTCCTTGGAAATCCGCACCTCTTGCTTGGTTGGATGCACATTGACATCCGCTAGATAAGGGTCAATATGGATATGAATGACAGCCAGTGGAAAACGTCCCACCATGAGCTTACTTCCGTAACCGTCTAAAATAGCACGATTGAGTAAAAAGTTCTTGATATAACGACCATTGATGAAGAGACTGATATAGTTGCGATTGGCTCTAGTTAACTCAGGCAAGGACACAAAGCCAGAAATTTCGAAATCAAGGTCAGAATTCTCAATTTCAATCATTTTCTTGGCACTGACCAAACCGTAAATCCCTGCAATAGCTTGACGCAGTTGACCAGTCCCTGCTGTCCGCGTCATTTCCTTGCCATCACTGATCAAACTAAAGGAAATCTCAGGATGAGCCAAGCCCAGACGGTTGACAATATCAATGATATGAGACAGCTCCGCTTGCTGGCTCTTCATATACTTGAGGCGGGCAGGCGTGTTGAAAAAAAGGTCCTCCACACAAACCTTGGTCCCTACAGGATTAGTCGCTGGGACGACTTCTTCAACTTCTCCACCACGCGCGACTAACTTAGTCCCATGACTTGCGCCCTCAACTGCTGTCAAAAGAGTTAAAACGCTGACGGATACGATAGAAGGCAGGGCTTCACCACGAAAACCAAGCGTCCGAATCCGAAAAAGGTCTGCCTGATTTTTTATCTTACTGGTCGCATGACGACGCAGAGCCAGCTCTACCTCATCGTGGGCAATTCCATGACCATTATCTGTGATTTGAATCTTCTTGAGACCAGCTTCCTCAATCTCAATGATAACCTGACTAGAACCCGCGTCAATGGCATTTTCTACCAACTCTTTGACCACACTGGCAGGACGTTCAATGACCTCTCCAGCCGCAATCTGGTTTGCCAGCACCTCTGGTAATTCAATAATATGAGACATCTTTCAGCCCCTTTCTGTATCTGTTTTCCTAGAAATTGATTAGTGCTATTATACCATATTTCAGATAGGACAGAAAAGCAAGCGCCACATAGGAGTCAAATCCCTCCACATAGACAAAGTCCCTTGCAAGGGTCTGGAAAATAGTGTTTAATAAAGGTGTACAAGAAGTGATCACAATTTTGTATGAAAAACAAGGAGAGAAATTTATGAAAGTAGAACTACAGATTAGTGAAACTTACGAAGAGGAAAGACTGATTGTTCAAGCACCTCAAGAAACCGATAAAATCCAGAAAGTCATCGAGTTCGCAGAAAATCTGGATCTAACAGAAAAAATCAAAGGGAAAATCGATAATCAGGTCTATCTCGTTGAGATTGGTAAGATACAACGCTTCTATATCGAGAATCGGAAGGTTCTAGCAGAAACAGCGAGTCAGACCTACAGCATTGATTTGCGACTCTATCAGGTCCTTGAACTTTTGCCAAGCAATTTTATCCAAATTTCCCAATCAGAAATCGTCAATATCGACTCTATCTCTCATCTCAAGCTTACCCCCAACGGTCTGGTAGAAATCTTTCTAAAAAACGAAAGCTTCACCTACTCTTCACGCCGTTATCTAAAAAACATCAAGGAGAAATTAGAACTATGAAAAAACAAATCTTCCACGACGCAACTACTGGTGTCCTCATCGGCCTCATCCTCTCTATCATCTTTTCACTCATTTATGCACCAAATACCTACGCCCCGTTAAGTCCCGACTCTCTCGTCGGCCAAGTAATGACTCAACATCAAGTTCACGGTGCCCTAATCTTGCTCTACTGCACACTGATCTGGGCAGTCATCGGTATTCTCTTCAACTTTGGCAAGCGATTATTCAGCCGTGACTGGAGCTTGCTCCGTGCAACTCTGACCCATTTCTTCCTTATGCTAGTAGGCTTTATCCCATTAGCAACCCTAGCAGGTTGGTTCCCCTTCCACTGGATTTTCTATCTCCAACTCATTATTGAGTTTGCGATTGTCTACCTCATCATTTGGACTATTTCCTATAAAAGAGCATCAAAAAAAGTAGACCATATCAATCAACTCTTGGAGCATAGAAAGTAAGAGTTCTGATAGAATTGCCTAGGATAGTAAAAAGAGAGGCTGAGACAAAAAGATTCTGATTTTGGGAATTCTTTATTATAAAATTTTAATACTCTTCGAAAATCTCTTCAAACCACGTCAGCTTCGCCTTGCCGTACTCAAGTACAGCCTACGGCTAGCTTCCTAGTTTGCTCTTTGATTTTCATTGAGTATAAAATCGATAGGTTAGACAAAAAAACGAACAAAACAGAATTCTAAGTTTCAGATAACTCGTTTTGTTCGCTTTTTATATTTAAGGTTAGACTTTTGTCCCAGCCTCTTCCAACTCATACAAATCTGCAATAATCGCTGCGACATGTTTGATATCTTCCAGCATACCTCGCATTTCAAAGTCAGCCAATACAGGGAAACCAAAACGTTGACTGTATTGCTTGGCTGTCAGGCAGTATTGGTTATTAAAGTTACGATTTCCTGAACCAACCACACCAAAACACTTACTAGCATTGTCACCATAGGCGATAAAATCCCCAACGGGTGTCGTCAAAATCTCAACATCTCCGTTGTCCACGCCATTTCCACCTTCTAGGTAGGTCGGCAAAAAAGTGACATAAGGATGATCCACTTCATAGAAATCTTGGCCTTCTTTGACCAAATCTTTGATATGAATCTTTTGGACCTCAATCCCCTCGTACTGGGACAAGAGATAGTCTTTCAGGCGTGTCACAAAACTCTCGGTATTACCGCTCAGACTGATATAAACTAAAGAAATTGTCTTCATATGTACCTCCATGATTTTATTTTTAATCGAAAAAGAACTACCAAGATTGTAACCTGATAGCTCTTTTTTGTCAATACTTAAGCAAGTTCTTCTGTTTCCTCTTCTTCAGTCAAGGCTCTCTGTTGACGCCACATCTTATAGAAGACAAGGGCTAGGAAGAGAACATTGATGACGATATAGAAAATGCTGACAGCTTTTGAACCAATACCCATTGTCAAACGCATAGTTTCATCTTGAACCAACTGCAAAGCGTCTTGTAAAGTCACATAGGTATAAATCGAACCAATAATGGCTAGCAAAACATAGCCGACATAAGTATAGTTTGCATACTGCAAATTCTTACGAACAAGGAATACAATCGCTACTACCACTAAAATAGCAGATAGTACAACCAAGGCCACATTAAAAATAGAATGAGATGCTTCTGCCAATCTATAGCTAAAATTAATGCTATCTTCTACCTGCTGAGCACTGACCCCTGCAACTTGTTTTTGAGCAGCACGAAGGACTTCTTTACTAGGCAAGGGCTTCAAAAGTTCAAACAGAGACGTAGCTGAAATAAGGGCAGACAAGATGAGCAAGACCCATAGATAAATTGGTTTCTTTTTCATGATAGAACCTCCTGATGTTATTATTGATATTATAGCACTTTTTGTAAAGGGATACAAATCTTATAGTATAGTTTCTACTTGTTTTCGGTAGACTTTGGGAGACTTTCCGCACAATTTTCGGAACACTTTATAGAAATATCCAACGTTACTGTAGCCAACAGCATAACAGATGTCTTCGATACTGTCACTAGTTGAAAGTAAGAGCTGCTGGGCAGCCTTAATGCGTTGTTTGTTTAGTAATTCTGCGAAGGTTGAATTGGTTTCTCGCTTAATCAACTGACCCAGATAGACAGGATTGATAAAGAGATCCTTACTGATATCCTTGAGGGAAAGTTCTTTCTGATAATCACGCCCAATAACTTCCAGTACACTAACCACATTTTCATTCATTCGATATTGCCCAAAGAATCGGGTCAGAGTTTCCTTGATATAAGTAACCAGTTCATCGAAGGATTGAATAGCATGAATAGTTTTGACAATGTCCGTCATATCATCAGCTTTGAGATGTTCAAACAAGTGAAAGACATCCATGACAAACTGGATAAAAAGCTGTTTGGTAATCGGAACACGGGGTGTATTTTCAAGAACTACCTTCTCCAAGAGGTTCAACTCTTCCACGATTTGATTGAGATTCCCCTGAATGATAACCCGATAAATCGGTTCGTAGTAAGCAAAGAGGCTCTCCGACTGCTGTAGATTTACAGATCCGTAAAAGAGAGCTTTCTCAGCATTCAGCTTCCAACGTTCAAAGTGTTCTTGATAAGGGGCTTCAAAGGGAGTAACGACTAAGCCATCTAGGGGTTGGTCAGAAATGAAAATCTGCCAGTCTTGACCCAAGACATAGTAGGGAATGGTGAAGGAACCTTGCTTTTCCTTAGATAGGCCTATCCACCAATTCTCCTTACTACCTAAATAACTGACAAATCCAGCCTCATCTAAATCTTGACTGAGGGTTTGACTTTTCTTTCCTCTCTCGCCGAGCTGACCTGCAATCTTCTCCAGCAGATTTCCCAACTCTACCTTATCAACAGGCTTGACCAGATAGTCCACAACACTAAGGTTCATGGCTCTTTTTACGTAATCAAACTCCTGATAACCTGAGAGCAAGATATAGGCAACATCTGGTAATATCTCTTTCATTTCCTTAATCATCTCCAGCCCTGTTTTGTCTGGCATATTGACATCGGAAATAATAACATCGACAGGATTTTCCTGAACATATTCTAGAGCTTCATCAGCATGACTGGCTGTTGCCACGACCTCCATATCCCACTTATCAAAGGGAATCAAACGCTTCAGACCTTCTGTCACCATGTACTCATCATCTACTAATAATACTTTATACATTTTCTCCCTTTCTACTCATCTTGAATTGTAATACGATACTGAACACCTGCTTGCTCTCCAGACTCTACACTAATGGCATAGCGGTCCCCAAAATAGAGCACAAAACGCTCGTGTACATTGACAATCCCGATGGACTGCCTTTTTTCACTGTAGCTAACTTGGTGTTCAAAATGTCTCTGACTTAGTTTTTCTCGGAGATTTGCCAGTTTTTCTGCCGACATTCCACGGCCGTTATCGACCACCAAAATTTCCACAAAACCATCCTGTTTAAGCGCCTTGATGCTAATCACATTATCTGTCCGTCTGTGGTCAACACCATGAGCGAAATAATTTTCTACCAGCGGTTGTAAGGTAAATTTGGGAATCTTCATATTCTCTAGTTCTGGGTCTATCTTGAAACCATAGGCAATGGACTTGGGATAGCGAACCATGCAGAGATAACTGTATTTACGGCAAAATTCTAATTCCTGTTTGAGAAGAGTTTCTCTTTCGTCAGAAATATTGTTACGCAATAGACTACTGAACTCATAAATGATATCTGCCAACTCATCTTGACTCTGCATAACTGCGTACATGCGCAAGAATTCCAGCGTATTATACATAAAATGAGGATTGATTTGAGCTTGTAGAGCTCGCATATTGGCATCTTTTTGACTGAGCTCTAGTTGATAAATATCATGGATATTCTTTTCCAAACGATCCAACATATCATTAGTGGTCTCTGCGATTAGGAGCAATTCCTGGTCCTTTTCAAGCGTATCAATACGAAGACCTTCCTCCCCTTGAGCAATAGCTTGAATGGAATCCACCAAATCCACTACCTGCTTTTGATAGTTGGCAAAGGTCTGCCTCAAAGTCAGATAGAGAATGACAATAAAGAGAAGACTCAAGCCCACAATCAAAGCAGAGCTAGTCACTGTTCCTTGTAAAACAAAGTTTTTGGGAACTGCCACCTGAACCTGATAGCCATGAGAGGTCACACCGACAAACCAGTCTTCATTCTCCATAGTAACCTTCTCACCAATATGGAATATCTCCATGTCAAAAGGTGAAGTCACGGTAACAGCCATCGGGATATGACCTCGGGTATTATCAATAGCAGCGTGTAAGACATTCGGCGATAAGGAAATGTAGACAACTCCCAAATCCTTATCAGAAACAGGGTCAGAAACAGGAATGGCAAAGCTATTAGTTGCTGGTTTAAAATTTTCAGCTAGGATTTTTTCCCCACTCCGTTTATCCCTAGAAGAAACATAGACTTCCTTATAATCTTGGAAGACAATTGCTACTCCTGTCACAAAATCATTTCGAACATACAAATCATCAATATTTTCATACAAAGATACAGATATATATGGAGAAGCTTTACGCTCTAGTTGCCAATAAAAGTAATCTGGTGTACTAAGACTGAAATATTTATAGATTCCTTCAATTCGAGCCTGATTATCAACTAAGGCTTGTGCTATCTGAGTCGACTCTCTATAATAATACTCTATTTCACTAACCATTCGAGTCGTCACACGTTGGGCAACTCTTTGAGCCTCCTTCTCGCGCGAATCCCAATCGGCATAAGATATCATAATCGCAAAACTAGCAATAATGATAATCATGACAAGGCTATAAATTTTTAATAGAGAATGAATCCAAAACTGCTTCATTCTATTTTGTCGCCAATTTTTCATGGATACTTTCATAGACCGGTTCCAACATATCACTGATAAAGAAATGCCACATCCCAATTCCTACAAAGAAGAGAAGAGCAGGCATATAATAACCAATTGCCACAAGTAGTACTGTCCCAAGAAGAACCTTGGCCACAGCTGCTAGACTCATAAAGATGCCAATCAAGGATAGTTTGAGACTATTTCGATAGGACAAATCAAAATAAACTTGTAGTTTCAAAGACACTGTGTAGGCTAAAAAGAGCAGGGCAACTACTAGAACATTCAAAAAGGTCGCAATCAAATGAACAATAGTCTGATGAGGCAATTGCACCAAGAGATACAAGCCATAGACCAAAACCACATCCACTCCTAGAAAGCTATAGAAAATCAGGTTGCTTGAGACAAAATTTTGCTTATAAAGAGACCAAGCTTCCTTCAAACTGTATTCCCGAAAACTATAACCATGTTCTGCATATAAGCTCATCAAGGTGGCGCTAGCCGGCGCTAGACCAAGGATAATTCCCCCTGCCAAGGTTAATAGCCAAAAGAAGGCTGTCGCAATCATCCCTAAAAAGAAACGATTAAAGACAAAGTCTAAAAACCTACCCATGATATCCTCCTAAAATTAACTATGAAACTATTATATCATATTTCAAGCGTTTTCAAAACTTATAGTGCCCATTTACAATCCCACCAAACCATGGTACAATGAGAATTATGAAAAATTTATCAGGAGACAATTCATGAAAAAATCTATCTTAACGACTCTGCTTTTTGCAGTTCTTTACTTCCTCTGCATGGGGATTGGTGTCCTTTTGGGAAATCTCTTTGACCAAACTGGAAATATGTTTTATGCGCCTGCCTTTACTGCCCTTGTCGGCGGTAGCGCCTATATGATTCTGGTCGCAAAAGTTCCGCGCTTTGGAGCCATTACCACTATCGGCCTTGTCATTGCCCTCTTTTTCTTGGGAACTAAACACGGTGCTGGTGCCTTCCTTCCTGGAATTATCTGTGGTCTCCTAGCAGATGGAGTAGCTAACCTAGGAAAATACAAGGACCAAACAAAGAACTTCCTTTCTTTCATTCTCTTTGCCTTTAGCTCAACAGGTCCAATCTTACTTATGTGGATTGCTCCCAAAGCCTATATGGCTACCCTTCTGGCAAGAGGAAAATCTCAAGAATATATCGACCGTATCATGGTCGCGCCAAATCCTGGAACCATCCTTCTATTTGTCGCAAGTGTTGTCATCGGAGCCCTAGTAGGTGCCTTGATTGGACAAGCTTTGAGTAAAAAATTTGCACAGAAAATCTAGTCACTAAAAAAGAGCCAGACGGCTCTTTTTTATTTTTATGATTCAAGACTTGGTCAAGAAATCTCCCAAGAATTGGATTGCAAAGATAATCAAGATGATAATGATGGTTGCCAAGATAGTCACATCGTGATTGTAGCGGTTAAATCCATAAGCGATGGCTACGTTACCAATACCACCAGCTCCAACCGCACCCACCATAGCTGTTTCCCCAACAAGGGAAATCAAGGTCACAGTCGTCACACGAATCAAATCTGGGAGGCCTTCTAGTAAGCCTGATCTTCCTAGGTTAAAATTTTTTACCTGAAAAACTTATTTTTTCTAGGGATAAAATCAACCCTATCACACTCACTACCAAAAACACCCACCAACAAAGCCTGATATCTTGTAAAGCTAAGAAGGAAAATACAGACACCCCCAAGGGTAATGTTAGGGAAAAAATCATACTCAAGAGATTATTACTTCTAGCTAATACATCCGCGCTCAAATTAGACAGTAACAAAGTATCTAATTTAGGCATTGATTTCGACATCAAATACATGACAAAGGCTAAGCAGGCAACACCTACTAGAGGAGAAAAATCTAAAATATTAGCAGTAGCAAGCAATACAAACAGAATTGCATTGAGCGATAGCAAACTTGAAAACGACAATTTCCCAAAATAATCATGGGGAGTTAAGCTACCAAGAATAGCTCCTCCCAAGCTAACACATTCAATTAAAAATAGGGCTTGAGCATAGCTGAGGTGATAGATAGTATGGTCTAATAAGTAAAAGTGATAAATACCTCCGACAGCCCCTCCCAAAGTATTCATTACCAAAATAACAAAGATAATTTTAAGCAATGATTGACTTTCTCTCTGTCTAAAGATATCATCCATGTCCGCATAGATCGCCTTAACTTGTTGAAGTAAACTAATCGACTTATCCTCTACACTTATAGACAAATGCGTCAATTCTCTTCTATTTTTGAACAAAATAAGAGAAGATAGTAAAAAGAAACCAGCATTCACCATTGCAACAAAAGAAAAATTTTGATGACTGGTTGTGAGTAGCCATACTCCTAAGGCTTGACCTCCTAGATTTGATAAATAGGAAACAAACTGAGTAAAGGAATAAGCTTCATAGAGCCTATCTTCCGAAATATTATGCTGGATAATCGGCATACGAAGGCCTGCTGTATAATCCGATAAAATATCCGAACAGATATTAACTATACAGATAAAAGCAAACGTTACGAAGTTCTGGTCATGAATCACACCAGCAATCAAAAGAAATAGGAAACTTTGCACACAACCAACCCAGATAATTGTCCCTGCTTTATTCCGAGTATGATCCGCCTTAATCCCAATATAAAAAGTAAATAGGAAAGGTAAAATCGTAATCATATTCGCCATAAATACAGCTATATTTTTAAAGGGTAGACTCGCGGCATAAACGATAAATACCAGATTATAAATATAAGCTCCACTTGAGCTCAAAAACCTTGATAAGGTAAGTATTCTAAATAAATGATGTCTTAAGAATAGTTTCATAACAGGCCTTTCTCACATTTCAAAGCGTATTCTATTGAATCCAGTCTAACAAAAAAAGCGGGACTCCCCACTTTTTTGTAATATATTTTTTCTGAAAATAGAAACTCTAGCGTCTAGAAACTGCTAATTATCAATCCATCTACAAGCATATTTATTTTTCGTCAATTGATGTAATGAGAATATATTACAAATCTTCATTTGAAAGCTGATTTGCAAAATAGTTTTCATAGTATCTTGCACCATCTATATATTCTAAATCTTGTAAGATTGTAATGCCCCTCTGGATTCTTTCAAGACCCTTATTTTCTACTTTAAAAATAGTATCATAATACCCTTTAGCAATCATATAAATGATTTTAAGATAAGCTTGAGATTCTGGCAATTCTCGTTTTTCAATCTGAAAAACAAAATAGTCTGCTTTTAATTTATCCTTTTCCTCTATTGCTTTAAAGAGTCCATTAATCAAAATGGTATCAATAGCGACTTTGTTACTAGGTAAAGAGCCTAATAAATCTGTCTTTTGTAGCATCTCCCTAGAATATTTAAAATAGAGGGGCAGAGGGAACAAAGTAGAAATCGTTGAAAATAATTCCAATTCATAATTTCCCCAGATATCAATAGTAAAAAAATAGTCATAGAGAAAAGTCAGTTCTTCATCCGTTGCCCTTATCTCTGAATCAAAAAACACGAGAAGACTTTTGATACGAATCATTTGTAAGAGATAGCTTTTTTTAGCACTTGATCTGTACTTTTTAGTCGTCTCTTCATACAAGGAGTGGAGAGAATCAATCCCTTCTCTGTCATATAGATCCCAGAGATTTTCTTGAAAAACCAAAGCCTTTTTCTGAGAAAAACCACGTACCAAGTACATAAATTCATTCAAATCAGAGTGGATGTTATCTAAGGCAGTAATCAATTTCATAGATGATAAGTCTGCTTCTCCGCGCTCAAATTTGCTCAGCATGGAATAAGTAAACTCTCCTCCCGTCGCCTCCTGTAGAGATACATTCCGACTCTTTCTCAATTCTTTAAAAACTTCTCCCAGATTTTGCATATTGACTCCCCACAATGCTTAAGTCTCTAGCTCATAAAAGTAATGACTGATAGTAGCTAGTACAGAGAATTTTAAATCTTGACTATACCTCAAACTCCTATGAATAATATACAGATTGCCTTGCTCTTTTTTATTTATGACTCAATTTCTTGGTCAAGAAGTCTCCCAAGAATTGGATTGCAAAGATAATCAAAATGATAATGATGGTTGCCAAGATAGTCACATCGTGATTGTAGCGGTTAAATCCATAAGCGATGGCTACGTTACCGATACCACCAGCTCCAACCGCACCGGCCATAGCTGTTTCCCCAACAAGGGAAATCAAGGTCACAGTCGTCACTCGGATCAAATCTGGAAGACCTTCTGATAGGTAAACACCCACGATGTCCCAGAAGGTCGCTCCGCTCGCTTGAGCCGCTTCAATGACACCACCATCCAGTTCAGCTAAGACAACCTGCACCTGACGGGCAAAGAAGGCAAAGACCGCAAAAGATAGGGGTACGATAGCCGCATTTGGTCCGATACTTGTTCCTACGATTAGATGAGAGAAGGGTGACAAGACTGCCAAGAGAATAATAAATGGCACCGCACGGAAGATTGACGTGATCTTGTCTAAAATCCAGAAAACAACTTTATTTTCCAAGACACCACCTGGAGCGGTCAAGACAAGGAAGAGACCTGCCACTAGCCCCAAGAAACCTCCGATAATGAAGGAAAGAACTGTCATATAGAGGGTTAAGTAAATGGCTGTTCCCCAGCCTGCTTGACCAGCCCAACCCATCTTATAGACATTTGGTAAATAGGTTTGAATCAATGATTCCATCTTACTGTCCTCCCTTCAATACTTTTAGCTGTACGCCTGCTTGACGGATAGCCTCTTGGGCACCTGCTAGCGCTGCCTTTTCGCCTGACAAGACCACCACCAATTCTCCAACAGGAGTGCCGTCGAGGATTTCGATATTCCCATAGAGGATATTAGCCGTTACTTGGTAACGCTTGTACAATTCATTCAAAAGTGGCTCGTCTGTTGAAGCCCCTGCATACTTGAGTTGCACCAAGAGACTGTTTTCAGACAGATGTTCCACGATTTCTTGCTTCTCAATCTTGACCATGGCTTCGTCAATACCTGTGGCTGTTGAGATAAAGTCCTGGGTCAAAGGTTGTTTAGGGTCTGAGAAAATTTCAAGGACACTGCCCTCTTCAATCAAATGCCCATCCTGCATCACTGCCACACGGTTGGCAATGTCTTTGACAATCTGCATTTCATGCGTAATCAAGACAACTGTCAAGCCTAATTTTTGGTTCAAATCTTGCAACAAGGCCAAAATCTGCTTGGTTGTCTTAGGGTCAAGGGCAGACGTTGACTCATCTGAAATCAAGATTTTTGGATCATTTGCCAAGGCACGCGCAATGGCCACACGCTGTTTTTGTCCTCCAGATAGTTGTGAAGGATAGTTTTCAGCACGATCTGCCAAGCCAACCAAATCCAACAACTTAGCTACTTTAGCTTTCTTTTCTTCCTTGCTGAGTCCAGAGTGTTTGAGGGCAAAGGCCACATTCTCCTCTGCCGTCTTTTGACTCATGAGGTTAAAATGCTGGAAAATCATCCCGATATCCTGACGTTTACGACGCAACTGCTCTGCTGTCAAGGTCACCTTGCCATCAAAAATCACATCGTCATCAATGGTAATTTTTCCTGCAGATGGCTTTTGCAAGAGGTTAATTACCCGTACAAGGGTTGATTTCCCTGCTCCAGAATATCCAACGATTCCGTAGATATCCCCTTCTTGGATGTGAATGGTCACATCCTTGACCGCTGTGATGGTTCTCTTCTTTTGGTGAAAAGTCACATCGATCTGATCTAACTTGATAATATCTCTACTCATAGCTTCTAATCAGCTCCTCTACTAATTCAATATGGGTGTAATAATCGGCGATTCGCACGTTTTCATCTCCACCGTGGTCTCGACTATTGGCATTTCCTAGACCGAAGGCCACCATGGGTACCTCTAGGGCATCAAAGACCGTATGCATAGGGCCTGTTCCAGCTGTAGTCGGCAAGACTGAAACGCCCTGTGGATAGAATTTCTTGGCCAACTCGATTACATTAAGAATGGCTGGCGCGCTCATATCGCTTCGATAGCTCATCTCTCCCAAGGTATAGTATAATTCTACCTTATCAAAGCCATTTTTGTCTAGCTGTTTCCGAATTTTTTCCAGAACATCATGCGGTTCTAAGCCAGGAACCAAACGAACTTCTAACTTGGCACTGGCTTCCGCTGGCAAAATCGTTTTAACGCCTTGTCCTTGATAGCCTGACTGAATTCCTTCGATATTAAGGGCTGGCTCAAAAAAGAAACGTTTTAGAAAGTCTGCACGCTCCTCTTGTAAGAGAGGCAATTCCAAACCATAAATCTGGCTGATTTCCCCTGGATTTCGTTGAGCGTAAGTATCCACCAAGGCCAATTCCCGTTCGTTTGGCTCTTGTACATCTTCGTACAAACCTTCAACCAAGATACGGCCATCTGCAGCGCGAAGAGACTGTAAAGCTTGAAGGAGATACCAAGGAGCTGATTCCACAACCCCACCATAACTCGAATGGATATCCACATCCGCACTTTTTACCTTGGCATCAAAGGTCACAATCCCCTTGTTTCCACCAGAAATTTCTAGCTGCTCCAAGGCATTCTTGGTTCCTTGTTCCCAGACCAACAAATCCGCCCCACGAAGTTTGTCCGCATGTTTTTCCAGATACTTATCTAGGTCTGTCGAGGCAGATTCCTCTGCTCCCTCCATGATAAAACTGATATTGACAGGCAAATCATCATGGTGCTGCATATATTTTCTCAAAGCACTCAAGCGAGCTGTGATATGGCCCTTGTCATCGTCAACCCCACGCCCATACATGAAGCCATTGCGGACTGAAAGAGTAAAAGGATCCTCTGTCCAGACCTGATCCCCATCCGCTGGCACAGTGTCATAGTGGTTATAGAAAATCAAGGTTTTGGCATCTGGACGCGAACTCTTGAAATGCGCCATGACAAAGGGAGCCGTATAAGTCTCATCAATCTCCACTTCAGCCCCAACACGCTTGAAAATCTCACCTAGATAATTTGCAACTTCCTTGAGTCCAACCTGCTGGGCAAAGACCGATTTCTTAGAAATCAAGGTACGCAAAACCTCAAAATAATGCTGGGCTACATGATCCTTTTCAAATTTTTCAATCTGTTCTTGTTCGCTAGGAAAAACCATATTCTCTCTACCTTTCTATAAACTACTCTTCCTGACAATCCCTGCTCTATACAAAAGCAAGAGGTGGAATTTTCTCTCCCACCTCCCTGTTTCTTATTACCAAACTGGTTGATCCAAACCGTCTGATGTTTCTTCGATAACTTTTTTCACTTCATCTGTATGGTAAGCTGCAACAACTTTCTTGATAGCATCAGCCTTAGGTGATGATTCCCAATCTTTTTTCGCAACAATGATGTTGTACCATTGTTTTGAGTTTTCATCAGCTTGTTCTTTGAAGAGTGCTTTCTTGTAGTCCAATTTTGCTTCTGTAACGAAGGTATTGTTTACAACGGCAGCGTCAACTGATGACAATGAACGAGCTGTTTGGCTAGCGTCCAATTCAGTGATTTTCAAGTTCTTTGGATTTTCTTTGATATTAGCAACTGTTGCAAGAGCAGTTCCTGAAACGTCCAATTTAATCAAACCAGCTGATTGAAGCAAGTAAAGCGCACGGCTTTCGTTTGTAGCATCGTTTGGTACAGCGATTTCTCCGTTTGCTGGGATATCTTCTACTTTAGTGTACTTATTGTCACTTCCATTCAAACCTGAGTAAAGGCGGATTGGAGAGATATAAGTATCTGCAATCGCTACAAGGTCTTTTCCGTTTTCTTTGTTCCAGTTGTTCAAGAAGTTGTAGTGTTGGAAAGCGTTCAAGTCTACTTCGCCATCAGCAGTTGCCTTGTTTGGTTGTGAGTAGTCTGTGAACTCTGTAAATTCCAAAGTGATACCGTCTTTTTTAACCAATTCTTGGATTTTGTCCCAACGTTTTTCTTCAGAACCGCTACGGTTAACAGTTGCGATTTTAACAGTTGTTGCATTGTCTGCTTTCTTTTCTGAGTTTCCGCAAGCTGCAAGAGCCAAACCTGCGACTGTAGCAAGGGCTGCTACACCAAGCCATTTTTTAATTTTCATGATTCTTTCTCCTTAAAAATAATACCGTACTAGTATCTCACAATTTGTTTGATTTCACAAATTGTTATTAGATAGTCAGATATATAGTTTAAAACTATATGCCTAAAGACTTAGAAATCATCCACCTGATTCAGAATGGATGATTTCAAGAAATTATTTAATATCAGCTTCTGCTGGTAGATAAGTGTCTCCGAAGAATTGTTTAGACAATTTTTCAAGAGTTCCGTCTTTATAGAGTTCTTTGATGCGTTTGTCTACAAATGTTTTCAACTCATCTTGACCTTTGGCAAGAAGTGGGTAAACGTAAGGTTGTTGGTCGCTTGGAAGTTCAATGACCTTCAAGTTGTCCAAGCCTTGGTTCTTGATGACTGTTTCAACACCGATTTTATCAAAAATCTTGTAGTCAAACTGGCCATCGCTCAAGCGTCCCATGATTTGTTGGAAGTCAGCTCTAGTATAGTTAAGGACAGTTGGATTATCTGAGTGTTGTTTGTTGTAGTCTTCCAACTGTTTAGCAGATGTTGTCCCTTGAACAACTTCTGTTGATTTTCCACCGATATCATCAAGCGATTTGATGCTAGAGTCATCTTTTTTCACTACAAGAACGTTAGGGTTTTTAGCAGTTGGGGCTGCATAAAGGTATTTTTCAGCACGTTCTTTAGTGTAGCTGATGTTGTTAACGGCCATTTGATAACGGTCAGCGTCAAGACCCGCAAAGACACCTGACCACTCTGTCTTCTCAAACTTGACTTCATACTTATCAGAGTCTTTAAAGATA
Source organism: bacterium (assembly GCA_905221195.1). Lineage (GTDB taxonomy): Bacteria > Bacillota > Bacilli > Lactobacillales > Streptococcaceae > Streptococcus. The sequence goes on from CAJNCF010000003.1 coordinate 255,001, forward strand.
GCACGAACTAGTTCAATTTCATAACCAGTCAATTCACCATTTTCTTCATAGTTGAATGGTTTTGGTGAAGCATTGGTTGCAACGATAATTTCTTTCTTGCTAGCTGCTTCTTCTTTCTTAGCACCACCTGAGCAAGCTGATAGCACACCTGCAGCAACAAGCCCTAGGGCAGCAAGAGATGAATATTTAACGATTTTTTTCATGTCATTTCCTCCAAAATAGAATACCTTATTATCTTATCAGAAAAAAAGTAATTATGCCATTATATGATATTTATCTCTGTGATAGATTTTCTTTATAGCCCATTTAAAATAGTAAACGTAGGACGGCAATCAAGACAACTCCAAAGAGAACTGTTCCAACTAGATTGCGGTAGCGAAAGGCTACCCAAGCCGTTGGAAAGACTGCTAAGAAGTCTAGCCATTTTATTTGAGGAAGACTCCCAACCTTGCCTGTCACTACACTTGAAAGAATCAAGGCAAAGATAATAGAAACGGGCAAGAACTTCAAAAAACGCTCAACGATTGCAGGCAAACCCTTATACTTGACCAAGATGAAGGGAATCATACGGGGAATCCAAGTCACCAAGCCAGAGAAAATAACTGCTAATAAAAGATACTTACTGACCATCTAAAACCACCCCCATTGTACAACCAAGTAGCGTCGCAAACAGAACAGCTAGTGACTGAGACACCACTGTCAAGAGTAAAAAGAAGGACACCGCAACAACTGCTAGGATAATGAGCAGATTGCGGATAGGAATCCGTCTTTGCATAATCTGGAATTGCGAAGCAAAAATGCCGATGAACATCCCAACTAGGGCAAAATCTAAACCAAAGATTTCTGGATTTGGCAGCAGGCCACCCAGAGCCGTTCCGACTACTGTTCCCACAAACCAAGCCACATAGCTGTTAAGATTGTTTCCGTGCATCCACATAGGATTGACCTTGTCTGCATGGGCCAATTCACCCATCAAAACACCATAAGTCTCATCCGTCAAGATACTAGACATACCGATATTGTGCCAGAGACTAGTATGACGGAAATAGGTCGACGCATGCAAACTCAACAAAAAGAGACGCAAATTAATCAAAAAAACCGTCATAGCAATAGCTGCCACAGGTGCTTGAACCGCAATCAGTGCCAGCATGGCAAACTGAGCACTCCCAGCATAAACAAAGAGGCTCATCAAGCCCATCTCAACAGGTGTCACATAGGGCGCACCGATAATCCCACAGGCAAGGCCAATACTGATATAACCAAGGGCCGTTGGCATGGCTGCCTGCGCCCCCTCCCAAAATCCTTTTTCTTTCATCTTTCTCCTCATATTGTCTTAATAAATGTGCTGAATAGGTTCCAGCCACAGCATGGACTATTATAACACATTCAGGAAAGAGAAAAAAGTCTGCTGATTGTAATCAGACAGACTCCATTTTATTCCATGGTATAAAAAGCAAGACTTGGTTTGGCATTGAGATTCAGACCTTGCTTATTATTCTTTTTCATTTTAGATTCATGCATTATATAACCGTTAATACCGTATTTTATAATGAATCATATCTTAAAAATACCAGACCACACTATTCCCTGCTTATATTTGGCTTCTTTCTTTTGGACAATTTTTGCTAAATCCAACAACTCTGTCGGCGGTTCACCTTTAAAGCCCAATAATTCTTTAGAGACGGCAAAAGATAGACGTACAGCTAGCAAATCTTCACTAGTACTAGAAAACTGTTTTGCTGTTTCTAGCAATTGCTTCCTAAATTCTTCCGTCAAGCTAATTTCTTTATTATTGTACAGGGAATGAATCAACATTTGCAACTGACTTTGCTTTTCCATCGTTTACCTCATTTTATCTAGGACGCCAAGTTTCACTTTTAGTCCAGCCATTTACAGTATGCTCATAATTAAACATATACTGTACGAATTCCCATCTATAAACCACTTCTGCGACTTAGGATTTGCTTGAAGTGCTTTACAAGGATAGTATAACACGAAAATTAGCTTATTTTAGAAAATCGCATATTTGACATTTTTTCTTATAGAAATTTCAGATTTGCGATTTTAGTAGATTTGATTATTTTCCTGCTATAATAAAGTTACTACTAACAAGGAGGGATCTAATGATGGAAAAAAGAAAAATCCAACTGATACTCCTGCTTATTTCGGAGTGGGTTATCGTCTTCCCGTTTCTAATCAATCGATAAGTTCTTTGTATTGCTGCAAACGCAATTCGAAGAGGGCTATCAATTGTGGATTTTCTAATACTTGCAGAGATTGGAGATAGTGTTCAATCTCTTTTTGATTGCTTCCCTTAGTTTGAAGAAAAATGCTCATTTTCTTTAAAAATTGCCACAATACTTTTTCAAAAACATCGTATGGACGAAGCATGCTCTCTAGCTCAGCTTCAAATGAAAGTTTCCTCATAGTAATTCAAAACTTTTTACCAAAATCAAATACTCCGAAATTTTCATCTCTTTAAATTCTAGTGCAATAACATAAGAATCTGACCAATACCATTGTAGACTATATGCAGTCCAATAGGCCAATAAATTGACTTGGTTACTCTAAACAAGACTGCAAATATGAGACCGCCACCCATATAGACGAAAAAGTCTGTTAAGACCCAACCATGGCCACTAATGTGTAAGATTCCAAATAATATAGCTGAGCCAAGTACATCCAGTCCCCATTTCTTCCCTTTTTCCAGAGCAGTCATCACTAATCCACGATAAATCATGTCTTCAAAAATGGGACCTGCAATCACAGGATAAAAAAAATACATCAAAAATGCCGTAGCTCCTGTATAAGTAGGAGCAGCATGTTGATAAGAAATTTCATTTCGAGTAGGTGGGAAAAGAAAAAAGGTGACGAAATTCCAAACAACAAAAGAAAGCAGAGCTAGGGAGGAATAGAAAAGATAGGATACTTTAAACTTTCTACTGTTGATTTGTTGCCATTTACCTGACCAAATCATAGCAATAAGAGCAAATAAAACCACAAGAAAATTCAACATCATATCCGACAGATAATAGGCAAAGTCAGATAGACCAGTAACAAGATCGCTGCGTAAAACTAGACTACTGAACTTCTGGTCAGCAATAACTAGTAGAAAAGCTATAATAAAGTAGTGACGTGAGATTATCTTTTTCATTCTATTTTCTCCTATACTATGAAATGAGGACAGTATAACACGGAAATCACCACATTTTAGTAAATCGCATATTTGATATTTTTTCTTGTAGAAATTTCAGATTTGCGATTTTAGTAGATTTGATTATTTTCCTGCTATAATAAAGTTACTACTAACAAGGAGGGATCTAATGATGGAAAAAAGAAAAATCCAACTGATACTCCTGCTTATTTCGGAGTGGGTTATCGTCTTCCCGTTTCTAATCAATCGATAAGTTCTTTGTATTGCTGCAAACGCAATTCGAAGAGGGCTATCAATTGTGGATTTTCTAATACTTGCAGAGATTGGAGATAGTGTTCAATCTCTTTTTGATTGCTTCCCTTAGTTTGAAGAAAAATGCTCATTTTCTTTAAAAATTGCCACAATAATTTCTCAAAAACATCATACGGACGCAGCATGCTCTCCAACTCGGCTTCAAAGATTGGGATGTAGGAGAAAAGTTTTCGCTCCATGAGCTCTGATAAGATATTTAAGAGCCCTTGCTTCATATACAATCGATTGTGTACTAACTCTTTAAATTCCTTAGATTTCTCAATTAAAGCGGTTGATAAAAATATCAAATCTTGGTTGCTCAAGAAGGGCATGGTATTGCAAAAGAGATAGAGTTCAAACCAGGTCCAAGACTCAATAGCATAGAGGTAGGTGGTCAAAAATTCGCTATCCTCCTCTGCTAGCGGATAGCTTTTATCTAAGGAATGGATGGCATCTTTGATTACAATAGCATTCAAACGACGATAGGTCTGCGCCATCTGTTCTTGCTCGACTTCCTCCAACAGTTGCTCTAAGCCTGCTATATCTTGATGAGCAAAGCGGTCCACAACCCTTCTACCAAATTTCATATGTGGAGATTCTTGGTAATTATTGAGCTTGTGCCCAAACTCATCAAAATTCATATTGATTCCTTGGATTGCTAAGATCAGCTTGTCCGCAGATAGCATAGACTGTCCTAGTTCAAACTTGGACAACTGAGAGGCTGTTAGTCCAGCACAAGCCACATCTGACTGCTTGAGCTTTCTAGCCAAGCGCAATTCCTTGTAAAATTCTCCCAATTCCATTCTCTCAATCATCTTACCACCTCCTATTCTTTATATATTATATCATTATCTTTACAGTTTTGTCAAAATATTCTGACATTTTAGTGAGTGAAAAAGCCAGCCCTAAGCTGACTCTTTATTCCATGGTATCAAAAGCGAGGCTTGGTTTGGCATTGAGATCCAAGCTTGCAAAGTTTTCTTTGTTCCACTCGCTGATGCTGGCATAGGCAATCATTCCTGCATTGTCTCCGCAGAGGCGCAGAGGGGGGATGATGACCTTGACATCTGTGATTTCGGCTGCTAGACGCTCTCTGAGTCCTTTATTAGCAGCCACGCCACCTGCCACGACTAGAGTTTTAACAGGATATTTCTCCAAAGCCTTCTTGGTTTTAGCCATGAGAATGTCCATAACTGCCGCTTGAAAGGACGCACACAAGTCCTCTGTTGACAAACTCTCTCCCTTTTGCTCGGCATTGTGGTGAAGATTGATAAAGGCAGATTTCAAACCTGAGAATGAAAACTCCAGATTATCTTCCTTAATCATGGCACGAGGGAAATCATAAATATCCTGCCCCTGATGAGCCAACTCGTCAATCTCGCGACCTGCTGGATAGGTCAAGCCCATGACACGGCCAACCTTATCATAGGCCTCACCAACCGCATCATCACGGGTTTCCCCAACAATCTTGTAATCACCAGCCTCAGAAACATAGACCAACTCTGTGTGTCCACCACTTACTAAAAGTGCTAACAAGGGGAACTCCAAAGGCTCCACGCTCTGAGCTGCCATGAGGTGACCCGCCATGTGGTTAACGGGAATCAGCGGAAGTCCATGTGCCCAAGCAAAGGCCTTGGCAGCTGACAAACCAACAAGCAAGGCTCCGACCAAGCCAGGTCCATAGGTAACTGCAACAGCTGTCACATCATTTTCGGTAATCCCTGCTTCTGCCAACGCCTCCTCGATACAGGCCGTAATGACCTCTACATGGTGGCGACTAGCTACTTCTGGCACTACGCCTCCAAAACGTTTGTGACTCTCAATTTGACTAGCAATGACATTGGACAAGAGCTCATCGTCGTTTTTCAAGACGGCGACACTGGTCTCATCACAGGATGTCTCAAATGCTAAAATATATCTATCCTTCATCTATTTCTCTCTTCATGATGATGGCATCCTCGACTGGGTCATGGTAGTAGGCCTTTCGCTCAGCGATGACCGCCATCTGTTCTTTCTTGTAAAATGCTTGCGCTCGTTGATTTGACTTTCTGACTTCGAGGAAAATATCCTTATCTGTCGGCAATGTCGCAAACAAGGTTGAGGCAATCCCCTGACCCTGATAGGCTCCTTTGACAGCGATTTGCAGGACTTCTGCTTCAAAAAGATTCTCCTGCACGGCTAGAAAGCCAATCACTTCTTCCCCATCATAAGCCAGAGCGTACCAAGTCTGGTCTTGGGACAGGTCTGCTTGGATTTGTTCCAGAGTCCAAGGACTGACTGGGTAAACATCCGCCATGACAGCGTAGATGGCTTGAGCCAAGTCAGGCTGTCTTTGGATTCGTTTGATTTCTATCATAGGCGTTTAATGTAAGACTCGCTAGACTCGGTGTGGTTCTTGAGCCAGTTTTCCTCAGCCTCGACTCGTTTGAGGTAATTGGGCACAAAATCATGCAAGGAGTCTGCTTCCTTGTCCCAGGCCAAAAGAGCTAGATTGGCTGCATTTGGCAAGGTTTCTTTGAAATTCGTCCTTGGCAAGTGTTCTTGAATCTGCTCCACAAAGGGGCCAACTTCTCCGACAAAGGTTACCTGACTAGCACCCTTGATTAGCTCAATGACTCGCTCAAAAGGCAGGTGCGCTTCTGGCATGACAGGTTTGGCATTTTCATAAAATCCCGCATAGACATTGTTGCGACGTGCATCCATCAAGGGAACGAACAAGCCCTCTTGTTGGTAGGGCACCAGAGCCAAGAGGCTAGACATACCAACCAACTCGATGTTCAGAGTGTGAGCTAAGGTTTTGGCAGTTGCTACCGCAATTCGCAAGCCTGTATAGCTACCTGGCCCTTCTGCCACCACGATTCGGTCCAAATCCTTGGGTGTCCAATCCAAACTTGCCATCAAAAAATCGATGGCAGGCATGAGGGTAATACTGTGATTTTTCTTGATATTAATCGTCGTCTCGGCAAGAACCTGCTTGTCCTCTAAAATAGCAAGAGAAAGAGCCTTGCTGGACGTATCAAAAGCTAATACTTTCATAACACATTCCTATCTTTTTGTCTGCTTACTATTATACTACAAAAGCTGGCACATGGGAATTTTCTTTATCCCTAAACAAAAATGCCTATACTTAGCCCAAAAACAATTCGCAAATAAAATTCAAAAAAATCTTCGCTTTTCCTTTTCTTTTCCGAATATAAAAGTGAACAAGAAAATTGAAAGGATCTCCGTAAAAAGTTTGGTAAGTCATGCTAGATAAAAAACACATTTTTAGAAGGATAAATTTTATTGTCTTCATCTCTTACAGTTTGCTAAGCATTCTCAATGATTTAAACATTACTACTATCCCTTTACCATTCGATTTATCTGTTTGTATTGTTTTATTTTTATGTTTCAACTCTATTTTTGAACAGAAGAATTCTTAACATAAAACTAATAAGCTCTGAAAATTCCATTGTCATGTCATTTTAGAAAAATGCAAAGACCACCTCATCTTGATAGATGGGGTGGAATTTTCGTGTCGTAAATCTACTATCTCTATATCCCCAAACAAAAATGCCCTAGCATCAGCAGGGCATCTAAGCATTTAATCCAAAGTAAAATACAAACCAAACTACATAGGTTACAAGGAGGAGAAAAAGCGAGTAGAGAGTCACAAAACTAATCTTCCACAAGAACTTGCTTTGTCGTTGTTCCAGTTTTGTAAACAGAAGATTCCCTCCATAAACACAAGCAACAAAAACAATAAAAGCCACCAAGCGAACTCCGATAGCAAAAGCAAATAAACTATTCATAGGGCAACCTCCTTGACTTAAAAACTATAGGGAATTATGACAAGCAATAAATTCACTTCCATTATCAATATAACACATTTTCTTTGTTTTTGCAAACGCTTACCTTTTAGTGCTTATGTGACTTTCTCGTTTCCGTCTTTTACTAATTTTTCATTTTATGTTATAATTGAAATAATTGTAACGAATCAAGGTCAATCTAGACACAAAATGGAATGAAATCAAGCAAATATCTGCTAAAAGTTTGGAATAAGCTGACCTGTAAATAGAAAGGAACTATATGATTTACAAAGTTTTTTATCAAGAAACAAAAGAACGTAGCCCACGTCGTGAAACTACACGCGCACTTTACCTAGAAATCGATGCCAGCTCAGAACTCAAGGGCCGCATCGCTGCTCGCCAACTTGTCGAAGAAAATCGCCCAGAGTACAATATCGAGTATATCGAACTCTTGTCTGACAAATTGCTAGATTACGAAAAAGAAACTGGCGCCTTCGAAATTACGGAGTTCTAATATGGCCTACACTCTTAAACCTGAAGAAGTCGGCGTTTTTGCCATCGGTGGTCTGGGAGAAATCGGGAAAAACACATATGGGATTGAATACCAAGATGAGATTATTATCGTCGATGCTGGGATTAAATTCCCAGAAGATGACTTGCTGGGTATCGACTACGTCATTCCTGATTATTCTTACATCGTGGACAATATCGACCGTGTCAAGGCTGTTTTGATTACACACGGACACGAGGACCACATCGGTGGGATTCCTTTCCTGCTCAAGCAAGCAAATGTCCCTATCTATGCTGGACCGCTTGCCTTGGCTTTGATCCGTGGAAAACTCGAAGAACACGGCCTCTTGCGCAACGCAAAACTTTACGAAATCAATCACAACACTGAGTTGACCTTTAAAAATCTCAAGGCAACTTTCTTTAGAACCACTCACTCTATTCCAGAGCCTTTGGGGATTGTCATTCATACTCCTCAAGGAAAAATCGTTTGTACGGGTGACTTCAAATTCGACTTTACTCCAGTGGGAGAACCAGCAGACTTGCACCGTATGGCAGCTCTTGGGGAAGAAGGCGTGCTCTGTCTTCTCTCTGACTCGACAAATGCGGAAGTGCCAACCTTTACCAACTCTGAAAAAGTCGTTGGCCAGTCCATCATGAAGATTATCCAAGGCATAGAGGGACGTATCATCTTTGCATCCTTTGCCTCAAATATCTTCCGTCTCCAGCAAGCAACAGAAGCTGCTGTTAAGACTGGGCGCAAGATTGCTGTCTTTGGTCGTTCTATGGAAAAGGCCATTGTCAACGGAATTGAGCTTGGTTACATCAAAGCTCCTAAGGGAACCTTTATCGAGCCAAATGAAATCAAAGACTACCCTGCAGGAGAAATTCTGATCCTCTGTACAGGTAGTCAAGGCGAGCCTATGGCAGCCCTCTCTCGTATCGCCAACGGAACCCACCGTCAGGTGCAACTCCAACCAGGTGATACCGTTATCTTCTCTTCAAGTCCAATCCCTGGAAACACTACTAGCGTCAACAAGCTGATTAACATCATTTCTGAAGCTGGTGTCGAAGTTATCCACGGTAAGGTTAACAATATCCATACATCTGGACACGGTGGTCAGCAAGAGCAAAAACTTATGCTCCGCTTGATTAAGCCAAAATACTTCATGCCTGTCCACGGTGAATACCGCATGCAAAAAGTCCACGCTGGACTAGCGGTGGATACTGGTGTCGAGAAGGACAATATCTTTATCATGAGCAATGGTGATGTGCTTGCCCTTACTGCTGACTCAGCTCGTATCGCAGGTCATTTCAACGCCCAAGACATCTATGTCGATGGAAATCGTATCGGTGAAATCGGTGCCGCTGTCCTCAAAGACCGTCGTGATTTATCTGAAGACGGTGTCGTTCTAGCAGTCGCAACTGTTGACTTCAAATCGCAGATGATTCTGTCTGGTCCAGATATCCTCAGCCGAGGCTTTGTCTACATGAGAGAGTCTGGTGATTTGATTCGCCAAAGTCAACGCATCCTCTTCAATGCAATTCGTATCGCACTGAAAAATAAGGACGCCAGCGTGCAATCTGTCAATGGTGCCATTGTCAACGCCATTCGACCATTCCTCTATGAAAATACAGAACGTGAACCGATTATCATCCCGATGATCCTCACACCAGATGAAGAATAAATTATAAAACAGCCCCATCTTCGGAGCTGTTTTTCTCTATGCTTTCTTTTCTTGATTTTTTGAAATACTACGATTTTTACCTTCCAAATACACCATCAAAATAGAAATATCTGCTGGGTTTACTCCCGAAATACGGCTGGCTTGGCCGATGGTTTCTGGATTGATAAGTTTGAACTTCTGACGGGCTTCTGTCGCGATAGAATCAATATCATCCCAGTCGATATTAGCTGGAATACGTTTTTCTTCCATGCGTTTCATCTTGGCAACCTGATCCATGGCTTTAGAAATATAGCCTTCGTACTTGATTTCTGTTTCAATCAATTCGATAATCTTGTCATCTAAGTCCTCAGCAGCTGGCCCGATGAAGGCCACCACATCTTGGTAAGAAACTTCTGGACGGCGAAGGAATTCCTTGGCGGTCACCGCATCTGTCAACGGCTTGAAGCCCATCTCCTCAACCTTGGCATTGGTCTCCTTGACTGGCTTGAGTTTGATGCTATCTAGGCGCTTCATCTCATTGTCAAATTGATTTTTCTTGATTTCAAAGCGGGCCCAACGTTCATCGTCAACGAGTCCAATCTCGCGTCCCATTTCTGTCAAACGCATATCAGCATTGTCATGACGGAGGATGAGACGGTATTCAGCACGACTTGTCAAGAGACGGTAGGGTTCAATGGTTCCCTTGGTCACCAAGTCATCAATCATCACTCCGATATAACCATCACTTCGCTTCAAAATCAACTCAGGCTTGCCTTGGATTTTCAGAGCCGCATTGATACCCGCGATAATCCCTTGACCAGCAGCTTCTTCATAGCCAGACGTTCCATTTGTCTGACCAGCAGTGAAAAGTCCTGAGATTTTCTTGGTTTCCAGAGTCGCACGCAACTGGTGAGGCAAGACCATGTCGTACTCGATGGCATAACCTGTCCGCATCATTTCTGCATTTTCCAAACCTTTGATGGAATGAACCAGCTCACGTTGGACGTCCTCAGGCAGACTAGTTGAAAGACCTTGGACGTAGACTTCCTCTGTATTGCGCCCTTCTGGCTCAAGGAAGAGCTGGTGACGTTCCTTGTCTGCAAAGCGCACAATCTTGTCCTCAATTGACGGACAGTAACGAGGGCCAACTCCCTTGACCACACCTGTAAACATAGGCGCACGGTGGAGGTTGTTTTGGATAATCTCATGACTGGTACCGTTGGTGTAGGTCAACCAGCATGGCACTTGGTCCTTGACATAGTCCTCATCACGTGAAGTGTATGAGAAGTGATTAGGCGCTTCGTCCCCTGGCTGAATCTCTGTCACATCGTAGTTGATAGAAGAAGCCTTGACACGTGGAGGGGTTCCTGTCTTGAAACGACCGATTTCGAGGCCCAATTCCTTGAGATTATCAGCAAGGTTAATAGAAGCTAGACTGTGGTTTGGCCCTGATGAATACTTGAGGTCTCCGATGATAATTTCCCCACGGAGGGCAGTCCCTGTCGTCACGATAACAGCCTTAGCAGCATATTCTTGATGGGTAGCTGTACGGACACCGACAACCTTGCCATCTTCCACCAAAATCTCATCAATCATGGTTTGACGAAGGGTCAAATTTTCTTGATTTTCAACTGTCTTGCGCATTTCCTTAGAGTAAAGCTCCTTGTCAGCCTGCGCACGAAGAGCACGAACGGCAGGACCCTTCCCTGTGTTGAGCATCTTCATCTGGATGTAAGTCTTGTCAATGGTTTTAGCCATTTCACCACCGAGGGCATCAACTTCACGCACGACAATTCCCTTGGCAGAACCACCGATAGAGGGGTTACAAGGCATGAAAGCCAGCATTTCAATGTTGATGGTCGCAAGCAAGACCTTGCAACCCATACGGCTAGCTGCTAGGGATGCTTCTACCCCAGCGTGTCCCGCACCGATTACAATAATATCGTATTCTTCAGTAAAATGATAAGTCATATTTCTCTCCTATTCCTCAAGATGAATGTGTCTTAGTTGGCCGTCCCAAGTTGGTAGGGCTGTTTTCAAAAAGGCTGGAACTAGCTGGATATTCTGGAGCTGATCCAAGTCAATCCACTCACAAGGCTGCCTTTTCTCATCTTCCTGCATGGTCAATGGGGCATCTTCAAGCAAGTCCACCAAATAATGAAACTCGATGTTGTGATAATAAACACCGTCTTGTTCAAAACGATTTTCAACCACAAAAGCTAGCTGTTCAGCTTGAGCTTTTACACCCAGTTCTTCCCTCACTTCACGGACTACCGCTCCTTCCGTGCTTTCATTGACTTGAATCGCACCGCCAATTGTGTAATACTTCCCCTTTTCTTTGGTAACTAGGAGCTTGCCATTTTGAAGAATCAAAGCTGTCGCCCGAACACCAAAAACCGTATTTCCCACTTTTGTCCGAAAGTCTTGCTGAATCATTTTTGTCCTTTCTCTTAAACGACACAAAAACAGTCAAAACTCCAAAGAAGTGCAGGACAAAAAAGCCTGCAACATCCATGAGCTTTGACCATCATTTCTATTGCTTTTATTATTGTAGCAAATTAAGAAAATTTGTCAATCTAAATGTACTGACAAACTTGTCCATCTCGATAAGCATTATCAATCAGGCCACCACCGAGACACTCATCGCCGTCGTAAAAGACAACTGCCTGTCCTGGTGTAATCGCACGCTGTGGCTCTGCAAAGATGACCTCTGCCTTGTCTCCTTTGACATGGACGGTCACCTTAGAGTCAGGCTGACGGTAGCGGAATTTAGCTGTACATTCTAGCGTAAATTCCTCTGGCATGTCACGAGTAAAGTGAACCTGACTAGCCTCAAGGCTAGTTGACATGAGCGAATCATGGTAGAAACCTTGTCCTACATAGAGAATATTCTTGCTTAGGTCTTTTCCGACAACGAACCAAGGGGCATTGTCACCGCCGTGTTGCCCACCGATACCGAGTCCGCCACGCTGACCGATTGTATAGTACATAAGGCCTGCATGCTCGCCCATATCGCGACCATCCACAGTCATCATGCGACCAGGCTGAGCTGGTAGGTAGTTGCTGAGGAAGTTTTTAAAGTTCTTTTCTCCGATAAAGCAAATCCCTGTCGAGTCTTTCTTCTTAGCAGTCGCAAGTCCTGCTTCTTCTGCTAGTCTGCGAACTTCAGGCTTTTCCAAATGCCCCAGTGGGAACATGGTTTTTTGAAGTTGTTCTTGCGAAAGCTGGCTGAGGAAATAGGTCTGATCCTTGCCATTGTCCACGCCACGAAGCATGTGAACAGTGCCATCCTCATCACGCGCCACTCGAGCGTAATGCCCAGTCGCTACATAGTCTGCCCCCAAGGTCATGGCATAGTCCAAAAAGGCCTTGAACTTGATTTCCTTGTTGCACATAACATCTGGATTTGGCGTGCGTCCTGCACGGTATTCCGCTAGGAAATACTCGAAAACGCGGTCCCAGTACTCTTTTTCAAAATTGACAGAGTAGTAGGGAATGCCAATCTGGTCTGCCACCGCAGCCACATCCTTGTAATCTTCGGTCGCCGTACAGACGCCGTTTTCATCTGTGTCGTCCCAGTTCTTCATGAAGATACCAATCACATCATAGCCCTGCTCCTTGAGAAGAAGAGCCGTCACCGACGAATCAACACCACCACTCATCCCCACGACAACACGTGTTTTAGAGTTATCACTCATGGTAAGTCTCCCATCTATTCGTTTATTCACGATTGAAGGTCGTGTGTGCTTCACGATTGAAGGTCGCTTGAGCAGTATTCATTATAACATGCTTGGTTAGAGAAGACAAGGAAAGGAGCCATTCTTGACTCCTTTGTTGAAAAAATTGTTTTAACCTTGTCCTTTCTTTTCTAAACCGAAAATGAAACGGTAATCGATAAAGATGCCCATGATTGAATAGGCACATAAAAATATCCTACACTTACTTTGCATTATTCCGTGATTGGATGTATTTAACAACAATATAGATAAGAAAGGCAAACATGATTGCCAGATAGCTCACTATAAGGAAAACATGCTTAAAAATACTAGTATCAAATAAACTCACGACAGCTAATAATAGATTTATAATAAATACTATCACCGCAAATAGTTGTACTTTTTTATCTTTCATAACTAGCTCCAACCTAAATTACTTTCCAATATCTTACCGAAATTATAGCCTGACATATAACCTGTTGCTGCACCACAAGTAGCTAAAATAAATGAATAGCTAACTGTACCAATAACTGGTAAGGTTATTGTCCCTAGTGCCGCACCAGTTATGGCTCCTGCTATTCCGCCTGCGACACCACCTACACCTCCACAAAGCATGGCAAGCCACCCTTCGCCATCAAGATACATCATCTCCTCTTGCTCAATAGCAACATAATTATTTGGTAATACGAGTTCCATTTATTTTCTCCTTTTTTATTAAGCATGGTTAGGATAGTTTCCTAACAAGTGATTGTCGACTGTGTTTATAGCACTTAGTTACCTAGATAGCTTTCCTTTATCATGTCTGATTTTAAGCCGTTCTAAGATTTAATCCATATTTCTATTACTTGCTATTTTTAAATAATTCGTATTCCTTTTCTTTGATAAATGGAACTGAAAAATTAGAAAAAATTAGTAGAATCGAAAACAGATATCCATCTTTTTGTATCACTAAAACATAACTTAAAAATATATAGACCATCAAATCTAGTGCAAAAAGAGAAAATATCCTCCTTTTCATCATCTCACTTGAATTAAAGATTCTGTTTAATAGAAGCTTTATCGTAGTATCTACACAAATTTTTATCAAAAAGATAAGAGCCAATACACGATTATCAACTGTACCATGAAGAATAAATGGAAATATAGTTAACATAAAACTAGAAATCTCTAAATATTTTATCCAAGGAGATTGAGACATCTTACTTTTAAACTGACTGATTTTCTTATATTCACTAGCTAATCTAGTATCAAAATCTCTACCAATTTTATTAAAGATTAAGAACTCCAGAATAAAAATACTTATTAATACGATATAAGTAGAAACGTTTCCTGGGAAAAATTTATTGATTAAAATTGGAAAACTCATTAACAGAATCGAATTTATGGCTAGACAGATAGATACTATTTTATTTTTCACAGAATATAGAGGTAGTGATACTATTGAGTAGATAAATGCTAAAAAAATAAGCAAAAAATACTCCGTGTTACTTATAATCGACTTAAATGACAAAAATATATACAGCCAACACACAATGACGTGTATTTTTTGAATCTTATCTACACTACTCATCCTTTTCCTCTTATCTTTGGTTCCATTTTTAAACTATGTCAAGCTTTTTCACAAATTTATTTCGACTTTCTTTTTTACTATTCCTGTTATTATGATACAATATTTTTAATATAATTTTATTATTTGTTAACTTTTTTCACGAAAAGGAGAAAATCATGCGTTATGATTTCGGAAAGGTCTATAAAGAAATGCGTGAGTCAAAGGGGCTGACCCAAGAAGAGGTCTGTGGGGGTGTTCTCTCAAGAACCAGCCTATCAAAAATCGAAAGCGGTAAGACAACTCCAAAATATGAAAATATGGAATTTCTTCTCCGTCAAATCAATATGAGTTTTGAAGAGTTTGAATATATCTGTCAACTTTATCAACCAAGTCAACGCACAGAAATTATGCAAACCTATCTCAATATGCGTTCCATTATCGGGACCAGCGATCTTGTCAATTTATTTCAAAAATGCCAAGACTACCTCAAGACCCACCACGATCTCCCTATAGAAGAAATCAGAGACATGCTTGAAGTTGTCATTTATATCCGTCAACACGGGGCAGGGGAACTATCAGATCACGCAGAACAGGTTGTCAAAAAACTTTGGGAAAAAATTGAAAAACAAGATACATGGTATGAAAGTGACCTAAAAATCCTCAATACCATCCTTTTCAGCTTGCCCATTGAACACCTCCATCTCATCACTGGAAAAATATTGCAACGCCTAGAAGTTTATAAAAACTATCAACATTTATATGAATTGCGAATGACAATTCTGTTAAACCTTTCCACACTCTATCTATACAATCAAGATAAAAACATGTGTAAGCAAATCTGCTACACTTTACTGGAGGATGCCAAGAACAAGAAAAGCTATGATAGGCTTGCTATCTGCTATGTCCGTATTGGGATTTGTACAGACGATTCTAAACTTATTCAAAAAGGGTTCTCCCTTCTGGAGCTAACCGAAGAAACTTCTATGCTGTCTCATCTCAAAAAAGAAGTAGGAACCTATTACCAACCGAAGGAAAGATAAAAAGGGATTAGAAAAAACTAACTTTCCAATAAAGCTACACAGTGATTCTCTTAGCTTAATTGTGTTCAAGGCTGAAAACACTGTGTGTTTTTTGAATTGTTGAACGTTCTAAGATTCGTTTTTTGGGCAATTGTCAATCAGAATGTCCTTTTATCTGTCAACAATCCTAGAAAATCTTGTCGTTTCAAGTCTGAGAAATGTTTGGTTGAAAGACTTCCCTTTTGAAGTCCATCATCTCTAACCTGTAAATAATAGCTATGTTGGCTTGTTTTAATTGTCAAAAAATCGCCCAATACAAAAACTTTTTTCCAGTTGCGAATCTCAAATTCTTTTATCTCTGATTTTGGAATGCGGATCAGTCCTTGTCGCAAATCACGATGATGCTCACTTGTGAAAGTCATCCCATTTCCAAGATTTCTTATCAGTAGTTCATCTGGAGTTACCATCACCAACGCTATTTTAGTTAAGAAAATTTCAACTGTTGGTGGTAAAATAGCCAAATCAAACCAAGGGTGTAAGTAGCGATAAGCTAAGAAATAATGAGGCTCCTCACCCAATCCTAGTTGTTTATATAAGGTCTTGACCTCACTATCTAACCTCGTTTCAAAAGACACATCCGAATGCTCTTCTTCCTTCCTCTGATTAAAATAACGCATCCCGACTAGGAAAGCTATAAAGACTATGATAAATATTCCTGATAAAAGATATTTTAAATTGTAGTTCATCACTTAACCTCCTGATTCACTACTCTACATAAAGCAGAGGCCTATTTATTTTTAAAATAGTGCCATAACAACTTTAAATAAGACGGGTGTCATCAAAATGAGGATAGTTCCTATCACAAATATCATGACTACTCGAAAAAGTTCCTTATTTTTAAACATTTTTCCACCCCTTTTCTAGCTACATCATAATTCTTAACCAAATACAAAGTTAAGAATACCGTTTTTGGTAGCGTTTACACAACTCGTTTCACCTATATTATAAATCAACATATATAACCTGTCAAGCAATTAAAGCAACATATTAGATATTTTTAAAAAGAAGAATTATAGTTATATTTTTACACATAAAAAAGATAGCTTCTGCTATCCTTATACATTCTATGACTACTTATCCATCAGATATTGTTCTACCTTGAGTGCCATAACTTCATTATTTTCAATTAGATAAAGCACCTTAGCTTTCATATAATAGTCCTTAGCAACAGAGATATCAAGATCTTCTGTTACATTTCCCAACAAACAATATAAATCTGCTAGCCTAAAGCTACTATGATACTTGTTACAAAATTCAATCATCTCCAATAATAGGGCTCTGGACTTGTCCATCTCCTCCTGTTTCCAAAGGTGGTAACAATAATTGTATTTTATTTTGATATACAACTCAATTTGTTCACGTACACTGGTATCGATTTTTGAAAGAGCTACAGAAACCTGTTCATATAGTTGCTCAAATTTCTCCTTATCCTCATCATAGCCTAAGAAAATCAGCAGGGTATTCAAAATATATAAGTAATCCACTTTATCAATACTAATCCTACTGAGGATGTCCTCTATTTTTGAAATAGCTAGTTTTAATTGGTGTTCACATTGATAGGTTAGAATGGCATCTATCCAATCCAGATAAATCTTTTCATCAAAAGATAAGGAAATCTGTTGCTTTCTTTCTCCCTCAAAAGCATATTGCAAAGAGGCGTAATCTTGATTTTCCAATAATGTTTCAGACAATCTCTTGAAAGCAGACAAGCCTAGAAACTCTTTCGAAATTTCTCCTGAAAAGAAATAGTCCATATTTAAGCCCATTTTTTCAGATAATTTATATAACAAATCTGCTCCTGGCATATATTTGCCTTGTTCCATGCGACTTATCTGAGTTTGTTGGCAAATTCCTTCTGCCAATTCTTTTTGCGACCAACCCAGCTCTTTTCGCTTATTTTTTAATCTTGTTGCTAATAATGCATGCATGCTATCCACCACTATTTATATTCTATAAAAACATTATACTACTTTTTGAGAAGATTATATCAAATTGGCTACACAGTGTGAATAGGATTCTAAAAAGGAAAGAAAAAAGAGCCATTCAAAGCTCTTTTCCTAGTTCTTAATACCAGCCATTGTTAAGCCAGAAGTTTTTCGCAGCTGACCATGAACCGTAACGTCCTGCAACGTAGGCATCTGCTACACGTTCTTGGTTTTCAGCTGAGTAGTCACCGTTCAAGTATGAATCTGTCAATTGGTAACGTCCGATGTAACGTCCGTTTGTAGCTGTGTAGCTACCACCTGATTCTTTTTGAGCGATCCATTCTTTGGCTTCTGCTTCAGATCCGCTTACAGTTGCAGCAACCGTTTCTTCTGCTGCAGGTGCGCTTGCAGCTGGTGCTGCTTCTTCTACTACTTCTGTAGTTTCTGCTGCTGGAGCTGAAACAGTTTCATCTTGAGCAGCTGGGGCTGCATAAGTAGTTGGCGCTGGTGTTGCAGCTGGTGCTACAGGGCCGTCGATAACCAACTCTTGACCAACATAAATCAAATGAATGTTGTCAATGTGATTGTTTTCTGCCAATTTCTCAACAGTTGTGTTGTGAGTTTCAGCGATTTCTGAAAGTGTGTCACCTTCTTTAACAGTGTAAGTTGATGATTCTTGAGCAGATACAAATGATGGAGCAAATACTGCAAACAAGGCAGCTACTCCTGCAAGAGTTGTTTTAATCTTTTTAGTTGTTGATTTCATATTCGAAAATTCTCCTTCTTTCTATAGTTCTATCATACCCTTTAAATATTACTGTTTCTTGACACTTTTATGTAGAAATATTACAAAATTATTTTTTATTTCCCTAAACGAGCTATTTTTTGTTACAAAAGATGCTTTTTTTATGCTATTTGTAGTGTAAAAAGGTTTTCATCCACAATTAAAGCCAAGACCTCCATTCTTTGATATAATAGAGATAAGAATTTTTATAAGGGGAAACTGATGAAATCACTTCGTTTTCAATCTGTCTTTGATATCATCGGACCAGTTATGATTGGCCCATCTAGTAGCCATACCGCTGGTGCTGTTCGTATTGGGAAGATTGTATCTTCCATTTTTGATGATACTCCGACAGAAGTCGAATTCCAACTATTTAACTCATTTGCCAAGACTTATCGTGGTCACGGAACAGACTTAGCCCTTGTTGCAGGTATTTTAGGCATGGATACAGATGATCCTGAAATCCCAAATAGTCTGGAGATTGCCCACAAGCGTGGTATCAAGATTGTCTGGACCATTCAAAAAGACAGTAATGCTCCTCACCCAAACACCACTAAAATTACCGTCAAAAATGCCTACAAGACCATCAGCGTAACTGGTATTTCTATCGGCGGAGGAAATATTCAGGTCACCGAACTCAATGGCTTTGCCGTCTCTCTCAATATGAATACACCGACTATCATTATCGTTCATCAAGATATTCCAGGTATGATTGCCCTCGTAACAGAGGCTCTTTCACGCTATGGTATCAATATCGCCCAGATGAATGTTACTCGTGAAAAAGCTGGTGAAAAAGCCATTATGATTATCGAAGTCGACAGTCGCAACTGTGATGAGGCCATCGAGGAAATTCGAGAAATCCCTCATCTCCACAATGTCAATTTCTTTAAATAGGAGGAAGCATGTTTTATTCTATCAAAGAATTGGTTGAGCAGGCAGAACTGGACTTTCAAGGAAATGTCGCAGAACTCATGATTACAACAGAGTTTGAATTGACTGGTCGTGAACGTGAAGAGGTTCTCCTTCTCATGGAACGCAATCTGGAAGTCATGAAAGCCTCTGTCCAACTTGGCCTCAATGAAAATAAATCTCGTAGTGGCCTGACAGGTGGAGATGCTGCCAAGCTGGACCACTACATCAAAAACGGAAAAACTCTGTCGGATTACACGATTCTCTCTGCTGCCCGAAATGCCATCGCAGTCAATGAACACAATGCCAAAATGGGCTTGGTCTGTGCCACTCCGACTGCTGGAAGTGCTGGTTGTCTGCCCTCAGTTCTAACTGCTGCTATTGAAAAATTAGACCTCAGCCACGAGCAACAACTGGATTTCCTCTTTGCTGCTGGTGCCTTTGGACTAGTCATCGCAAACAATGCCTCTATCTCAGGTGCTGAGGGTGGCTGTCAGGCCGAGGTCGGCTCTGCCTCTGCTATGAGTGCTGCAGCCTTGACTATAGCTGCAGGTGGAACACCCTACCAAGCCAGTCAAGCTATTGCCTTTGTCATTAAAAATATGCTAGGCCTCATCTGTGACCCTGTTGCTGGTTTGGTCGAAGTTCCCTGCGTCAAGCGCAATGCTATGGGAGCTAGCTTTGCCTTCATCGCGGCAGACATGGCCCTGGCAGGTATCGAATCTAAAATCCCTGTGGATGAAGTGATCGATGCCATGTACCAAGTAGGAGCAAGCATGCCAACTGCCTTTCGTGAAACAGCTGAAGGTGGACTCGCTGCTACCCCAACTGGTCGTCGCCTCCAAAAAGAAATTTTCGGAGAATAAGCTTATCAAATAGGAGAAACTATGACCTCTATCTCAGCTATCTTTTTTGATCTGGATGGAACCCTCGTTGACAGTTCTATCGGGATTCACAATGCCTTTACCCATACCTTTAAAGAGCTCGGGCTGCCTAGCCCTGATGCCAAAACGATTCGTGGTTTTATGGGACCGCCCCTCGAAAGTAGTTTTGCGACTTGCCTGCCCAAAGAACAAATCTCTGAGGCTGTGCAGATATACCGTTCCTACTATAAGGAAAAAGGCATCCATGAAGCTCAGCTCTTCCCTCAGATTGTAGAATTGCTCGAGGAGTTATCAAATAATTATCCTCTCTACATCACTACTACAAAGAATACACCAACCGCTCAGGATATGACTAAAAATTTGGGAATCCATCATTTCTTTGATGGCATTTATGGTTCTAGCCCTGAAGCCCCCCATAAGGCCGATGTCATTCGCCAAGCCTTGCAGGCACATCAACTAGCCCCTCAACAAGCCATTATCATCGGAGATACCAAGTTTGATATGCTGGGAGCTCAAGAAACAGGCATTCAGAAATTGGCCGTCACTTGGGGATTTGGAGAGCAAGCAGATTTGCTCAACTATCAACCTGATTATATGGCCCACAAACCCTTAGAAGTTTTGGCGTATTTCCAATAACATAGCGGAGACTGGGCAAAGACTCAATTTCAGAAGAAAATGGAGCAAGTTTCTACATAACAAAACGCATATTACCAAGGTTTTCAAGACCTGATAATATGCGTTTTCTTTTTTATTCAACGTGGGTTGTTTGATTAGCAAAGGCGATAATAGCTTGTTTCAACTCATCTCCACTGAGAGTGCGGAACTCTTCAATCTTTTGATCGATGGCTTCTAGAGGCATGACATTAACCTTACCAACGAAAATCTTATCCATAACCTGATTATCAACAAGTTCGGTTGACACCAAGAGTTCTTCGTAGAGTTTTTCACCTGGACGGATTCCAACTTCAACGATTGGAATTTCGCTTTCGGTGTGGCCACTTAGAAGAACCATTTTCTTAGCTAAGTCATAAATCTTGACTGGTTTGCCCATATCAAGAATAAAGACTTCGCCATCCTTGGCATAAGCACCAGCATGGATAACCAGACGACTAGCCTCTGGAATGGTCATAAAGTAACGGGTCATGCGGAAGTCTGTCACCGTTACAGGCCCACCTTCAGCAATCTGACGTTCAAAGACAGGAATCACGCTACCACGACTACCAAGAACATTCCCAAAACGAACCGCACAGTAGGTCGATTGGCTACGTTGGTTAAAGCCAGTGACAATCAACTCAGCCACGCGCTTAGTTGCTCCCATAACATTGGGTGGATTGACCGCCTTATCCGTTGAAATCATAACCATCTTAGGCACCTTGGCTTTATCAACAGCCTTAGCCACATTGTAGGTTCCACGGATATTGTTTTTGAAGGCTTCTTTTGGATTGCGTTCCATCATCGGAACGTGCTTGTGAGCCGCCGCATGGTAAATAATAGCAGGCTTGTACTGCTCAAAGACTTGCAACAGACGGTCGTAGTCTTGAATATCTGCAATCACTGGCACATAATCAATCCCTTGGAACTTGCGAATCAATTCATGATAAACGAGGTAGATTGAGTTTTCCCCGTGACCGAGCAAGACAATGCGTTCAGGATTGAAGCGGCTAACTTGGCGACAGATTTCAGAACCGATTGAACCACCAGCACCTGTAACCAAGATTGTTTTTCCAGTAAGTTCTGCTCCCAGACGCGATTCGTCAAGACGAATTTCCTGACGGCCCAAAAGGTCTGTGATATCAATCTTCTGGAAGCCTCCACCTGCTTGGTGAAGTCCTTGAACAACAGTTTCAACCTTAGGCATCTTGTAACATTTGACACCCAGCTTATTACACATCTGCAGGATACGTTCATATTCTGATGGATCAAGCGACGGAATCGCAACGATAACACGCTCGATTTGATGACGTTTGGCTAATTCAGGCAGATTATCATAAGAACCCAAAACAGGGATACCACCGAGTTTTTGACCCTTTTTCTTTTCATCATTATCCAAAATACCAACAAGTTCTAAATCACTGGTTGGGTGTTGGTAGCTGTTCATAAAGAGAGCTCCACCATCGCCAGCACCAATCAAGAAGGTACGACGGTGTTCCCCATCACCACTGCCTTTTTTGCGTTTAGAGTAGATTAACTGCCAAGTAATTCGTGGCAATAAAATCAAGAAGGTACTCAACAAGATAAAGAGTACGATAAAACGGATTGAAAAGAGTGGCAAGAAGGCATAGCAGATACTATATGACAAGACGCTGCTCACAGTCACACCAAAAAAGATTTTCATAAAATCCGTAATTTTGCTGTAACGGCTGATACTAGCGTTCAACCCCCAAAATCCAATCATCAATTGATAGAACAGGAAGGCCAAACTCGTATAGATAATGTAGTCAACAGGTGCTGGATTAATCAATCCGTAGAATAAGATATAAGATACAATGATGGAAACCACCATACTGAAAATATCAAATATGCCCCAGAAGACTTGTTTTTGTTGTTTATTTAAAATTTCCACCAGATCAATGACATAATCTGTGAGTTTTTTATTCATAGAAATTTACTCCTCCTTAAAAGAGCTGGATGGTTATATTGTTATTATAACACTTTTTCTGAAGTTTACGATTTGCTACAAGCTTTTAATTGCTTTTTCGTAGCAGTTTCATAAAAATAAACTGTCTGACAAATCCTGGACAAAGAGCAACAACCATCTGAATCGCAACACTCTTGGCATACTCCATGTAAGAAATTTGCCCTCTCTTCAGCATTCGTTGACGAGCCTGACGATAGAGTTTGAGGTAACGCAGTCCCCCACGACGTTCAAACATCCCTGCTCCGACACGAACCTGACACAAGATTTGATCCAGGTTTCCAGTCTTGGCTCCCGCAGCAATCATATTGAGCCAGAGGAGGTCATCCTCCATATAAAGCCCATCCTCATAGTTGCCTGACTTGAGAACCATATCCTTCTTGAACATGACAGTCATGTGGTTAAAGGCACTTCTCATTCTTTGATAAGCTACAATATCTGCGTGCTGGGTTGGAACACGACGGTAAGAAACAATCTCATCAGGATTGTCAATAAACTCTGCAATATGTCCACCTAATAGGTCTAGGCTGTCCTTCTCCATCAACTGAACCTGTTTCTCAAAACGGTCTGGAACGGCTATATCATCTGTATCCATACGAGCGATGATATCGTACTGACACTGCAAAACACCGTATCGAAGAGCCAGACCCAAACCTTGATTCTGCTCAAGAGGACAGCGTTTCACTGGAATTTCAGACTTAGCTTCCACTTGGTCTAACACCTGATAAAGCTCAGGTGTGAGAGGTCCATCCTCTACGAAAACCAACTCACTCGGTTTCAAGGTTTGATTTTGAACACTATTAATGGCATCTCGCAAAAATGTCGGATTTTCCTTGATATAAACCGACATCAAGACGCTAATTTTTTGCTTTTCAAGCACAGTTTTTCTCCAATATATAGATTTCCTTCCACTATTTTATCATAATTTTCAAGACTTTCCCATTTTTATCTTGAAAGCCAGAAACCTTACTTGACATTATAGTGAAAAAGCCTTAAAATAAGCTGTTATTAAAATCAGCTAGAAGAGGTATTATATGAAAAAGCAATCACTCTTTTTTGTTCCAGGTATTATCCTGATTGGTGTTTCCTTGCGGACTCCTTTTACGGTTTTACCCATTATTTTGGGAGATATTTCGCAAGGTCTGGGAGTAGAAGTTAGTTCACTTGGTGTTTTGACCAGCCTTCCCCTCCTCATGTTTACCCTCTTCTCGCTATTTTCTACCCGACTAGCTCAGAAAATCGGCTTGGAGCATCTCTTTACCTATAGCCTCTTCTTCTTGACCATTGGCTCACTTATTCGACTAATCAATCTGCCCCTTCTCTATCTAGGAACCTTGATGGTTGGGGCAAGTATCGCAGTCATTAATGTTCTGCTTCCTAGTCTCATCCAAGCCAATCAACCAAAGAAAATTGGTTTTCTGACCACCTTATATGTGACGTCTATGGGGATTGCGACAGCTCTGGCTTCCTATCTGGCTGTGCCCATTACACAAGCAAGCTCTTGGAAAGGACTTATCATCCTCCTCACCCTGCTCTGTCTAGCAACTTTTTTGGTCTGGTTGCCAAATCACCGCTATAATCACAGACTGGCTCCACAAACCAAACAAAAAAGCCAAACAAAGGTCATGCGTAATAAACAGGTCTGGGCAGTTATTGTCTTTGCAGGTTTTCAATCCTTGCTCTTTTACACTGCTATGACCTGGCTACCGACCATGGCTATCCATGCAGGCCTATCCAGTCACGAAGCAGGCTTACTGACTTCTATCTTCTCTCTGATTAGCATTCCTTTTTCAATGACCATCCCAAGCCTGACAACCAGCTTATCTACTCGCAACCGTCAGCTCATGCTCACTCTGGTTTCACTAGCTGGTGTGGTCGGCATTTCCATGCTCTTCTTCCCAATCAATCATTTCATTTACTGGCTTGCCATCCATCTCCTCATCGGAACCGCAACCAGTGCCCTCTTCCCTTATCTCATGGTCAACTTTTCACTCAAGACAAGCGCCCCTGAAAAGACAGCCCAATTGTCTGGTCTATCTCAAACAGGAGGCTATATCCTGGCAGCCTTTGGACCAACCCTATTTGGTTACAGTTTTGACCTTTTCCACTCTTGGGTACCAGCTGTAGCTGCTCTCTTGCTCGTCGATATCCTGATGACTGTGGCCCTCTTTACAGTGGACAGAGCTGATAAAATTCTCTAAACTTCTAGTTTTGGCTAGAAGTTTTTTATATATAAAAATTTTACACATTTCTCTTGACAGGGCTTTCTTTTAGATGTACAATGTATGTGTAGAAAAATTATATATAAAAATCTTACACATTAGAAAAGGAGGTTTCCCATGTACTTTCCAACATCCTCTGCCTTGATTGAATTTCTCATCTTGGCCGTACTGGAGCAGGATGATTCTTATGGTTATGAGATTAGCCAAACCATTAAGCTGATCGCTAATATCAAAGAATCTACGCTCTATCCCATTCTCAAAAAATTGGAGGGCAATAACTTTCTGACCACCTATTCTAGAGAGTTCCAAGGTCGCATGCGCAAATACTACTCCTTAACAAATGGTGGTATAGAGCAGCTCGTGACCCTAAAAGATGAATGGGCACTCTATACAGACACCATTAATGGCATCATAGAAGGGAGTATCCGCCATGACAAGAACTGAATACCTGACTCAGCTAGAACTCTATCTCAAGAAACTACCTGAAGCTGATCGCATCGAAGCCATGGACTATTTCAGGGAACTCTTTGACGATGCTGGAGTCGAGGGAGAAGAAGAACTCATCGCTAGCTTGGGAACTCCCAAAGAAGCGGCCCACGAAGTTCTCTCCAATCTTCTCGATAAAAAAATCAATGAAGCACCCGCTCAAAAAAATAACCGACAAATTTTGCATATCGCCTTGTTAGCTCTCCTTGCGGCACCCATCGGTATTCCTCTGGGAATCGCCATCCTCGTGGCCCTGTTCGGAATCCTTGTGGCAGCTTTGACTGTCATTCTGGCTTTCTTTGCGGTTTCCATACTTGGTATCATCGGCGGATTCCTATTTTTAGTTGAAAGTTTCACTGTCCTAGCCCAAGCCAAATCAGCCTTTATCTTGATTTTCGGTTCTGGTTTACTAGCCATCGGTGCTTCTTCGCTGGTTTTACTAGGTATTTCCTATGTAGCTCGCTTCTTCGGCCTACTCATTGTTCGTCTGGTGCAATTTGTTCTCAAAAAAGGAAAGAGAGGTGACCAGCATGCGTAAATGGACAAAAGGATTTCTCATCTTTGGTGTGGTGACTACCATTATCGGCTTTATCCTGCTTTTTGTAGGTATCCAATCTGACGGGATTAAGAGTCTACTTGCCATGTCCAAGGAACCTGTCTATGATAGTCGGATGGAAGAGCTGACCTTTGGCAAGGAAGTCGAAAACCTAGAGATCACACTCCACCGACACGCGCTGACCATCACAGATTCTTTCGATGATCAAATCCACATTTCTTATCATCCATCTATTTCTGCTAACCATGATCTTATTACAAATCAAAGCGACAAAACTCTAAGCCTCACTGATAAGAAACTGTCTGAAACTCCATTTCTCTCTTCTGGAATTGGCGGGATTCTCCATATCGCAAGTAGCTACTCTAGTCGTTTTAATGAAGTTATTCTCCAAGTTCCAAAGGGAAGAAGTCTAAAAGGGATCAATATCTCAGCAAATCGCGGTCAAACCAGTATCACTAATGCTAGTCTTGAAAATGCGACCATCAATACCAATAATAGCTATCTCCTCCGAATTGAAGGAAGTCGTATCAAAAACAGTAAACTCACAACACCAAATATTATCAATATCTTTGATACAGACCTTACAGATAGTCAGCTAGAGTCAACAGAACATCACATCCACGCTGAAAAAATCCAAGTACACGGTAAGGTGGAATTGGTAGCGAAAACAGACCTAAATCTCCTCCTTTCCGAAGAAGAAAAACAAAGAATCAACTTAGATCTTTCAACAAAACATGGTTCTATTCTTCATTTTTTAAGAGAAGGAAGGCGTTCGTTTAAAAACGAAGAAAACAAAGATGAACGATTAAGCAATCCTTATAAAACAGAAAAAGCAGATGTCAAGGATCAACTAATAGCAAGGGCAGATCAGGATATCTATCTACTCAAAGCAGAGGAACACAAGTCTTCTTCTAGAAACCGTTGACAAAAGCGCTTACATCTGCTAATGTAAAATTAAAAAACAACTAAAAGGAGGTTCTACCATGAAACAAGAATGGTTTGAAAGTAATGATTTTGTAAAAACAACAAGCAAGAACAAGCCTGAAGAACAACCCAAAAATCTTGCAGACAAGGCTGAAGAAACGATAGCCGATCTCGATACACCAATTGAAAAAAATACTCAAGTAGAGGAGGAAGTCTCTCAAGCTGAAGTCGAACTGGAAAACCAGCAAGAAGAGAAAATTGAAACGCCTGAAGACAGTGAATCGAGAACAGAAATAGAAGAAAAGAAAGCATTAGATTCTACTGAAGAAGAGCAAGACCTTTCTAAAGAAACAGAAAAAGTCACTATGGCTGAAGAGAACCAAGAAGCTCTTCCTCAGCAAAAAACAACTACGAAAGAGCCCCTTCTTATCAGTCAATCCTTAGAAAGTCCTTACATCCCCGACCAAACTCCAAAATCTAGGGATAAATGGAAAGAGCAAGCGCTTGATTTTTGGTCTTGGCTAGTGGAAGCGATCAAATCTCCTACAAGCAAGCTTGAAACAAGTAGCACACACAGTTACACAGCCTTTCTCTTGCTCATTCTGTTTTCTGCATCTTCCTTTTTCTTTAGTATCTACCACATCAAACATGCTTACTATGGACATATAGCAACTATGCATAATCACTTCCCTGAACAATTTGCTTCATTAAATCTCTTTTCGATTATCTCTATCCTAGTAGCGACAACACTCTTCTTCTTTTCATTCCTCTTGGGTAGTTTCGTTGTGAGACGATTTATCCACCATGAAAAAGACTGGACGCTAGAAAAGGTTGTCCAACAATATAGTCAACTCTTGGCAATTCCAATCTTCCTCACTGCTATTGCTAGTTTCTTTGCCTTCTTTGATAGTCTACGATTTTCAGCCCTTTTGTGTGTGATTAGCATTGGAATCATTCTGCTTGCTAGTCTCCTTATCATTACAAGACCAAGTCAAGCAAGTGAAACCGACTCCTTCTATCAATTGTTCTTGTCTGTCCTTGTGAATGGGGTCATCATCCTCCTCTTCTTTGTAGCTGAAGTAGCACTGATTGGAGATTATCTTCGTATCTTGGCCTTTCTTTAAAATTCAATCCTGTCATCCATGGCAGGATTTTTCTATGCTAAAAAGCAAGTCAATTGACCTGCCTCTGCTTTACTCTTCTTGTGCTAATGTTTTAAAATATTTGTCTAAGATGGGTTGTACTTCTAATTGATTGGCGTCTAGTTGGTGGTAAAAAGATGGGGGTAGTACCTCAAGGAATGTTGCATAGTCCAAGCGGGCAATGGCTTCATAGTCTTCTGGTTTAGAGCCATCTCCTGTGATTTGAACCAAGTCAATTTCCCATTGGACTTCCTTATCCACCAATTGCTCAATATAGGCTGCAGGAACAAATGGTTCTCTCGGTAACACTGTCTTGACTCCTTGAGCCAAATGGTAAACGCCATGCACTTGTCCTTCTCCATCCTGATAGAAGGAAACTCTTGCAAAGTAGGCATCTGTCTCTTGAACCGCACGTACACGCGCTTCAAACTGAGCCAAGCCATCTTCCTCTAAAAAGCTTTTCAAGTCCTCATGACCAAAGAAAACAGGATTAAAAATTCCTTGGCAAATCGTAAAACGGGCTGCACTATCTGCCAGATGGGCTTGAACACCTGCTTGGAAATAAGCTTCAAAGTCAAAACCATCGAGCCCCTCAATCTCAGTTCCTGTGTAAGCAAGCAGGGCATCTAAAAATGATTTGATAATCTCCCAGTCTGTCTTTGTGAGTAGGTCAGGAAAATCGACACGATAAGCCTTTTGACCATCAGCATAACTGACCTTAAAAAGAAATTGTGATTGCCCTACTATCGCACACTCGATATACTCGAGACGGTTAAGAGGCTGACGGAGATAGACGGCATCATAGCTATGTGACTCCAAGCCATCTACCAAGGCCAAGATAGACTTAGCAGTCAAAATTTCCTGTTCTCCTAAAATACTCTGTTTATTTGGAATAAAAAATGTTTTCGTCATAACTGGACTCCTTTTGAAACCGTTTACACATAGTATACCTTATTTTTCTGAAAGATACAGGAACAAACTTTAGATTTTTGAGTAAAAAGCATAGAAAAACAGCCCCTGAGGACTGTTTAATCTTATACAGTAGCTGCTTGATCCAAGCTTTCACCAATAGCGGCTAGGCGCTCGACAACTTCAGCTTGTGTCAATTCATTTTCTGAAACATAGCGGTTACGTGGGTGAACACGACACTCGTGTGAGCATCCACGAAGGTACTTGTCTTCATTTTCTTCTGATGTCAAGATACGACGGTTACAGAATGGATTTCCACAGTTGACATAACGTTCACATGGTGTCCCATCAAACCAGTCTTTCCCCACGATAGTTGGGTTGACATGGTTGACATCTACGGCGATACGCTCGTCAAAGACGTACATTTTCCCATCCCAAAGCTCACCTTGGACTTCTGGGTCTTTACCGTAAGTTGCGATTCCTCCGTGCAATTGGCCGACATCTTTGTAGCCTTCACGGACCATCCAACCTGAGAATTTCTCACAGCGAACCCCACCTGTACAGTAAACTACGACACGCTTGTCCATGAATTTTTCCTTGTTGTCACGAACCCATTGTGGCAACTCACGGAAGTTGCGGATATCTGGACGGATAGCCCCACGGAAGTGCCCTAGGTCGTACTCATAATCGTTACGTGTGTCAAGGACAACTGTATCTTCGTCAAGAAGGGCTTCTTTGAACTCTTTTGGAGACAAGTAAGCACCTGTTGTTTCAAGCGGGTTGATATCGTTGTCAAAGTCGTTGTCTTCCAAACCAAGGTGGACAATCTCTTTCTTGTAGCGAACAAACATCTTCTTGAAAGCTTGTTCATTTTCTTCGTCAATCTTGAACCAGAGGTCTTCCATGCCTGGGAGGCTGTGAACATAGTCCATGTATTTTTGAGTTGTTTCGTAGTCACCTGAAACGGTTCCGTTAATTCCCTCGTCAGCGACTAGGATACGGCCTTTAAGGCCGATTGATTTACAGAAAGCCAAGTGGTCTGCAGCAAATTGCTCTGCATTTTCAATTGGAGTATAAAGGTAGTAAAGTAAGACACGAATATCTTTTGCCATAAGATTTGTTCTCTTTTCTATTCTTAAATTTTCAGAATTTTTCATCTAACTATACTAGTATACCTGCTTAAGAAAACGAATGCAATTTATTTGACTGGAAATTGTAGAAAGGGATTTATCCCTGCACTTCATCAGTAGCCATAGCGAATAGCAGATAATTCTCTCAACTTTTTTATCTGCTCGGATTGACCTTCTGACAAAATCAGCTTATTGTCAATTAACATACGTGAGATGTCAACATTCATTTGACTCAATATAAATGGAGTAGAGGTCCCATCGTCCTTTAATCGGTTTTTATAAATCACTAACTGATTTTTCAGGGGGGCAAGTTGAGGCGTAGCCTTTATATCTTTCAATAGATGATCAATGATCGTCATGGCTTCACAACGTCTTTCGCTTCCTCCAGCAAACCATTTTAATGGTGTCATACTCATTTACCTCCTGAAATTCGTTTGTAAATTGAAAAACTATCATTCCTAACGCTCGTGCCAGTATTTTACCCAAACACCCTATGTAAAAAAGTCAGCAAAAATGGTAATGTCGCTACAATATTATTGATCACATGCACTGCATAGGATGGATAAATGCTCTTGGTATAGCGGGTCAAACTAGCAAAGATGATGCCAGATGTTGCAAAGACGAAGATATCTAACAAACTAGGCAGGCTTGAAAAATGAGGAAGAGCAAATAAAATTGACGGAAGAAGCAAATCAAGGCCAAATCTCGAATGCTTAAAAAAGGCGTGTTGCAGTAATCCTCTATAGATTAGCTCTTCCATAAGTGGAGTCAGAAAGAACAAAGTTATATAGATACCTAGCTCAGCAAAGTTGGTCCCACTATAACCGATCAATACAGCCCAACCTTCAGCAGTTGACTGAACATGTTTAGCTGTCTGAACGTTAAAAGAGATCTGGAGCACTACCACTAATACTGTCAAAATCGAATACCAAAGCCATTTTTTTCTCGGAATGCGAAAAAGATAACCATGGCCTGTCTTAACCAGAACCCAAATCATGACTCCGCTAAATAGCAAACTCAAGATATTTTGAATCCAGACGAAATTGCCAATCTGGGAAGAAAATTGCCAATAGTTTTGGACAATAAGCGTCATCTGAGAAAGACTAAATACGAAAAATAAGTAAGATAAGACTGCACTTATTTTGAATAGAAGTTGATATTTTTTCATATGAACTCTCCTTTGTAAACTCGGAACATCTCTAATATAAGCCTTATTTGCCTAAATCCTTACTCAAAATCCTAAATAGTACTTGAGATTTCCTGAATGGTTAAATAGGGATAAGAGAAAACATGGATACCTATGCCCTCATTCCAAAAAATCACTACCTCCCCTAGAGAACTAAGGAAGGCAGTGATCACATTTTTAGGAATTAGGAATGAATACACGAAATCAATTGATCTTATGATTTTTTGTTTTTCAAGAATTCATCGTATTGTTTTTGCATTTCGTTCAATACTTTATCGTAGGCACCTTCAGATTTCAATTTTTCCATCAATTCTGGAATAGCTTTGTCTGGGTCTACAGTACCAGTGTTGATAGCTGTATCGAATTGTTGCATTGTGTTAGAGATTGCTGAGATTTCAGATTTCACATTGTCAGTGTTAAAGATGAATCCAAGCGCTGGAGATTCTTTAGCTTCAGCCAATTGTTTCTTAGAGTCTGCGATTTGTTGGTCTGTAACGTTTTCGTTGATGTAAAGGATCCAGTTGTTACCAGTGTTCCATCCACCCATGTGAGTGTTTCCTTTGTAGCCATCAAGGACTTTAACACGGTTTTCTTTACCTGCAAGTTTTTCCCAGTTCTTGCCTTCTGGACCGTAAACAAGACCGTTCAAGAGTTCTGGGTTAGTGTTCAAGAGATTCAACACTTCCATTGATTTTTCTTTGTTCTTAGAGTTGTTTGAGATAACAAAGTTAGCAACTTGTGTTGTTTGGTTTTTCTTGATGAAGTTAGTGATTGGTTTGATTTGGATATCTTTGTTGGCAACACGTGAAAGCAAGCTGTTACCGTAGTCAGCTGGTCCTACTGTTTCTTCACGAACGAACCAAGTATCTTGTTGAAGGTCAAATGAAGTATCGCTTGTTGCTACGTCTTTTGGAATGTAGCCAGCTTCATAGAATTTGTGAAGAGTCTTCAAGTGTTCTTTAAAACGAGGTACTTCATAACGGTTTACGATCTTAGTAGTGTCTCCTTCAAGGTCGATAACGAATGGAAGTCCGTTTGGAACTGGATAGTCGAAGTTATCAGATGGAATGAAGTTCTTAGTAACTGCAAATGGCACTACATCTGGAGCTTTTTCTTTGATTTGTTTCAAGACTGGTTCAAGTGTTTCGTATGAAGTGACACCTGAAATATCGATACCGTATTTAGCAAGGAGAGTTCCGTTGAAGGCAAAGTTTTGAGACGATGCAACGTTGGCTGCAACTGGAACTGCGTAAATTTTACCGTTAATGCTGTTACCTTTGATGTAAGCTGGGTCAAGTGCTTTGTAAAGCTCTGCTCCTTCTTTCTTATACAAGTCAGTCAAGTCAGCATAAGCACCTTTTTGAGCATTTACGACATAGTTAGATGCAAAGGCGATATCATAGTTTTCACCAGATGATGTGATAACTGACATTTTCTTATCATAGTCACCCCATCCAAGATATTGGATATCCAATTTAGCACCAACTTTTTCTCCGATGATTTTGTTAGCATTTTCTAGCAATTCATCCAAGTTATCTGGTTTGTCCCCGATTTGGTACATTTTGATAACAGTCTTATCACCTGAAGCTGAGTCAGCAGCTTTTTTGTTACCTGAAAGGTTTCCACAAGCAGCGAGACCAGCAGCCAAAGCGACTACGCTAGCAGATGCAAAAGCATATTTTTTCCAGTTTTTCATGACAAAAACTCCTTTTTTTATTTTTAAACTTATAAACAATGTAATGATCTTAACTTCACGCAAGGGAAGTTTGAAATGAGAAATGTTTTTTCTCGACAAGTACTATTCTTTCACACCACCGATAGTCAAACCTTTTACAAAGTAGCGTTGGAAGAATGGATATAGAATCGCGATTGGAAGGGTTGCGACCACAACCATGGCCATACGTCCTGTTTCTTTTGGTAGAGCAACTCCCAGTTGACCAGATAGACCGACTGCTTTGGCGATGTAGTCCATATTTTGTTGGATTTGCATCAGCAAATATTGCAATGGATACAAGTTGTCACTCTTGATATAAAGAAGAGCGTTGAACCAGTCATTCCAGAAACCAAGAGCTGTTAAGAGCGTGATGGTTGCGATACCTGGTAGTGACAAGGGCAAACAGATTTGGAAGAAGATCCGGGCTTCACTAGCACCATCGATACGAGCGGATTCTAGAATGGCTTCTGGAATGGTCTTCTTAAAGAAAGAACGCATCAAGATGATGTTGAATGGTGAGAGAAGCATTGGAACAATCAAGGCCCAAACTGTATCACCAAGTTGAAGCAAACGAGTGACCACGATATAGCCTGGTACCAAACCAGCGTTGAACAACATACTAAGAAGGGCAAAGATCGTAAAGAATCTGCGATACTTAAAGGTTGTCCGCGAGATGGCGTAGGCATAGGTTGTTGTGATAAAAACGTTTGTGATAGTCCCCACCACTGTTACAAAGACTGAGATGAAGAGGGCTTGGAGAATTTTATCCTTAAATTGTGCCAAGAACTCAAAACCGTCTAATCCAAATTGAGATGGGAAGAAGCTATAGCCATTTTGGAGGATACTCTTTTCATCTGTCACCGAAATAACGATAACGAAGACAAAGGGTAGAATACAAGAGAGGGCTATCAAACCCGAAATGATACTGAAGAAGATATCCGCTTTCTTACTGAAGGAGTGAATGCCGACATTATCAATTTTTTCTTTTTTTATTTTCTTTTCTGCCATATTCTCCTCCTTTCTAGAACAAGGCTGAGTTTGGATCAACTCGTCTTGCAAGTAAGTTCGATAGGATAACCAGAATCAAACCGACAACTGATTGGTAGAGACCCGCCGCTGAAGCCATCCCGATATCCGCTGTCTGAGTCAAACCGTTATAAACATATACGTCCAAGACGTTGGTTACGTTATAAAGCTGACCAGCATTGTGTGGGATTTGGTAGAAAAGACCGAAGTCTGCACGGAAGATATTTCCGACTGCAAGGATGGTCAATACGGTTACCAATGGTGTCAACTGCGGAATGGTTACATTGCGAATCCGTTGCCATTTGCTGGCCCCGTCCACTGTTGCTGCTTCGTAGTAGGTTGGATCAATTCCCATGATTGTCGCATAGTACATGACACTGCTATATCCAAAACCTTTCCAAATACCTAGGAAAAGTAGGAGATATGGCCAAATACCCAAGTCAGCGTAGAAATTGATTTCCTTCATTCCGATAGATTCTAGGAAATGGTTGAAGACCCCTTTATCAATGTTTAGGAAGGCATCTGTAAAGAAACTGATGATAACCCAAGACAAGAAGTAAGGGAACAACATGGAAGTTTGGAAGATCTTAACCATTCTCTTAGAACGGAGTTCACTGAGGATGATGGCAATCCCTACAGATACAATCAAACCGATAAAGATAAAGCCTAGATTGTAGAGGACAGTATTTCGTGTGATAATAAAGGCGTCTTTTGAACTAAACAAGAATCTGAAATTATCAAGTCCGACCCATTTACTATTCATGATACTATCTATGAAACCATTACTGGTCATGTGGTAGTCTTTGAAGGCAACCACGTTCCCAAATACTGGAATGTAGAAGAATAGAATCAACCAGAGTGCCCCTGGTAAAACCATCAAGAGAAAGATCCAGTTGTCTCTTAAGGTTTTTGAAAACTTATTCATAATTTCCTCCCTTTTTTATTTTGATATCCATCTAAAAATTCCTTTTTAGACGTTTGATAACGATTACATTATTAGTATACTCCTATTTACAGGTTAGGTTAAGCTACTAATCATAGAAAAAACTCCACAAATTATTTTATGTGGAGTACTTTTGAAGAAAGGGATGTTTCACGAGAAACACTCTGAGTAAGGCACAGTGTTCTTGTTTTTATACTCAATGAAAATCAAAGAGCAAACTAGGAAGCTAGCCGCAGACTGCTCAAAACACTGTTTTGAGGTTGCAGATGGAAGCTGACGTGGTTTGAAGAGATTTTAGAAGAGTATTAAGTCGTATAAATCGTTGAAGCTGTCGCAATGGTATGCCACTGATTGGCTGTTGTGGCTGCGAAGCCCTTGTCTGCGTAAAAGTCGTTAAATGGCAGGATTTCTACCTCTAGCTCGTCGATGCGGTCCAGCTGACCAGCCAGATAAGCCTCGATGCGACTTTCTGCTCGCTTGATGCGTTGCAATAGTCCGCCCATACGGATATCAACTGTATCCAAGCCAAAGACCTTGTTTTCCTTCAACCATTGGTGGCTAAAGAGGGTATGGAAGTGTTCGATTCGGCTTCTAAGTTCTGGTAATTCTTGTCTTGCGATTTCTTGCAGACTTTCCTTATCATCCGCTTGATAGGCTTGACGAATACGTCGTCC
The DNA here is from genome assembly GCA_905221195.1 of bacterium. Classification (GTDB taxonomy): domain Bacteria; phylum Bacillota; class Bacilli; order Lactobacillales; family Streptococcaceae; genus Streptococcus. The sequence goes on from CAJNCF010000003.1 coordinate 290,801, forward strand.
CACATCCACTTTACTACTTAAAATGGCATTCAACTGAGCCTGAGTTTCAAAGAGATAAGCATAGTTTCCTGCTTTTTCTTTAATTTCAGCAAGAATCTCAGCTGCCTGAGCGAAGTGCGGTTTGTCCTGTTCAGGTGTCATGTGCCTGTCAAGAATCGGACAGAGAACATCCTGATAAAAGACATAGCGGTTGGGATTGATACCACTGAGATTATCTTGCAGGTCTGGTAAGAGGTTGGCTAGGTCGATCTGCATGAAATCCTCAACGGATAGACCTGTATTGGTCTTGAAGTGAACAGACAAACGGTCTAGGTCATTGCGGTAACTGAGTTCTGCCCAGATTTGCAGGCTTGGTAGGATAGAGAATTGGGCAGTTTCCCCACCATTGTCCCCCCAACCCGTCACGATGACTTCTTTGATGTCATTGGCACGGCAGGCTTTGTTGGCTTCAAGAGCGATGAGACGGCTGAAATGGTTGTTGGGTGTGAAACCAATCCACTTCCAAGCTCCACCTGCAAAGGCAAGGTCATGGCTAATCTTGTGGTGATTGCGGAAATTACGATTGTACTTTTCCTCGCTATCTTGATAATAGTCCCAGTAAACCAAGGTCACACGATCTTTGAGACGGTCTAGGTAGACACGCGTTTCCTCTGGAATTTCCACATCACGGTCGTACTGGCCATCCGCTGACATGAGTTTGAAGAACATATCGCTCCACATCTGGCAGTGGAAACCATACTTGTCAGCAATATCCAGCACGCGCTCCAAGTGTTGGCACATGAGGAGACTACGGTCCACAACACCGTTCAAGATAAGGTAGCGTCCCAAGCCAACCAAGTGGGCCTCATCCATCCCGATATTGACCTTGCGAGTCTGCAGTTTAGACAAAGTAGCAAACATGCCATCAATCAGGTCATAGACCTTTTCTTCGCCAATAAGAAGAATATCCTCCACATCACGGAGCTCCTGCACTTCTTTGACACCCCATTTGACAAAGGCTGATAAGTGGGCCAAGGTCTGGATGCAGGGCACAAAGGTCATATCAAACTGCTGGGCATAGGCTTCGATTTCCTGTAACTCTTCAGCTGAATAAGCCCCACGGAAGTAACCAAAATAAGGTTGCCCCTCAATCTGGTAGGTGTCTTCCATGTAGAGTTCAAAAGTTGAATACCCCATGAGCGCCAAGACCTCAATCATCTGCTTGGCAGAGGCTACATTCAAAACTGCATTGCGCGAACAGTCTGCCATGTAGGCTAAATCTTCATAAGCCGCCTGCTCCTCAATCTCTATTTTGTCAGCTTCTACTAGAGCCGTTGCCAACAAGGACAAGGCGCGATAGAGTTGGTGAGGTTTGTCATAAGTTAGTTGATAGTGTCCACTTTCACCCCTGATAGAGATAGACGCTTGGTCAGACTGAGCGACTGCCACTTCCACATCTGGTAAAGAGATATGCTTTGTCAGCAAGTCGATTGCCTGAGTTTGTTTGGGACTAAGTCCTGTAAATCTTACCATTGATTTTCCTCCTGTAGCCAGTTGACAAGGGCACCGTAGAGATTGGCATCTGCATGATAGGTGCAGGCTTGAATAACAGGTGCGACCGTGTATTCTTCGTAGGTTTCAACAAATTCATCGACAGCTTTTTTGACGCCTTGAATGAAGTCTGGATTTTGACTGATAGAACCGCCTAGACTGATGACATCTGGATCGATGAGATACTGAATATTGAGTAAGCCTTGCGCCAGATTGCGGTTCATGCGCTCAATAGCTTCTTGGCAAAGGGTATTACCAGCTGCAGCTTCTTGGTAAATCCTGCGACCGTCCCAGTCAGTCTGACCAGACTTTTCAATCACATATCGCACCATATTTCCAGTTGACGCTAGTTGCGACCAGTTGTTGAGCTTTTCAGCAGGGGCAAGGGTTGTCATGTAGCCAAATTCTCCACCCAAGCCATGGCGTCCTCGGTGAAGTCTACTGTTAATAATCATGGCTCCACCAATCCCTGTCCCAATCACGACACAGGCTGCATTTTCAAGTTCTGGATGAGCTAGTAATTCACTTAGCCCCACGCAGTTGGCATCATTTTCAAGATGGATAGGTAGCTGATAAGAGCTAAGCGCCTCATACCAAGAAAATCCGTGGATGTACGGCACCGCACTGAATCCATCAATCACACCAGTTTCTTGATTGACCGCACCTGGAACGCTCATAGCAATCCCGCTGTAATCCTGTTCTGACAAGCGCTGGTCTAGCCAAGCTAGTAAATTCTCCAAACTTTCAGGCGTTGGTATGCTTGTCTTATCTAATATTTTCCCATCAGGAGCCAGACTAGCAAACTTAATCCCAGTTCCTCCGATATCAATCGTTGCAATGGTCATTCTTTTTACCATAAAAAGGGGCAAATCAGCAGTTAGTCCTTACTTTTTCGCCCCTCCTTTCTTTTTATGTTTACTTTTTGAAATTAAATTTCTTCTTTTTTGATGAGTTCTGTACGAATCTCTTGTGGCGCAATGAGGCCTCTATGAACTGGGTATGGTCGTTCAAGTAGGTCAAGGAAGAGATGTTGACTTTCTCGTACACGCACATTTTCACTACACATATTGTAGTAACGAAGAACATAACCTTCTTCATTTTCAGCTACCTTAAAGGCTGTCGGACAGATTTGCGGTACGCTGAGAACAGAATGACTCAAGAGGCTACCAGTCGTAGCCACACTTCCTTCTTGTTTAGCAACCTGAAGACTAGTAAATGGTGTCTGCAAGGCTTTAGAACGACGATAGGCTGAAAAGCGTTCTTGGGCTTGGTGGCATTCAAGCGCAAATTCGACTTCAAACTCACGCAAACACTGAGCCTCTGGCGTTGGGAAGTAGCCCCAGTCACCCAACTCACCTGAGGCACGCAGAATAGTCACTGCAATGGTATCGTCTCCAAGGATTTCGTATTCATTCAATCCCTTGTTGGATACAGTCACACCTTTTTCATCGTCATACAGACTAACAAAGGCTTGTTGGTGTTGAGGATTTTCAGGATTTTCCCATGAAGCCGCTGGTTTGTTTGGTCGTGTTACCACTTCATAGATACTTTCGGAATCATTGCTTGGACGCGTGTTATGAGTCTTGACCAAGAGACGGATACGATGGTCTTTGGCAGTGTTAGTAAAGCGAGTCTTACAGCGGATTTGTGGATTGTCAACAAAAACAGTCAACTCAGTTTCAAGAGGAATGCTTGTCAATTCTTCTGACCGTCCAGCCTCACGCTTCATAAACTCGATGATTCCTTTTTGCTCTTCTTCTAGCTTTTCATCGGCACTGACAGGCACGGTCAATTCATGTTTGAGCAAAATCTTAGCATAGCGAGCTGTGTTTTCCAAGACCTCGTAGCCTTTAAGCTCGGCGTAGATGGGCTCTGTTCCTTTTGGTTGGAAATAGATGTACTCGTTTCCGATGTCCCCACGGTCTTCAAAGCGGATGAAGTCTTCATAAGCTTCGTGAGTTGTCTTGTCATAAACTGTGATATTGTCACCCACACTCACCCTTACAAATGGCGTATCAATCACTCCGTTTTGGTAAATACCCTCACGGTGTTCTTGTTCTCCTTCCAGCAATTGGAAGGTTGTCCAAGAAAGCGGTGCTAGGTGAACGGGGATGGTCACGCGCACTTGACGAGCAATACGAGCTTGGCGGAACTTGTCTTTGGGTAAATCATACTCAAAATTAGCCCCAAGATCTTCGATTTTAGCCTCTACAGGACGACCATCCAAGTCCTCAACACGGTAACTTGGCAAGGTAAGAGTAGCCATCTTCTTGTAACCTTCTGTTGGGTGCAATTCCTTGAAATCACAAGTCGCCACATCAATCACTGTGCTGACAGTATCGACCTTATCATGCAAGCCTGTGTTAATAACGGTAAAGAGATAGTCACTTTGAGCCTTAGCTGTAGCGATTTTACCCTTCCACTCGTTAAGAAGATTGGTCTTAACAAAGGTTCCGACTTGGTTGACCTTGGCAAAACGGGTTTCCATCTCGCGATGAACTTCGTCCACACTACAACCACAGATACTATCATGCGGCGCATTCTGCAAAAGTGTTTTCCAAGCATAGGTCAACTGGTCCTTGTGGTTATGTCCACCAGTGATAATTGTCAATGGTTCCACCACTTGCTCGAGGAGGTTGCTATTTTCTTGGAAGGCTTGTTTTAGGTAAATACGTGATGAAGAAGTGTTGGCAAGTGTGTACCAACCATCTGTTTCCTGACTGGTCAACTCGCCTGTAACCGTTGATAAGTGTTCAGGTAGGGCACCTTCCACAGCTTGAATATATTCATCAAAAGAACTGTGTACAAAAGTCACATCTGGGAAGAGTTCATTTGCCACACGAATGGCTTCGCTCAGATTTTTCTGTACAGGTTGGTGATCACATCCGTTCATCATCAACCATTGGTTGGTCGAAGCATAGGCACGCACATCTGACAATTTTTGTTTCCAGAAGGCCAAGGCCTCGTCTTTATCAACTGGAATTTCATTCCCGTTACTGTACCAATTGGCAAAGAGGATACCGAGGACACGACTTCCGTCCGCACCCTGCCAGTACATTTCTGAAAACTGAGAAGTAAACTGCTCATCTTCAAGAACTTGGTTGTCAAATCCAATCGGCTTCACACCACGGCCAAAGGCTGCCACGTGAATGCCTGATTTTTGTAGGATTTGAGGCGCTTGTCCCATATTTCCAAAGGTATCTGGGAAGTAACCAATCTGGGTTGATTTGCCCCATTTTGCACATTCTGCTTGACCAATCAAGGTGTTGCGGACATTGGCTTCACTTGAAATCAAGTAGTCATCCTGCAAGATGTAAAAGGGACCAATTTTGAGTTTGCCTTGGTCAATGTAACGTTGGACTTTGTCGCGATTTTCAGGACGAATTTCCAAGTAGTCATCAAGGACAATGGTTTGTCCATCTAAGTGGAAACTCTTGAACTCAGGGTCATTTTCAAAGAGATCAAAGAGATTGTCAAACAATTCCACCAACTGCATACGGTGGCTTTCAAAAGGCAAGTACCACTCACGATCCCAGTGACTATGTGAGATAATATGTACAACAACATTTTCCATGAAGTAAAACCTCATTCTAAATTTAAATTTTAACGTTTTAAATGTAAAAGTGTGATTCTGACAAGAATCAGTAAAACTAAAGCGAGCTCCTTATACTCAATGAAAATCAAAGAGCAAACTAGGAAGCTAGCCGCAGGCTGCTCAAAGCACTGCTTTGAGGTTGTGGATAAACTGACGAAGTCAGCTCAAAACACTGTTTTGAGGTTGCAGATAGAACTGACGAAGTCAGTAACATCTATACGGCAAGGCGAAGCTGACGTGGTTTGAAGAGATTTTCGAAGAGTATTAGCGGATATCCAGGTAATCCAAGACTAACTCACAGAACATCATATTGGCCCAAGAGAACCATTCACGTGAGTAAAGCGTTGGGTCATCCACGTGGAAGCTTTCATGCATGACACCTGTACCTCCATCGCAGGCAACCAACTGATCCAGCAAGAATTTCTTCTCTGCCTTATCACTTGTTGTTAAGCCTTGGATAGAAAGGGCAATCGGCCAGATATAGCGATAGAAGGTATGAGAACTTCCGAGCCCACTAGCGTATTCTCCTTGGTAGAAATAAGGATTTTCCGAACTCAGAATGGTACGGCGAGTGGCTTGATAGACTTCGTTTTCAATGTCGCAATAGCCCAGATAAGGTGCAGCCAACAAACTTGGTACGTTTGGATCATCCATGATGCTGGCATTTCCTAGGCCATCCACTTCAAAGGCATAAATCTTTTCGCCCTTGCTGTTGGTTGTGTAGGCGTAGTTTTCGATACCTTCTTGAATCTCCGCTTTGAGACGCTTAGCATCAGCAATAATACTCTCGCTATCAGCTAGTTCTAATGCTGCAAAGATTTCTTGGACATAACCCAAGACTACTACAGCAAACATATTTGACGGAATCAAATAGCTATACTGACAGCAATCATCACTTGGACGGAAGGCTGACCAGGTCATACCTGTCACTGCAAAATCAGGTCCAAAGCCATCATTTACCAAGGTATCTTCCTTGCGGTCTGTATCTCGGACAAAACGATAAGGAGAGTTCTTGTGGTCTTGTTCTACTGTCCACAGATGGAGAATCTCCTTGGTCGCTTTGACAAAAGTCTCATCAAACTGACTGGTCTCGTCAGTTTCTTTCCAGAGAAGATAAGCCAACTGCAAAGGATAGCAAAGCGAGTCCACTTCATACTTTCGCTCCCAAATCCAGCCATTAAGGTCGGTATGGTCAGTCTCGTGGTGCCCCTTCCAGTTTTCCTCAATGTTAAAGGAATTGGCATAGGGATCCTTGAGCACCAAGGTCATCTGGCGTTTGACCAAACCCGCAATGGTCTGGCGCAGAAGGGCATCTCTTTTAGCCACATGAAGATAGGGTCTGAGTTGGGCTGTCGAATCCCGAAGCCACATGGCAGGAATATCCCCTGTCAAGACAAACGTTGAGCCATCTTCTAGGATTTCAACCGTATTGTCCAAGGTGTCTGTATAGCAACGCTCGAAGACATCCACCCACTCTGGATGATCCTTGGCCCGCTCTGCTACTTCATCCAGCCATTCTCTAACAATTTCTTTCGAATAAATCATGTATCATTCCTCTTTCAAACAAGTTTCATTTTCAGTATATAGCTTTTGAAACAGAAAATACATACACAAATGATAGTCATTTTTCTACAAAATAGTTATCTTTGAAACTCCTTTTCTAAAGGCTTTCTTTTTCTGATATAATGTAGAAAAACAGCTAAAGGAAAGACTATGAAATCACTACTTGAAACCATAGATACCCGCTTTGGCACTGCCAGCAAGCATGCCTTTTCTAGGGGAAATACCCTGCCTTACACGGGCGTACCTTTTGGGATGAATTATTTTGTGCCCCAGACCAGTGACCAGGAGGGAGCTTGGTTTTTCGATCCGCATCTGCCCATCTTTCAGGGGATTCGATTAACCCACCAGCCCAGTCCTTGGATTGGGGACTACTCTTGGCTCCTCCTGACACCTGTCACAGGCCAACTGGGTGGAGACAGCCTCTTCCACCGCCAGTCTTCCTATGATATGGATAAGGCCTCTTTCCAACCTCATTATCTGAAGATTTTCTCCCTGCGCTATCAGATTGAAAGCCAGCTCACACCGACTTGCTACGGCGCCTCTATTCGTTTGGAGCAAAAGCAAGGTAAAGCCCTCTCCCTCTATCTTCACGCAGCAGATGAACTGACCGTAGAGCAAGTAGATAAGAGAACTCTTGCCCTGCGACAAGAAGGTAAAACTGAGACCAACAAAAATCCACTAACGATGTTCACTGCCCTGCAAATGAACACGGATATTCTTGCTGTCAGCCAAGAAGGTGGAGACTGGCGAATTGACTTAGCAAGCAGCCATGCTGAGATTCAGCTAGCAACTTCTTTCATCTCCCCTTCTCAAGCACTGCTTAATCTACCTCAAAAGGACTTTGATAACTGTAAAGCAGATGCCCAAGCGAACTGGGAAAATTTCCTCCATCGTTTTGACATTATCGAGACAGGAGAGGCCGATCGAACCTTCTTTGACCACTGCCTTTACAGACTTTTCCTCTTCCCACAGACTTTTTATGAGATTGATGAATCAGGGCAAGCCATCCACATGGATCTGCCTACTGGTACTGTCAAGCACGGTGTCCTCTTTAGCAACAATGGTTTCTGGGATACTTTCCGCACCACCTTCCCCCTCTTTGCCCTTGTCATACCAGAGCATTATCGTCTTTTTTTAGAAGGCTTTCTCAATAGCTACCGCGAGACTGGATTCCTTCCAAAGTGGTTGGCTCCAGATGAACGTGGCATGATGCCAGGTACCCTTTTAGATGGTATTATCGCAGATAGCGCCTGCAAGGACATAGCCCCCGACCTAGAAGAAGAACTCCTCCAAGCCATGCTTGAAACAGCCGCCAAGTCCGACCCTCTCGGCATCAATGGTCGCCACGGACTAGCCCAATACCAAGAACTGGGCTACCTCTCTACCGACCACCACGAAAGCGTCAGCCATACCCTAGACTATGCCTATAGCGACTTTTGTATCGCCAGCTGTGCCAAAAAACTTGGTCAGGATAACATCGCAGAAACTTATAAAACCGCTTCACAAAATTACCGCCATCTATTTGATGCTGAGACAAGTTACATGCGAGCGCGAGACAAGCAAGGCAACATCCGTCCTGACTTCTCTCCTTATAGTTGGGGACGTGATTATGCCGAATGTTCTGCCATTCAAGCGACTTTAGGCGTCCTCCACGACATCCCTGGCTTAATCCAACTTATGGGTGGAAAAGAAGCCTTCAGCAACTATCTTTTGAAAACCTGTCAGGATGCTCCCCTCTTTGAGACGACAGGCTATGGTTACGAGATTCATGAAATGAGCGAGATGGCTACCGCTCCTTTTGGACAAGTCGCCATTTCCAATCAGCCTAGCTTCCACATTCCTTATCTCTTCCGCTACAGCAATAACCCTGACTACACTGCCCTTCTCATCAAGACGCTGCGTCAGAAAGCCTTCCACCCAAGCTGGCAAGCCTATCCTGGTGATGAAGACAATGGTAGTCTCTCTGCTTGGTACATCTGGTCCACTCTAGGATTCTATCCAACCTGTCCAGGCAAACCCAGCTACGACCTCGGAATCCCTCTCTTTGACCATCTCCGTATCTACCTAGCTAAAGAAGGTAAATGGCTGGATATCCATGCCGAACAAAACTACAGCCACTTCAACTTTATCAAAGAATGCCGACTGGATAAGGTGCCAGTATCTAGCATTCAACACCGAGACCTCTTGAAAGCTGATCAGCTAACCTTTACCCTCAGCTGGTTGCCAAGTCAGCCGTCCACTTCCTGAAATGCAAAAATCTCCTAGCAGACTTTCCTGCTAGGAGATTTTCTTATGAGAGGTACTTATTTAAGCTTTAAAAATCGGACTTATCATCTAATAATTATCAAACAATCTACCAATTAAGCTTCTTCGTCTTCTTTACGACGACGGCCTGCAAGACCAAGACCAAGTAATGCACTTGCGGCTGCTGCTACCATAGATACTACAGAATCTGCTGTACCTGTATTTGGCAATTCTTTAGCCACTGTACGTGTATTTTCTGCTTCTTGGCTAGCATTAGCTGCTGCTTGAGTAGTAGCTGGAGTTGCATGATCAGTTGATGGAGCAACTTTCGCCATGAAGTCTTCGATAAGTTTAACCATTGCATCTACTTCTGCTTGACTTGCGTCTGCATTAGCAAATACTTTCTTAGCGTCTGCTAACAAGTCATTCGCTTCTTTTGCAGTTTCTGCATCAAGCTTAGCTGATTCTTTGATGATTAATTCATCTAATTGACGAATAGCGCCTTCTAACTTAGCTTTATCCACTTTCACATCTGTGTTAGTTGTTCCGTTGTTGCCAGAAGTTCCATTTCCACCATTGTTTGGAGCTGAAGGACGTTGTTTAAAGATATCTTCAGCGGCAATTGCTAAAACTTTACCATCTTTAGTTACAACAGTTGCATTTCCTGCTTTGTCGAAGATAACTTCTACCACATCAGCATTTGCTCCTTTAATCTTAGCTTTTGCAGCTTCTTTTTCTGCATCTGTTAAGTTATTGAGGTCTGCTACTGTTTCTTTTTCGAAGTCAAGATTGATGTTATCTCCGCTATTCTTAGCTGTTACATCACTTGCTGTTTTCACTAATTGGTCTTTTGCAATTGACACTGTGTTTCCATCTAATGTGACTGTTGCGTTACCTTTATCGTCTACGACTACAGTCGCTCCTGGATTGACTGCTTCAATTGCTTTCTTAACTGCTGCTTTTTCAGCATCTGTTAATTTTTCTTTATCAGCTACTAATGTGCGAATTGCTGGAGTTTTAACAACTGTATTCTTAGCTGCATCTGCCAAATCATCTGCTGGAATAACTAGGTCTAAAGCTGGAATGTTAAGAACTGTACCATCACCTTTAGCTACTGTTGCATTACCCTTATCGTCCACTACTACAGTTGAACCTGGGTTGACTGCTTTAACCTTATCTTCGATCGCTTTCTTCTCTTCTGAAGTTAGAGCATCTGGATTTGCTACTACAGTTTTAGCTACTGGTGTATTTACATCATTACCTGCATTTTCTTTAGTAATATCATCTTGTGTTTTCACTAAATCAGTTGCTGGAATGACTGCTGTCTTACCTTCCGGAGTTGTGACTGTCGCGTTACCCTTATCGTCTACGACTACAGTCGCTCCTGGATTGACTGCTTTAACCTTATCTTCGATTGCTTTCTTCTCAGCATCTGTCAACTTGTCTAGGTTCGATACTACAGTTTTAGCTGCTGGTGTATTCACATCGTTGCCTGCGTTTGGTTTAGCTACATCTGCTGATGACTTAGTCAAGTCTGACGCTGGGATTACCGCTGTCTTACCTTCTGGGGTTGTGACTGTGGTGTTTCCTTTATCGT